>NZ_JBQCFP010000091.1:0-2616 GCF_051958935.1 Dokdonella sp. | reverse complement strand
CCAGACGTCGGTGCGAAGCGATAGCCAGAGAACCGTATCCGAGAGGATGAGCGTGTACGCGAGGTTGCCGCGCAGCGCCCGATTCTCAATGAATGCAAGGCGATGACGCTGGGTAAGTGCTGTACGAATGAATCCACGCGGAAACCTTACCTTGGCTTCGGGGTAGTCAACATGCGTTCGATCCTGAGACGCGCAGTAATCTTGAATGAGCTGAAGAAGTCGTCCGGCTTCGGCCGAGGCTGCGACAAGATCATCTTCCGAGTCGATTCGCTCAATCGGCATGCCGCAAACTACAAATAGACCCCGAAATCGGGGCGTTGCGCGGCATCGTGCTCGTCCTCGCCCCTGCCGGTCAAGATGATTTCCCGTGCGACATCAATCACCTGGGGCACCGGTCGGCTCGCGATAGAGTCCGCCCTGCCGCGCAACATCCCGTATGTGAAGGCGTAACAGGTTACACATCTGGACGTACGAGCGTAACGGGCAATGGCGGCGTTGGGTCAGGAGTCCGTTCCGGCTTCTCTGCGATCGGCAAGCCCGGAGCCCTGGGGATCTGGCTTTCCCGGGCGCCCTCGGCGCTCGTTGCCCGGAAGGTCGAGTTTCGCGGGTGGAGGGTCGAGTTCCGGGCGTGGAGGGACGAGCGCAGGGCCTCGCACTTCGAGCACGACGCTCGGCGCTCTCCTCCCGGAGCTCGACCTTTCGGATTCGCAACTCGGACCTTCGAGTTCGGAGCTCGACTTTTCGAGATCGGAACTCCGCCTTTCGAGTTCGGCGCTCGACCGATCGAGCCCTGAGCTTTGCCGTCCGAGCTCGGAGCTCGGTGTTCGAGGCCTGCGCTTTGGCCGTTCGATCTCGGCGCTCGGGCGTTCGCGTCCGGCGCCTGGCGCGTCGAGCGTCGAGCGTGGCATGTCGAGTTCCGTAGCCTTCGGTTGGAGGACCCGGCGGCGGGGTTGCAGCGGGGAGCCCGGAGGGTGACGCGGGGAGCGCGATCCGGCGGGCTCCGTCGATGGCGGTTGCGGTTCTGGCGGAGCGTCGACGGCTTCGTAGGCGTACGCTCCGGAGGCCCTCACCCGCCGCGTCGCGCGGCGGCCTCTCCCGCGAGCGGGAGAGGCGTACCATGCGCGAGGGGCGAAACGGAGGAACGCGAGGGCGGGAGTCGGTGCCTCAGCGCTGCGCGATGCCCTCGCGCTGCGGCACGTGCTGCGGCCAGCCGCCGGCGAGGGCCTGATAGAGCGCGACGGCGCCGGTGACGCTGCGCGTGCGCGCGTCGGCGAATGCGTCCTGGGCCTGCAGGCGGCTGCGTTCGGCGTCGAGCACGTCGAGCAGGCCGGCGGCGCCGGCTTCGTAGCGGACGCGGGCGAGGCGCGCGGCTTCGGCGCTGTCGGTGGCGGCGCGCTCGAGCTGGGCGTCTTCGGCGCGTGCCTTGGCGTAGCGCACGAGTGCGTTCTCGGTGTCCTCCAGCGCGAGCAGCACGCTCTGGCGGTATTGCGCGAGTGCGGCTTCCGCGTCGGCGCCGCTCGCGGCGATGCGCGCGCGCACGTGGCCGACGTCGAGGAAGGACCAGTCGACGCCGAGCGCGAGCAAATGCGTTTCGCTGTCGCGTTCGAACAGCGAGCCCGTGCTGGCCGCCTGGGTGCCGAGCAGGCCGCCGAGGGTGAAGCGCGGAAACAGGTCGGCGGTGGCGACGCCGACGCGTGCGGTCGCGGCGTGCAGGCGCTGTTCGGCGGCGGCAACGTCGGGCCGGCGGCGCAGCAGCTCGCCCGGCGTGCCGGCGTCGAGGCGTTCGGGCAGCGCAGGCAATGCGCCCGGCGACTTGAGTTCGTCGATCAATGCGCCGGGCGTGCGGCCCGTGAGCACCGCGAGGCGATGCATCGCGAAGGCGATCTGCGCCTCGAGCGCGGGCACGCGCGCGTCGGTGGTTTCCAGCTGTGCGCGCGCACGCGCGCTGTCGAAGTCGGTGCCGCCGCCCGCGTCGACGCGGGCGTCGACCAGCTGCAGGGTCTCGCGCTGGTTCGAGGCGTTGTCCTGCGCGACGCGCAGGCGTTCCTGCAGGCCGCGCAGCTCGACGTAGGTGCGTGCGACGGAGCCCGCGATCGCGACCTGCGCGGCGGCGAGGTCGGCCGCGCTCGCGGCCGCATCGGCGCGACCGGCTTCGATCGAGCGGCGGATGCGGCCGAAGAGGTCGAGTTCCCAGCTTGCGCCGATGCCGGCGTCGTAGCTCTTCGTGTCGCGGCCGTCGCGGTCCACGCCGGGCAGCTGGTCGGCGCTGGAGCGGATGTCCTGGCCGTTCGCGCTCGCGGTGATCACCGGCAGTGCGTCGAACTTCGCGCTGCGCAGTTCCGCGTTGGCGCGCTCGTAGTGGGCGAGCGCGACCTTGAGGTCGTTGTTCGCGGCGAGCGCCTGCTCGATGAGCGCGTTGAGTTCGGCGTCGCCGAAGCGCGCCCAGAATGCATCGTCGGGCGCGGGAACGGCGGCCGCATCGGTGGCGGCATCGGCACGCGCGAACTCGGCCGGCGCGGCGGTGTCGGGCTTCACGTAGTCGGGGCCGACCGTGCACGCGCCGAGCGCGAGGGTGAGGCCGAGGGCGAGCGCCTTCGGCGCCGCAGTGAGGATGGA
>NZ_JBQCFP010000090.1:0-5333 GCF_051958935.1 Dokdonella sp. | reverse complement strand
ATTGACCGCATTTCCACCGCTGCCACACATCCTGCTTCTGGGCATCGGAAAGCCCAGGTCGACCCCTTCGTGCCATAGCTCGTCCTTATCCTATCGGCGCAACCCACGGTAGCGTTGCATCGACCGGTTGAGCTCGCCCGTCCCAACTTTTGCAGAACCGGCGACGGTAGGTCTTGTATGCCTCGAACGAAGCTTCGGCTTCGGGTGAAGCCCCTTCGCGCTGCTTTTTCCGCGCGAACCCTCGGTCGAGTTGCGCGTCCGATAGTTCGCACAAACCTGCCGCGCTCATCCTGGCGTAGTGAGCGTCGGCATCGTTGCCTGCCGCTTTCACTTTCTTCATCAGCTGCGCGTAGTCATGCACGCCGTCGAAATACCGGGATCTCGGGTCCGACACGGTGTGCGTCGCGGCTGCCTTCGGCGCATCGGCCGGTGTTCGCCGCCCGGGTTCTGCTGCCGCAACGGGCGCAGGCGCTGCGGAAGGCGACCTGGAAGGACCCGCTGGAGACGGGTTCCGGAGGCAGGAATATCCCATGGCACCGGCAGCGACAATCAGCGCTGCGACGAGCGAACGGGCGGTGCGACTGCGCATCCAGGCTACCTGTGTCGGGCTCCAGTCCGGAGAATATGTCCATCGCGCGCCGCAGCGAAGCGCCGATGATTTTCACGGGGTCTGCGTTCCCGCACGCCGCGCTTGCCCGCATCCGATCGCGTGCCGCAGACTGCGCGCCGCGCGGCGGCACGTCGTCGCCGCGATCATCCGGGGAGGGGATCAGATGGCGCGTTACCAGGACGCCCAGGGGCGTTGGCTGCTCGAGAAGGTGGTGCGTGACGTCGTCGTCGTCGCGGTGCTCGGCTTGCTGCTGTCGGCGTTCTGGCCGTTCCGCCAAGTGCCGACCGGCTCGCGCGGCGTGCTGACGCAGTTCGGTGCGATCCGCGGCATCGAGAATGAAGGACTCGCGGTGGTGATGCCGTGGCAGCGGCTCGCGCTGTTCAGCATCCGCGCGGAACAGGCGCAGATCGACAACGCGGACGGCAGCACGAGCGACCAGCAGCCGGTCAAGGTGAGCCTGACCGTGCGCTACAGCATCATCACCGACCGCGTCGCCGAGGTGTACGAGAAGTACAGCCACGACGGCGACCTGTCTTCGTACGTGCAGACCGCGACGCAGGAAGTGTTCAAGGCCGTCACCGCGAAGTACAACGCGCCCGACCTCATCGCCAAGCGCTCGCAGGTATCGACCGACATCAATACGGCGCTCAAGCAGAAGCTCGAGGTGTACGGCGCGCAGGTCATCAACATCGACATGCGCAACTTCGCGTTCTCGCCCGAGTACATGGCGGCGATCAACGAGAAGGTCACCCAGGAACAGCTGCGTCTCGCCGCCGAGAACAAGGTGAAGACGGTCGAGGCCGAGCAGAAGCAGAAGGTCGCCGTCGCCGAGGCGGAGGCGAATGCGCTGAAGGCGAAGGCCGATGGCGAGGCGTACGCGACGATCAAGGCCGCGAACGCGCAGGCCGATGCGTTGCGCGTGCAGAACGACGCCCTCGCCAAGAGCAAGGAGGTGCTCGAACTGCGCCGCATCGAAGTCGAACGCGTGAAGGCCGAGCGCTGGGACGGGAAGCTCCCCGAGGCGATCTATGCGGGCACGCCGATCCCGTTCTTCACGCCGGGGCAGAAGGCCGAATGACGGCGGCGCAAACCCCGCATTTTCCCGCGCCGGATGCACGTCGCGGCGCACAAAGCGCCTGTTTCAAGGCCTCCTTGCGCGCAAACCCGAAAAAACGGATACGCTAGGCCCAGCGGCGCGTGTACTGCGCCGCGCTACCCCCACGGAGAAACGAAAACCATGGCTACATCCAAGAAGCCGGCTGCCGGCAAGAAGAGCGCGTCGAAGCCGATTACCGAACCGCTGAGCAAGTCGGGCCTGGTCGCGCACCTGGCCGAGCAGAGCGGCGTCGAGACCAAGGGTGTCCGCGCCGTCCTCGCCGCGCTCGAGCAGACGGTCGCCAATTCGCTGCACAAGAAGGGCGCCGGCGTGTTCACGCTGCCGGGCTTGCTGAAGATCTCCGCGGTCGCCGTGGCCGCCAAGCCGAAGCGCAAGGGCATCGACCCCTTCACGAAGGAAGAGCGCTGGTTCGCGGCCAAGCCGGCGAGCGTGAAGGTCAAGGTGCGCGCGCTGAAGAAGCTCAAGGACGCCGCGCAGTAATCCGTCCGCTGCACTGCTCTACCCGCCGCCGGCCTCGTGCCGGCGGCGTCGTTTCCGGGTTTCGCGTGGTGCGCGTCAGGCGTCGGGGCTAGGCGGCCCCGCCGCGTCCGCCTCGCCGACGCGGCCGAGATTGACCTGGTAGGGCGCCGACAGTGCGATGCCCTCGGCGCGCAGGCGCGCAAGGATGTCGAGCAGCAGGTCGCTGCGCACCTGTCCGGCCTGGCGCGGGTTGGCGATGAAGCCGACCACGATGAACATGAGCTGGCCGTTCTCGATGCTGTCGAGCAGCACGTTCGGCGCCGGCTCGCGCAGCACGCCCGGATGCGCGGCGAATGCATCCTTGATGATCCCGACCACGCGCGTTGGGTCGCTGTCGAGCGGCAGTGGCACGCGGAACCGCACGCGGCCTTCCGCATTGGCCAGCGTGACGTTGCGCACGCTCTTGGTGATCAGCTCGGAGTTGGGCACGATCACGGTCGAGCGGTCGCCCATCTGGATCTCGGTCGCGCGCACGTTGATGCGGCGGATGTCGCCCTCGGCGTCGCCGAGCACGACCCAGTCGCCGACCTTGACCGGCCTCTCGACCAGCAGGATCAGGCCGGACACGAAGTTCTGCACGATCGCCTGCAGGCCGAAGCCGATGCCGACCGAGAGCGCGCTCGCGACCCAGGCGATGCGATCGAGTCCGAGGCCGAGCGCCGACAGCGCGAACGCGACGACGACGACCATGCCCGCGGTACCGAGCAGGGTCGTCATCGAACTGCGCATGCCAGGATCCATGCGCGTCGTCGGCAGGTAGCTCACGAGCAGCCAGCGCTGCAGCGCGCGGATCGCCGCGATGCCGAGCACGAGCACGGCGAGCGCGCCGAACACCGCGACCGGCGTCACTTCGATCTGGCCGATCTTCAGGCCGGCTGCGGTGCGGCCGAGCTGCGAGACGAGGTCGCCGGGCTCGGTGCCGAACGGCGCCAGCGCGGCGAACAGCGCGATCGCGAGCGCGAACACGCGGAACACGCCCGAACTCAGCACCGCGACCTGGTCGAGCACGCGCTGGTCGAGGCCGAGCGTGCGTCGCATCCAGTTCGCGCGCGACGACAGCGCGGCCGCGAAGAGGTCCTCGACCACGTGCACGACGAGGTAGAACGTCGCCGCGACGATACCGAGGCCGACCATCTGGCGCGCGACCTGGTGCGCGAGCGCCACGTAACCGCTGAGCGCGGCGACGATCGCGAGCACGACACCGACCCACAGCAGCGACATCGCGACACCGACCCAGACCGGGCGCGGCACGCGCTCGCCGTGCCCGGCGATGTCGCCGTCCGGCGCGCCCGCCGCTCGCGCGAGGCCCCAGCCGATCAGCAGCGCGTACATGAGGGCGACGACGAGGCTGCCGGCGATCGTCGCCGACAGGCTCGTGCCGGCGATTTCGTTGAAGTGCTTGACCAGCACGCTCGACGCGACCGCGCCACCCAGGAGCAGCGGCCAGTGGCGCAGGCGCACGGCGACGCCGTCGGAGACCGGCGGCAGGCGCCACGAAGCGCGCGCCGCAGCGAGCAGCGCGCGGCCGAGGCCGGTCACGTAGCTGCCGAACACGACTGCGCTGACGATGGACCGCGCGAATGCGCGCGCGTCGTCGCCGAACACGCCGTGCCAGTCGAGCGCGGTCACGATCACCTGCGCGCCGAGACCGGTCAGCAGCGTCGTCGTGACGACCAGAGCGACCGCGAGCGCGGACCGGCGCAGCCGACCGTGCGGCACGCGATCGGCGGTCCAGCGCAGCAGCACGCGTTCGACCCACCAGCGCCCGAGCAGGACCAGCAACGCGCCGATCGCGATGCCGACGAGGCTGGCGACGCGGTTGTCGGGGACGAACGCGGCGCGCACGCCCGCGCCGAGGTCGGCGAGCAGCGAACGCGCGCCGGCGAGGTCGCGATCGAGGTTGCCGGTGATCGCGTGCCAGAACGCCGGCGTCAGCGGCGACGGCGTTCGCTGCGACAGGCGCGCCTGGAAGTTCGCGCGACGCACGTCGGCGATCTGCGCGACGACCTGGCCGCTGTCGACGATGAGCAACTTGGCGCGCTTGATGTCGGCATCGAGCGCGTTCCGTTCCTTCTCGAGCTCCGCACGCTGCACCGCGATGTCGCGCGCCTCGCCTCCCTTGGCGGGCGCGGGGCCGAGCTGCTCGATGCGTGCGGCGACCGCATCGAACTTCGGCGCGAGCTCGCCGAGCAGCGTGTTCGCGTGCGTGTCGACCGCGCCCATCTGGTCGCGCATCTGCGACAACGTCGCGTCGTCGACGTCGCGGCCCTCGAGCTGCTTGCGCGCGTCGGCGATGCGCTGGCGCGCCTCGTCGAGCAACTTGCCGGCGTCGGGTGACTGGGCGGCCGCGCTCGCCGCGGCGAGCACGAGGACGAAGGCGAGGAACAGGCGGCGTAGAAGCATCATCGGCGGATGATCGAAGCGCGCGCGCCACGCCGTCAATGCGAACCGCGCGGGCCGGTCGGCTGCGCTTCACGGATCGGCGAGCCCACCGCAATCCGTGGGGTGGGACGCAGCGGCGCGGCCGCGGCGGGAATGACGCGGCGCCCGGCCGCGAGTCTCACCGAGCGATCCGCTGCGTGGCAATCGGTGGGGCTCGCGGTCGTGCGTTGTCGCTCCATGATGTGCCGCCGCGCCGCTGCGTCCCACCCTACGCAAAATGCGGCCGTGCCTCGAATACGCCCTGCGTCACACCGTCAACGGATTCGGCTTGTCCGGATCGAGCTTGTACTGCTTGATCGCGCGCGCGACGTCCTCGGGGTTCATCTGGCCGTCCGCGGCGAGCGCGGCGATCGCCGCGTGCGCGATCCACCAACGATCGACTTCGAAGAACGAACGCAGGTTCGCGCGCGTGTCGCTGCGGCCGAAACCGTCGGTGCCGAGCACGACGTAGCGCTTGCCGTGCGGCATGAACGCGCGGACCTGGTCGGCGTATTCGCGCACGTAGTCGGTGGCGGCGATGGCCGGACCCTGGCGATCCGCCAGCAGGCCGGTGACGTACGGCACGCGCTGCGGCGCTTCCGGATGTAGGCGGTTCCAGCGCTCGGCGTCGAAGCCTTCGCGACGGACTTCCGAGAAGCTCGGCAC
>NZ_JBQCFP010000089.1:0-16322 GCF_051958935.1 Dokdonella sp. | reverse complement strand
TTGCCCGGATGCACGAGCACGCGGTCGTAGCGGGTACCGTCGATCACCAGCCGGTCGCGACCGGGCCCCCTGAGGGTGAGGCTGTCGACGTCGATCTCGATCCCGCCGGTGCGCAGCGATATGCGCGAGCACGCGAGCTGGCTGAGGTCTACGGTGTCGCCGTCTTCGGCCACGGCGATGGCCGCCCGCAGGCTGCCCGGCCCGTCTTCGGCGCAGTTCGTCACCGGCAGCACCGCGCCCGGCGCGGAAGGCCGTTGCGGGGCGGGCCGGTTCGAAGTGAAGCTGCTGAAGATGCGGCGCGCCGGATCGGTGCGCAGCTGCGGTCCCTGCAGCGCCTGCGTCGCCTCGGCGGTCGTCGCAACGCCGTGCAGGCCGACGGCGAGCGCCGCTGCAAGAAGGCGGCGGGGCAGGCGGTGCACGAAGGCGGCGGTCATGCAGCGGTCTCCGTCGAGGTCGACCCGATCCCAGGCCGAGTCATGCATGGGAGCACGGCCGCCGCGGGATGGTCAATCAGGGCATCTCCTCGGCGCCGATCAGCACGATGTCGGCCGGGCGCTGCGCGAACAGCCCGACCGTGACGACGCCCGCGATCTGGTTGAGTTCGCGCTCGAGCTCGACCGGCGCGGTGATGCGCAGGCCGTGCACGTCGAGGATCCAGTTGCCGTTGTCGGTGACGACGCCGTCGCGCCACACCGGCTGGCCGCCGCGCCTGACGATTTCGCGCGCGACATAGCTGCGCGCCATCGGGATCACTTCCACCGGCAGCGGAAAGCGGCCGAGTACGTCGACGCGCTTGGCCGGATCGATGATGCAGACGAAGCGGCGCGCGGCCGCGGCGACGATCTTCTCGCGCGTGAGTGCGGCGCCGCCGCCCTTGATCAGGCACTTGTGGCCGTCGCACTCGTCGGCCCCATCGACGTAGAGCGGAATGTCGCCGACCGCGTTGAGCTCGAGCAGCGGGATGCCGCGCTCCTTGAGCAGGCGCGAGGACTGTTCGGAACTCGACACCGCACCCTCGATGTTCGCGCGCCGTTCGGCCAGCGCATCGATGAAGTGGGCGACGGTCGAGCCGGTGCCGACGCCGACGATCATGCCGTCTTCGACGTAGCGCATCGCGGCGCGCCCCGCGAGGCGCTTCTGTTCGTCCTGGCTCATCGCGTGCTCCGCAGGCTGGGGTCGAGGTCGCGGATGGTACGCGGTTCGCGCGCGCCGCTCACCTCGGGCGACGCGAACGAGGGAGCACCGCGTCACTCGAGCGACAGGATCGCATCCCACTGCGCCTTCGTCACCGGCAGCACCGACAAGCGGTTGCCTCGTTGCAGCAGCGAGAAGCCGTCCAGGCGCGGTTGTTCCTTGAGTTCGGCGAGGGTGATCGTGCGCTTGAGCTTGCGCTTGAATGCGACGTCGACGAGCATCCAGCGCGGCTCCTCGCGCGTGCTCTTTTCGTCGTAGTACTCGCTCTTGCGATCGAACTGGGTCGGGTCCGGATAGGCGGCGCTCGCGACCTCGGCGATGCCGGCGACGCCGGGCACCTCGCAGCTCGAGTGGTAGAACAGCACGCCATCGCCCTTGCCCATGCCGTCGCGCATGAAATTGCGCGCCTGATAGTTGCGCACGCCCGTCCACGGCTCGGTCCCGACGCGCGCGAGGTCGTCGATCGAGAACACGTCGGGTTCGGTCTTCATGAGCCAGTAGCGCATCTTGGGAGGCCGTCGGCGTGGAAAGCGGCGAGCGTAGCGGGTTTTCGCGCGAGCGTCCGCCCGTGCGTGGCGTCAGAGGCTCTCGACCGGCGCGGTGAAATCGAACAGTTCGCGCTCGGTCGCGACGTAGTCGAGCCGCACATCCCACGGCTGCGCATCGATCGCGTCGATCTCCTGCAGCGCATAACCCACGCCGACGAGCACCGGCTTGCCGACGTCGGAGCGGCTGGCGAGGAAGGCGAAGCTGCGGTCGTACCATCCGCCGCCGAAGCCGAGCCGATGGCCACGGCGATCGAAGCCGAGCAGAGGCACGAGCACGACGTCGAGATCCGCCGGCGCGAGCAGTTCCCCGGCGGCGACGACCGGTTCGGGAATGCCGAAGCGGTTGGCCGCGATCGCGCCGCCCGGCCGCCACGGCGCAAAGCGCAGGCCGCGATCTTCGCCGAGCACGGGCAGGTAGTACAGCTGATCGCGCGCGCGCAGTCCGCCCATCAGCGCGGCGAGCGGCAGCTCGCCCTCCACGGCCCAATAGCCGCCGATGCGCCGGTCGGTCATGAACTCCGGCACCTTCTCGAGTTGCGCCACGACCGCCTGCGCCGCCGCGATCCGCTCCGCCGCGGGCACCGCCGCTCGTCGTTCGCGCAGCGCCTTCCTGAGTGCCGCGCGGTCGAGGGGTCCGGTCATGTCGTCGGCGGGATCAAAGCCAATGGATGCCCGCTTTCGCGGGCATGACGCCCGGGAGTTACGCGACTCTCGCGCCCGCCGCGGAGCCCGAGCCGGCTCCCGCCGGACCAGCCACAACACTCCAACAAAGGGCTCTACCTGAAAAGTGCGGCCATGGACGGCCGCTCTGGACGAGCCTGTAACGCGGCCCGCGCACCGCACGACCGCCCGATCAAGCCGCTTTCATGGACGAAAGCAAAAGAAGATGTCCTCCACCATGTGCCGGTGCGCATCGAACGACCTTGATCCCTGGGATCAGGTGGGAGGGCTGACGGAACCATAAGGCTTTCCGCTCGGGGCGGACCTGCACACCGGTTTTCGTCTCGCCGTCCCGGGGTCGTCTATAGGAACAAGGCAATATGTAAGAGTGCGCTGCCGGGCACTGCAGAGGACACCTGGTGCCTATTGTAGTGAGGCCGGCAATACGCGTTCAAGCTTCAGGTTGATCGCTTGCAGCTTCTCTGCCAAGCGGCTCGATTCGCTCGAACCGCGCGCGCGTTCGGCGAGCAGTTCGTGGCAGATGTTCAGCGCGGCGAGGATCGCGACGCGATCGAGCCCCGCAGTACGCGCGCTGTTGCGCATTTCGCGCATCTTCTCGTCCAGATAGCGCGCCGCGGCGAGCAGGCCCGGACGCTCGTCCGGCGTGCAGGCGACGTGGAACTCGCGGTCGAGGATGTGGACGGTGACCGGTTCGCCGGGACCATTCATGCCTGGTTCTGCTCCAGCGACTTGAGCCGCATGATCATCGCCTCGACGCGCGAGCGCGCCTGCTCGTTGCGTGCGATCAGTTGCGCCCGCTCGTTGGCGAGCTGCTCCTGGCTGTTGCGCAGGCTGCGGTTCTCTTCCTGCAGCGAGCGGCACAGGTCGAGCAGACGGTCGACCCGTTCGCTGATCGCCAGCAGGCTTTGCTCGTGCGCGGACATGCGACTGAATATAGCGGGAATCCGGGGCAGGGAACAGCGAGGCCGGGCGCGGTTCGCGGCGGCCGCGCCGCCCCCGCGACGCCGCCCTTCAGCCGCGCTCGCCGAGCGCGGTCCGGCGCCGCTGGGCGCGCTCGCGCAGGAAGGCCAGGCACTGGTCGGCCGGCAGCGGGTAGGACAGCCAGTGGCCCTGCACCTCGTCGCAGTCCTGCTCGCGCAGGTAGTCGACCTGCTCGACCCGTTCGACGCCCTCGGCGACGACGTTGAGGCCGAGCGAGTGGGCCATCGCGATCACCGTGGCGGTGATCGCCTCGTCGTCCGGGTCGGTCGTGATGTCGCCGACGAACTCCTTGTCGATCTTGAGCGCATCGATCGGCAGGCGCTTGAGGTAGCTCAGCGAGGAGTAACCGGTGCCGAAGTCGTCGATCGCGAGATTGACGCCGATCGCCTTGAGCCGGCGCAGGGTCGTGATCGACTGTTCCGCATTCGCCATGACCATGCTTTCGGTCAGCTCGAGTTCGAGCTGGTTCGGCGCGATGTCGTGCTCGGCGAGCACGTCGCACAGGCGCCGGATCAGGTCGCCGCGCAGCAGCTGCGCGACGGAGACGTTGATCGACATCGTGATGTCGTGCAGCCCGGCGTCGCGCCACTGCGCGAGCTGCGCGCAGGCGTGTTCGACCACCCAGTCGCCGATCTCGATGATCATCCCGGTTTCCTCGGCGATCGGGATGAACACGCCCGGCGAGACGTCGCCGAGGTCGCCGCTGCGCCAGCGGAGCAGCGCCTCGACGCCGGTGATGCGATCGTCGAGCAGGGACAGTTTCGGCTGGTAGTGCAGCGTGAGCTCATTGCGCTCGAGCGCCTTGCGCAGCGCCGCCACCGTGGTCGCGCGCAGACGCGCGGCGGCGTCCATCGCCTCGGTGTAGACCATCCACGTCTTGCGGCCGTGTTCCTTGGCCTGGTACATCGCGGTGTCGGCGAACTTGAGCAGGTCGCTCGCCGCCTGGCCGTGGTCGGGGTGCAAGCTGATGCCGATCGAGGGCGAGATCACCACTTCCTGGCCGTTGTCGAGTTCGAGCGGCTGCTCGAAGGCGGCAATGATCTTCGCGGCGACGTGTTCGGCCTCGCTGCTGCTGCCGATGTCCTCGATCACAACGGTGAACTCGTCGCCGCCGACGCGCGCGACCGAATCGCCCTCGCGCACGACGTGGCGCAGGCGCGCACCGGCCGCCTTCAGCATGCTGTCGCCGGCCGCATGGCCCATCGAATCGTTGACGTGCTTGAAGCGGTCGAGGTCGAGGAACAGCACCGCGACCCGTCGCCCGTTGCGCCGCGCGCGCGCGATCGCGTGGGCGATGCGCTCGCTGAGCAGGGTGCGGTTCGGCAGGCCCGTCAGCGCATCGTAGTTGGCGAGATAGCGCAGCTCCTGCTCGGCGCGCTTGCGGTCGGTGATGTCGGAGGTGACGCTGACGAAATGCGTGCGCTTGCCGTTGGCATCGCAGATTTCCGAGATCTCGACCCAGCTGAGGAACTCCTCGCCGGTCTTGCGTCGCTGCCACAGCTCGCCGCGCCAATGGCCGTCGCGATTGAGCACCTCGCGCAGCTCCAGGTACTGCTCGACCGGATGGCGCGCGCAGTTGAGGATCGCGGCGGAGCGGCCGGCGATTTCCTCGACGCGCCAGCCGGTGATGCGCGTGAAGGCCGGGTTGATCGTCATGAAGCGGAAGTCGAGGTCGGTCACCGCGACCGCTTCGCCCATGCTGCGGATCACCTCGTGCGCGACGCGGCGCTCGTGCTCGGCCGCGCGCTCGGCGGTGACGTCGCGCGCGGTTCCGCACATGCGCAGGGGCTGGCCGTCGCTGTCGCGCTCGACGATCTTGCCGCGCGTGAGCGACCAGGCCCATTCGCCGTCGCGGGTGCGCACGCGGTGTTCGGATTCGAACGTGTCGGTGACGCGGTTGACGTGCTGGTCGAGGCGCCGTTCGAGCGCGGGCAGGTCGTCCGGATGCGTGTGCTCGCGGAACCATTCGCGCGTGAGCGCGAGCGGCTTGCGCGATACGCCTTCGAACAGGTCGCCGGAACCGGTCACGACGATCGTGCCGCTCGCCATGTTCCAGTCCCAGAAGTCGTCGCCCGAGCCCCACAGCGCGAGGCGCAGGCGGTCCTCGCGTTCGCGCAGGTCGCGATGGTGCGAGCGCTCCTCGCGCCGCCGCACGCGCTGCGCGCGCCACAGGACGAACGCGACGATCGCGGCGACGATCAGGTAGAACGTGCGCGCGGCGAGGCTGTCCCACCAAGCCGGCGTCACGCGCAGTTCGGCGCGCGCGACGCGGTCGCTCCAGTAGCCGTCGCGATTGCTCGCGCGCACCTTGAACGTGTAGCGGCCGGCGTCGAGATTGGTGTAGGTCGCGTCGTGGCGCGTGCCGGCGTCGACCCAGTGTTCATCGAAACCCTCGAGCTGGTAGGCGAAGCGGTTGCGCTCGGGCGCGGCGAAATCGAGCGCGGCGAACTCGAAGCGTACGACGCGCTCGGCCGCCGCCATCGTCAGCACGCCGCCGTCGCCCTGCGCCGGCGTGCCCTGCGAGCCGACGCGCACGGCGGTGAACACGACCGGTGCCGCATAGCGGCTGCCGACGATCGTCTGCGGCGCGAACAGGTTGAGGCCGTTGACGCCGCCGAACGCGATGCGCCCGTCGGCGAGCGTCGCCGCGGCACCGCCGTTGAATTCCATGCCCTGCAGGCCGTCGGCGAGCGTGAAGGCGCGGAACGTGCCGGTCTGCGGATCGAACGAGGCGATGCCGTGATTCGTGCTCAGCCACAACCGCGCGAGGCGATCGTCCCGGATCGCATACACGGTCGCTCCGGGCAGGCCGTCGCGTGCTTGCCAGCGCGAAAAGCGCGCGCGCTCGCCCTCGAGCGCATCGAGCCGGTTGAGGCCCGCCTGGGTGCCGACCCAGAGATGGCCGTCGGCACTCTGGTGGATCGAGCGGACCAGGTTGGCCGAGAGCGAGTGCGGGTCGCGCGCGTCGCTGCGGAATACGCGAACGGAGCGTGCTTTCGCGTCGACGAGGTTGAGGCCGTTGATGTTGCCGGACCAGATGCGGCCTTCGCGGTCCTCGTACAGAGCGAGCACGCGATCGTCGCTGAGGCCGCCGACGACGTCGCCGCTGCCTTCGCGCTGGAAACTCGTCCAGCGGTCCTCGAGCGGCTGGTAGCGGGCGATACCGGCACGCGTGGTGCCGAACCAGAGGCTGCCATCGCCCGCCTCGAGCAGGCTGCGAACGTTGGCGTCGGCGAGGCCATGCGCGCCGCCCGGGTCCTGCGGCAGGAACGTGATCGAGCGGCGCAATGGGTCGAACAGCCCGGCGCCATGATCGGTGGCGATCCACAGGCGTCCGCGGTCGGCTTGCGCGAACGCGTAGACGACGAGGTCGCCCGCGCGCAGGTCATCCTTGATGCCGTGCAGGGCGAGGTCGTCATAGTACTCGAAGCGGTTGCTGCTGCGCTGGTAGCGCTTGAGGCCATCCTTGGCGCCGATCCACAGGTTGCCGGCGTCGTCCTCGAATACCGCGCGTACGTAGTTGGTCGCGGTTTGCGATCGCTGCGGGTCGCGGTCGGCGACGTAGCGGAACGGTGTACCCTCGGGGTCCACCTTGCTGATGCCGCGCTCGTGCGTGCCGAGCCAGAGCAGGCCGGAACGATCGAAGCGCATGCTCGTGACGATCGCGTCCGGCAGGCTGCCGGGCGTGGAGGGGTCGGGCCGCAGCCACTGCGTGTCGCCCCGTACCGGGTCGAACAGCGCGAGCCCCGCGTTCTGCACGCCGAGCCAGAGGCGGTGGCGCGCATCCTCGACCATCGCGCTGATCAGCTGTTCGCCGCTCGCCGGCCAGATGCGCTGCGCCGCGCCCTGTGCGTCGATGAGATAGAGACCGTCGTCGGTGGCGACCTGCAGGCGTCCGTCGAAGCGCGCGAGCAGCGCCCGTGCATCGTCGATCGTCGGTGCCGCGACGCGGCGCGGCGCATCGTCGCCACCGGCGAGGCGCAGCAGGCCGATCGATGTCGCCACCCAGAGCGTGCCGTCGGCGTCGGCGTGGAACTGGCGCACCAGGATGCCGCGGGTGTCCGGCGATTCGAGCGGCCAGCGCCGCTCGACCCGCCCCGTGCGGTTGTCGAGCAGCACGACGCCCTGGTCGCAACCGATCCACAGGCCGCGGCGTGCGTCGGCGAGCAGGGTGTGCACATTGGTGACGTCGCCCAGGCCGACGCGCTCGAAGACGCTCGTGTGCGGTGCGTGCCGCACGAGCCCTGAGCCGAGCGTCCCGATCCACAGCGTGCCCTCGCCGTCCTCGGCGAGCGAGGAGATCGGGCCCTCGGGCAGGCTCGCCGGGTCGTCGCCCGAGTGGGCGAACGTCGTGAAGGCGTAGCCGTCGTATTGCTGCAGGCCGCTGTCGGTGCCGACCCAGAGGAATCCGTCGCGATCCTGCACGAAGGAACTGACCGTGTTCTGCGCCAGTCCCTGCTCGGTACTGATGGTCTGGAAGTAGAAGTCGCGACGCAGCGCGTCGGCCGCTGCCGGTGGCGGCGCGGCGAATGTGCCGGCCAGTGCAAGCAGCAGGCTGCATCCGCGATGAAGCGGACGCAGGCGGACCGATGACGGCGCGGGTCTCGGGCGGGGCACTGGCGCTGACGGGATTGGGCTGAACGGCAGTGTAGGCAAACCCTGCCGCCGGTTCCATTCATCGGTGCCGTGCCGCGGCCGGGGCGGCGCCCGCGGGGCGGCGCGCGCCGCGTTTGTTAGACTGTATTCTTCCGCGAAAGAACATCGGATGGCCGCGCTGCCCAGCCACCAGGAACTCGCCGGCGTGCTCGCCGCACTGCGACTCGGCGTCAACCCGAGCGACCTGCACGGTTCGCTGACGGGCTACCTGTGCGCGGGCGGCGTGGCCGGCGAGGACGACTGGCTCGACCGGCTGGAACTCGCTCCCGAGAACGCCGGCGCGCAGCGTGACGCGGTGCTCAAGGCCTTGCTCGCGGCCAGCCGCGCGCAATTCGAGCGACAGCCCGCGAGGGTCCTGCCGCTGCTGCCCGCCGCCGATGCGCCGCTCGCCCGGCGCGCCGATGCGCTGGTCGAATGGTGCCGCGGATTCCTCGGTGGTTTCGGCCTCGTCGGCACGACCCTGCGGGTCGAGCTGTCCGACGATGCGGCCGAGATCCTCTCGGATTTCGGCACCATCGCCGCTTCGCGCCTGGAGATCGAAGGCGGCCGCGAGGACGAGCAGGCGTTCGCCGACGTGCTCGACTTCGTGCGCACCGCGTCCGCACTGCTGCATCGCGAGACGAGCGCGGGCCGCGCGGCGCGCTCGTTGCACTGAGGCGCGCTTGGGCTCCGGCGAAGGAATCGCCGATACTACGCACGACCTCGTTTTCAGCCCGCGCGCACGACCGACGATGATCGAACCCAGGGAATATGCGCGCCGGCGCAGGCAGCTGATGCGCATGGCAGGTCCCGATGCGATCGTGATCGTCGCGGCCGCGCCCGAGCGGGTGCGCAACAACGACGCGCACTACCCGTACCGCCAGGACAGCGACTTCCACTACCTGACCGGTTTCCCCGAACCCGACGCGGTGCTCGCGCTCGTGCCGGGCCGCGACCCGAGCGAAACGATCCTGTTCTGCCGCGAGCGCGACCCCGAGCGCGAACGTTGGGACGGCCCGCGCGCGGGCACCGAGGGCGCGGTCGCGACCTGGGGTCTCGACGATGCGTTCCCGATCGACGACATCGACGACATCCTGCCCGGCCTCATCGAGGGGCGCACGCGCGTCTACTACCATTTCGGCCGCGACAGCGAGTTCGACTTGAGGATCATCGGCTGGGTCAACCGCGTGCGCGCGCAGGTGCGTCTAGGCGCGAAGCCGCCGCACGAGTTCGTCGCACTCTCGCACCTGCTGCACGACCTGCGCCTGTACAAGTCGCGCGCGGAACTGCGCGTGATGCGCCGTTCTGCGCAGATCGCCGCGCAGGCGCACGTGCAGGCGATGCGCGCGACGCGGCCCGGGCTCAACGAACATGAAGTCGAAGCGGAACTGCTGCACGCGTTCCGCCGGCACGGCGCGGTGCCGAGTTACGAACCGATCGTCGGCGGCGGCGCCAACGGCTGCGTGCTGCACTATCGCGCGAACAATGCGGAGCTTCGCGACGGGGACCTGCTGCTCGTCGACGCCGGCGCCGAGTTCCAGTGCTACGCCTCGGACATCACGCGCACCTGGCCGGTCAACGGCCGCTTCTCGCCCGAGCAACGCGCGCTGTACGACCTCGTGCTCGCGGCGCAGCTCGACGCGATCGACGAGGTGCGCGCGGGACGCTCGTTCGAGGCCTACCACGAGGCGGCCGTGCGCACGCTCACGCGCGGCCTGTGCCGGCTCGGCCTGCTCGCCGGCAGCGTCGAGAAGAACCTGCGCGAACACGCGTACCGCAAGTTCTACATGCACAAGACCGGGCACTGGCTCGGCCTCGACGTGCACGACGTCGGCGATTACCGGATCGACGGCGAATTCCGCGAGCTGGAGCCCGGCATGGTCGTCACGGTCGAGCCCGGCCTTTACATCGCACCCGACGCGAAGGGCGTGCCGGCGAAGTTCCGCGGCATCGGCATCCGCATCGAAGACGATGTCGTGGTCACCCAGGGCGATCCGGAAGTGATCTCGGGCGGCGTGCCCAAGCACGCGGACGAGATCGAGGTGCTGATGGCGGGTGGGCGATGAGTCTTGCGCAGATCGTGTTCGCGTTGGCGGCTGCGGCGTCAGGGCTGAGGGCCGAGGGCGGAGGGCTGACCAGCCCGCATCCCGGCGCGCCCGCGCTGATGGGAAGGGCGGCGATCGCCCTGATGGCCGGTGCGACCGCGGACGCCCGCGCTTCGCAGCCACCCACCCTCAGCCCTCAGGCCTCGGCCGCAAACCCCCGGCCCTCCACACTCAACTACGGCCTGTTCGGCCCCTTGCACCTCAGCCGCCCCGCAAGCGCCATCGCCCACACCGTCCTGCTGTTTTCCGACCGCGACGGCTGGACGGCGCGCCAGCAGGGACTCGGCGATGCACTGGCCGGGCAGGGCGCGTTCGTCGTGGGCATCGACCTCCCGGCGTATCTCGCGCGCATGGAAGCGATCAAGGACACGTGCTCGTATCCCGCCGGCCACGTCGAGGAAGTCGCGCACTGGGTCGAGCGCCATGAGGGCGTCGCCAACTACGCGGTGCCGCTCGTCGTCGGCGACGGTGCCGGCGCGACGTTCGCCTACGCGCTCACCGCGCAGGCGCCGGCCGGCACGTTCGAAGGGCTGCTCACGCTCGGCTGGGACGATGCGCTGCGGTTCCCGAAGGCGTTCTGCGCCGGCGACGCGGGTGCACCGACGCGCGATAGTGCCGTCGGCTGGCAGGTGCAGCCGGTCGCGAAGCTGTCGCTGCCGTGGACGGCGCATCCATTCGCGCCCGGTGCACGCCTGGACACCGGTGCGCTGCCGCTCGCATCCGCATGGCGTTGGCTGCGCGCGATCGCGCCCGCGGCCTTCGCGGCGAGCGATCCCTCGCGTGAGATCGGTGCGGCCTGGCGGCACTGGCGCCGGCGCGAGGATGCGCAACGCGTCGCCCTGCCCGACGACGTCGCCGACCTGCCTCTCACCGACATCGCGCCGACGGCGGCGGCGAAAGACCCGGCCAACGCGCACCGCATCGCGATCATCGTCACCGGCGACGGCGGTTGGGCCGGCCTCGATCGCGGTGTCGCCGATGCGCTGACAGCGGACGGCGTGCGCGTGATCGGCTTCTCCACGCTCAAGTTCTTCTGGCACAAGCAGACACCGGATGCCGCCGCGTCCGCGATCGCACGCGTGATCGCGCACTACGGTGCGGGCGATCCCGACGCGCGCTTCATCGTCGTCGGCTATTCGTTCGGGGCGAGCCTCGTGCCGGTCATCGTCAACCGGCTGCCCGACGCGGCGCGCGCGCGCGTGCAGGGCGGCGTGATGATCTCGCCGGACGACGAGGCGGTGTTCGAAATCCACGTCGGCGACTGGTTCGGTTCGACCCACCACGACGATGCGTTGCCGATCGCGCCGGAACTGGCGCAGGCGCGCGTACCGTTCGTCTGCGTGCACGGCGACGACGAGGACGACAGCCCCTGCCGCAAGCCTCTGCCCCCCGGCGTGCGCGCGGTCGGCCTGCCGGGCGGCCATCACTACGACGGCGACTATGCCGCGCTCGGCGCCGCGATCGTCGCGAACCTGCCGGGCGCGACGACGCGCTGAGCACGCCGCTGGAGCGGATCGGCCGGCATCGTCTATGCTTTCTCGCGCCTGCGGTCGACGCCACGGATCGACGCGCGCAGCTCGAGGGGGAGCCATGGGCGGGTGGGACGGACAACGTGTGCTCTTCGCCGTCGCGCTCGCGTGCGGTGTCGGCAGCGTCTCGGCACAGACGCTGGAGCAGGACGAAGCGCGCATCGAGGAATTGATGGCGGCGCAGCCCGCCGCCGCATCGGCGCACGCGCCCGCGGCGGCTCCGGCGCCCGCTTACGACGACTCGGTCAACGAACCGCCGGTTGTCGCCGCCGTCGTCGCGCCGGCGCCCGGCGCGAACGACGAGTGGCTCGCCGCGCCCGCGCAGGACGACAGCATTCCCTTCGGCGAACTGCGCTATCACGTCGGCGAGCGCGTGCTGATCACGACCACGAACGAGCGCGAGCACAACGGCATCGTCACGTCGGCCGATGCGCGCCAGGTCACGATGGAAATACGCCGCAAGGGTGGACTGGCGACGTACGTGCTCAAGAAAGAGCAGATCCTGCGCATCCAACCCCGCTGAGGACGCTGCATGTTCACCGCGCTCTACCTGCTCGTGGCGTTGCCGGTCGTCGGCGGACTGCTCTACCTGCTCGCAGCCGTGCGGGTCTGGCGCACGGAGCAGATGCTCGCGATGGTGATGCTGCTGTTCTGGCCGGCCGGCTTGTACGTGCTCGTGAAGTACTGGGGCGAGAAGGAAGCCGGCGTGCGCACGCCCCTGCTCGCGTCCGTCATCGTCATCGCGGCCTGGGTGGGCATCCTCGCGTGGGGCGCGTCCCATGTGCCGCCCGAGGTGGAGATGATCGCGGACGGCGAGGAAGAGCAGGCGACCGCCGCCGCCGACGACGGCATCGGCGCGCACGTGCGGCGCTCGGTCGCGCTGGCGAACCTGCCGATGCGCAGCGGGCTCGTGGACATTCCCGTGGCCAAGGCGTCGATCGAGGTGCCGGCGCATTTCCGCTACATCGATCGCGCCGACCTGCAGCTGGCGTTCGCCGGTAGCGACGACGAACCGGGTCCGCAGTCGATCGGCTGGATCGTGCACGAGCGCGTCGATCTTTCGGCTAAGGACGCATGGCACGTCGACGTCGACTACCTCGCCGACGGTTTCATCAGCGACGAAACGTTCGCGGCGCAGTCGCGCGAAACCCTGCTCGCTGCCGGCCAGCGCGCGACGCGGGCGCTGTCCGACCAGCAGGAAGCCGGCGAGCCGGAGTTCAGCCTCGTCGACTACGCCGAGATGCCGCGCCTCGATCCCGCCTCGCACGTCGCGACATGGGTCGAGCAGATCGCCTACTCGGGCAAGGGGACGCGGCACTCGCTCGACTGCTACTCGGTACGGCTCGGCCGCACGGGCGCGCTGATGTTCTCGATTTCCGACACCGGCGTGGCGCGGCGCGAACTCTGCCTGCGCAGCGTGCGCCTGCTCGCCGGGCGCAGCAGCTTCGAGCGCGGGCAGACCTATGCCGATCGGTCGCGGCTGCTCGATCGCAAGGCGAAGTACGACCTCGTCGGGCTCGTGACCGGCGCGTTCGCGACGACGCAGGCGCGTTGACCGCCGCGGCCTGCCTCAACGGCCGCTGAGGAAACGCCGGTAGCCGCCCGCGACGAGCGCGGCGATGTCGATGAGCAGGCCGGGCACCCAGAGGCCGCGCGGATAGGCGAGGTACGAGCCCGTCCACTCGGGCTGGAACTTTTCCTTGTAGCGGCGCAGGCCCTGGTAGTTGTAGAAGCGCCCGCCGTACTGGAACGCGAGCGCGGCGAGGCGTTCGTTGATGCGCGCGTACGGGTTGTCGCCGACGTTCGACAGCGGCGCCATGCCGAGGCTGAAGGTCGCGTGGCCCTGTTCCTTCGCCCACTGCATCACGCGTGCGAAGAGGAAATCCATCGTGCCGCGCGGGGCCTCGTCGACGTGGCGCATGAGGTCGACGCTGGCGGTGCCGTTCGGCCCGTAGGGCGGCAGCACGTTGGCGAACGCGATGAGTTCGCCGGATCGGCGCACGAGCGCGAGCGGGCTCCATGCGAAGTATTCGGGGTCGAAGCGCCCCAGCGAGAAGCTCTTCTCGTGCGCGCCCTTGTCGGCGAGCCATGCGTCGGAGACGCGTTCGACCTCGGTCATGAGCACCGTGTCGAACGGCGGTTCGACGATCTCGAACGTGAGCTGCTCCTTCGCCGAGCGGTTGACCGCCTGGCGCAGGTCCTCCCAGCGCTTGCCCGCGAGGGTGAATTCGTCGAGGCGGATCGTCGCCAGTTCGCCGAGCTTGAACAGGTCGAAGCCGAGGTCGTGGTAGAGCGAGAGGTCGGGTTCGAGGATTTCGTAGAACACCGGTACGCGATCCTGCGCGTCGGCGAACTGGCGGAAATCGAGGATCGCGCGCTTGATCGCGCCTTCCGGGCCGCACGGTGAGCCGAGCGCGACGAGGCGGTCGCGCACCGCGCCGTAGGCGACCACGGTGCGATGGTCGCCGGACCAGAACAGGTGCTTGTCGCGCATGAAGGAAAGATGCGCGAACTCGCCGCCGCCCG
This sequence comes from Dokdonella sp., assembly GCF_051958935.1. Classification (GTDB taxonomy): domain Bacteria; phylum Pseudomonadota; class Gammaproteobacteria; order Xanthomonadales; family Rhodanobacteraceae; genus Dokdonella_A. The sequence continues at coordinate 2,123 of NZ_JBQCFP010000089.1, read as the reverse complement.
ACTCGCGATAGACCTCGCGCGCGCGCTCGAGCTCGGCGCGCTCGGGCAACCCGAGCGGCGGCCGGCGCACCGCGAACGATTGCCAGACCAGATAGCCGCAGACGCCGAGCGCGGCGGCGAACAGGCCGCGCACGATGCGCGAGGAATGCTCGCCGAAGCCGAAGTACCAGACGTCGAAGCTGTCGTCGCCGAGCATCGTGCCGACGCCGACCGCGAAGAACGCGCACACCACGACGCTGAGCCCGGCGAGCCAGGTGAAGGTCGTCAACGAGGTCAGGCTCATCGCGCGCTGGCTGAACTCTCGCTTGCGCAGGCGCAGCAGCGCGGCGATCGCGAGCAGGAACAGCGCTTCGCCGAAATGCAGGCCCTTGGTCACGGCCAGGAGCGCGGCGAAGATCAGCAGCGGCTGGGCGAGGTTGTAGGCGACGCGCAGGCGCCCGTCGATGCCGCGGCCGAGGCCGAGCAGCAGCACGCCGGTGAGTACGGACAGCCAGTGGGAGCTCTCGACCGCGGCGAGCGGCAGATGCTCGCGCACGAGCACCGTGTGCTCGTGCACGGCCGGGATCGCCGCCGAGGCGAGCAGCAGCAGCCCGGCGCCGAACGTCAGCACTGCCAGGACGCGGATGCCGAAGCCGGCGAGCAGGTTCGCCGGCAAGCCGAGCAGGCCGAACAACGGATGCGTCTGCAGGCGCGCGGCCGCGCGCGCGACGCCGGGCAAGCGGCCGACCAGCATGCCGGATCCGACGTGCAGGCCGGCCAGCAACGGCAGCAGGTAATAGGCGATGCGGAACAGGAACAGCCCTGACAGCACCTGCGCGTTGTCGTAGCCGCCGTTCGACAGCGCGAGCAGCATGAGCCCGTCGAACACGCCGAAACCACCCGGGATCATGCTGACCAGCCCGAGCGTCTGCGCCGCCGCGAAACTGCCGAGCAGCGGGCCCGGTTTCACGTGGACACCCGAGATATAGAGGCAGCCGTACAGCACGGCGGCGCTGAGCACCCAGTCGAGGAACGACAGCGCGACGAGCGTGAGCTTGAGTCGCAGCGGCGGCAGCTCGCGTCCCGCGGGCAACCAGCGCATCAGGCGCCGGCGCGTCGTCAGCACGAAGAATGCGGGCAGGTAGCACGCCGCCGCGCCGAGCACCGCGAGGGCGACCCAGTGCGTGGTCGCGGTCGAGGTGATCGGGCGCGACCCGAGCGCGAGCGTGACCACGATCAGCACGGAAAGACCGAGCGGCAAGGACAGTACCTGCAGGCCGATCAGTGCCGCGCCGCGCGCGAGTTCGACCTTGCGCGCGGCGAAACCGAGCAGGCGCACGCCGGAACCGACCGCGCCGGAGAGGTTGAGGATGTTGGCAAGCGCATTGGCGACGAACGCGAGCCGCAGCATCTCGCCGGCCGCGATCGGCAGGCCGAGCCAACGCGCGATGACGACGTCGACGAGGCCCGTGACCGCGACCGCGACGAGCGCGAGCAGGCCGACGCCGAGCGCGGGCAGGGTCGGTACGCCGAGCAGGGTGCGCTGGATCTCGGGAAGGTCGAATTCATCGACGCCGCGCCAGACGAGCCAGCCGACGAGCGCGAGGAAGGCGAGGGGAACGAGCCAGCGCAGGTACGCGGTCCAGCCGCGGCGGGCGGCCGGCACGTTGGCGGTATCGGTGCTCATCGCGCGCTCGCGTCGTCCTTGAATTCGCAGGGCTCGGATTCTAGCCGGTGTCGGGTGGCCGGCAGGGCGGCGTACCTGCGGCGGCCGCGTGCGCCGTGTCGGTGGCCCGGCGGCCGTTTTCCCGGGCGAACCGCACGAGGCCGCGTACGGCCATCATCGGCGCATCAATGCGGCGGCGTTTCGTCGTCGGCGCTGCGCGCGGCGGCCGCGTCCGCGGCGAGTTCGAACCACATCGCATTGAGGATCGCGAACGCGAGCGCGAGGCCGAGGCCGAGGATCCAGCTGAAATACCACATCGCAAACTCCTTCAGTACATGCCGTGCGTCTGCCTGACGTGCTCGAGCGAGACACGCCCGCGCAGCACGCGGTAGACCCAGGTGGTATAGGCAAGCACGATCGGCAGCAGCAGCGCAGTGACGAGCAGCATGAGGCCGAGCGTCGTGCGACTGCTCGACGC
>NZ_JBQCFP010000088.1:0-7972 GCF_051958935.1 Dokdonella sp. | reverse complement strand
CGCCGCACGGCAACTGCTCGCCCTGCTCGGCCGTGCGCAGCCCGGCGACGTGCCGGTCGACGCCGACACCGACCTGGCCGAACTGCTGCAGCGGACCGACGCGGCGCGCCTCGCCGAGAACCTCGAGCTGGCGCGTGCGCTGATCGAGCAGGCGCCGCCGGCGCTGCGCGACCTGCCCGAAGTGCGCGAACGCGCGATCCGCATCGACCTGCGCGCGGGCCGCTTCGACGCCGCGCGCGCGGCGATCGCGTCGCTGCTCGAGCGCGTGAGGGTGGAGTCCGACCCGGGCATGCGCGCGCGCCTGCAGGAGAACCTCTGCGTCGCCGAACTGCGCAGCGGGCACCTCGCGGACGCGCGCCGCGCTTGCGGCGAGGCGATCCGCCTGCTCGACGGCCGCGGCGAGCCGATCGCGCTCGGCCGTGCCTACAATGACCGCGGCATCCTCGAAGCGCGCGAAGGCCATGGCGACGCCGCACTCGCGGATTTCTCGCGCTCACGCGTCGCGGTCACGCTCGGCGGCGACCCGCTGCTGCTCGCCCAGCTCGACGGCAACGAGAGCACGGTGCAGATGGCGCACGGGCGTCCGGCCGAGGCGCTGCCGACGCTCGTGCGTGCGGGCGATACTTTCAATCGCTTCGGCATGCTCAACGAGTTCGTCACCTCGCTGGTCAACCAGGTCGGCGCGCACCTGCAGCTGCTGCAGCCGATCGACGCACTGAAGGCGAGCGACGCGGGCTGGGCCGAGCGCACGCGCATCACCGATCCGCAGGTGCGCAGCGCGTTCGAAGCCGCGCGGGCGGATGCGCTCGCGGCCAACGGGCGCATCGCCGAGGCGCGCGCGGTGCTCGATGCCCTGATCCATCGCAGCGAACCACCCGCCGATCCGGGGCAGGCCGGCCGCGCACGTGCGATCGAGGCACGCCTCGACCTCGCGCTCGGGGACGCCGGCACCGCGGCCGTGCTCGCACGCGACGCGCTCGGCGCGCTCGACGGCGCCGGCGACGAGGCGGACCGGGCCGATGCGTGGCTCACGCTCGTGCGTGCTTCGCAGGCGGCCGATGCGGGCGCGGCCGCGGCGCAGGCGTCCGCGTTCGCCACGTGGGCGAACGGCGTCGACGACCCGCGCGTACGCGTGCGCGCCGATCTCGCCCGCGCCGCGACCGCGACGGACACCGCGGCCGCGACGGCCGCCTTCGAGGCAGCGCTCGCCGGCGTCGACGGCCGCAGCGAACTCGTCGCCGAGGTGGCGGTCGCCTACGGCAACCACCTCCTCGCCGCAGGCCACCTCGACCGCGCCGCGGTGGTCGCCGGCCGCGTCGCGCGAGCGGCCGGGCAGGACTTCGAATGCGCGCTGCTGCAGGTGCGGCTCTACCACGCACTCGGCCAGGAGGCCGCCTGGCGCAGCGCCCTCGTGCATGCGCGCGAGCTCGCCGGCGAACGAGCGATTCCGCTGGCGTTGCAACGACTTGCGCCTGCCGCGGGCTGACTCCGGAACGGAACCGGAACAGCAACCGAACGCGCGCGGCATGGACGATCCACCCACGGGTGCGATCCTGCGGGCCGGCTGCGACCTGCCGCGGCTGCCTCTTCACCCCCCACGATTGCCTGGAGTTTTTGCATGAGTCCGATCCGTCCCCGCGCCCACGCGCGCTCCTTGCGACCACGACGCCTCGTTGCGGGTCTCGCGCTCGCCCTCGCCGCCCCGCTTGCCGGTGCGGCGACGGTGGCGAACTGCAACGACGCTGGACCTGGCAGCCTGCGCGATGCGATCGCGAATGCAACGGCGGGCGAGACGATCGATTTCGCCGGCCTCGGCTGCGGTGCGATCGTGCTCGGCAGCGGCGCGCTCGTGGTATCGGTCGCCGAACTCACCATGCAAGGCCCCGGCAGCGGCGCGCTGTCGATCAGCGGCAGCGACGCGAGCCGGGTATTCGAACAGGCTGCCCCGGGCGCTCGCCTGATCCTGCGTGGACTCACCCTCAGCCACGGCCACGCGAGCGGCGACGGCGGCTGCGTGCTCGCCGGCGGCGACCTCACGCTCGGCGACGTCGTCGCGACGGGATGCTCGGCCGGCAGCACGACGACCGCGCTCGCGTCCGGTGGCGCGATCGCGGTCACCGGCAGTGCGACGCTCGATGGCGGCGCGTTCGACGGCAACCGGGTCGACGGCACGCAGCGCGTGCGCGGCGGCGCGATCGCGGTCGGCAACCTGCTGACCGTGACCGGCACCTCGTTCACCAACAACACCGCGTGGAGCCATGCCGAGGGCAATCCGAACGACGACATCGCCGAAGGCGGCGCGATCTTCGCGCTCGGCGATACGCACCTCACCGACAGCGTCATCAGCGGCAACACGGTGAAATCCGATGCCTACGAGGTCTTCGGCGGCGGCGTCGCAGTCGGTTCGCACCCGGACGACGCGATGGCCTCGCTCGACGTGCTGCGCGGCCACGTGCACGACAACACGGCGACCACGCAGTGCGGCGTGTGCGCGCCGCAGGGCGGCGGCATCGCCGCGGTCGGCGACACGCGCCTGCGCGACTCGACCGTGCTGAACAACACCGTGTATTCGCCCGGCCACTACGGCGGTGGCGGCGGCGTGCGCGCGTTCCACGCGACGAGCCTCGAAGTGACCGGCTCGGTGATCGCAGGCAACCACGCGCCGTCGGCCGGCGGCGGCATCATGGGTCCCGAGCAAGGCGTCGTCACACTCGACACCACGCTCGTGACCGGCAACAGCTCGGGCAACGAGGCGGGGCTCGACGAAGGCGGCGGCGGCATCCTCTGCCTCGGCTGCGCGGTGGTCCTGCAAAGCAGTACCGTCAGCGGCAACAGCGCGGGCGCGAACGGCGGTGGCATCTTCATCCATTACGGCGAATACGCGCCGCAGGCGACGATGATCATCGACAGCACGATCAGCGGCAACACGAGCGCCAGGGAAGGCGGCGGCATCATGCTCGACGGCGGCGACGCGAGCTTCCACAACAGCACGATCGCGTTCAACACGGCCGCCTCGCGCGGCGCTGGCATCAGCGCCGGCGAGTACACCTACCAGATCGAACTCGACAGCACGATCGTCGCGAACAACGACGCCGCGGGCGCGGCCGTCGACGTATGGGCGTTCCCCGACACGGTGAGCGGCGCCCACAATCTCGTGACGAACGCGGGCGGCCCGGCCGAAATGCCGGCCGACACGATCACCGCCGATCCGCTGCTGCTGCCGCTCGCCGACAACGGCGGCGCGACGCCGACGCACGCGCTCGGCGCGGGCAGCCCGGCGATCGATGCCGGCAGCAACGTCCTCGGACTCGTCTTCGACCAGCGTGGCGAAGGCTATCTGCGCGAAGCCGGCGCAGCGGCCGACATCGGCGCCTGGGAGCAGCAGCCGGACGCCTCGGACCTCATCTTCGCCGACGGCTTCGACGGCTGACGCTTCGGGGCCTCGTGCCCGCCGGGAGCAGCGGCACTCTCCCTCCGCGCTGCTCCCGGACTTCCCCTCGCCGACCCCGCCGCGTGCAAGGCGCGGCCACCCGCTTCGCGCGACGCCGCACATCCGAGGCGGTGATCGCGCGCGGATCCGGGATAGGTCTCCTGCAGCACCTGCAAACGACGGGTGCCGCCCGCGGACGCGCAGCGCGCGCGGACGCGTCCGAGCCCGTTTCGACCGAGGGAGAGATGCATGTTCTACATCTGGGGATCCGGTGGCGACCGCGCGGTCGCCGCGGCCGCCGGCTCGCGCCCGTGCGCGATCTGCGCCGCGGTGCAGCCGTTCGAACTGGTGGTCGATTACCGTTGGTTCCACGTCTGGTACCTGCTGTCGTGGGTCACCTCGCGCACGTACGCATTCACCTGCACGCGTTGCGGCAACGCGGTCAAAGCCGAGCGCGCCGAGTACGCGCCACTGCTCGGCAAGGACCCGATCCCGTTCCTGCGCCGCCGCGGCTGGACATTGCCGTTACTGGCGGCGGCACCGACGCTCGCGTTCGCCTATGTCGCCGCGGACCGCCACGAGCGCGAGGTGCGCGCGATGCTCGCCGAGCCGCGCATCGGCGATGTGTACAGCGTCGATCTCGGCCTCGTCGCCGACAGCATGCAGGGGCAGTCGCCCGCCTGGGGCGAGATCAAGCTGATCGGGCTCGACGGCACGCGCCGACGCTTCGTCGTCGCCGAACACGGCTGGCAGCGCAAGTCGGACCTGCGCAAGGAACAGCGCAAGGGCCTCACCCACGATGCCGGCTATTACGACGAGGACGACGAGATCGAACTCGAGCAGCACGACATCGAAACGCTGCAGGCGAACGGCACGCTGTTCGACGCGCACCGCACCCACTGAAATCCACTGAACCGCAAGGAACGAAGATGACCGCAACCATGAAGATCGGCGGCCTCGCCGCCGCATTCGCCGTCGTGCTCGCCGCCGCACCCGCGCTGGCGATCGACCTCGGTGGCGCGCTCAAGGGCGGCACCGACGCCGCCAGGGGCATGAGCCTCAGCGACGACGACGTGCGTGCGATGGCGACCCAAGCCTGCGCGTGGAGCGACCAGCACAACAAGGTGGCGCCGGCCGGCGACAAGTACGCCAAGCGGCTGCAGAAAATCACCGCGGGACTCGCCGACGAGGACGGCATCAAGCTGAGCTTCAAGGCCTACCTCGTGCGCGACGTCAACGCGTTCGCGATGGCGAACGGCTGCGTGCGCGTGATGGCCGGGCTCATGGACATCGCCACCGACGACGAGATCCGCGCGGTGATCGGCCACGAGATCGGCCACGCCAAGCTCGGCCACACGAAGGCGAAGATGCGCACCGCGCTCATGGCCAGCGCCGCGCGCGAGGGCGTCGCCGCCTCGGGCGGCAAGGCCGGCGCGATCGCCGCGTCCGAGCTCGGTGGCCTCGCCGAGGCGTTCGTCAATGCGCAGTTCTCGCAGAAGGAAGAAAGCGCGGCGGACGAATACGGTTACGCGTTCATGCGCAAGCACGGCTACGACCCCAACGCGATGGTGACGATGCTGAAGAAGCTGCCTGCGGGCGGCGGCCTGCTGTCCTCGCATCCGTCTTCGCCGGACCGCGCGAAGAAGATCGAAGCGCTCGTGCGCAAGGGATGACGCGTCGACGGCCTGCAACGCTCGCCTTCGCGCGTCCACACGCTGTCCCGGCGTTTCCCGGGGCGATCTGCAACAGGAGTAGACAGGGAATGAAAGTGCTTCAAGGATTGTTCGCGGTGGCGCTATGCGCGCTGCTTCCGCACGCCGCATCGGCCGCCGTCTCCGCGGCGAGGTGTTCCGGATGCAGTACCGAGCTGGCGTGGCAGCAGAAGGCGATCGGTCAAGGTGCCGGGCCACGCTACGTCTACGATTTCGGCAGCCGGCAGTTGCGCAAGTACCAGGTCGCGAGCGAATACGAACCCGAGCTCCATCGCTACGTCAGCTTCGCGACGCCGCTTAACGTCGAGCCGGCCTACGCGGACTATTTCCTCGATGCGGCCTCCGCGAGCGAACAGATCGGCGGTCTGAGCAAGACCATCGTCGTCGACCTCGCGCAGACGACCGGCGGCCATTCGAACGACAGCATCTTCGACATGTTTCACGAGAGCGGCGGCCCGGACACGTTCGGTGGATGGCTCGGCGACTACCTGGCGGGCGTTCCACTGAATCCGGATGTGGCGCAACTGCAGGCTCTCGCGTTGGCCAACCCGGGCATCCATTTCACGTCCAACCCGATACGCCTGATCGTCGTCGTGAATTTCAGGAATGGCTACGCCAAGTTCGAACTTTTCGACGACGAACGTCGCTACCTCTACGTCGACGGCTCGGCCAGGGACCAGAACAACAACAAGATTCCCGCTCGCCCGCGCGCGATCGGCTCCGATCCGTACACCTTCCCCGGCGGGCGGACGTCGAGCAACTACCGGGAGTTCATGGAATTGATCAACCGGTGGAACCTGACCCATCGGTGGAGCTGCGGCACGGCGCAGGGGGGCGGCATGGAATCCGTCACGTGCGTGCTTCTCAACTGAGGCACGCGTGGCGTGCCGATCGGCGAGTCCGGCATTGCCCGGACTCGCCGTCGTACCCGCCATGCGTGACGCGACCGATCTACGGACGCACCGGTGCCGACGCGCGGCGCACCTCGCGCGATGCCTGCGCCGCGAGTCGGCGCAGGAAGGGATCGGCGAGCGGCGAGGCGCGCAGCACCTCGCCGCTGGCGCGGATCTGCGCTTGCGCTTCGGCGACATGGCCTATCCCCAGGCGCTGGCGGCACAGCCCCGCGAACAGGCCGGCGCCGGCCGTCTGCCAGCGCGCCATCGGCGTTTGCTCGCGCTCGCTCGCGCGCGCGAAGACGCGGTCGAGTTCGGCTGCGGTCCCGGCGTCGGCGCGCCCCTGCAGCAGGTCGAGCTGGGCGGCGAGGTAGCGCAGCGTACGCGCGGTCGAATCGTCGACGCCGGGTGCGATGCGCGCGGCGTCCGCACGCGCGCGATCGACCTCTGCACGCGCGGCATCGAAGTCGCCGAGATCGCGTTCGTCTTCGGCCAGTTCCGCGCGCACGGCGAGCGCGAAGTTCGAGTCCGGCCCCTCCAGCTCCAGCAACGCGGCCAGCGCCTGCTCGTGCGCAGCTTTCGCCGCCGCGGCATCACCCCGCAGGCGCAGCACGTGGCCGAGCCAGAACCGCGCGTAACCGGCGTCGCCCGAACCTGCGCGGTCGTGCGCGACGATGATCCGGCGTGCGTCGGTTTCCGCCGCCGCGTAGTCGCCGTTCATGGCCTCGATGCCGGCGAGGTTGTCGCGCAGGCGCAGTGTCAGCGCCTGGTCCTCGCCGTACATGCGCGCGGCCATCGCGACCGCCTCGCGCGAGCGGATGATGCCTCCCTGCGGATCATGCAGCGCCGTGCGCACGCCGGCGAGCGAATTGAGTGCGGACAGCGCGAGCTCGCTGTCCGCACCGAGCGCCGCGCGTGCGATCGCGAGGGCTTCGTCGAGCATCGGCTCGGCGTCGGCCGCGCGGTCCTGCCGTTCGCGGATCGACGCGAGCGCGATCAGCGCGTGGGCGTAGCGCGGGTGATGTTCGCCATAAATCGCGCGACGCGCGTCGAGTACCTGGGCGAGCAGATCGGCCGCCTCGTCGAGCGAGCCCGCTTCGCCGAGCAGGAAGCCGAGGTTGGTCTTGATCGCGAGCGTCGCCGCGCCTTGCGCGCCATCCGTCATGATGCGGATCGCGAGCGCCTCGCGCAGGTGCCCGATGGCGTCGCTGACGCGGCCCTGCTGAGCGAGCAGGTCGTGCAGCGCGAGCAATGCGTCGGCGGTGCGCGCAGCGGCAGCGTCGCCGGCCGCGCGCCCGGCGGCGACCGCGCGCAGGAGCGCCTCTTGCGCGCCAATGGCGTCGCCGCGCGCCTGCAGCACGACGCCGTACTGGGTCAGCGCGCCGACGCGCAGCGCGGCGTCGACGCCGGGCCGCTCGCGCGCGACGATCGCTTCGAGCAGCGGCGCGATCTCATCGCGCCGGCGTGGCGTGTCCGCGTTCGGATGGGCGGCGATCGCGGCGGCGAGATCCACGGTCGCCCGCGTCGCCGCGGGCGAATCCTCGCCGTCGGCCTGCACGGCGCGCTCGCGCGCGCGCCGCAGCGTCTCGATCGCCCGCTCGGACTGGCCGAGGCCACCGTAGGCCGCGCCGAGTGCGGCGAGCAATGACGCCTGCAGGCGCGGCTGCTCCGACAGCTCGGCGTCGACGCGGCGAAGGCCCGCGTCGGCGAGGTCGAGCGCGGTCGCCGCGCGGCCGCCGGTTTCCTCCGGGTTCGCGGCCGCGAACACGCCGACGAGGACATCGCGTACCGCGTTCGCCGTGCCCGCTTCGGCGAGCGCGCGCGCGGCCTCGCCCTCGGCAAGCGCCTGCTGCACGCGCGCCTCGCGCGCGAGCAACAACCTGCCGGCGAGCCCCGCCGCGGGCGGGAGGAGCCAAGCCGCGACGACGCCGAGCGCG
>NZ_JBQCFP010000087.1:0-7176 GCF_051958935.1 Dokdonella sp. | reverse complement strand
CGAGGGCGCGATCGAGGTCGCCGATCTCACCGTGTCCGACGTGATGGTGCCGCGCGCGCAGATGGTCTCGTTGCCGATCGACGCGCCGCTCAAGCAGATCCTCGCCGACGTACTCGAGTCCGGCCACTCGCGCTTCCCGGTACACGCAGGCGACAAGGACGAGATCCTCGGCATCCTGCTCGCCAAGGACCTCTTGCGCTGCTTCGCCGAAGGCGCCGACTGCGACATCCGCAAGCTGCTGCGCCCGGTCACGATGATCCCGGAGTCGAAGCGGCTCAACATCCTGCTCAAGGAATTCCGCCTGTCGCGCAACCACATGGCGATCGTCGTTGACGAGTACGGCGGCGTCGCCGGCCTCATCACGATCGAGGACGTGCTCGAGCAGATCGTCGGCGACATCGGCGACGAACACGACGACGATGACGACAAGCACACGATGATCCAGCCCGCGGCCAACGGCGACTTCCTCGTCAACGCGCTGACGCCGATCGCCGAGTTCAACGAGCGCTTCGGCTGCGACCTCAGCGACGAGGCATTCGATACCGTCGGCGGCATGATCACGTCCGAGATCGGCCACCTGCCCGAAGTCGGCGAGGAAACGACGCTCGGCGGCTTCCATTTCCACGTCACGAAAGCCGACGCACGTCGCGTGCAGCAGTTCGCGGTGCGGGTGCATGAGGCCTGAGAGCCGTGATGAGTGATTCGTGATGGGTGATTCGTGCAGGCGAGGCGTTCGCTCGGTGGTCGCTTGTGCGCTGCTGGTGCTGTTCCAGGCGTGCGCCATCGCCGACAACGCGTCCGCACAGCCGCAGACCGAAACGGTCGCCGCGGAATCGCGCACCGATCCCGGGCCTCCGCCTGAGGTCAGCCTGCTGACCATCGGGCCCGGCGAGATTTTCTTCGAGCGCTTCGGCCACAACGCGATCGTCGTGCGCGATCCGGCGAGCGGGCGCGCGGTCGCCTACAACTACGGCATCTTCGATTTCGACCAGCAGGACTTCCTGCTCAACTTCGCGCGCGGCCGCATGCGCTATCGCATGGCCGTCGACGAACTCGACGACGATCTCGAGATGTACCGCGAGGAGCGCCGCGAGATCGTCGAGCAACGCCTCGCGCTGACACCGCCGCAGGCACGCGACCTCGTCGCGTTCCTCGAATGGAACGCGCGGCCGGAGAACGCGCAGTACCGCTACGACTACTTCGAGGCGAACTGCTCGACGCGCGTGCGCGACGCGCTCGACCGCGCACTCGGCGGCGCGTTGCACGCGCAAAGCGAAGGCCGTTCGCGCGGCTACACCTGGCGCCTCGACGCGCTGCGCCTGATGGCGCCCGAGCCGGTGCTGATGCTGCTGATCGACCTCGGCCTCGGGCCGTACGCGGACCAGCGCATCGATTACTGGCAGGAGAGCTTCGTGCCGGCCACGCTCGCGGACGTCGTCACCGGCGTGAACAACGGCAGCGGCGCGCTGGCGGCGCCGGCAGCCACGCTCGCACGCGGCGATGTCGAACCCGCCCCCGTGCTGCCGCCCGACCTGCGCTGGCCGTTCCTCGGACTCGGCATCGTGCTCGGCGCGATCGTCTACACGCTCGGCGGTTCGGCGAGCGCGGCGCGCCGCGTACCGTTGGCGACGTTCGCGCTGCTGTTCGAGCTCTTCTGCGGCGTCGGCGGCCTGCTGTTGCTGTTCCTCTGGTTCGGCACCGAGCACCGCGCCGCGTGGCGCAACGAGAACCTGCTGCTGCTGAACCCGCTCTGCCTCGCGCTGTTGCCCGCGTGGTTCGGCATCGCGCGCGGACGCCTGCGCGATCGCCCGCGTGCGCGCGCCATCGCCTGGATCGTCGCGGTCATCGCCGCGATCGCGCTGTTCTCGAAGATCCTGCCGACGTTCGCGCAGGCGAACCTGCACTGGATCGTGCTGTTGCTGCCGATCCACCTCGCGCTCGCGCTGCGCCTGCGAAGGCCTGCCTAGCGGCATCCGCCGCCGCACCGATGCCGGCGCAGGCCGGCACCGGTGCGTGCGTGCATCAGGGCTGCGGCGATTCGAAGCCGTCGTCGAAGATCACGTCGGAGCCATCGTCGACATCGTGGATGCTGACCGAGTCGAGCACCATGGTCATGCCGAACTCACCACCCGCGGCGACCATCCACGACACCTTTTCGAAGAACTCCGGGCCGAACGTGCGGTTGATGCGGCCGAGATCGTCGGAGTCGAACAGGTCGCCACCCGGATTGAACAGTTCGAACTCCATCGCCTGCCCGCTCGTCGACGTCGGCGTCTCGAACAGGTGGATGCCGTCCGACAGCGGGTAGTCGTTGGTGAGCCACACGCCCGGGCCCGACGGCGTCGCCACGAGCGTGTCGCTCGCAGTGCCCGCGACGAGCGAGAACGTGTCGAGTCCGATCGCGTACGAGGTCGCTGCGCCCGGCTCGATCTCGAACCCCCCGGGCGACAGGCGGAACGTCATCGTCACCGGCGTGCCGACCGGCACGCCCGCGAACGGCCCGTCCGGCAGATCGTTCCAGTCCACCGTGCCGTGCGCTTCGAGCAACGCCTCGCGCGGCGCGTCGTCGTGCAGGTCGATCAGGAACGAATCGAGTGCGCCGCCCGGATCGACGCCCCAGCCGCCGATCACGAGGCCGTCGGCGGATACCGCACTCGCCGTCATCAGCGACCAGCCGGCGGGAATCGCCACGCCGCGCGCCGCCGCGTAGTCATCGAGGCGCACCATGCCGGTCGCCGGCGTCCACACGGTCGCGAAGAACATCGGGAATGCGCCACTGCGACCGACGATGACGTTGCCGTCGTCGCTGACGCCGAATGCATACGACGCGGGCGGAAAGCCCTGAGGCGCGGCGTCGCCGAGGCGCGCGCTCGCGCGTTCCGGGCGCGCCGAGACGAGCGCCGCGCGTTCGGGCGACACCGGTGCGCCGAGCGCGTGCCGGCCGGGCGCGAGCGTGGGCACGCCGAGCGGCTGCACGCCGGTCGCCGCGGTCCAGCGCCATGCCGAAGCACCGTCCGGCGTCGCATAGCCGCTGCCGACGATCACGCTACCGTCGCGGCTGCCGCCGTCCGCTTCGCCGACCGGGTTGCCATCCGCATCGACGAGATCGGTCGGCGCGCCGTCGTGCCAGAGCACGGCGCTGCGGAAGCCGTCGTCCTGGTCGTTCCAGCCCCATGCCACGCTGCCGTCGGCGCTGACGCCGTTCGCGCGTGAATAATTGCCGGGGCGGTTCACCGCGAGGCGCGTGATGCCGCTGCCGGCATCCCAGCGGAAGGCGATCGCGTTGCCGCCGTCGTCGTAGGCGAGGCCGACCGCGACCTTCGTGTCCGATACGCCGTAGCCGACGCTGAGCGTGCCGTCGAGGCCGCTGGTGCCGGGCATGCCGCCGATCTCGACCGGGCCGCCGACGAGACCGCTGTTGCTGTAGGCGAGCGCGGCGACGTCGAGCGCATCGGCATTGGTCCATGCGCCGGCGATCGGCTGGGCCCACGAACTCATGCCTTCGACTTCGACGAACCCATCGAGGACGGACGCGCCACGATCCTTGGCCCAGCGCCAGCCACTCTCGCCGGCGATGCCGGCGGCGATGCGGCCGTTGTGCGAGAGGCTCGTCATCTGGCCGTCCGGGATGTCGAGCCCGGTGAAGCTGCCGGCCTCTGCGCGTGCCGCGAGCAAGGCGACGGTGATTCCGGCGTAAAGCGATATGCGCATGTTCGATGACTCCGCTGGTGCGAGTGGTTCGGCGGGGACAGGGGCACCCGTCCGGCCCGCACTGCGGGCACGTCAATTGTCCCGAGCGCGGGCACGAACGCATTCGCGCTCCGTTCGCGTTCCGCTCGCGCCACGCCAAGTGCCTGATCGGCGAGCATTCATGTTCGACCTGCCGGCGTGGCGTGATTTGCCGCCGCGCCGCCGCACGCGGCATCATGCGCCATGGATCTCTCGACGAGCCCGTTGCCGACCGACCCGACCTGCAAGGATCCGATGGTCGTCAACTGCGTCGCCTACGCGGCCGACGGGCGCCGCCTGCGCGACATCACCGTCGAGGAAATCAGCGACGTGCTGGAGACGCCGGACGAATGGGTCTGGGTCGGCGTGCGCGAGCCGAGCGAGGAACTGCTCGACAAGCTGCAGGAGGAGTTCGGCCTGCACGAGCTCGCGGTCGAGGACGCGCACAACGCGCACCAGCGCCCGAAGATCGAAGTCTACGGCGAGTCGCTGTTCATCGTCGCGCACACGGCGCAGGTCGTCGCCAGCAAGATCGCGTTCGGCGAAACCCACATCTTCATGGGCAAGCGCTACATCGTGACCATCCGCCACGGCGCCTCGCTCAGCTACGCGAGCGCGCGGCGAGGCTGCGAGCAGTCGCAGGACATGCTCGCGCTCGGCCCGAGCTATTCGCTGTACGCGGTGCTCGACTTCATCGTCGACAACTTCTTCCCGATCGTGCGCGAGTTCCGCGAGGAACTGCAGGAACTCGAGGACGAGGTGTTCGAGGAGACGTTCAAGCGCGAGACGATCCGCCGGCTGTACGTGCTGAAGAAGGAATTGGTCACGTTGCGCCTCGCGATCGCGCCGCTGCAGGACATCACCAACCAGCTGATCCGCCAGTATCCCGGCCTCATCCGCGACGAGGTGCGGCCGTACTTCCGCGACGTCTACGACCACGCCACGCGCATCAACGAATCGACCGACACGATGCGCGAGATGCTCACCGCCGCGCTCAGCGTCAACCTCGCGCTCGTCACCGTCGCGCAGGGCGAAGTCGTCAAGCGCCTCGCCGGCTGGGCCGCGTTGCTCGCCGCGCCGACCCTGCTCGCGAGCTGGTACGGCATGAACTTCCACCACATGCCCGAACTCGACCAGCCGTGGGCCTATCCCGCGATGATCGGCGTTACCGGCGCGATCTGCGGCGTGCTGTACTGGTTGCTCAGGCGCGCCGGCTGGTTGTAGCTTTGCAGCCACAGGCTTCGCACGAGTCCCGGCGAAGGCTCGGGTCGGCGACACCGTTCGTGCCGCAACCCCGATCACTCCCGCGTGCGCATGCGCAGCACGCGCGTCATTGCGGGTGGAACGGTTCGAAACCGTCCGCGAAGATCGTGTCGCCCGCCGATTCCAGCGGGGCCGATATCGGCCGCGGCGCTACCGACGCGCTCGTAGCCGCCGCGTGCGCGCGGCTCCCGATCCCCCGGGGCCGAGGGAAAAACCGCTGCGAGCCGGCGAAGGAGATTCACCGGCCCGCATCCGTTTTGCCCGCATTTTCGAAGGTTCCTACGGCCCCTCGAAGCCATTCGCGAAAATCCTGTCGTCGCCTTCGACACTGAGCGTGATGCCGTCGAACCAGGCGTTCGTCGATGCCGTGCCCGGGCCGAATTCCTGCGCGACCAGCGTCACCGCGATCGAACTGGTGTAGGTCCAGTCCTGTTCGGTCACCGTGATCGAGGCGGGCGTCGCCGGCCGGCTCCAGTGGTTGCTGTTCGAAAGCGCCAGCGTGCCGGTTGCGTTCGGCGCGCCGCCGGTGCAATTTTCGCCACCGCTCCTGCGGTATTCCCAATACAGCTGGGCGATGTCGCCAATGGTGACGTCGGTGCCGGTACCTCGGCCCCATCCGTTGAGCGCATAGGTGCCGGGACCGGGCAGGTGAACGCACTGCACGAGGCCACCAACCGTCGAACCAGTGACGACGTTCGTCGCCGAAACGTGTGCCGAGCCGGACCCCGGCGCGCCGGTCTTGTTCTTGGTGGGATCCCAGCTGGTGACGCCGAAACTCGTCAGGCTCCAAAGACGCAGGTCCGCGTCGAAGTCGGCGTTGAGCACGAGCGGTTGCAGCGTCTGGCGCTCGATCGCGCCGAGGTCGCGCAAGCCGGGATTCGCAACGACCGGCAGGTCGACGTCGCGCGGGTTGCCGTACAGGTCCGCCGTATCGTTGACTACGCGGCTCGTGTAGTCAATCGCCGGCGAGCCCGCACGCAGCGCGTAGTCGCCGTGCTCCGGATCGACGAAACGCGGGTCCAGCTCGGTCACGTTGGGCGAGTTGCCGCCGTCGACCGAGCCGCGTTCGCTGACCATGTCGTCGAGCAGATCGTTGAGCAGGTCGAGAGGCGGGCCCGCCGTGAGGTCCAGCGTCGTCTTGCCCGGCTGCCAGATGATCGAACGGTAAAACTGGTCGGCACCTGCATAGGCGTTGCCGATCCGAATCACCGTATTGGCTGCGATCGAGTTGCCCGCAATCGTCGTGTCGTACAACTTGACGATTCCGTTGTCGCCGCTCGAGATCAGGGAACCCGACGTCGTGTTGCCGACGATCGCCACATGATGTGTCTCGAAACCCTGGCCGCCGTCGCCGCCATCGCCACGGAACACGAACTGGCCGGTATTGCCCTCGAACGTCATGCGATAAAAACGCGTGAAGCCGAACGAGCCGACCTGCACGATACCGCCAGCGGGTTGCGCTGCGTCGTCGATCGCGGCATTGCCGGCGATGCTGCCGCAGGGCTTGCCGATCGGGCAGTCGATAGCGCCCGACGGCCGCCGGACAGGATCGTTGAAGAAGACTCCATCAGAGATACCTGTCGAATTGCGCAACGCAATGGCCGCGCCGTTGGGCGCGATGTTGTCTTCGATGTAGGCATACCAAGCCACCAAGTCTGCCCGTGCGGAACCGTCGGCCGCTTCTCCGAGATAAATGCCGCCGCCGTCGACGCTGGCGGTATTCCCATTGATGCGCATGGGCCGCGCCGGATCGGTCGAGAACATCTGCAACTGGGCGATGTCGTCGCTGCCCATGACCGCGACGCCGCCGCCGTATTTCGCGTCGTTGAAAAAGATCGCGCCCGAAGTGCCGAAACCGGCGGTGCCGAGATAGGTATATGCCTTCCTGCTGCGGCTCGTGACGAGCAAGCCGCCGCCGTAGCCGTCCGACGCGTGATTGAACGCGATGGAACTGTCAGGTTGGATCATCGTCATCTCGGTGCCGTCGTTGACGATGCCCCCACCGTCCACGCGCGCGGTGTTGAGGCTGACCGCGACATCCGTGCCGATGACCAGCTCCGTGTTCGTGCCGGTGCCTTCGGCGTAGATGCCGCCGCCGTAGCTGGCGATGTTGTTGGTGATCAGGCTGTGATTGAGCTCGAGGATGCCGTCGCCCTTGAAGTAGATGCCGCCGCCCTTGCCGCT
>NZ_JBQCFP010000086.1:0-18549 GCF_051958935.1 Dokdonella sp. | reverse complement strand
CTCCAGTAGCGCATCACCCGTGCATCGGAATGCAAGGCGAACAGGCCGTCGGTATCGCGCGGCGCGAGCGCGCGCAGGCGCACGCGTGCGCCCAGGAGTTCGGGAATCGGCGCCTCTGTCGCGTCCATGCGGCCGCCTCAGTGCGCGACGAGCAGCGGCAGGTCGCTGTGCTGGAACAAATGACGCGTGGTGCCGCCGACTACGAGTTCGGTGATGCGCGAATGTCCCCACGCACCCATCACCACGAGGTCCGCATCCATCGCATGCGCCGCGTCGAGCAGCGCCGGGCCGCAATCCTTGCGCGCCGGGAACGCGCTGTACCCCGCGTCGATGCCGTGGCGGGCGAGCCACGGCCGGAGGTCCAACCGCGGCAGGAAGCGCAGGCCGAGCGGGTTCTCGACCGGCTCGCCCTCGAACACCTGCACGTGCTCGGCACGCGCGAGCAAAGGCAGTGCGCCGCGGATCGCGAGCGCCGCCTCGCGGCTCTGGTTCCATGCGACCGCGATGCGCCGACCGACGCACTGCTCTCGCACGCGCTCGGGGACGACGACCACGGGCGAGGACGCGCCGAACACCGTGCGCGACACCAAGCCCCAGCCGGTCGGCGCATCCGGATTGAGCTGCGGCCGCTCGACCACTACGAGGTCGCTCCAGCGCGATGCGTGGCAAAGTGACTCGACCACGTCGCCCTGGCTCGCGTTCCATGCGCCATGCAAGCCGTGCGCATCGAGCGCGGCCTGCCAGAACGGCGCGCGCTGCAGCGCATCGCGGTAGGCGCTTTCCGCCTCGTTGACGTACAAGGCGACCGCCTCGGGTGACGCGAACGCGACCGGCGAGATCGGCACCACGTGCAAGCCGGTCGCGAACGCGTGCAGCCGCTGCGCGAGCGCGAGGCCGACCGTACCCGCGCTGCCGAGCGCATCGGTACGGCGCATGTGGACGAGCAGATCGAAAGGACACGCGACGGATTCGGCCATGGCACGCTCCAGTGACGCGATGGCGATAGCTTACGGCGTCGCGCTCGGTCGTGCGCAACCCGCGCACGCGCAGGTATGCTTGCGGACAGTCATCCTTCGACGAGGAAAACCCATGATGCGCACGGCATGGTTCCTGGGCGCGCTGCTCGCGGTGGCGGCGCCGGCTCACGCGCGCAAGGACCTGGACTGCGAGATGCGTTTCTCGCTCGCCGGCTGGTCCGCGTTCTACAAGACCGCATCGGGCGAGGGCACGGTGACCTGCACCTATGGCGATACCCTGCGCGTCGTCATCGAAGCGAAGGGTGGTGGCCTTACCTTCGGCAAGTCGGAGATCAACGACGGCCGCGGGCGCTTCACCGAGGTCTACGACATCGAGGACGTGCTCGGCGCCTACGCCAGCGCCGGCGCGCACGCGGGCGCGGCGAAGGCTGCCGAGGCGCAGGTGCTGACCAAGGGTCCGGTCTCGCTCGCGCTCTCGGGCAAGGGCAGTGGCTGGGATCTCGGCGTCGCCTTCGGCAAGTTCACGATCCGCCGCCGCTGACGCGCATTGGCGTCTGGCCATACGATGCGGTACGGTGCGCGTGTTGCGGCGCGCCATGCGCCTTGGGAGTGCGCGATGACGACATCGGTGGCGCCGCGCTACAGCGGCAGCGAGGAAATCGCCTCGAGCCTCATCCATGGCGTCGGCATCGTGCTCAGCATCGCCGGCCTCGCCGCGCTCGTCGCGTTCGCGGCGCGCGATGGCGAGGCGCGCCACGTGGCGAGCGTCAGCGTGTACGGCGCGAGCCTGATCCTGCTCTACACCGCCTCGACGCTCTATCACGGCATCCCGTCGCCGCGTGCGAAGCCGGTGCTGCGCACGCTCGATCACGCGGCGATCTTCCTGCTCATCGCCGGCACCTACACGCCGTTCACCCTGATCAGCCTGAAGGGCGCCTGGGGATGGTCGCTGTTCGCGATCGTCTGGCTGCTCGCGTTCGCCGGCATCGGCCTCGAGTTTGCCGGGGTGAAGAGCCGCAGGATCATGGCCGGGCTGTACGTGAGCCTCGGCTGGATCGGCCTCATCGCGATCAAGCCGCTGCTCGCGAGCATCGATGCGGGCGGCCTGTGGCTGTTGTTCGGCGGCGGCGCTGCGTACACGCTCGGCGTGCCGTTCTATCTCAGCCGGCGCCTGCCTTACAGCCACGCGCTGTGGCATCTGTTCGTGCTGCTCGGCAGCGTGCTGCAGTTCTTCGCCGTGTTGTTCTACGTGCTGCCGCCCGCGGCATGAGCGACGGCATGCGCACGCATCGCGGCGGCTGCCACTGCGGCCGCGTACGCTTCGAGGTGGACGCAGCCGCGGTCATCGAAGCGCTCGACTGCAACTGCACGATCTGCCGCATGAGCGGCTACCTGCACCTGATCGTGCCGGCCGCCCGCTTCCGCCTGCTCGCGGGGGCCGATGCGCTCGTCGAGTACACGTTCAACACCGGCACGGCGAAACACCGTTTTTGCGCGCACTGCGGCATCAAGAGCTTCTATGTGCCGCGCTCGAACCCCGACGGTTTCGACATCAACGTGCGCTGCCTCGACCCCGCGACGATCGAACGCATCGAGGTCACGCTGTTCGACGACACGCGCCGCGCCGAGAGCGAGGCCGCGATAGCCCATCTCACCGCGGCCGCGCATTCCAAAGCAACAGACTGAAATACGAAGGGCACGAACCGAGCGGGGCGAACGGGTCGGCTGTGCACCCGCTCCCTGATGTTGTCCTTGGTGTTTCAGGCTTGCGCTCTTCACCTGCGCCTATGCGAGAAATGCGAGCGTGAAGATGCCGAGCATCGCGAAGCAGATCGCGAGCTTGGCGATCGCGCCGACGAGGAAGCCCAGCCACGCGCCGACGCCGACGCCAGTCGCCTTGCGCAAGGTGCCGCCGGCGATGAGTTCGCCCGCGAGCGCGCCGACGAACGGCCCGAGCAGCAGGCCGGGCAGGCCGAGGAACAGGCCGAGCAGGGTGCCGAGCGCCGCGCCGATCACGGCGTAGCGGCTTGCGCCGACCCTCTTCGCCCCGAGCACGCCGGCGACGAAATCGATGCCGAGCGCGATCACGGTCAACGCCCCGAGGACGAACAACGTGAATGCGCCCGCATGCGCGAACCCGTCGGTCCACGCGGCGAGCAGCAACCCGCAGAACACCAGAGGAACCCCCGGCAACGCCGGCAACACAGTGCCGACGAGGCCGACGATGATGAGAATCGTGGCGAGGACATACCAGAGCGCGTGCAGATCCATCGGCGATTCCATCGGGTAACGTGCGGCACGCTAGTGTAGCGGCGCATCAGGGGAACCAACCGTGCCCATCGGCGTGCCGCGCTCATCGTCGTGGGAGCGGCTCCAGCCGCGATGCTCTTCCGCCCGCAGCCCGCACCTTGACCCTCGGCCTCAACAACCACCTCCAACCCTTCGCACCTCACCCCCGGTCCAGCCGGAACTCGATCGGCACGACGCCCCACGCCGCCACGGCCTGGCCGTCGCGCAGCACCGGCCGGAAGTGCGCGCGCTGCACCGCCTCGCGCGCGGCGGTATCGAGGTCGGCATGGCCGGAGCTGCGGGCGATCTCGACGCGCTGCACCTTGCCGTCGGTGTCGACGAGCACGTTGAGCAACACCTCGCCCTGCTGGCGCGAGCGCAACGCGGTCGCCGGGTAGCGCAGCTTCAACGCGCCGTCGTAGGCGAGGCGACGCGATTCGCCCACCGCGCGGGTGGCGGCGATGTCGCTCGTCGCGGCCGGCGTGTCCGGCTGCTCGGGACCGACGTTGACGGGGGCAGGCGCCGGAGGCGCTTCGATCACGCTGCGTGTCGGCGGCACGGGCGCGGGCGGTGGCGGCGCCGCGCGACGGACGGGAGCGCGCGGCGGCGGCTGCCGCTCCGGCGGCGGCGGAAGCGGTGGCGGCGGTTCGATGAGGCTCGCTTCCACGCGGCGCGGTTCGATGCGTTCGACCTGCATTGCAAGCGGCACGGCAAGCGCGAGCGCCGCGACCGCATGCATGAGGAAGCTCGTACCGAGCGCAGCGATGCGCTGCCAGTCGAGGTGCGGGTGATGGACGGCTGCGCGCGTCGCCATGGTCGTGCCTCCTCCGGTGTGTGCACAACCGGTAACGCGGCAGCAGGTGTGGCGGGGTTTGGAGGTGGGACAGCCGCGCTCGTCGGCACTCCTTGTGTCCGAGCATTTGGGGGGGCTTCGCATGGATCTGCATGATGTACGGGTCGCTGTCACGCCCGACGACCTCGCGCGCGTCGGCGCATTCCGCTACCGCATCTACGTCGAGGAACAGCGCAAGTTCGCCGCGCACGCCGACCATGAAGCACGCACGCTGATCGAGCCGCTCGACCGCAAGGCTTCCAGCCTTGTCTACACCATCGAGCGGAGGCGAGATCGTAGCGACGACGCGTGTCGAGTTCCTCGACGAGGATGCGCGCGAGCGCCGTGCCGCCGCGTTGGTCGAAGCGCTGCACGCAGCACAGCGCGAACTTCGACGTTCGCGCATGTTCCGGCATCCGTTCTATTGGGCGGGGTGGCGCAGCTTCAGTCGGCTTGCAGGCTCGACTCGAGCGCCCCTGGACGGTGAGCGACCGCGCGCGACATCAGTTCCTTCGAACGTAGCTGGCAGCGCGGGTGCTAGACGCGTCCGACAACCGGCACCAGTGCACCAGTGACCGCCGAAGCTTCATCGGTCACCAGAAACAAGATCACCTCCGCCAACTGCTCCGGCCTCACCCACTTCCCGAAATCCGCGTTCGGCATGTCGGCGCGATTCGGCGGCGTGTCGATGATGCTCGGCAGGATCGCGTTGACAGTGATGTTGGCGTCCTTGAGCTCTTCGGCGAGGGCTTCGGTGAGGCGCATGACGCCGGCTTTCGACGCGGCGTAAGCGCCAATGCCGGCGGCGGCTTTCGTCGCGGCGTTCGCGCCAATGTTGACGATGCGGCCGGCGCTGCTTTTGCGCAGGTGCGGCAGCGCGGCCTGGCTTGCGGCGGCGGCGGTGCGCACGTTGACGCGGTAGAGCAGGTCCCAGGTGTCGAGGCTGCCGTCGGCGAGCGTTTCCCAGCGGAACGCGCCGGCGATGTTGACGAGCGCGTCGAGGCCGCCGAGGGCATCGGCGGCGGCGTCGATCGCCTTGCGTGCCCCGGCGGCGTCGGCGATGTCGGCGCCGCCGATCGTGGCGATGCCGGCGTCGGCGAGGCCCGGGGGCGCGGCGTCGGCGCGGTCGATCGCGGCGACTTTCGCGCCCGCGGCGGCCGCCACACGCGCGACCGCTGCGCCGAGCGTGCCGAAGCCGCCAGTGATCGCGATGCGCTTGCCTTGCACGTTCATGAAACCTCCTGCGTCGTATCCGGAACGAACATGATAGACGAGCGCGCCGCGATGCGGCGCCGCAGCACTGCGCTGCGCACGGTTAAGGCGCGATTGAGGAGGGCGGGGCTAGCGTCGGGTCGTCGAATTCCCGCTCGGGCAGTCGAAGCGAACCGAGGAGACAGCCATGAAATTCCGTCAGGTATTCTGTGCCCAGGACTATGCGACTGCGCAGGCGGCGATGCTCGCCGCGCGCGCGGCCGGCGCGGACGACGATGACATTTCGCTCATCGCTCGCGCCGACATCGAAATGGAGCGCCTGCCGAACGAGCGCCTCGACACGTCCACGGACATGGTGCCGTCCGCGTTGCGGGGCGCGGGCCTCGGCGCGGCCCTTGGCATCTTCGGCGCGCTCATCGCGCTCCTGATCCCCGCGGTCGACATGAACTTCGCGGGCGCATGCCTCGTCGTGTTCGTCGGGGCCATGGTCGGCGCATGGAGCGCGGCGCTGGTCGGGTCGACCGTGCCGAATCACGTACGCCGCAAATTCGAGCGCGAGATCGACGCGGGCAACATCCTCGTCGTCGTCGATGATCAGCGCGAGCACGAGGCGCAGGTGCGTGAAGCGGTGCGGCACGCAGGCGCGAAGCCGCTGCCGTTCCATGATGCGTCCGTACTGAGCTGAACTCCGTTTCAAGGCGGCTTCGATCGCGACCGCGCTATTGGGGGCGCCCTCCGGTCGAAGTCCGCCTCTCTCCGAGGCGGCCCGGTGATCGTCAATGCGCGCGAGAGCGTGCAATGGCGCCGCGCACGAGCCGCGCGAGTACACGCTCGCGGATCGATGCGGGGTGCGCGAGATCCAGCCGGGCGAGAAGGTCGATGTCGTCCGTTCGTCCGCGCGGCGCGAACAGCGCCGCGACCAGCGACGGCCAGCGCCGCGGATCGCCGACGCGCGACTTAAACCACAACAGCGCCGGCAGCAAACGCTGCTCGGTCGCATCGAAGTCCGTGCCGAACGGGAACGCCGGCAGCAGGCCTGCCGCCTTCGTCACGCGCAGGCGCTCCGCCAGCGCTTCAGGTGTGTTCGAGCGCCATGCGTCCGGCACGCGGAAATCACGTGGCAGCTTGCCGTGGCGTACGGCCGTTGCGGCGAGATCGTCGACGAAGCGCGCGTCGGCGATCGCGAGCATCGCGCGCACGCAGGCTTCGTCGGAACGGCCGCGCAGGTCGGCGATGCCGTACTCGGTTACGTAGATGTCGCGCAGGTGGCGCGGAATCGTCGCGTGCCCATAACTCCAGCGGACGTTGGATTCGAGTGAACGCCCGTTCTTGCGCGTCGCGCGAAGCAGCAGCACCGAGCGCCCTCCCGCGAGTGCGTGCGCCATCGCGACGAAGTTGTACTGGCCGCCGACGCCGCTGACCACGCGGCCGTCCTCGAGCGCATCGGAGGTCGCCGCGCCGAGCAGGGTCGCCATCATGCAGGTGTTGAAAAAGCGCGCATCGCGCCGCTGCTCGGCGTCGAGCAGCTCGCGGCCGCCGTAAAGCTGGTTGACGTCCGACACCGCGCTCATGGCGAGCCCGGCGTAGTCCTCGCCGTCGAGTGCCCGCAACCAGGCGTAGAAGTCCTTCGAGCCGAGGTAGAACGCGCCCTTGAGATAGTGGCCGCCGCGCAGCTTCTGCGGGTCCACCGCGCGATTCGCGGCGAGTGCACGCTCGGTCTCGATGTCGTCGTACACGCGGCGCACCAGGATGCCGGCCCTGCGCAGGTGCATGAAGCCGTCCATGATCATTTCGCTCGCGCCGTAAAGGCCGCGCTCGAACGGCGCGACGCCGCCCCAGCGCGCGACGAGTGCATCGGTGGCGGCGTCGCCGCCGCGCAAGGCGTCGACGGCTGCGCGATAGTCGCCATTGCGGCGCTGGCGCAGCAGCAATGCATGCACGATCGCATCCGACAGCGCGCCGATGCCGATCTGCAAGGTGCCGCCGTCGCGCACGAGCGTGCTCGCGTGCAGGCCGATCGCGTACTCGGCGACGTCGACCGCATTGCGTGGCAGCGCGAACAGCGGCTGCGCAGGCGCGCTGCCGTCGACGAGCCCATCGAAGAAGCCCCCGCCGACTTCCGCCGCGCCGCCGAGGAACGGCAGGTCCGGGTGAACGACGCCGATCACGAGCGGCCGCATGCCGCCGTTCGCGGCGATCGCCTCGAGCACGTCGAGCGTCACATCCGGGTTGCACGACAGGCTGTAGCGCGCGTCGGCGGCGCTGCCACGCGCGGCGACGAGCTGCACGATCGCGTGCAGTTGCGCGTGCTCGGCGAGATCGCGCGCGACCGCGGTGTAGTTGATGCTCGCGTAGTCGCGCTGCGCGCGTGGTGCGTGCATCATCGCGCCGGACTGGAAGTAGAACTCCTCGATGCGCACGTTCGGCGGCACGCGATCGGCTTTCATGTCGGCGACGTAGTCGAGTCGTGGATAGTCGGCGCCGAACTGGCGGGCGAGGAACGGCCCGAGGAAGCGACGTTCGAGTTCGCTGCCCGCCTCGGGGAGGTCGAGCGACAGCGCGGTGTAGAGCGTCAGCCGGCGCGACGCATCGGCCTTGAAGCGTGCGTACAGCGCATTGAGCAGGTGATTGGGCTTGCCGAGGCCGAGCGGCGCGGCGACCGCGACGTGCGCTCCGCCGCGCTCGAGGATGCGCGCGACTGCCGCATCGATCGTCATCGGTGTCGTCATCACCTGCGTCCGTTCGCGAGGATCGGCGCAGGGTAGCGCATGCCCGCGGCGACGCGAAGCACGGAAGCAGCGCACACGGAGACATGCGCAGTCCGGTCGAGTGCAATCGTCCATTCGGCCGGGTTCTGCGATCGAGCTCTCCGTGCGCGTCGCGCGTCACCTTCCTCTTGTTGCGATGAATGCGCGCTGCCCCGACCGCGGATGCATTCATGGGATGTCGTGTCGACGACGGCGATGCTGCAGGTACTCGCCAACCCGGTGAGTCTTTCCATCGCAACCAGGAGCACGACCATGGGTCAGCAGAACAACCCGCAGCAGAACAACCAGAACCAGACGCAGCGCCAGCAGGGCCAGGGCGGTCAGCAGGGCCAGGGCGGCCAGCAGGGCCAGCAGGGCCAGGGCGGCCAGCAAGGCCAGCGCAACGACGACGCCAACCAGCGCTCGACGCAGCAGCAGGGCCGCGAAGGCGGCTCCAACAACAACATGGGCGACCAGGACGGCGAAGGCCGCCGCATGCGCGATCAGAGCGACGTCGAAGGCAACCGCGGCAGCCGCGGCGACCAGGCGAACGCACGTTGATGCATGGCGGGAGGGCGATGCCCTCCCGCGTTTCCCCCACGCGCGCGGCTAGCCAGACCGCGTGAGCACGAGTTCGCAATACTCGCGCAGGCGCGCCAGCGCCATGGTCGCGCCTCGTGGTATCCCGTCCGTCTGTGCGGGCCGCAGATAGTGCAACACGTCGAGGCATTTCAGCCGCAGCATCGGGTCCACGGTGGTCGACACGATCACCGTCAGATATTCACAGGCATCGGCGGGTTCGATGCGCTCCATGGAATCCAGCACGGCGAGCGCGTCACGATGACACCGATGCATGCCTTCCCGCTTGGGCTGCGCTTCCGGTGACCGCATGGCAGGGGTCGGATCAGGGACTGGCACGGGCGCCTCCAGAGCATGCCGGGCCGAGCTTGCCCCATCGTTCGTAAAACCCGTGTTCAGGTGGCGAGTGAAGGCCGTCACGTTTCAGCCGTCCAAAAGGCTGAACGAGAAAATTTTTCCGATTGCGGCGCCATCGTTCAGGCAGGTACGTTCCCCGTTCGCAACTGAACGACGATTGGAGGGCGTCATGCACGACATGTTCGATTCGCTGTTCTCACCCACCACGCTCGGCTCGACCTCGACGGAACCCGCACGTCTGGCCAAGGCGGCGCGCAAGGCGATCCGGAATTTCGGCGTGCCGACCACCGTGTTCATCGACTGCCACAATGCGGTGATCGCGCAGCCGACGGCGTATGCGGGCGATCACGACGTCGACGAGATCGTCGGCATCTACGGGCCGGACATCGAAGCGGAAGACATCGGCGACGACCTTCGCGCGTGCATTGCGCCGCGACTGGCGGCGATCGGCATCCTCGTGCATTGGCAGGACGCGTGTCGCGCCGCCTGAGCGGCTGGCGCGTCGACGGTCCGGAGGCTAAGGCTCCGATCAGCCCGGACGCCGCTCGGGATCGTGGCCGTAGGTGTACTCGTGCTCGATCGAACCATCCGCGCGATGGACGACGAGCTGCGCATCCTGGCCGACGTCCTGCAGTTCGTGCGCCCGCTTCTGGCCGGCGGCTTCCGCTTCGGCCTTCGTCTCGAACGCGGTGATCGTTCGGCCGCGCGCCTGCAGGTGCCAGCGACCGTCCACTTGCCGATGAACAAGGTGCATTACGTAACGTGCCATGTCGTCCTCCTTCACGCGCACTGGGCGATGCCGGGGTCGTCGTAGCCGAAGGGGACCCAGCGGTCGAGCACGCCATCGGTGTCGTAGACGATCAGTTCGCACGGACGCCCTTGCGCGAGCAACGCATTGCCGCGCGCCATCGCCGCAAGCTCCGCCTCGATCTCCTGCGCGAACGATGCGATCGACGCGCCGTCCACTTCGATGTGCCACAGACCATCGTCCGCGCGATGCGTGACGTGCATGACATGACGGGCCATGGGTACAGACTCCTCTGCAACGGGGATGCCATCAGAGCAGTGCGGCCCTGAACCCCGGCGCGCTTGAAATCAGGGCATTCATCGTCGCGATAGCTGAGACGATCGCCATGATCATCGGCCCATGCACACGCTCGGCGAGGTCAAGGCTCATTGCGATGGCGGCGCGGACACGGTGACCCTGACGCGCGCCGAGTGGGAGTCGATCTGCGCGGTGCTGCGCTCGTACTGCGCCACCGGCAAGCAGCGGCGCGAGGCGGAGCACGAAACCGAGCGCGTCAAGCGCATCGCGCGACCCGTCTGGCGCGCGTGCGCGCGCACGTCGCGCCACATGCGCTGGGCGATCGCGTGCTCGCCGCACGCCGTCAGCACCGGCCTCGTGATCGAATGGGAGATGCGATTGCGCCATGCGATGACCGTGCGCTGGCAGGATCTTCCGCCCGGCCACCCGGGACGGCGACCGCGCGGGCGCTGAGCACCGTCGTTCAGGCGGCCGCGCTATGCTGAGCGTTCCCGCGCACAGCCGGCATGCATGCACTCGTGAAGATCGCCACTTTCAACATCAACGGCATCCGCTCGCGACTCGCCAACCTGCTGCATTGGCTCGAACGCGAGGCACCCGATGTCGTGTGCCTGCAGGAACTCAAGGCGCCCGATGCGATGTTCCCGGCGAAGGCGCTCGCCGACGCCGGCTACGAGTCGGTGTGGATGGGGCAGAGCGCATGGAACGGCGTCGCGATCCTCGCCAAGGGCGTGAAGCCCGTCGTGAGCCGGCGTGGCCTCCCGGGCGACCCCAGCGACACGCAGAGCCGCTACATCGAGGCGGCCGTCGATGGTGTCGTCATCGGCTGCCTGTACCTCCCCAACGGCAACCCGCAGCCGGGCCCGAAGTTCGACTACAAGCTCGCCTGGTTCGAGCGGCTCATCGCGCATGCGTCGAAGCTGTATGCGAGCCCGCATCCGTTCCTGTTCGCCGGCGATTTCAACGTCGTGCCGACCGACTTCGACATCTACAACACGCGCTCGTGGTTGAAGGACGCCCTGCTGCAGCCCGAATCGCGCGAGTGCTCTGCGCGGCTCCTTGCGCAGGGATGGGTCGATGCGCTGCGCACGCTGCATCCGGACGAGCGCATCTACACGTTCTGGGATTATTTCCGCCGCCACTGGGAAACCGATTCCGGCCTGCGCATCGACCACCTGCTGCTCAACAAGCGCCTCGCGCCACGTCTCGTCGACGCCGGTGTCGATCGCTGGGTGCGCGGCGAGAAGGGCGCGAGCGACCACGCGCCGACGTGGATCGTGCTCGGCGACGCGCCGCGGCGCTCCGCGGCAAGACGGTGCCGCGCGGTGCGCGCCGGGGCGTGACGCATTCGCCCGAGTCTGCGCCTGCAGCCTTTGGATATGCCGGGCGATGGGGTGGGTGCAAGCGTTGGTACTTCCGGCACGCTCGACCAGCGGCGATCTGGTCTAGCGTTCCGCGCATCGATCATCGCGATTCGCTGCGGGAGGTTGCCATGCCCACCATGGACCGTCGGCAGTTCCTCGAGCTCTCCGTCGCGCTCGGCGCCGCACTCGCCTGGGGCTGCACGCCGGTGCGGCCCTCGTCGAGCGGGTGGCGCGAGCGCCGCGACCTGTATCCGCAAGGCGTCGCGTCGGGCGACCCCGACGACAACAGCGTCTTGCTCTGGACGCGGCGTCCGTACGCGGACGGTCGCGACGCCGCGACCTTGCATGTCGAGGTCGCGGAGGACGCGGCGTTCACGCGCGTGATCGCGAAGACGACGGCGCGCGTGCAGGGCGCGTCCGACTGGACCTGCCGCGTGCTCGTCGGCCACCTCGAAGCGGCACGCGAATACTGGTATCGCTTCGTCGACGAGGACGGCAACGGCAGTCGCGTCGGCCGCACGATCACCGCGCCGCACCCCGACGACCCGCGGCCGGCGCGCTTCGCCTTCGTCAGTTGCCAGGACGTGTGCGAAGGCTACTTGAACGGCTATCGGCGCATGATCTTCGAAGACGAACGCGCGGCGCCCGAAGAACGCATCGGCTTCGTGCTGCACCTCGGCGACTTCATCTACGAAGTCGTGCAGTACCCGGACCAGGTCAAGGACGGCCACCGTTACGACCGCCTCATCACCTTCCCGATCAGGTATCCGAAGGGCAAGACGGTCGCCAAGAACCGCTTCTGGGTGCCCGATTCGCTCGAGGACTACCGCGTCGCCTACCACGCCTACCTGCAGGAGCCGGATCTGCAGGACGCGCGTGCACGCTGGCCGTTCGTCGCGATCTGGGACAACCACGAGTTCTCGTGGAACGGCTGGCAGTCGATCCAGGAATTCCCCGGCACCGAAGGCTGGGTGCCCGCGCAGACCCTGAAGGTCGCCGCGAACCAGGCCTGGTTCGAATACCAGCCCGCGCGTGTGTTGCCGCCGGGCTCGAAGCTCGATGTCTTCGATGCGCCGCACGTCGTCGATACCGCGATCAACGAGTTCGACGACGACGGGCTCGGCACCGAGCCGAACAACCGCACCGCGATCGACAGCCTGATCGCGTACCGCGCGTTGCGCTGGGGTCGGCACATCGACCTCTTCGTCACCGACCAGCACAGCTTCCGCTCGCGCGATCCCGGCAACCACGACGAGATCAACCCGCTGTTCGAGGACGATAAGCTCGGTTTCGTCCCCGAGGAACTGTGGGCGCAACTCGATGCCGGCCGCGACTACGCGAACGGCCATCCGCCGGCACGACTGTCCCTCGGCGACAAGAGCGTCGCCAACTATCGCGCGGGCGAAGCGCCGCAGACGATCCTCGGCGCGAAACAGAAGGCATGGTTCCTCGAACGCCTGCGCAACGCGCAGGCGACGTGGAAGATCTGGGGCAATTCGCTCGGCACGCCCGATTGGCGCGTCGATGCGCAGAACCTTCCCGCCGCGCTCGGCCCCTGGAAGGGCGCCGGTTACGGCCTCATGGCCGCGAGCGACTGGGGCGGCGCCTACCACGAGCGCGCGGAGATCTTCGACACCGTGCGCGACGCGGGCATTGCGGGTTTCGCGATCGTCTCGGGCGATCGCCACAGCTTCTGGGCAGGCTACGCCGCGAAAGCGCTGCCGCCTGCAGCCTTCGAACCCGTCGGCGTCACCTTCGTCGGCGGCTCGCTCTGTTCGCCCGGCATGGCCGAAGCGAACGAGCACAACCTCAAGCCCGACAACTCGCTGCGTCCCATCTACGTCGCCAACCCGGACGGTGGGCCACTGCAGCACACCGTCAACCTCACGCTTCGCCACGGCGTGCGTTCGGCCTTGGAATACGCGAGCAGCGGCGACCTCGCCAAGGCGCATGCGCTGAGCAATCCCGAACTCGCGCCGCATCTCTCCTTCGTCGACATGGCCGGCCACGGCTACGCCACCGTGCGCGTCGATGCGGGCACGATGGTCACCGAGTTCGTCTGCATCCCGCGGCCGATCGAACGGAGCAAGAGTCCCGACGGCGGGCCGCTGCGCTACCGCGTGCGTCACGAAGTGCGGTTGTGGAAAGCAGGCGAGAGGCCGCGGATGCGACACGTGGTCGTCGAGGGTGACGTTGGCTTGTCGATCTGAATCAGCTGGCGTTCCGCTCGCGCCATCTCTTCGCGGATGCCTCCACCAGCTCGCCTCTTGTGGCTCTCGCCTAAGCGCAGTGCGGAAAAGCGCTGGTTACGCAACCTTCACGTGCTGCGCGTATGATGCAGACCACCTCCTGCCTAGGTGCGAAGCGGTGGGGCTTCCCGATCACGGGTCCCGGCGCGCACGATGAGCTAAGACAGTCAGCTCATTCCCCGGTAGCCGCACTCCAGCCCGATCTGATCCGGCGGGCCTACGGGAACCACCATGAGCAACATGTCCGGCCCCAACGGCAGTTGGCCCGTCGTCGCGACCGTGGAGGTGGACGACGATGAACTCATCGCCCGCATACTTCCGCGCGTCACGCCCGGCTTTCGCTTCGAGCGTGCCTCGGCTGCACCGAAAGGATTCGTCTGGATCGATATCCATGTCGACTTCGGCCTCGGTGCGGAACACGCCACCCACGTCGCGCGCAGCGTGGTCGACGAACTCGCGAGCTGCGGGTTCCGCAGCTTCCGTATCGTTGCCGGCGCAGCCTACCTCGACCTCGCGGGCGATTCGCACGGCGAGGGGGCATGACCACGGGAATCGATGATCCACGCACGATCCGGTACGTGATGCGCGTCGCCCGCCGCCGTCGCGATGGCAGGTGGCATGTGGAAGAAGCCGGCCACCACTCGATCGCATTCGCGATGAAGGACGAGGCGGAAACGGCAGCCCGCATGCGCGGCACGCGCAGGGCGACCCCCGTGGCGCCAGTGGTCGCAACGACACCACCGGCGGAACCGTCCACTGCAGCGACGGGCAAACCTGCTGACGCAGTGAGGCCCGCCGCGGCGCCGGCGCGCAACCCCCTGTACCGTCCGCCGACGGTGATTGTTTTCCACTGCCCGTAGTGCCGCTGGCCGGGTGACCACCAGCGGACCCAGGGCCCGCTGGTCTTGCGTACGCCGAACAGCGCTCACATCGACCTGTTACGGCAGCGCTCGCGCGATCTCCGTGGGGCGCCGCAGTGAGCGCGATCGAACATTTTTCGTCGTTCCCGTCCCGCCAGCGATCCGACCGGCAGGGCCCCCCTTTCGCTGCCGGCCTGCGACTACCTCTCGCGACCCGCACGAGCGCCTGTCATGATCGCGTGGCCTTCCTCCGCACATGCAGAGGCATTCGACAGGTCGACCGAATCTCCCGCTGATCGCGGCGTTCGTCGCGGGACTTGCTGCGGGCTACGTGGTGGCTTCCTTCGTCACTTCATCGCGGGCCGATGATCTGGTCGCCGCGTCCTATCTGCGAAGCGCGAGCGACGTCAGGTCCTTCGCGCAAGCCTTGGAGGAGATTCGAACGCGGCCGATGCGCAGGCGGTCCAGCGACTCGAGGCCTATCTCTCTATCGCGCTGGTTTCCCTCAGCGACTACGAAACGGTGTTCGCGGCCGAAAGGCGCGAACCCCGGATCCATGAAGCCTTGGCCGCTGTGCGCAAGTACGTCGCGAGCCATCCGGAAGCCACACCGCCACCCGAAGCGGTTCGCGCGCTTGCGATGACCGACGACGCTACCGACTCCACGCTCGCGCATCGGGCTACGGCCGATTCTGCGAATCGATCCTACTAATTGGTTTGCGCCATAACACTTGGCGGATATAGGCCTCAAAGCGCAGATCTTCTTCGACAGCGCGGACGCCGGATTCGAGCGCGCGATTCCGGCGGGGCGACTGTTGGCTCACCGTACTTCGCATCGGCGGCCTTGCTGGCAACCACGTCACAATATTGCAAGTGCTTTCAATGGAAAATGCGGCATCGTCCGAAAGTTCCAGGCACTCACGCCGTTCGCTGCTCAGGAGTCCGTCGCCAATGAAAAGGTCAATGCTCGCCATAGCCATCGCCGCTACGTGCGTTTGCGACGCGGCGTATGCCGGCAACGTGTCGCTTGCACTGGTCAGTCACAGCTACACGGGCGCCTTTCCCAATGGATCGGCCGCAGACGCCGCCATCAGTGCCGACGGCAACGTCGTCGTGTTCTCCGACAACGCAGCGAACCTTGTTAATCCGCCGCTGCCGTCCAACCCGGGCCGCCAGATTTTCGCGTACACCCGTTCGACCGGCTCCATCGAGTTGATTAGCCACGATGCCTTGGGTAATCCCGGAAACGCAATAAGCGACGCGCCGCGCGTCTCCGGCGATGGCCGCTACGTCGTCTTCAGTTCTTACGCGACCAATCTGGTGCCGGGGGACACGAATGGGTGGACCGACGTCTTCTACTACGATCGCACACTCGGCACGATGCAGATCGTGTCCGCCAGTGCGAGCGGCACGCTCGGAAACGCGAACAGCGTCGGCGGACAAGACATATCTCGCGACGGAAAGACGATCGTTTTCTCCTCGAATGCGTCCAATCTCGTGGCGGGTGACACTAACGGAACGGCCGATATCTTTGTCAGGATGCTGAATACCCCGGTATTCATGACGATCGCAAGCACCGGTGCCTCAGGCCAGGCCAACAATTGGAGCGACAACCCGGTTGTAAGCGGCGATGGGAGTGCCGTGGCGTTTCGGTCGCCGGCCAGCAACCTCGTGTCGGGAGCAACAGGGCTCGTCACCCATGCGTACATCCACGACGCGTTCGGTACGACGCTTCTGAACGTCTCGCCGTCGCCCATGGTCGTCGGCGATGCCAGTGTTTCCACTGGATATGCGATCAATGACACCGGTTCACTCGTAGCATTCCCGTCGAGCGCCACGAACTTGGTCGCCGGCGACACAAATGCCTTCGCGGATGCCTTTGTGCGTGACGTCCCGGCGACGACAACCTATCTCGCCAGCCTCTCGAGTTCCGGTGCACAGGGCAACTCACATGTATCCGCGCGCTTGGCCATGAGCGACGATGGGCGCTATCTCGCATTCAATTCATCGGCCAACAACTTCTACGCGCCGGACACCAATGGGACTGCCGACATTTTCGTCCGCGATCGGACGGTCGGTACGACCGATCTGGTCAGTCAGACGCCAGCGGGGGTCCAGGCCAATGATTCAAGCCAGAAGCCATCGATGAGCGCCGACGGCCAGTACATTGTGTTCATTTCGCGGGCGGGAAACCTGGATCCTGGCGCTTCTGGCGGCAACAACCAGGTGTTCATCGCGCAGCGTTGGTAGGCAGGCTGGAGAACCGCATCGGGCTGGCGCGGGGCCGCGCGCGTGGCGCCGCGGCTTCAAGAAGACCGAAGCGGATTACCGCCGCCGCTCGCCGTGCGTTGTCAGCGCGGCGGGCAGGTTCAATAGGCGCAGCGTGCTTCGGTAGTCTTCCATGTCGGTGAGGGGGCCGTAGCCTCGGAGGACAAAGGCCGCGTGCAGTCGCCCCGAGGACATTTCCGTCCGTTCTCTCCCAAATTGCGAAAGGTCACGCGGTCGCTTCAAGAACCCGCGCCGCTTGCGCGAGAAGATAATCCCGCTCCGGCCCACTCGCCGTCTTCGCCGCCGCAGCAAGGTAGTGCTCGATCGCACGTTCGCGATCGCCCGCGCGTTCCAGCAGATGCGCGCGCACCGCATCGAGGCGGTAGTGGCCTGCGATGCGCTTGTCGCCGGCGATCATGGCGAGCCGTTCGAGGCCGGCGGTGGGACCATGCACCATGGCGAGGGCGATCGCGTGGTTGAGCGCGACCATCGGGTTGTCGGCGAGGCGCAGCAGCACGGTGTAGAGCGCGAGGATCTGCGGCCAGTCCGTCGCGTCCGCGCTCGGCGCTTCGTCGTGCACCGCGGCGATCGCGGCTTGAAGCTGATACGCACCGACGGCGCCGCGTGAGAGCGTCGCGGAGATCAGTGCCACGCCTTCGTCGATGAGCGCGCGGTTCCACAGGCGGCGGTCCTGACGATCGAGCGACACGAGTTCGCCGTGCGCACCGGTGCGCGCGGGGCGGCGTGCGTCGGTGAGCAGCATCAGTGCGAGCAGGCCCGCGACTTCACCTTCGCGCGGCAGCAGCGCATGCACGTCGCGCGCGAGGCGGATCGCTTCGTCGGACAGGTCCGTGCGGTGCAACGCATCGCCGCTGCTGGTCGTGTAGCCCTCGTTGAAGACGAGGTAGAGCACATGCAGCACCGCGTCGAGGCGCGCGGCGCGCTCCTCCGCATCCGGCATCGCGAACGGCACGCCGGAATCGCGGATTGTCTGCTTCGCGCGGCTGATCCGCTGCGCCATCGTCGCCTCCGGCACGAGGAACGCACGCGCGATCTCGGCGGTGGTGAGGCCGCCGACCGCACGCAGGGTCAGCGCGATCGCCGACGACGTCGTCAGCGCCGGATGGCAGCACATGAACAGCAGCACGAGCGTGTCGTCCGGGTCCGCCGGGAAGTCGTCGTCGCCGAATGCGGGTGCCTGCGCGGGCGTTTCCCACAAGGCGAGCAAGGTTTCGCGCTGGCGCCGCGCGAGCTCGCTGCGCACGTGGTCGGTCATGCGCCGTCCCGCGACGTGGGTGAGCCACGCGCGCGGGTTGTCCGGCAGGCCCTCGTGCGGCCACTGCATCGCCGCGGCGAGCAGCGCTTCCTGCACCGCGTCTTCCGACGCGGCGAAGTCGCCGTAACGGCGCACGACCGCGCCGAGCACCTGCGGTGCGAGTTCGCGCAGCAGGCGCTCGACGCCGCCGCGTTCCATCACGCGTCGACCGGCGGCGCGCTCATCACCTGGCGTACTTCGATCGGCATGTTGAGCGGCGCGCCGCCCTTGCCGGGCGCGGCGGACGCCTGCGCCGCGATCGCGTAGGCGCGCTCGGTGCTGTCCACGTCGATGATCCAGAACCCGGCGAGGAAGTCCTTCGCCTCCGCGAACGGCCCGTCCGTATCCGGCGAGCCATCCGCGCGCGCCCGCACGAGCTTCGCTTCCTCGGGACCGGCGAGGCCCTGCGCATCGACGAGTTCTCCCGATGCGCGCAGCTGCGCGTTGAGATCCATC
>NZ_JBQCFP010000085.1:0-3751 GCF_051958935.1 Dokdonella sp. | reverse complement strand
GTCCTTGGCCGCGACCTGGGCGCGGAAGCGCGCGGCCTGGTCCTCGGGGTCGTTGAGCTCGGAGAAGACGTTGGCCATCTCCTTGGCGCCGACGAACAGCTCGAAGCGGTCGGTCACCACGGGGTCGCGGTCGCTCGCGCGCGCGAGCGGCGACACCTCGACCGGGTAGTCGGTGATGAATGTCGGCTGCACGAGCGTGCCCTCGACGGTCGCCTCGAAGAGCTCCAGCAGCAGCTTGCCCCAGCCGTAGCCGGGCTTGACGTGGATGCCCAGGCGCGCGCAGTGGCGCGCGAGCGCCTCGCGGTCGCGCAGCTCGTGCTCGCCGATATCGGGCTTGTGGTGGCGCACCGCTTCGGCCATCGCCCAGCGGCGGAACGGCGGGCCGAGATCGATGTCGCGGCCTTCCCAGGCGAGATTCGTGCGACCGAGCGTCGCCTCGGCCGTGTCGCGGATCATCGCCTCGGTGAGGTCCATCACTTCGGTGTAGGTCGCGTAGGCCTGGTACAGCTCGAGCATCGTGAACTCGGGGTTGTGCCGCGTCGACACGCCCTCGTTGCGGAAATTGCGGTTGATCTCGTAGACGCGCTCGAAGCCGCCGACGACGAGGCGCTTCAGGTAGAGCTCCGGCGCCACGCGCAGGTACATCGTGAGGTCGAGCGCATTGTGGTGCGTCACGAACGGCTTCGCCGTCGCGCCTCCCGGGATCGGATGCATCATCGGCGTCTCGACTTCCATGAAGCGCCGCGGCGCCGCCTCGAGCCATTGGCGGATGAAGCGGATCATCGCCGAGCGCAGTTCGAACACGCGCCGCGAGTCGGGGGTGACGATGAGGTCGACGTAGCGCTGGCGATAGCGCTGCTCGACGTCGGACAAGCCATGCCACTTGTCCGGCAGCGGCCGCAGCGACTTGGTGAGCAGGCGCAAGGCGTCCGCCTTGACGCTGAGCTCGCCGGTCTTGGTGCGCATGAGCGTGCCTTCGGCGCCGACGATGTCGCCGATGTCCCAGCTCTTGAACGCGCGGAACGTGTCCTCGCCGACCGCATTGACCTGGATGAACAGCTGGATGCGGCCGGTCATGTCCTGCACGTGCACGAAGGCGAGCTTGCCCGTGTCGCGCTTGCTCATGATGCGACCGCCGATCTTCACGCGGCGCGCGAGCGCGTCGATCTTCTCCGCCGGCCACGCTTCGCGGTCGTCGAACTCGCGCTGCAGGTCGCCGGCGAACGCGTCCGGCTTGAAGTCGTTCGGGAACGCGATGCCGTGCGCCTGCAGCGCGCGCAGCTTGTCGCGGCGCTCGGCGATCAGCTTGTTCTCGTCCTGCTGAGGGGAATGGTCGGTTTCGCTCATGGGGAAATCGCTTCGGTTTCGCAGCTGCGGCCCCGCTCCAGGCGGAGAGGGGTTGGGTGAGGGCCCGGATTCTCGTGGACATTTCGCCAGCGGCCGGACCCTCATCCGGCGCGCGCCACCTTCCCCGTGGAGGAGAAGGAACGCTTACGCGTCGACGCGTTTCGCGCCGGCCTCGAGGCCGGCCTTGAGGCTGCCCTCGATGAACTCGTCGAGGTCGCCGTCGAGCACCTTCTGCGTGTCGCTGCGCTCGATGCCGGTGCGGAGGTCCTTGATGCGGCTCTGGTCGAGCACGTAGTTGCGGATCTGGCTGCCCCAGCCGATGTCGGACTTGGTCGCCTCGAGTGCGTCCTTCTCCGCATTGCGCTTCTGCAATTCGATCTCGTACAGCTTCGCCTTCAGCATCTTCATCGCGCGATCGCGGTTCGCGTGCTGGCTGCGCTCGGTCTGGCAGGCGACGACGACGCCGCTCGGCACGTGCGTGATGCGCACCGCCGACTCGGTCTTGTTGACGTGCTGTCCACCGGCACCGGACGAACGGTAGACGTCGGTTTTCAGGTCCGCCGGGTTGATGTCGATGTCGATGTCGTCGTCGACTTCGGGCGAGACGAACACCGAGGTGAAGCTCGTGTGGCGCCGGTTGTCCGAGTCGAACGGCGACTTGCGCACGAGGCGGTGCACGCCGATTTCGGTCTTCAGCCAGCCGTAGGCATAGTCGCCCTCGACGCGGAACGTCGCGCTCTTGATGCCGGCGACTTCGCCGGCGCTGGCTTCGAGCAGTTCGGTTTTCCAGCCCTTCGATTCTGCCCAGCGCAGGTACATGCGCAGCAGCATCTCGGCCCAGTCCTGTGCCTCGGTGCCGCCGGCACCGGCCTGGATGTCGACGAACGCATTCGCGCCGTCCATCTCGCCGGAGAACATGCGCTGGAATTCGAGCTTCTCGACTTTGCCGACGAGTGCATCGACGTCGGCGGCGACCGCGACCGCGGTGCCTTCGTCGTTCTCGGCGATCGCGAGGTCGAGCAGATCGCCCGCCTCGGTGAGGCTGTCGGTCAGCCCGCGGATGCCGCCGACGATGCGCTCGAGGCTCGCACGCTCCTTGCCCAGATCCTGCGCGCGCTGCGGATTGTCCCAGACGTCCGGGCTTTCGAGTTCGCGCGTGACTTCTTCGAGCCGTTCAGCCTTGGCATCGAAGTCAAAGATACCCCCTGAGCGACGCCACGCGATCCTTGAGATCGGCGATGCGCGCATGGATCGGATTGGTCTCGATCATGTGTTCGGTCCCGAAAACGGAATCGCGCATCCTAGCAAAATCCGGCGTGGATGTAGGGCGGTACGTGCGAAGCGCGTACCGCCGTCGACGACGCAGCCCGGCGGAGCTCGCGCTCCTGCTCGGCCCCCCGGTGCGCCCTACGCGGGTTCGATGTGGCGCACGAGCAATTGCAGGCGCTCGCGGCCGTTCCAGTCGTTGAGGTCGAGCTGGTAAAGGGCACGCACGCGCCCAGGTGGCGGCATTGCCGCCAGCGCGTCGAACAGGATCGCTTCGACCACGTCGGCGCCGCGTTCGGGGCGAAGCTGCATGCGCAGGTGCTTCTCGCCGACTGCACGCCACGTCTCCACCGCGAAGACGTTGTCGAATGCGGGTTCGGGGAACGCCTGCCCCCATGGCGCCGCATAGCGCAGCGCGCGCGCGTTGTCGGCGGTGAACTCGTGCGGATCGAGTTCTCCGTCGCTCCACAGGCATCGTTCCAGCTGCGATGGGTCGAGGCGTCGCCGCGCCGCAGCGTCGAACTCGGCCGCGAACGCGGCGAGGTTCGCGGCAGGCAGGCTGAGTCCCGCCGCCATCGCATGTCCACCGAAGCGCGCGATCAGGCCCGGATGCGCCGCGTCGACGTCGGCGAGTGCGTCGCGCAGGTGGAAGCCGGCGATCGAGCGCGCCGACCCGCGCAGTTCCGCGCCCTTTTCGTCGGCACGGGCGAATGCGACGACTGGGCGGTTGAGGCGTTCCTTGAGCTTGGAGGCGACCAGGCCGACCACGCCCGGGTGCCAGTCGGCCTCGTGGAGCACGATCCCGCACGGCAGCGACGCTTCGTCCCAGCGCTCGATGAAACGCGCGAGCATCGCCTCGCCCTGCTCCACCATCGCTGCCTGCAGTTCGCGCCGCTCCGCATTGATCGCGGACAGGCGTTCGGCGAGACCGAACGCGACATCGGCGTCGTCGCTGAGCAGGCATTCGATGCCGAGGCTCATGTCCTCCAGCCTGCCCGCCGCGTTGATGCGCGGTCCGAGCGCGTAACCGAGATCGGCCGCGACGGCGCGTCGCGGGTCGCGCCCGGCCGAGCGGTACAGCGCCGCGACGCCCGCCGACGCGCGGCCGCTGCGGATGCGATGCAGGCCCGCGGCGACC
>NZ_JBQCFP010000084.1:0-6829 GCF_051958935.1 Dokdonella sp. | reverse complement strand
TCCATGCGATGTGCGTGGGAGCGGTGGAAGCCGTGATGGTTCTGCGCCTCAGCCCTCAGCATCTGCGCATGCCCACACTGGTCAACCTTTACCCACCCCCGCTTGACACCCGCGCCAGCGCGTCGTTTCCGTACTTCGATCCAAAGCTTGTCCACAGGCCCATCCACGCGCGCTGTGGAAAACTCGGCGAGCGGCGGCGGCGTCGCGCCGCGGGCGTCGAAGCGCCGCGCCAGTTCGCGCAGGCGGCGCGTCGGCACCGCGGGAAACGCGTGATGCTCGGCATGATGGAACATCGACAGGGTCAGCCGCACGAGCCACGCCGCGCGTGCGCTGCGCGCGATGCGCGCGTCGCCGTGGCGGCAGCCGCGGTGGACGAGCCAGATGCCGGGCACCGGTGCCATCGCGTTCGCGACGAGCAGCCACAGCGCCATCGCCTGCACGGTCGCGCCGCCCTGCGTCCAGATCCACGCGTGCACGAGCGCGATGCCGGCGAGCTCGGCGCCGATCCAGCGTCGCTGCCGGCGCGAGCCGTGCACGAGCGCGCTCGCGTGGATCTCGATCGGATAACGCGCGCTCGCCAGCAGGGCACGGCCGAAGCCATGGGCGGCGAGACGTCCCTCGACATCGTCGGCGGCGAGGCAGTCGCGGTGATGGCGCAGGTGCGTCACCTCGATCGCATGCGCCGCGCCGCCGAGCAGCAGGCTCAGCGCGAACAACACGACGTCGGTCGCGCGCGCGCCGAGGCCGAGCGCGCGATGGAAGCCCGCGTGCGCGACGCGCAGGCCCGCCGTGAACATCGCCGCGGTCGCCAGCGCGAGCGCCACGCCGCCTCCGGCGCGGCCCGCGAGCCACACGCCGGCGAGGCCGACCAGCGGCAGCGCGAGTTCCGCAGCGACTTCGCGCGGGCGCAGCGCAACGAGGTCGCGCCATTCGATGCCGGCAAGGCGCGGGTCACGCATGGCCAGCGACGCGACGGCGGCGCAGGCCCGGGCGGCGCTGCGTGAAGGCGACGTAGATCGCGTCGAAGGCGCGGCGCAGGCGCGGATGCGCCCGCAGCACGCCGGCGAGCCGGCGCAGCCCCGGCAGGCGATCCCACAACACCAGATGCGCGGCGAGCCCGACATGCAGGGCGCCGCCCGCGTCGCGCACGTGCAGCAGCGCCAGCGCAGCATCGAGGTCGAACGACTCCCCGCGCAGCACGTCCCTGCCGCCGGCGAGGTCGCGCCAGCGGATCGCTCCCGGCCGCGCGACGCGCCGGTACAGCGCCACCTCGCGCCCGCAGACCGGGCAGAGCCCGTCGTAATACACCGTGATCGCGCCCGTCGTGCCCATCGTCGCCTCCGCCGTTGCCGTACGCAGCCGAGATTGGCCGGGCGAGGCGCGGCGCGCCTCCGGTTTGATCGGAAAGGAACAGGTCGTGCATCGATTCCGTTCGAATCAGCGACTTGCGGCCGTGCGAAATGATCGAACAGGAAGCCTCAGCGGCCGTCGGCGGCGCCCTCGCCGCCGCTACCGCGGCCGCGCCGGTAGCGCCCGGGTACCTCGCCGGTGAGTTCGCGGAACGCGGCGTAGAAGTTCGACTGCGAGGTGAAGCCGACCGCGAGCCCGATCGACAGCACCGACGCCTCGGGTTCATCGACCAGCATGCGCTTGGCGGCTTCGATCCGGTGGCCGCGCACGTAGCGCGAGAAGCCGACGCCGAATTCGGTGTTGACCAGCTCGGAGAGCTGGTGCGGCGTGAGCTCGACGTGTGCCGCGAGGCGCGCGAGGCTGAGGTCTTCGTCGAGATACGCCTTGTCCTCGTCCATCGCCTTGCGCAGGCGCGCGAGCGCGGCCGCGCGATCGACGCGGCCGAGGGTCGACACCGCGTACGCGCTCGCGACCGCCTCGGCGGCGCGCGCGGGCAGGTCCGGGAAGCGCAGCAGCAGGTACAGCGCGCCGAACAGGCCGAGGCCGA
This sequence comes from Dokdonella sp., assembly GCF_051958935.1. Taxonomy (GTDB): domain Bacteria; phylum Pseudomonadota; class Gammaproteobacteria; order Xanthomonadales; family Rhodanobacteraceae; genus Dokdonella_A. The sequence continues at coordinate 4,872 of NZ_JBQCFP010000084.1, read as the reverse complement.
TCAGGATCGCATAGGCGACCACGAACGCATCGAAGCCGAGCCACGGCGAGGCGAGGCCGAACAGCAGCACCGCGAACGCGACCAGCGCATGTGCGGCGAACACGCCGAGCTCGAGGCGAAAGCGCGCGCGCTGCCGGCGCAGGCGGAACACGAGCCAGGCGAGCCACGCCGCATACGCGGTGCCGGACAGGAATGCGAGCGGCAGCGCGACGCGCGGCGCGAGCCACAGCGGCAGCAGCGCCGGCAGGTAGAACGCGAGGCGCCAGGCGCGCTCGCTCGCCTTCGGCTGCAGCGCGCCGCGGAAGAACAGGAAGAACGCGGCGGCGACCACGAACAGCAGCACGACATAGCCGCGCGACGCCGCCGAACCGGCGTGCTGCTGCAGCCACTGCCCGTGCATCCACTGCAGGAACGCAAGCCCGGCGAGCAGCACGACGCCGCTCGCGCGCGAGAGCCACGACTGCTCCGCCCCGGCATGCACGGTCACGCTCGTCCACAGCAGCAGCGCCGCCGCGCACAACGAGAAACCGATCATCACCAGGGCGAACGTGGCGAGCATGGGCCGATGCGATTCGTCGCGACGCGCGCATCGTGCCACAGCGATCGCTGGTCAGTTTCTGCGCAAAGCGCTTGACAGCCGCATGGCGCGGACGCGTCCGGCCTGCCGCCCACGGGTTGTCCACAGCCCTGTCCACGCCGCCTGTGGAAAAGCCGCGCGCCGCGTCAGGCCACTAGCCTGGTCGCGCCGGCGTTGCCATTCCGCGGGCCTGGTGCAGCGGCGGGGCGTACCCGCGCCGCGGCGCCCCGCCGCAGCACGCAGGACGCGGTTTTCCGCTAAAATCACGCCTCTTTGCGCCGGCTCCGCGCCGCGCGGCTTCCCCCAGCGAGGTTCGACACCCGATGAAGATCCTGGTCGGTTACAAGCGCGTCGTCGACTACAACGTGCGCATCCAGGTCAAGCCGGATGGTTCCGGCGTGGTCACCGACGGCGTCAAGCTGTCGGCCAACCCGTTCGACGACATCGCGCTCGAGGAAGCGCTGCGCCTGCGCGAGAAGGGCGTCGCGAGCGAAGTGATCGTCGCGACGATCGGCCCGGCCGATGCGCAGGCGCACATCCGCAACGGCCTCGCGATGGGCGCGAACCGCGCGATCCACGTCGTCACCACCGAGGCGATCCAGCCGCTCACCGCGGCGCGCGCGCTGCTCAAGCTCGTCGAGAAGGAACAACCGCAGATCGTGCTGCTCGGCAAGCAGGCGATCGACGACGACTGCAACCAGACGGGCCAGATGCTCGCCGCGCTGTGGGACCGCCCGCAGGCGACGTTCGCGTCGAAGGTCGAGGTCGCCGGCAATGCCGCAAAAGTCACGCGTGAAGTCGATGCCGGCCTCGAAACGATCGAGGTCGACCTGCCGGCCGTGATCACGACCGACCTGCGCCTCAACGAGCCGCGCTTCATCAAGCTGCCCGACATCATGAAGGCGAAGGCGAAGCCGATCGAGACGATCGAGTTCGCGAGCCTCGGCGTCGAGTCGGGCGATCATCTCAAGACCACGCACTACGCCCCGCCGGCCAAGCGCAGCAAGGGCGTGATGGTCAAGGACGTCGCGGAACTCGTGTCCGCGCTCAAGGCAAAGGGCCTCGTGTGATTTGCTGTTCCCTTCCCCCGCTCGCGGGGAAAGGTGCCGATGAAATTGCTGTTCCCTTCTCCCGCTTGCGGGAGAAGGTGCCGAAGGCGGATGAGGGACAGCGCGCGATTTCGCACCCTACCCCTCACCCGCGCCTCCGGCGCGACCTCTCCCGCACGCGGGAGAGGTGAAGGCCCGGCCCGCGCGCCGGTGGAACACGAATAAGGAAGCGGCCGAATCCATGAGCAAGATCCTCATCGTCGCCGAACACCTCGACGGCAAGCTGAATCCGAGCACCGCGCGTTGCGTCACCTGCGCGAAGGACATGAAAGCCGAGGCGATCGACGTGCTCGTGCTCGCCGCAGACCCGGGCGCGATCGCGGCGGAAGCGGCGAAGATCGACGGCGTGGCCAAGGTGCTGACCGTCGCGCGCGCCGAGAACGCGCACGCGCTCGCCGCGGTGTACGCGCCGCAGGTCGCCGCCGCGGCGAAGGCCGGCTACACGCACGTGCTCGCGCCGTCGACGACGTTCGGCAAGGACGTGCTGCCGCGCGTCGCCGCGCTGCTCGGCGTCGCGCAGGTGTCGGACATCTCGGCCGTCGAAGGCGCGCATACGTTCAAGCGGCCGATCTACGCCGGCAACGCGATCGTCACGGTCGAAGCGCCCGCGGGCAAGGTGCTCGTCGGCACCGTGCGCACGGCGTCCTACGCCGCGGCGGCGAACGGCGCGAACGCGGCACCCGTCGAGGCGCTCGCGCTCGACGTCGCGCTGCCGAGCCATACGCGCTTCGTCGGCCTCGAACAGGGCAAGAGCGATCGCCCGGACCTGCAGAGCGCGGCGCGCGTCGTCTCCGGCGGCCGCGCGCTCGGCTCGTCCGACGCATTCAAGATCATCTACTCGCTCGCCGACAAGCTCGGCGCCGCAGTCGGCGCCTCGCGCGCCGCGGTCGACGCCGGCTACGTCCCGAGCGACCTGCAAGTCGGCCAGACCGGCAAGATCATTGCGCCCGACCTCTACGTCGCCGTCGGCATCTCCGGCGCGATCCAGCACCTCACCGGCATCAAGGACGCCGGCACGATCGTCGCGATCAACAAGGACGCCGAAGCGCCGATCTTCGAGATCGCCGACTACGGCCTCGTCGGCGACCTGTTCACGCTGGTGCCGGAGCTGGAGAAGGCGCTCGGCTGAGCGCGCGGCACGCAAACTTGCAGGAGCCCACCCTGGGGCGACCGCGGCGTCGCAGTACACCGCAGCGCGGCAGTCGCGCACAGGGTGCGCTCCTGCACCGATGTCGCACGCCGCGCTCTGCAAGAGGCCGATCGTAGGCCGGGTCAAGCCGCGCAGCGGCGGGTCCGGCGCGTGCGCGCCCTGATCCGCGCTACTCTCTCCGCAAGGCATCGCGGCTTCCGCCGCTCCCGCGAACTGCAGCCCGCCATCAGGATGCGAGCAGCAACTCCGCGGCCCGCTCCGCGATCATCACCACCGGCGCATTCGTGTTGCCGCCGACGAGCGTGGGCATGATCGAGGCATCCACCACGCGCAGGCCATCGATGCCGCGCACGCGCAGTTCCGCGTCGACGACGGACGCCTCGTCCTTGCCCATGCGGCAGGTGCCGACCGGGTGGTAGATCGTCTCGGCCTTGCGGCGCACGAACGCGGCGAGGTCGGCGTCACTCTTCGCATCCGCGCCGGGGAAGATCTCCTCGCCGCGATACGGCGCGAACGCGTCCTGCGCGAGGATCTCGCGCGACAGGCGCGCGCCCTCGACCATCATGCGCAGGTCGAAGCCGTCTTCGTCGCCGAGGTAGTTCGGATGGATCGCCGCCGCTGCGCCCGGGTCGGCCGAGCGCAGGCGGATCGCGCCGCGGCTCTTCGGGCGCAGGTGGCAGGCGTGCACGGTGTAGCCGTGGCCCTCGAGGCGATGGCGGCCGTGGTCGTCGAGCAGCGCGGGCACGAAGTGGAACTGGATGTCGCAACGCGAATCGGGCGCGAGGCGCGAACGCACGAAGCCGCCCGCCTCGGCGATGTTGGAGCTGCCGATGCCGTCGCGCCTCATCAGGAAGCGCAGCGCGACCGCGACGTCGTTGGTCTTGTCGTAGGTGACCGCGCGCGTCGAGCGCACGAGCGTGCAGATGTCGAGGTGGTCCTGCAGGTTCGCTCCCACGCCGGCGCGATCGAGCGCGACCGCGATGCCGTGTTCGCGCAGGTGATCGGCCGGGCCGATGCCGGACAGCATCAGCAGTTGCGGCGAATTGATCGCACCGCCGGCAAGGATCACGCAACCCGCGTCCACGCGCTCGGCCTTGCCGCGATGGCGGTAGGCGATGCCCACCGCGCGATCGCCGTCGAGCACGACGCGCGTCGCATGCGCGCGCGTGCGCAGCTCGAGGTTCGCGCGACCAAGCGCAGGCCGCAGGAAGGCGACCGCGGTGGAGCAGCGCGCGCCATTGCGCTGGGTCACCGCGTAGTAGCCGAAACCGTCCTGGGTGTCGGCGTTGAAATCATCGTTGCGCGCATGGCCCGCATCGACCGCCGCGTCGATGAACGCCTGCGACAGCACGTTGTGGTGGCGCAGCGGCGATACCGTGAGTTCGCCGTCGGCGCCATGCCATGCATTCGCGCCGCGCACGTTGCCTTCGCTGCGCTTGAACACGGGCAGCACGTTGTTCCAGGCCCAGCGCGGATCGCCGCTCGCGAGCGCCCAGGCGTCGTAGTCGCCAGGCGCGCCGCGCGTGTAGCACATCGCATTGATCGAACTCGAGCCGCCGAGCACCTTGCCGCGCGGCCACCACAGGCGGCGCCCGCCGAGGTTCGGCTCCACTTCGGTGTGATAGTCCCAGTTGACGCCCTTCTTGCCGACGAGCTTGGCGAGCCCGGCCGGCATGTGGATGAACGGGTGCCAGTCGCGCCCACCCGCTTCGAGCAGCAGCACGCGGTGGGCGGGGTTCGCACTGAGGCGGTTCGCGAGCACGCAGCCGGCGGAGCCCGCGCCGACGATCACGTAGTCGTAGCTCGAGGTCATCGCCCGAGCGTATGCGCAGGCGCTAGAGCCATTACTCCAGAAGCCCGGCTGGGTTTCACCTCTCCCGCTTGCGGGAGAGGTCGCGCCGCAGGCGCGGGTGCGGGACGGCTTGCGAGCGCCTCGCAGGTTGTTCCCTCATCCGCCTTCGGCACCTTCTTCCAAGCGGGAGAAGGGAAAGCGAGCCTTGCGTCGTCATCTCGATCGACCGTGAGCGCGATGCTCT
>NZ_JBQCFP010000083.1:0-57221 GCF_051958935.1 Dokdonella sp. | reverse complement strand
ACGCGTGCGTAGGCAGGATCGAGCCGCGCAGGGCGGATCCGGCGCTGGCGCGCCTCGATCCGCCCTGCCTGAAGACTCAGGCGCGTGGATCGTACTCAGGATACGCACGCGCGAGTTGTTCGAAGCATTCGCGCTGCTCGTCGGTTTCCGCCTTCGGCGTGTGCACGACGAGCGTGACGATCTGGTCGCCGGCGACCCTACCCGGCCAGCCGCGTCCGCGCAGGCGCATCTTGCGGCCGCTATCGGACCCCGCCGGCACGCGCAGTTCGACATCGCCGCCGAGCGTCGGCACCGTCACCGTCGCGCCGAGCGCGGCTTCCCATGGCGACAACGCGAGCGTGCTGAGCACGTTGTTGCCATCGAGGGCATAGACATCGTCCTCGCGCAGGCCGACCTCGAGGATGAGATCGCCCGGCGTGCCGCCATGCATGCCCGGCGAACCCTGCCCCGCGAGCCGGATCTGCTGGCCCGGCTGGATGCCCGCGGGAATCTTCACCTCGAGGGTTCGTTCGCGCTTGCCATCGCGCAGGCTGATGCGCTCGCGACCACCGTGGTACGCGGTGCGCAGGTCCACCGCGACCTGCGCGTGCACGTCGCGCCCGCGCCGCGGACCCGCGCGCCCGCCACCGCCACGTCCACCGAACAGCGATTCGAAGAAATCGCTGAAGTCGGCGCCTTCCTCGTCGAACGCGGGGCCATGCTGCCAGTTCGGCGGCGGTCCACGGAATTCGTCGCCACCGCGAGACCCGCCCGCGCGCAGTTGGTCGTAGGCGCGCCGGCGCTGCGGGTCCTTGAGCGCCTCGTAGGCCTCGTTCACCGCTTTGAACTTCTCCTCGGCGCCGCCTTCCTTGCTGACGTCGGGATGATATTTGCGCGCGAGCTTGCGATACGCCGACTTGATCTCGGCGTCGGTCGCGTCGGCCTTCACGCCGAGCGTGTCGTAGTAATCCTTGAATTCCATCCGTTACCCCGCCAGTACGTACCTCGTGGACGGTCGCGGTCGACGATCCGGAGCCCCGGGATGCCCCACGCGCGCCGGCCTCGACCGACGGACCGCGCAAAAACGAACGGCCCGCGGACGGGTCCGCGGGCCGGATATCGAAGACCGCGGTGTGCGCGCGGCCCAGCGTAGCAAAGCCGCGCGCTCCGGGGCGCATCCGCGCCCCTTCGCGTTCAGCCGTTGATCGCGATGCGCCGCGGCGCCGACTGCGCCTTCTTCGGGATCGTGATCTCGACCACGCCATGCTTGCCGCTCGCGCGGATGCCGTCGGCATCGGCGCTCTCGGGCAGCACGAAACGGCGGTCGAAACGGCCGTGCGCCCGCTCGACACGCGTCGCCTTGGCGTCGTCCGCCAGCGTTTCGGCGGCGCGCTCGCCCTTCAGCGACAGCACGTTCTTGTCCATCTGCACTTCGATCGTGGCCGGATCGACGCCGGGCAGGTCGGCGAGAATGACGAAGCGTTCGGCTTCCTCGCGCACGTCGACGCGCGGTGTCCAGTGCGCTTCGGCGGTGGTCCCCGCAGCCGGCTGCTCGCCGTTGAAGAAGCGATCGAGCGCCTGCTTCGCATGCAGGTTGCCGCGCACGAACCAGGGGTTGTAGTGGGTGACGATCATGAGTCTCTCTCCGCGATCTTGGGGCGGCTCGATGCGCCGCGATGGCGGATAGATAGGTGCCGGCAAGGTCGTTTCAAGAGGCGGCACCGACGTATGATGACCGCGAGGCGGCGATTCGCCGCGAATTCCCTGACCCAAGAGCATCCAGCCATGACGATCGAAGTCGGCGAACCCATTCCCGCGGCAACCCTGAACATCCTCAAGGACGGCGTCCAGACGATCACCACCGCCGAGATCTTCGATGGCCGCAAGGTCGTGCTGTTCTGCGTGCCCGGTGCATTCACACCGACCTGCTCGGAGCGCCACCTGCCCGGCTTCGTCGAGCACCATGGCGAATTCCGCGCACGCGGCATCGACGTCGCATGCATCGCGGTCAACGACGCGTTCGTGATGGATGCGTGGGCGAAGGCGCAGCACGTCCCCGACGGCATGCTCATGCTCGCCGACGGCAACGGCGACTTCACGCGCGCACTCGGCCTCGAGATGGACGCGACGAAATACGGCATGGGCATGCGCGGGCGCCGCTATGCGTTGTACGCCGAGAATGGCGTCGTGCGGCACCTCGCGGTGGAGGCGCCGGGCGAGTTCAAGGTGTCGAGCGCGGACGCGATGCTGGGTTGGTTGAGGGCTGAGGGCTGAGGCCGGGCGGCAGCGGCACGCGCTGCGCGCGCCCTACAGGTTGGGGGATCAACGCTTAGGGCGGATCAAGCCGCGCAGCGAAGGATCCTCCTCCACTACCCCGCGTCTTTGCACTTGGCGGCTCCGTCCTTCGGCCTCGAGCCGCCCTACCTCTTCGCCGAGGGCTGGTTTTCCCAACCTCGCCATTGCCGCGAAAGCGGTTTTACTTTGCCACGGCGAAAAATCCCCGCTTTCGCGGGGACTTCGTTCCGTTGGCTTTGCGGCTGCGCGTCGCCGGATCAGGACTCGGCAGGCGTACCGTCAGGGGCTGCGCCAGCCTCGTCCTCGTCGCCCTCGCCGAGCGAATCGACCTTGACCACGCCGACCAGCGATTCGTCGGCCGGCAGGCGGATCAGGGTGACGCCCTGCGTGTTGCGGCCCACGCGCGCGATCTCGGCCGCGCGCGTGCGCACGAGCGTGCCCTGGTTCGAGATCAGCATGACCTCGTGCGTGTCGTCGAGCAGCGCCGCGCCGACGAGGTTGCCGTTGCGTTCGGAGCACTGGATGCCGATCACGCCACGGATGCCGCGGCCCTTGCGCGGATACTTCGACAGCGGCGTGCGCTTGCCGTAGCCACGCTCCGTCGCCGTGAGCACACAGGCTTCGGCCGAATCCGCTTCGATCAGCGCTTCGCCCTCGGCCGGCTCGCCCGCGTCATCGTCTGCTTCGTCCCGTTCGGCCGCATGTTCGACCACCAGCAGGGAAACCACCTGCGCACCATCCGCGAGGCGGATGCCGCGCACGCCGCCGGCGGTACGGCCCATCGGACGCACTTCGTCTTCGGCGAAGCGCACGGTGCGACCGTTGGACGCGAACAGCATGATGTCCTGCGCGCCGTCCGTGATCTGCACGTCGACGAGCGCATCGCCCTCGTCGAGGTTGATCGCGATCTTGCCGCGCTGGAGCTGGAACTCGAACTCCGGCAGCGGCGTCTTCTTGACCGTGCCGTTGCGCGTGGCGAAGAACACGAAACGCCCCTCGGTGTAGTCGTGCACGGCCTGCACCGCCTGCACCTTCTCGTCGGCTTCGAGCGGGAGCAGGTTCACGATCGGCTTGCCGCGCGCATTCGGGCCTGCGTCGGGCAGTTTGTACACCTTGAGCCAGAACACGCGGCCCGCGCTCGTGAACACGAGCAGCGTGTCGTGCGTGTTGGCGATCCACAGGCGCTCGATGAAATCCTCTTCCTTCATGTTCGTCGCCGAGCGGCCCTTGCCACCGCGACGCTGCGCGCGGTAGAGGCTCACCGGCTGGCGCTTGGCGTAGCCCGCATGGGAGAGCGTGACGACGACGTCCTCGGGCTCGATCAGGTCGAGGATGTCGAGGTCTTCCTGGCTCGCCTGGATCACCGTGCGGCGCGCGTCGCCGTACTGCTCCTTCAGCTCGACGAACTCGTCGCGGATGATGCGCAAGAGGACGTCGGGATTCTCGAGGATCTCGATCAGCTTGCCGATCGTCTGCAGCAGGTCGCGGTATTCGTCGCTGAGCTTCTCCTGCTCGAGCCCGGTCAGGCGCGACAGGCGCATCTCGAGGATTTCCTTGGCCTGGATCTCCGACAGCTGGTAACCGTCGACGCCGAGGCCCGCGGCCGGATCGAGGTCCTCCGGGCGCGACGCGTCGGCGCCGGCGGCGGCGAGCAGTGCGCGCACCATGCCCGGCTCCCAGTGGCGCGCGAGCATGCGCTGCTTCGCCTCGTCCGGCGACGGCGAGGTCTTGATGAGTTCGACCATCTCGTCGATGTTGGCGAGCGCGACGGTGAGGCCTTCGACGATGTGTGCGCGCGCGCGCGCCTTGCGCAGGTCGAAGATCGTGCGCCGCGTGACGACTTCGCGGCGATGGCGGATGAACGCGTCGAGGATCTCGCGCAAGCCGAGCGTGCGCGGTTGGCCGTCGACGAGCGCGACCATGTTGATGCCGAACGTGACCTGCAGCTGGGTCTGCTGGAACAGGTTGTTGAGCAGCACGTCGGCCGAGGTGTCGCGGCGCACTTCGATGACGACGCGCAGGCCGTCCTTGTCCGACTCGTCGCGCAGCTCCGAGATGCCCTCGATGCGTTTTTCCTTGACCAGTTCCGCAATCTTCTCGATCAGGCGCGCCTTGTTGACCTGGAACGGGATCTCGGTGACGACGATCGTCTCGCGGCCGTTGTCGTCGCTCTCGATGTCGCACTTGGCGCGCACGAGGATGCGGCCACGACCGGTCTTGTACGCCTCGACGATGCCGGCCGAGCCGTTGATGATGCCTGCGGTCGGGAAGTCCGGGCCGGGCACGAGGCGCATCAGATCGTCGAAGCCGAGTTCCGGATCGTCGATGAGCGCGATGCAGGCCGACAGGACTTCGGACAGGTTGTGCGGCGGCACGTTGGTCGCCATGCCGACCGCGATGCCGGCCGAGCCGTTGATGAGCAGGTTCGGTATGCGCGTGGGCAATACCGTCGGCTCGAGTTCCTTCTCGTCGTAGTTCGGCTGGTAGTCGATCGTCTCCTTGTCGATGTCGGCGAGCAGCTCCGAACTGAGCCGCTCGAGGCGGCACTCGGTGTAGCGCATCGCCGCCGCTTCGTCGCCGTCGACCGAACCGAAGTTGCCCTGGCCGTCGATGAGCGTGTAGCGCATCGAGAAATCCTGCGCCATGCGCACGAGCGCGTCGTAGATCGATGAGTCGCCGTGCGGGTGGTACTTGCCCATGACGTCGCCGACCACGCGCGCGCACTTCACGTACGGGCGGTTCCACGAGGTGTTCGATTCGTGCATCGCGTACAGCGTGCGGCGGTGCACGGGCTTGAGGCCGTCGCGTACGTCGGGCAGTGCGCGGCCGACGATCACGCTCATCGCGTAGTCGAGATAGCTCTTCCTGACCTCGTCCTCGATGTTGACGCGAATGATTTCTTTGGCCAGCTCAGCCATCCGGGAACCTCAAAAAGTCCAATTTCGGGAGGTGCGCACCACGCCGCAACGCCGCCGTCCGGGAAGCCGGAAACGGCGTTCGGCGCCATCGTGGAAGGGGTTCGGGCGAAGCCGGTCCACGGGCGCAAAAGCAACGGGAAATGATACCACACGGCGCCCGGCCAACGGGCGTTTTTTCCCTGATTTCAACGGGACTTAGCGTCGTCCGTGGCGGCGCCGGCGGGGGCCGGCCGGGGTGGCCGGAATATCCAGTATTTGGAACTCAGGAAGTTGACCGCCGCCCCGGCGACCGAACCCGCCGCGACGCCGATCGCCGGCCATTGGCGGACCAGCGGCCACAGCAGCACGCACGCGACGTAAGCGCCGTAATTGAGCGCGAAACCGCACGCCATCGCGACGAGATAACGCACGAGCTGGCGTCGCCGGCTGCCGCCGCCGTGGCCGGCGAACGTGTACGTGCGGTTGAAGCCCCACGTGGTGGTGGCGGCGGCGAGGAAGGACACCACGCGCGCACCGTATGGATTCGCGCCGAGTTCGCGCACGAGGAATTGCACGATGCCCGCGTCGACGACGAATCCGAGCACGCCGCTGATCGCGAACAGGAAGATCTGCCGGCGCCATGCCATCCGGTTCGCCTCGATCGAACGGCTCAGGCGGCGCCGAATACGGCGGCCATGCGTGCGGTGTCGGGGTGCTCGACCACGCCGCGCTCGGTCACGATCGCGTCGATGAGCCCGGCGGGCGTGACGTCGAATACCGGATTCCACGCCATCGCGCCCTCGACGACGGTGCGCTGGCCCGCGTAGCCGAACAGCTCGTCGGGCGAACGCAGTTCGATCTCGATGTCCCTGCCGCTCGCGGTCGCCATGTCCACGGTCGACGAGGGCGCGACGACCATGAACTTCACCCCGTGATGGCGCGCGGAAATCGCCAGCTGGTACGTGCCGATCTTGTTCGCGGTGTCACCGTTGGCTGCGATGCGATCGGCGCCGACGACGACCCACTGCACCTGCCCCGTGCTCATGAGGTGCGCAGCCGCCGCATCGGCGACGAGGGTCGCCGGGATCGCGTCGCGCAGCAGTTCCCACACGGTCAGCCGCGCGCCCTGCAGCCATGGCCGCGTTTCGCCGGCGAACACTCGCGCGATGCGCTCGGCCGAGACGCCGGCGCGGATCACGCCGAGTGCGGTACCGTAACCCGCCGTCGCGAGCGACCCGGTGTTGCAATGCGTGAGCACGCCGCTGCCCGGCGCGATCAGCGCCGCGCCGAGTTCGCCCATGTGGCGATTCGCGGCGAGATCCTCGTCGTGGATCGCCTGCGCCTCCGCGGCCAGCGCGTCGGCGTCCGCGCCACGCGCGATCACGCGCTGCATGCGGTCGAGCGCCCACATGAGGTTCACCGCGGTCGGCCGCGCCGCGCGCAGGCGCGCGAGCGCGGCGTCGAGCCCGGATCGATCCTGGCGCGCCGCGAGTACGACGCCCCACGCCGCGGCAATGCCGATCGCCGGCGCACCGCGCACGACCAGGTCGCGGATCGCCTGCGCGACCTCGTCGGACGTGCGGCAATCGACGTAGGCCTCCTCGCGCGGCAACAGACGCTGGTCCAGGAGGCGCAGGTGATCGCCCTGCCAAAGCACGGCGCGGATCGTGTCGTGGGAACGTGCGGATGGATTCATGCGGCTGCGGTGGCGCGCGGCGCCACCGTGGGATCGGCGGGTGAAGCGGGAGGTTAGCAGCGCGGCGCCGGACTCTCCAGATGCCCGCCGCGCTTCAGAACAGGCTGCCCTGGCGTGGCTGCGCCGCAGCCGGCGCCGGTTGCGGGGCTTCGCCGAGCCGTTTGCGCAGGCCGCCATGACGCTCGACGCGACGCGCGACCGCCGCCTGCAACGCCGCAGCGGTGGTCCAGAGCTCGGCGCGCCGTCGCGCGCGCGAGATCGCGGTGTACACGAGCTCGCGGCTGAGCAAGCGGTGCTCGGGATCGGGCGGCAACACCACCGCGACCTCGTCGTACTCCGATCCCTGGCTGCGATGGATCGTGATCGCCCACGCGGTCTCGCACGCGGGCAGCACGCGCGGCGAGAAACTGCGCAAGGCGCCGCCGTCGCGTCCCGCGGCTTCGAACCAGACGCGCACGCCGTCTTCGCCCGCGAGCGCGATGCCGACGTCGCCGTTGAACAGGCCATGCGCGTAGTCGTTGCGCGTGACGATCACCGGGCGGCCGTGGTACCAGGCCTGCGTCGCGTCGAAGCCGTGGCGCACGCCGAGCCGCTCGGCGATGCGCGCATTGACGCCGGCAGCGCCGAAGCGCCCTTCGCGCAGCGCGCACAGGACCTGGCTCTCACGCAATACGGCGAATGCCGCAGCGGGCTCGATCGGCGTCGAGAAGAGCCGCGCGTGCGCCGGCGCATGCCGATCGAGCCATCCGTCGATGCACGCGTGCATGGCGGTGGCATCCGCACAGGCGCGCAACGACGCGCCCACGGCCGCGTCCCGCGAACGCTCGGTCCAGCCGGCCTCACCGTCGCGCAAGGCCTGGATCGCCCGCTGCAGGTCACCGCCTGCGCGCCACACGTGGCGCAACGCAGCGACGTGGCCGTACAGCGGCGAAGCGGCGGCGGCGGCGCCGGCGACGATGTCCGCGAGCACCGATCCGGCATCGACCGAGGCGAGCTGGTCAGGGTCACCGAGCAGGATCAGCAGCGACGATGCCGGCAACGCCTCGGCGAGCTGGCGCATCGTCGCGAGGTCGACCATCGACGCCTCGTCGACGACGACGATGTGCGCGGGCAGGCGGTGCTCCGCGTCGTGGACGAAGCGGTTGCGTGTCGGCTGGTAGCCGAGCAGGCGATGCAGCGTCTGCGCCTGCTCATGCGGGATCGCCTCGAGCAGTCCGTCGAAGGCGGTTCCCGCGAGAGCCGGCGCGAGACCGTCCTTGCCGCGCGCGATCGCCTGTGCGAGACGCTGCGCGGCCTTGCCGGTCGGCGCGGCCAGTGCGATGGATGGCTGCCCGGGCAGGCCGCAGGCGGCCGCATGCCGCAGCAACATCAGCAGCATGCGCACGACGACCGTCGTCTTGCCCGTGCCGGGCCCCCCCGTGAGCACGAACAGCCGCGTACCGGGCACGGCGGCCACCGCGGCGCGCTGGTCCGCCGTGGACGCCGCGTCGCTGCCGGCGAACAGCGTCCCCACGTCGCGTGCGAGCGCCGCGTCGTCGAGCGGGCGAGTCCGCGCGGCGCAACGCTCGAGCAACACGTCGGCGAGGCGCCGCTCATGGCGCCAGTTGCGCCACAGCCAGAAGCGACGCTCGCGATCGAGCACGAAGGGTTTGAACGCGCTGCCGTCGCCGACCCAGGCGTGGGCGCGCAGCGTAGCGATCTCTGCGTCGTCGAGTTCGACGAGCCGCGCGCACGCATGCCCGTCGCCTTCGGCGGCGCTCGCCGCCTGCGCTGCGCGTGCGAGCACCTCGCAACCGGTGCGGTCGCGCAGCCACTGCGCCAGACCGAGATCGAGCGCGCGTTCGGCCGCAGCATTCATGCGGCCACCTCGCCCGTTCCGGCGAACGCGTCATCGAGCGCTTCGACGAGTTGCGCCGGCCAACGCCGCCGCCAGACGCCGCCGCCGGACTCGAACCCGAGCGCGCGCACGAACAGGTACCAGCTGTCGCCGAGGTCGCGCGCGGCATCGTAGTCGCGCAGCCGCTGGCGCAGATAGCGGTGCAGCGCGACCGTGTACAGCAGCGCCTGCAGCGGATAGTGATGCGCGCGCATCGCCTCGTCGAGCGCGCCACCGGCGTAGTCGGCGAGCGATGCGCCGAGCCAGTTGGTCTTGTAGTCGAGCACGTGGTAACGGCCGTCCCAGGCGAACACGAGGTCGATGTAGCCGCCGAGCATGCCGTTCAGCACCGGTCGTTCGAGCAGTGGCGGCATGGCATCGCCGACGCCATGCTGTTCGCACAGGTGGCGCAGGCGGGCGATCGGCACTTCGTTCGCGGGGAACTGGAATTCGAACTCCGCGACCCGCCGGCCGTCCTGCAACGCGGCCAGCGCGAGGCCATCGCCGAGATCGGCGGCACGGCAGCGATCGACCATTCGGGCGATGCGCTCGACCGCGTCGGAATCGCCTGCGACGGCACGCAGTCCCTGCGCGAGCAGTTCGTGCTCGACCAGGGCGCGCTGCGTCGGCCACAGCGCGTGCGGCTCGGCGCGTTCGAACAACGTGTGCACGGCATCGCCGAAGCGTGGGCCGCGCCAGGCCTGCAGCGCGGACAGGCGCGGATCCTCGACCGGCGACGGCTCCGCCTCGCTCTCCGCCACCGGCTCGTCAGAGGCGCCGGCTTCGTCGAGCACGCGCGCGGCGACGCCGCGCACCATCGAGCTGAAGCTGTGCAGCCACTCGAAGCGCCGCAGCGGCGGCGGCGGCGCCTGCACGGCGCGCGGGGGCGGCTGCGCCCGGTCGGCACCGGACAGGGATGCGGCCCGCGCGCACGCACCGACGACCTCGATGACCGCGGTCCGCTGCGCGAACTGGCGCACGCCCTGGTCGCTGCGGGCGATATCCTCCCGGCGCAACGCCGCGTCGAGGAGCAGGTCGATCGCCGGCACCCTCCACGCCTGCGCGTCGTCGACGTGGCCGCCGTGGGGAAGACAGCCGCGATCGACCCAGTACACGTGCAGCGCGTGCACCGCGCGCGTCAACGCGACATAGAGCAGGCGCAGGCGCTCGTCGAGAGCGTCGCGATGATGGCGCGCGCGATGGGCGATGAATTCGGCCGAACCGACGTCGATGCACAGCCTCCCCGCGTCGTCGCGGAAGCGCAGCACGCGCGGCGCGCGCGGGCCGGAAAGGTCCTGGACGCGCCATGCGAGCGGGAGGTACACGACCGGATACTCGAGGCCCTTGCTCGCGTGGATGGTGGCGATCTGCACGCGCGCGGCGTCGCTTTCGATGCGCAGTTGGCGAGCGTCGGTCGCCGCCGTGTCGTCGTCGCCCTTGTCGCGGCGGATCGTCGCGAACCAGGCGAGCAACCCCTCGAGGCCATGCTCGCGCGTTTCCTCGGCGGCGAGCAATTCACCGAGATGGCGAAGATCGGTCAGCATGCGCTCGCCGTCGACGGCGGCGAGCAGCGCGCCCGCGCGCCGTTCGAGCACGGCACGCAGCAGGGCGAGCACGCCGCGGCGGCGCGCAAGTTCTCGCCACTCCGCGAAGCGTTCGATCTCGCGCTCGAATTCCGCTGGCTGCTCGTTCCATCGCTCCAGCGTGGCGAGATCCGCGCCGAGCAGGCGCGTCGCGAGCGCCGCGCGCACCGCGCGCTCGTCCTCCGCGTCGATCACGGCATGCAGCAGCAACTCGAGGTCGGACGCGGCCTCGCTGTCGAACACGCTGCCGCGGCCGCCGCCTGCGCACGGCACGCCACGCTCGCGCAGGCGCCGGCGCATCGCGAGCACGTCCTGGTTGGTGGGCACGAGTACGGCAATGTCGCCGGGCACGAGCGGACGACCGCCGATCGTGTGCGAACGATCGCCGAGTCGGGCGACGATGTCGTTCGCACAGTCGTCGAGTGCGTGCTCGTGCAGGCGCGTGACCTTCGGCAACCCGCCTTTCGCATCGGCCGTGGCGAACAGATGCAGGGTGAGCGGCCGTGCCAGCGGTTGGCCATCGATGCAATACGGCGTGCGGTCGGCGCGGCCGGCGGCGCTCACCGGCTGGTAGTCGATGCCCGCCGTGCCGAAACCGCCACGGTCGCCATACAGCGCGTTGAGCGCGTCGACGAGCCGGCGCGCGGAACGCTGGTTGGTCGCCAGCGAATAGCGTGCGCCTGCCTGCCGGCTTGCCGCGAGATAGGTGCCGATGTCGCCGCCACGGAACCCGTAGATCGCCTGCTTGGGGTCGCCGATCATGACGAGGCTTCCGCGCACGCTGCCGCTGGCGTCGCGGTAGATGCGATCGAAGATCGCGTACTGGCGCGCGTCGGTGTCCTGAAATTCGTCGATGAGCGCCGCCGGGAATGCGCCGAACAGGCGATCGGCGAATGCCGGGCCGTGTGCGGGGTCACCGAGACGCGCATGGATGCGGTCGATCAGCATCGCGAACGTCGCCACGCCGCGGCGCTGCGCACGTTCCGGCACGCCGCTGCGGCAGGCCTCCGCCGCCGCCGCAAGCACGACGCCGCGGGCGAGCGTCGCGCGCGCGCCGCGCAGCGAGCGCAAGGCCTGCAGTTCGCGAACGAGCGGATGCGCGCGCAGACGCAGCGGCGAGGTGGCTGGCTGCTGCTCCTCGATCGCATCGTCGTCGAACTTGCCATCGACGCACTTGGCGAGTTCGTCGAGCGGTACCGGCCTGGCTTCGAGCATGCCCGCCACCGCGGCGAACCGCTTCGCGAGCGCAGTGCGTCGAGGTGCGTACAACCGGCCGTCCGCCGCGAGTCGCCGCAACTCGCGCACCGCGTCCGGGTTGGCGAGCCGCTCAACCGCTTGCCCCAATGCCCCGAGCCCGTCCGGTCGGATCCATTCATCGCCCGATGCCGCGATCGTGCCGAGGTCGCGTAACAGGCCTTCCGGGCCGTCGCGCAACAGCGCACCGCCCCCGCTTGCGTCCGCAGCATCGTCGAGGTAACGGCGGCGCCAGAAGTCCTCGACGCACTCGCGCCGCAGGTCCTCGTCGACGACGAGGCGCTCTTCGCCGAATGCGGCGCCGCTCTCGAGCGGGAAATCGCGCTGGATGCGCTGGCACAGCGCATGGATCGTCGAGATCGGCGCCCGGTCGATGTCGGCCCGCGCCACGCGCATACGACGCAGCGCACGCTCCGTCCAGCCCGGGTCGCTGCAGCGTTCGCGCAGGTAGGCGTCGAGTGGCGACTCCGCCATCGTCGCGTCGTGCGCGCCGTCGAGATTGCGCTGCAGCCATTGTTCCGCCTCGACGATGCGTTGGCGCAGCCGCTCGCGCAATTCCTGCGCCGCGGCCACCGTGAAGGTCGCCACCAGGATGCGGTCGACGCCGATGTCACGTTCGAGCAGCAGGCGCAGGTAGACGAGGCCGATGCTCCAGGTCTTGCCGGTGCCGGCGCTTGCCTCGATCAGCGCGCGGCCTTCGAGGGCCATCGTGCGCCAGTCGAGTGGTTGCAGCGGCGCGTGCGCGGTCGTCTGCATCATGCGGCGCGTCCGCGTCGCGGCGGCGCGAACAGGACCGCGCGCGCCGGATCGAGCACGTCCGCAACCGCGGCGACGGTCGCCACGAAGACGGCATGCTCGGGGGCTTCCTCTTCGAGCAGGTCGAGGTCGCGCGCCAGCAGGCGCGCATGGCCCGGCGCGTAATCGCGTTCGCCCTGGCGTACGTTCTCGTCGCCGAGCCAGCGCTCGCGCGCGGCCTCGAGGCGCCGCTCAGGCGCGTTGGTCGCGTAGGCCCAGGCCGTGCGCGGGAAGAACAGCAACGGCCGTCGTTCGCTGCCGCGCCACAGCTCGATGAGCCGACGCAATCCCGCGCGCAGGCTTGCCGGTTCCTGCGCGAGCGCCGCGGCAAGCCAGGTCGGCGCCGTCGCGCAACGATCGTCCTTGTCGTAGTCGAGGAACGTGGCCGTGGCTTGGTCGCCGCAGGCGAGCCGGAGCGCGGCCCAGTCGATGTGGAACGCGAGCCACTCGCGCATGCCGGATTCGCCGGACGGCTTCGCGTCGAACAACGCGAGGGTACCGTCGGGTCGCCGGAACAAGCGAGCGATGCGACCGGCGACGGTGATGCCATCGCCGAGGTCGAGGTCGATCGCGAGTGCATCGGCGCGCACGGCGCCCCCGAGCCACTCGCGCGCGGCGGCGAGCAGCGGGTTCACCGCGGCGCGCACCGCTGCATACGCCTCGGCGCCGATCGCACCTGCCGGCAACTGGCCCGAGCCGGCGAGCCAGCGCGGTGGCGTGTCGGGCAAGGTGGTGTCGCTGGCGGCGAGCGCGTCGAACAGCAGACGCCGATCGAATCGCTCGAGCGGGGCGGCACGCGACTCCAGCGGTTCGCGATCGGGCCATGCTTCCTGGTCGAGCGCGTCGAGGCCGATTCCAGCCGCGTCCAGCGCACCGCGCGCAGGATCGCGCCAGAAGCGCCGCAACGCCTGCAGCGAAACCTCGACGTCACCGATGGCGGCCGCCGCCGGCGGCGCGGGCTCGATGAACGGCGAGCGCGCGAGCGCCGCGTCGTCGCGTGCGGGCACGAGCCATGTCGCGTCGTACGAGTAGAGGCGCTCGTCGTGCGCAGGCGCGCCACGCGCATCGCGTTCGTAGTAGCGGCCGTCGAACGGCTGCAGCGGATGCGCGACGTGCCACGGGCGGGCGACCTCCGACGAAACCGGGATCGCGTGCTGCTCGTCGAGGAACTGCAGCAGTTCCGCCAGCGGCGAAGCCGGATTGCGCCGCTTGCCGTCGTGCACGCCGATGCCGATGTAGCTCACGTGCAGGCGCTCGCGCGCGGCCATGAGCGCCTCGAGGAAAAGATGGCGATCCTCGTTGCGCGTTTCGCGATCACCACGGCGAGGCCCGGCTGCCATGCGGTTGAGCCCCGCATCGCTGCCACTGCGCGGGAATTCGCCCTCGTTCATGCCGAGCAGGCAGACGACTTTGAACGGGATGGAACGCTGCGGTACGAGCCCGCAGAACGTCACGCCGCCGAGCAGGAACGGCTGCCGCTCCGGCAGTTCGGCGAGCATGCCGAGCACGGCTTCGCGCACGACCGCCCACGGCTGCGGCGTGGCGAGTCCCGCATCGCGTGCCTGTCGCGACAGGTCGGCGATACGTCTGCGTAGAGCGTCGCCGGCGGCGCGTTCGGCGTCGTCGCGCGGATCGAGCAGGAACAAGGCGTCGACGCGCTCGGCGAGCCATGCTGCCCAGTCGGCGAGCGGCCGCGCCTCGGCGAACCCCGTACGCAGCCGCCGCAGTTCCGCCAGCAGGCGATCGAGTTCGCCGATCGCGCTCGTCGCGCCGCCGGAAACGCCATCGAGCGGCAGCACGCCGTCGACGAGCACATCATCGGCCTCGTTGCCGGCGATCAGGCCGGCATACAGCCGGTCGAAGCCGAACTGCCACGAGTTCGTCGCGACCGCGGCACCACCCACCTGCTCCTTCATTGCCGCATCGAGCCCCCAGGCGACGCGCGCGCGGCGCAGCCATTGCTCGAGCGTCTCCCTGCCCGCTTCGTCGAAGCCGTAGCGGCGCGCGATCGCCGGCACGTCGAGCAGCCCGAGCACGTCGCTGACGGCGAACCGGCTCTCCGCGAGGTCGAGCAGGCGCGTGAATGCGCCGATCAACGGATGCGAGCCGGCGAGGCCGATGTCGACGATGTGCCAGGGCACGTGCAGCGGATCGTGCACGTGCCGCGCCGGTTCACCGAACACGGCAGGCAGGTATGGTGCGTAGTCGGACATGTCGGGTGCCATCACGACGATATCCCGGTGGCGCAGCCGCGAGTCGTCGGCGAGTGCACGCAGCAATGCGTCCTTCAGCACTTCGAGTTCGCGCAGGCGCGTGTGGCACGCATGCACGCGCAGGCTCGCGTCCGCGCGCAATGGTCGCAGCCCCGCTTCGAGCAGTGCGTCGCGAGTCGTTGCGTCCTCGTCCTCTGCGACGGCAGGGAGCGATTCGCGGAACGCGGTGCCGACCTCGTCCGGCTGCATGCAGCGGATGCTCGCCTGCAGGCGGTCGAGCAGCGCGGCGTCGCGACGCACGACCTCTTCCTCGTCGAGCGCATCGCGCTCCTCGGTCGCGTCGAGGTCGTCGAGCACGAGGCAGAAGTCCTGCGCGACGCGGCCGAGCGCGACGAGCAGCGGATGACCCACCTCGAAATAGAGGGCCTGCGGATCGGCGTCGAGGCGAAGCAGTTCGCGCCGATTGCGCAGGTAGCTCCAGTGCTCGCGGCACGGGTCCGGGAAGTACAGGTGCACGGCGCTGCGCTCCGCGAGCGTGCGCAGCGCGGCAAGCATGTCGCGCGCGAGATGGCTCACGCCGAAAACATGCAGCGGCGGCCACACGCGCTCCGCGCGTGCGAGGTCGGCCCGCAGGCGGTCCATGCGATCGACACGATGCGGGCCGGGCGCACGCCGGCGGACTTCGCGCCAGAGCGCGGCCTGCCAGTCGGATGCGGCACGAGGCGTGCGTTCCCACTCGCGGATCCAGTCGGCGCGGTAGATCAGGTATTGGGTGTACACGCCGGCAAGATGGTCGGCGAACCGGAAGCGACGCCGGGGGTCGGTATCGGTGCCGGCGACGGCG
Source organism: Dokdonella sp. (assembly GCF_051958935.1). Classification (GTDB taxonomy): domain Bacteria; phylum Pseudomonadota; class Gammaproteobacteria; order Xanthomonadales; family Rhodanobacteraceae; genus Dokdonella_A. The sequence continues at coordinate 41,789 of NZ_JBQCFP010000083.1, read as the reverse complement.
TCCGGCGGCTCTTGCTCGATGGCATCGAGGATGAGCCAGCGCAGCGCGTCCTGGCGCCAGACCTCTTCGCCCATCGGGGCATCGCGCTCGAAGTCGCGTGCGCACGCGAGCAGCCATTGCCAGGGGAGGACCATTTCGATGTTCGCCGCGATCGGATGACCGCCGCGTGGCGGCGGCCGACGCGCGAGGAAACCGAGCAGCCAGCGCTGCATGCCCGGATGGGCCACGACCACGCGTTGCGGCTGCAGGGGGTTGGCCGGCAGCTCCGCCTCGAGATGCCCGGCAAGCGTCTGTGCCAGCCTCTCGACGCGGCTGCCGCGATGGACGATCAGTCCGTGCTGCTCGCTCAACGCCTGCCCTCCGCCGGGCCGGTTCGGTCCGGAAGACTTCCTTGTAACGGCGCCACGTCTCGCGATGCAAGACACCCAGCGGGCAGGAACGAAAAACCGCCCGAAGGCGGTTTCGTCGCGCAGAGGCCCGAAGGCCACCGCAGGATTGGTGGGCGGTGCAGGGATCGAACCTGCGACCCTTGCCGTGTGAAGGCAATGCTCTACCGCTGAGCTAACCGCCCGGTCGCCGATGGTCGGCGCTTGCTCGCCGGTCAACGCGAACGCGGGCAGCGGACCCTGCGTTCGAACGCGACGATTGGTGCCGGAGAAGGGATTCGAACCCCCGACCTACGCATTACGAATGCGCCGCTCTACCAACTGAGCTACTCCGGCGAGGGGCGCGGAGTATAGACATTCGCAGCCGAGCCTACAACCGCCGGGGCTCGCACCTACCAGCAGGCACCGTTCTGGGTGTTGCTGCCGGTCTGGTGCTTGTAGCCCGTGTTGTTGATCGTGAGCGACTCGCAGGCGTCGGGTTCCTGCGCCATGCCCGCAACCGGCGTCAATGTCAGCAGGTACGTCTGGTCCTGCGGTCCCAGTTGTACCACCGCCGAGTACAGCCCCCGTTCGGACACCGGATTGATACTGAGATCGTCAAGGATCTTGTCGGTGTAGCGGTTGAAGTTCGTGAAGTACCGTTCTTCCGCCGAGGCGATGCGCATCGCGAGATCCTTGCCGTCGGCGCGTCCCGCGCGCAAGGCGTACCTGCGGTAGTTCGGATACGCGATCGCTGCGAGGATTGCAATGATCGCGACGACGATCATCATTTCGAGGAGTGTGAATCCGCGCGATGTAGGTTTCATGCGTGTTGCCCCATGGTTGGCCCCCGCCCGCTCGAGCGGGCGGGGGCGCAAGCTTTGAAGAGATAGCGGCTCAATGCAAGTCGATCAGCTCTCGCCACGCCGCGCGATGCCAGGGCGCGGGAGAAATCGACGCGTTGATCGCAGCAGTCACATCGGGCGAAGCGCCGGGGATGATGAGCCCGCCACCCTGCTTCTCGATCGGATCGCCGATCGGCCGGTTGCTGCCGGTGACCTGGCCCGTCACGCCCACCCCGGCGCGACGGCCGAGGCCGCCCGGGAACGCCGCAGCGCCATTGGCCGCATTGATCGCCATCACCGCGAAGCGGCGACCCGGATCGCACGGGTCGTCGCCCTTCGGGATCATCGTGTAGAGCACGGCGATATTCGCGCTGAAATACGGGATCGCCCGGCGGTCCGCACGCTCGCCCTTCTCCGGGGTGCCGGCGAAATTGAGCGGCAGACGCCAGCCATTGGCGGGGCCGATCGAGACGTTGATCGGGTTGTTGTGGGCATCCAGGGCCCCGATCAGCATGTTCGGCGCACCCACGGGCACCGATGCGGGCGGCTGCTCTCCGGTGATCGTGCGCAAGCCCGTCGTCGCATTCTGCGTGAGCACCTGGGTCACGAGCGTATTCGGCGCGATCGGGGCGCTGTACGTCGAGTAGTCGCGGATGCCGTAGAACGCCTGCGCCGGGATCGCGCTGGTGCGATCGTCGCGACCGAGGTACTTGCCCGTGCCGAAGACGAGGATCGGCCGCAACGTGACCGGATCGCGCAGCGCGGTCGGGTTGTACACGATCGGCTGGTCGCCCACGGCGGCCGCGCCGCCCGCCGCGTACGTGCTGAACATCAGGTCGACCTTCCAGTTGGAAGAATTCGGATCGCTGAGGTCGAAGCGCCACAGGTTGCCGGCGAGGTCACCCGCGTACACGTAGTCGGCGATCTGGTCGTTGCCGACGTCGTACACGGTCGGCGTCGACAAGCCGTAGGTCTTGAATCCGGGCGGGCGCGTCTGCGGCGCGAGATCAGTGCGGATCTCGCGGATCAGCTTGCCATTGGACAGGTCGATGACCAGCAGCGACGTGTGCTTCGCCGCCGGCTCGCTCGCATCGTTGGCGATCGCCGCATCGGCCGATCGCGAGGGGAAATAACCACTCGACACCACCGCGACCCACTTGTTGTCGGCCTTGATGCGCGCGACGTTGACGGCGTCGTACGTATAACCGAGCGACGGACAGGTAATGGCACCGGGAGCGCATACCGGATCGTTCGCCGGCACGCTGGCAGGGTCGCGCGTCGGACCGCTGTTGAACTCCCAAAGCACGGTCTTCGTGGCCACCGTAGACTCACTCAATGCGTTGCTAGGCACGTCCGTGACGTCGAGCGCGTAGACGCCACGGCCGCCCAGCCGCAGCGAGCCGACCAGGATCGTGTGCCAGGAACCATTGAGGAACACGTCGGCTTCGCGCGGCGCCGAATCCACCCCCGGTGTGAGCCCCGCGGTGTCGGCCGTCGAGCGCGGCACGCGCCGGTTCTGGATCAGTGTCGACGGCACGAAGGCCCAGCTCTCCACGCCGGAGGCCGCGTCGAATGCGTGCAGCATGCCGTCGTTGGATCCGACATAGACCATCGGCTTGCGATCGCGGCGGCTCTCCTGGAACTTGGCGTAGCCGTTACCGAGCGCCGCTGCCGTCTGCTCGGGCGAGCCGAGCGGGAACGTGTCGTAGAAACCGCCGCGCGGCGAGGAAACGTACAACGGCGCCGCATTGATGACCGCCCCGAGGACCGAGCTGCGGGTACGGAAATGCGGAGTCGGCGTTGCCTCGTTGGTGCGGAAGCCGCGCACGTAGTTGACTCGGTTCGTACCGTAGGCATCGCAGGCAACCACATTGCTCGCGCTGCACAGCGTCGTGTCGGTCGGCTTCTGGTTGAGGCCATTGGCGAGTTCGGGGATGGACGACATCGAACTCCACGTGAACGGCACCGCCGCCGTGCCCGTCGACGTTCGCACCGACGTGAAGATGCGGCGCGAATCGGGGCTGCGTGCGGTGCCCGGATATCCCGGCGGCGCGACCCACGGGCCGCCGCTCGGCTGGGTGCAGCGCGCGGTCCCGGGGTCGAACGTGCCGCCGGTCAGGATGCAGCCCGCATCCCAGTCCGGATTGATCAGGTCCTGCGTATCGGGATCGGCAGCGCCGTGGATGAGCGAGCCCGACCAGTCGGAACTGTCGTAACCCGCCGAATAGGCATTGTTGCCGGCCGTCGCGAGCGGCAACGAAATCGACGTCGGTGTCGAGGACGCGCCGCGCGCGAGCACGTTGTTGATGATCGCCTCGAGGTGCGAGACGAGGTCGCCGGGATTGCTGGCACTGAAATACGAACCGCGCGAATTGACCGCCGCATGCCAGGTGTCGTCGATCGCGGGCGGCGCATTGTTGGACGGCCGCGGCCAACCGGTGATTCCGGCGGAATTTTGCTGGCCCTTGCGCAGCTTGCACATGTCGCTGTTCGGATTGGCGCAGTCGACGTCTTCGGAGAAGTTCAGGTCGCCGGCAATGCCGAGCGTGACCATGAACTGCACGACGTGCTGCCATGTCGCCGGATCGTTGGCAGGATTGAAGTACACCTCGGCATTGGCGAGCGGGTCCTGCCCGACCGGCGTCGAGCCGGTGATCCCGGTGGTCTTGTCTGGGATGAACGGCTTCACCTTGTTGTCGAGATCGCTGCGCAGGTCCTGCGCCCAGTAGTTGAACGCGATGTTCGCGAGCGACGAGGTGTAGATGTTGCCGTCGACGTCCCAGTACACCCGCGAGGTCGCATCGCTGTTGGAAAAGGCCTTGCCGTCCGGCAGGGTACGCCCGGCTTCCGAGGTGTAGAACGGCGAGGGCAACGTCGGATCGCCCTCGTTCCAGTAACCGTCGGTGACGAGCATGTGGAAGTTCTGCCGGCACGACAGTTCCCGTCCCGCCGTACCCGTGCTCGCGTCGGCGAGCTGCCAGTACGGGTCGAGCAGGTTGCCCGTGTTGCCGCGCTTGAAGAACTCACCCGCGCGGATCGTCGACGCGCGGTCGGGCGTCGTGCCACTCGCACCCGTTTCGAACACCCAGTTGAAGAACGCGCTGCGGTAGCAGTCGGGTTGTGCGCCTGTCGCGAATGTGCTCGCCGGATTGGTCCCGCTGCATGCGACGCCCGCCTTGTCGAGCAGCTTGGTGATGATCGCGGTGCCAGGCAGCTTGAACGTGCCATCGTTGATGTTCTGCCACGCCACGCGCACGTTGCCACCGAATTTCGCGAAGGTGCGCGACAGCGCAGTACGCGTCATCAGGTTTCGCGTGCGGTAGTACGCATACCAGTTGGCGAAGTTCTGCCACTGGTTGATCGACACGCCTTCGATCGTGACGGTCGTGTTGGGCACGCGTACCGCTTCCCAGTTGGCGCTGTTGTAGAGGCGGTTGAGGCCGGTACCCGTCGTGCCCGCAGGCCCCGTCGGATCGCCGAATGCGTCCACGGGAATCGCGGGAGCCGTGTCCTTGTAGCGGTAGTAGTAAGGGCCGCCGTTGTTGACGTTCTCGCCGCCCACGAATGCGGTCGGATACGAGCCGTAGCCGCACGTCCAGCGTTTGTCCGTCGAGCCCGACTTGATGCCGACGATATTTGTCCGCCGGCTGTCGTCACCACCGGCGTCACCATCCGGGTTGTCGTTGTCCCCGGCCGTGCCCGGCGTGACGGGATTGCGCGGTCGATTCACCGCGATGCCGTCGGCCCACACCGCGGCCAATGTCGCATCCGCGTTCGGGAACGACGTGCCGTCCGCCTTCACAGGGGGCGTATAGAGCACGTTCGGGTTGTAATAGACGCCGTTCATCGCACGCGAGCGAACGTCGCCCGCTGGCGCACGGGGATCGATCACGCCTGCGCATCCCCATGGCGCGCCCCAGCCTGAATTGTCGAATGGGCGGCCGTCGCCCATGTAGTGGCTGGCCATCGAACCGGAGTCGTCGAACGTCACGACGATGTTCGGCTCGACCGATGCAGTGAGTTCCGGCGGCGTGGCGAGCAGATCCGTCGTGCCCGGGGCGATGACCGCCTGCGCGAACGCGTTGCCGGACATGCCGGCTGCGGCGCACAGGCCCGCGGCCGCGAACGCGAATGCGAGGGAATGGAAGGTACGGGGCGAGTGCATAAAAATTTCCTCTGCCTAGGCGGCGTCAAGGAGTCCCGGACAGGTTGGCGCCGGCATTGCCGAGATTGAGGCCGGGCGAATACACGCTTTCCGCGACGCGGATGACCGCGCCGCTACCACCCTGGCTGCGGGCGGTGAGTCGATAGAGCCATGCGCTCTTCTGGTTTTCCGGATCGATGATGCCGCGCTGCTGACCGAGCCCGGCGGGTACATCCGCGCCGAGATCTTCGATGAGGTAGATCGGCTGGGCGCTCAGCGCGGCCGTCTTGAGATCGTCTTCGCTGAAGCTCGTCAACGTACGCGCATAGGTGTACGCGCTCGGAGGCGGGGCGACCCAGCTCGACGCCGTGCGGAATTGCTGCACGGAATCGTCGAGCTTGGCACCGGCCCATCCGCCGCCGAGGTCGACCTGGCGTGGCGGATACACGCAGACGCCGCCGCCGCCCACCGGGCACTGCGGCAGCGGGTTGCTGCCGCTGAAGTTGGCCGTCGTGAAGAACGCCTCGCCGCCGCGCAACGCGCTCTCCGAACCCATCAGGCCGAGCTGGCGGTTGCGCATGCCACCCGTCATTTTCTCCTGCAGGATCGATGTGCCGGTCGCGGTCAGTGCAAGCAACGTGACGAGGATGAGGAAGACCAGCGCGACGAACAGGACGGCGCCGGACGGCCGATGGGCCATGTTGGAAATGCGGGAATGGCGCTTCATGTCGCTGCTCAGAAGTTGTGGTTGCGGGTGGACGCGAAGGCGACGAACTCCCGGCGCAGCATGCTGCCGGCCTTGAGCGTCGACGGCAGGTCGGTCGCATTGGTCGTCGCATAGGTCTGGCCCATGAAATGGTATTCACGGGCCGAATCCTCGAGTCCGAACAATTCGTCGACGGTATTCATGAGCAGGTGCGCCTCGATCGAACGCACCGAACGCCAGAGGCAGCCCGGCTCGGTGGTCATTCCATCCGGCGCGGGAATGCACGGCGCCACACTGGTCTCGATCTCCTGCGCCGACATGAAACTCGTGCTGCCATCCGGGTTCTGCACACCGAACACGAACTTGAGTTCGTCGACACCCTGCACGAGTTCGCTGAGGTTGATGTCGGCGCCGTTCTCGCGTCGCACGAGCACCGGCACGACACGCTTGGCCGAAGTCGGACTGTTCGGCCGTGCATCCGGATTGGGATCCTCGACCAGTTTCACGAAGTACGTCACGGTGACGAAGTCCTTCGAGAAATTGAATACGCGCTGGTCACGGTTGCCCGGATTCACGCACTGCGCCGAGGTACCGGGTAATACCGTGCCCACCGTGAGCGCCGCCGACGTCGCGGTGGCGACCGGCAGGATGTTCGAATTGACGCCGTCGGTGATGATCGCCAGGTCGCCTGCCTCGAAATCGAACGGATCGTCGCCGGTCGCCGGCGACAGCCGCACGAGCGCTCCGCTCGCGCACGCGCCGAGGGCGGTGGCCGGCCATCCGCTGCCACGCTGGTAGCGGATCGTCAGCACGTCGCTGCCCGGCAGGCGCTCGTCCTTGTCGGTGCCTTCCGGCGGCAGCTCCGACGGCAGGCCGGACGGCGTGCAACTGCCGGGGGCGTCGCAGGAGTAGCCCTGGATGAAATAGCGTGGACTGAGCAGGTAGGTCGCCGTGGCATCGGTCGCACTCGGGTAGCCGGCGGCATCGATGCTGTGCATTCTCGCCAACGGGGCATCACCCGCCGCGGGCGAAGGATCGCGCCAGTTGAGATTCGGCGCGAGCACGGTCGGCGTGCGCGCACGAACCACGGGCACGAGCGTGTTCGGCAAGGCCTGGCCGGAGAAGTTGTTCACGAACTGCGCGCCGACCATGCGCAGGTCCTGCTCCATCGAAGTCGCGGCGAAGCGACCGTTCTCCTGCAGCCGGGCCAGGCCGTTCTGCAGCTTGTTCGTCTGGCTCGTCGTGCTGAACAGACTGACGATGCCGATGCTCAGCACGAGGCCGAGGGCGATCGCGATCATCACCTCGATGAGGGTGAAACCGCTCGCGCGGTGGCCGGCGACGCTCATGCAGGTCTCCCTGTGCATCCGGTTCTTCTTCACGGCTGGAACACCCATGCGAACGTCTGCGGAGGAACCGCCGCGGGATCTTCCGCTACCTCGAGCGCCGCTTCGGTCCACTGGATCGTGAAGGTGCAGATCCCGTCGTAGGTCGATGCGCCGCTGGTCGCCGGCGTACCCAAGGGGTTGCCGACGCAGTTGATGTTCGCCCTCGGATTGGGAAGCGAACCGACCAGCTGCTGGCTCCAGGAGGCCCGATCACGTTCGACGAGCTGGTCGGGCGTGCAGCCGGTTTCGCAGGGCGGGTCCGCGGCGGTGGACGCGTCGTAGTCGCCGTTGTAGCTGTTGGTCTTGCCGGTATTCGCGCGCATGCGGTCGGCCATCGACTGCGCGAGGAACGAAGCCTGCGTGCGCAGGTACGCACTGTTGTTCGTCTTCACCGACACGACCATGAGGCCGGCCACGCCGAGCAGCCCGAGGCTGAAGATGAGCAGTGCGATCAGTACTTCGAGCAGGGTGAAACCGCGAGGGATGCCACGTCGCATGGGAGTCTCCGTCAGCCGCAGTCGCCAGCAGGCGCACCGGTCGTATCGCGCTGGGTCGTGACGATTCCTGACCGGGCGACCATGACCTGCCGGGACTGCGCCGGATTGGGATGGGTGGTGGGGCGGCACACGCTGAAATCGAAATGCGTCGCGGGACTGGCGAGCCCGCCCGAGGAATTGAAGATGATGCGATCGTCCACGGTGCCGCTGCCGACGGCCCGGCCCAGGATGCGATAGTTGTCCGGAATCGGGCCGGCCCAGCGCGGGCACAGCGGCGTCTCTCCATCGAGGTCGACCCAGGCGGCGCATGCCGCCTCCGACGGCTGCTGCTCGGGAGCGTCCACGCTGCCGGTCGCGGTGGCCTTGCCGGCCACGATCTGCCATCCGTTGTTCCAATTGCCCCCATTCGCGATGAGGGCGACCTGGCGTCCGCGCTTGACCGCCTCGGAACGCGCCGAATTCAGTGCGCCGACAAGCGCATTGGTGTTGTCGGTCACGGTCATGCGCATCGAGAACTCGCGGAAATCCGGCAGCGCAAGCCCGATGAGGATCGCCACGATCGCCACCGCGATGACCAGCTCGAGCAGGGTGAATCCGGCCGCCGGCCGCCGGCTGCCCTTCGCGGACACGGATACTCGCTTCGACATCGCCCTTCCCCAGCCGAACCGTCAGGTGGAGCTACCCTACGCAGCGACTCCGGGGCGGACAAGCAGGTGCGGTCGCAAGGTAGGATTTGCCGGACGAGCGGCGCCGCCGCAGGGCTTTCTGCCGCCCGATCAGGCCACTACGCGCAGGCGCCGTTCCTTCGGAAGGGCGAAGGTGACGTTCTCGGGCTCGCCGTCGAGTTCGCGCACGCCGCCGGCACCGGCTTCCCGCACGGCGGCGACCACTTCGCGCACGAGGCTCTCCGGCGCGGAGGCGCCCGCCGTCACGCCGATGCGCGTGCGGTGCTGGAGCCATTCCGGACGGATGTCCGCGGCGCCGTCGATGAGGTAGGCCGGCACGCCCTGCTTCTCGGCCAGTTCGCGCAGGCGATTGGAGTTGGAGCTGTTCGGCGAACCCACGACGAGCACGAGGTCGCATTGCTGGCCGAGCTTGCGCACCGCGTCCTGCCGGTTCTGCGTGGCGTAGCAGATGTCGTCGTGGCGCGGGCCCTGGATCGCCGGGAACCGGCGCTGCAGCGCCTCGATCACCGCACGCGTATCGTCGATCGATAGCGTCGTCTGCGTCGCGAAGGCGATGTGCTCGGGATTGCGCGGCTGCAGCCGGTCGACGCACCCGGGCGTTTCGACCAGGTGGATCGCGCCCGCGTTGGCCGGGTCCCATTGGCCCATCGTGCCTTCGACCTCGGGATGCCCCGCATGGCCGATCAGGACGACGTCGCGGCCGGCCTTGCCGTGGCGCGCGACTTCCATGTGCACCTTGGTCACCAGCGGGCAGGTCGCATCGAACACGCGCAGGCCGCGTTCGGTGGCTTCGCCGCGCACCGCCTGTGAAACGCCGTGCGCACTGAAGATCACGGTGGAGCCATCCGGCACCTCGTGCAGTTCGTCGACGAACACGGCGCCCTTCGCACGCAGGCGGTCGACCACGAAGCGGTTGTGCACGACCTCGTGGCGCACGTAGATCGGCGCGCCGAATGTTTCCAGCGCACGCTCGACGATCTCGATCGCACGATCGACGCCGGCGCAGAATCCGCGGGGGTTGGCGAGCAGGACTTCCATCGCTCGATTATCCGCCTTTGGCGGCGGCTTTCCCACCGAAGAATCCGAACACGACGAGCAGCACGGCGCCGACCGAGATCGCCGAATCGGCGACGTTGAACGCCGGGAACGACCAGTCGCCCCAGTACACCTGCACGAAATCGGTCACATGGCCCAAGCGCAGGCGGTCGATGAGGTTGCCGAGCGCGCCGCCGATGATCAGCGCCAGCGGCAGCGCGTTGCGCCAGTCGCCGCGCGGCAGGCGCGCGAGCCAGGTCGCCAGCACAGCGCTCACGCCGATCGCGAGCGCGGTGAACAGCCAGCGCTGCCAGCCGCCCCCGCCGGCGAGGAAGCTGAATGCCGCGCCCGGATTGAAGGCGAGCGTCCAGTTGAGCAGACCCGGGATCACCGCATGCGGCTCATACGGGCGAAGTTCCGCGAGCGCGACGTGCTTGGTCAGCTGGTCCAGCCCGATCACCAGCAGCGACAGCGCGAGCCAGGCGAGCGCGTTCGGCCGCATCGCCATCAGAACCACCGCCGCGTTTCGCCGGCGCCGTCGACGTTTTCGATGCAGCGTCCGCAGATCTCCGGATGCTCCGCGTGCGCGCCGACGTCGGCGCGGTAGTGCCAGCAGCGGATGCACTTCTGCGCGTCACTCGGCTTGGCGCCGACCCACACCTGCGCCCCTTCGAGCTCGACGCCCTGCACGTCGGTGCGGCCATCCGGATCGGGCAGCGCCGCGAGGTCGGCGAGTTCGAGGCTCGAGGTGATGAAGAAGAAGCGCAGCTCGTCGGCCACCTCGGCGTAGCACGCGCGCGTCGCGGCGTCCGCATGCACGACGACTTCCGCCTGCAGCGACGCACCGATCGAACCCGCGGCACGCATGCCTTCGAGCAGGCGCGCGGCGCCACCGCGGATCGACAGCAGGTCGGCCCACCAGCGGCGCTGCTCCGGGGAGCCCTGCGGTGCGGCGAGGCCGTCGTACCAGGTTTCGAACATCACCGATTCGGCGCGCGAGCCAGGAAGCAGCGGCCAGATTTCCTCTGCCGTGAACGACAGGATCGGCGCGATCCAGCGCACGAGTGCCTCGGCGATGCGATGCATCGCCGATTGCGCGCTGCGCCGGCCGCGGCTGTCGGTCGGCATCGTGTAGAGGCGATCCTTGGTGATGTCGAGGTAGAGCGCGCCCATCTCGTTGGTGCAGAAGTTCTGCACGCGCGCGACGACCTCGGGGAAATCATGGCGTGCGTATGCGGCGACGACCGCCTGCTGCACGTCGTACGCCTGCTGCACGGCCCACTGGTCGAGCAGCAGGCAGTCCGCCACCGGCAGCAGGTCGCGCGACGGATCGAAGCCGTCGAGGTTGCCGAGCAGGAAACGCGCGGTGTTGCGGATGCGCCGGTACGAATCGGCGACGCGCTTGAGGATCTCGTCGGACACCGCGATCTCGTTGCGGTAATCGGTCGAGGCGACCCACAGGCGCAGCACGTCGGCGCCGAGCGTGTCGACGACCTTCTGCGGCGCGATCACGTTGCCGAGCGACTTCGACATCTTGCGCCCCTGCGCATCGACGGTGAAGCCGTGCGTGAGCACCGCGTCGTACGGCGCGTGGCCGCTCATCGCGGCCGAGGTCAGCAGCGAGGAGTGGAACCAGCCGCGATGCTGGTCCGAACCTTCGAGGTACATGACCTCGTCGCCCGGCTTGCGCGCGAGTTCCGGCCGCTGGTCGAGCACGCACCAGTGCGAGGTGCCCGAATCGAACCAGACGTCGAGGATGTCGGTGACCTTGTCGTAGTCCGCGGCGTCCGCGCCGAGCAGCTCGGCCGGATCGAGCGCGTACCACGCGTCCACGCCATCGCGCTCGATGCGCTGCGCGACCTGCTCCATGAGCTCGACGCTGCGTGGGTGCGGCTGCTGCGTCGCCTTGTCGACGAACAGCGTGATCGGCACGCCCCAAGTGCGCTGGCGAGAAATGCACCAGTCCGGGCGCCCGGCGATCATGCCGGCGATGCGCTCCTCGCCCCAGGCGGGGAACCAGTCGACGTCGTCGCGGATCGCCTTCAGCGCACGCGCGCGCAGGCCTTCCTTTTCCATGCTGATGAACCACTGCGGCGTCGTGCGGAACGCGACCGGCGACTTGTGGCGCCAGCAGTGCGGGTAGCTGTGCGTGATCTTCGTCGCCGCGAGCAACACGCCGCGCTCGCGCAGCAACTCGACGACGGCGTCGTTCGCCTTCCAGATGAATTGGCCTTCGACGATCGGCGTGCCGGGCAGGTAGACGCCGTTGCCGCCGATCGGGTTGAGCACCGATGCGGGGTACTTGTCGACGAGGCCGTACTTCTGGCCGACCGCGAAGTCCTCGACGCCGTGCCCGGGCGCGGTGTGCACGGCGCCGGTACCGTCCTCGGCCGAGACATGCTCGCCGAGCAGCAGTGGGATATCGCGTTCGAAGAACGGATGCGCGAGCAGCAGGTTCTCGAGCGCCGCGCCCTTCGCGCGCCCGAGCACGTGCACCCCGTCGACACCGTAGCGCGCGAGCGCCGCCGGTGCGAGCGCATCGGCGACGACGAGCAGCACGCGCCTGCCGCCGCGCGAGGGCCCTTCGATGAGCGCGTATTCGAGTTCGGGCCCGAGCGTGACCGCGACGCTCGCGGGCAGGGTCCACGGCGTCGTCGTCCAGATCGGCACCGCGACGATGTCGCCATCGGCGATCGTCACGCCGAACTTCGCCGCGAGCGCTTGCGGATCGCGTGCGTCGTAGGCGACGTCGATCGCCGGCGACACCTTGTCCGCGTACTCGATCTCCGCCTCGGCGAGCGCCGAACCGCAGTCGAAGCACCAGTGCACCGGCTTGAAGCCGCGCACGACGTGGCCGTTCGCGTGGATCTTCGCCAGCGCGCGGATGATGTCCGCCTCGTAGCGATGGTCCATCGTGCGGTAGGGATGGTCCCAGTCGCCGAGCACGCCGAGTCGCTTGAAGTCGGCGCGCTGCAGGTCGATCTGCTTCTCGGCGTATTCACGGCATTTGCGCCGGAACGTCGCCGCGTCAACCTTCTGGCCGACCTTGCCGATCTCCTTCTCGACCGCGACTTCGATCGGCAGGCCGTGGCAGTCCCAACCCGGCACGTAAGGCGAGCGCAGGCCGGCGAGCAGCTTGGACTTGACGACGACGTCCTTGAGGATCTTGTTGACCGCGTGGCCGATATGGATCGCACCGTTCGCGTACGGCGGGCCGTCGTGCAGGATGTAGGCGCGCTCGCGCTTCGCGGTGCGGCGCTGGATCTCGCCGTAGCGATCCACGCGCTCCCACTCGGCGAGCATCGCCGGTTCGCGCCTGGCGAGGTCCGCCTTCATCGCGAAGTCGGTCTTCGGCAGGTTGATCGTGTCCTTGTAGTCCTTGCTCATGCGCCGCTCGGGGGATCAGGAAATCGGGGAATCGGGAATCGGGAAACCGCGAAGGCTACCGGGTCGCGGCGCCGTCGCAAGCCTGCGTCCGGAGGTTCATGCCGGCGCCACGCCGAGGATCGAGCGCGCCTGTTCGGCATCGCGACCGATCTGTCGGACCATCGCGGCGAGGTCGTCGAACTTCGCCTCGTCGCGCAGCTTCCGCACGAACTCGACTTCAATGCGGCGCCCGTACAGGTCGCCGTCGAAATGGAACAGGTGGGCTTCGAGCAGCGGCTCACCGCCACCACCGATGGTCGGACGGATGCCGAGGCTGGCGACGCCTGCGCGCGCGCTGTCTTCCACGCCATGCACGCGTACCGCGAAGATGCCCGCGACGGGCGACGTGCGCCGCCCGAGGCGGATGTTGGCGGTAGGCCAGCCGAGCTTGCGGCCGAGCTGCGCCCCGTGCACGACATGCCCGCCGATCGCGAAGCGCCGGCCGAGCAGGCGCGCGGCCGCGTCGAAATCGCCGGAACCGAGGAACGTGCGTATTGCGCTGCTGCTCACGCGCACGCCATCGGCGGTCACGTCGGGCATCACCTCGACCGAATAGCCGAGGCGCCGGCCGCAATCGCGCAGCAACGCGACGTCGCCGCGCCGCGCGTGGCCGAAACGGAAGTCCGCGCCCACCCAGATCTCGCGCGCATCCGCGCGGCCGACCAACACGTCTTCGACGAAGCTTTCCGCCGGCATTGCCGCGAGGTTCGCGTCGAAACGCAGCGACAGCAGCTTCGCCGCCCCGGCCGCGCCGAGCAGCGCGATTTTCTCCCGCGCACTCGCGAGGCGCGGCACCGGCGTCCCGCGCGCGAAGACCTCGCGCGGGATCGGCTCGAAGCTGATCGCGAGCGGCACGCGGTCCTGCGCGCGCGCGCGCTCGCGCACGCGCGCCAGCAGCGCACGATGGCCCAGGTGCACGCCATCGAACGCGCCGACGCAGACGACGCTGCCGCCCGGGGCCAGGCTCGGCCCCGCGGCATCCCGGAAAAGCAGGCTCATCCACCGAGTATAGCCGCTGCGCCGCAGCACGCGCGCGCGTCGGCGTGGGGGCGATGTGCATCGCGGGGCGGTACGCACGACGGGACTCGTGCTTCGTGCTCGCCCCTACACACCGCGCAGGTCGCGCAGGCGGAATCCGCAGGCGAACAGCACGCCGGCGAAGGTCGCGCCACCGCCGAGGACGAGCACGCCGAGGCGGACGACGCGCGTACCGGTATCCCAGGCGCCCCATTCGGGCCACTGCCACAGGCCGACGCCGAGCACGGCGACCATCGCCGCGCACGCGGCGGCGAGGCGCACGAGATGCAGCCCCCAGCCGGGCTGGCGCACGTAGATGCCGTCGCGGCGCAGCGCCATCCAGAGTTGCGCGAGGTTGAGGTAACTCGCGAGCGCGCTCGCGAGCGCGAGCCCCATGTGCAAGCCGGGCACCTTCGCGATCGCCGCGAGCCAACCGTCGGCGAGGTCCTCGGGGCGATGCCAGAGCTGGAACAGCACGGCGACGAAGACGAGGTTCAGCAGCATGTTGACGACCATCGCCACGATGCCCGCACGCACCGGCGTCTTGGTGTCCTGGCGCGCGTAGAACGCGGGCGCGACGACCTTGACCAGCGCGAACGCGGGTAGGCCGAACGACAACGCCGACAGCGACAGCGCGGCCATCTCGACGTCGTGCGCGCCGAAGCGGCCGTGTTGCAGCAACGTCGCGAGCAGCGGCCTGGCGAGCAGCACCAGCGCAAGCATCGCCGGCACCGAGATCAGCAGCGCGGTGCGCAGGCCCCAGTCGAGCGCGCGCGCGAAGCCGTCGCGATCCGTCGCGACGTGATGGCGCGACAGCGACGGCAGGATCACCGTGCCGAGCGCGACGCCGAAGATGCCGAGGGGGAATTCGAGCAGGCGATCGGTCTGCGTGAGCCAGGTCTGTGAGCCGGTGATCAGGAACGACGCGATCAGCGTGTCGAGCAGCAGGTTGACCTGCGCGACCGAGGAGCCGAACAGGGTCGGCACCATCAGCGTGAGGATGCGGCGCACGTCCGGATGGCGCCAGCCCCAGCGCGGCCAGGCGAGCAGGCGCAGCTTCGCCAGCGCGGGGAGCTGCACGAGCAGCTGCAGGATGCCGGCGGCGAGGATCGCCCAGCCGAGCGCCATGATCGGCACGTCGAACCAGCGCGACCACCAGAGCGCGGCGGCGATGATGCACAGGTTCATGATCACCGGCGTGATCGCCGGCAGCATGAACTGGTGGAAGCTGTTCAACACCGCGCCCGCCAGCGCCGTCAGGGAAACGAACAGCAAGAACGGGAACATCACGCGCAGCAGATCGGTCGTCAGTGCGAATTTCGCCGGCTCGTCGATCGCGCCCGGTGCGAAGCCGCCCGCGACCCAGTGCGCGCCGAGCATGCCGAGCGCGGTCACGAGCAGCAGCACGCCGCCGAGCGTGCCGGCCGTGCGCGCGACGAGCTGGCGCAGGTCTTCGTGGCTGCGCGTCTCCTTGACCTCGGTGAAGACTGGCACGAACGCGACCGAGAACGACCCCTCGGCGAACAGCCGGCGCAGGAAGTTCGGGATGCGGAACGCGACCCAGAACGCGTCGGTCGCCGCATTCGCGCCGAACGCATAGGCGATCGCCTGCTCGCGCACGAGCCCGAGCACGCGCGACACGAAGGTGCCGCCGCTGAAGCTCAGCATCGAGCGAAGCAGGCTCGGGCGGCTCATGCTTGGAGCGAGGCTTGAAGACCGGAGGCCCGGCGCGGCTGCGCCCGCAACACAGGACCGGCGAATCGGTCGCGCAACTGATTGACGCAACTGGCCCAACTCGGCATAATCGCGCCCCTTTTTCCAACCCGAACAGTTACCGGAGCAATCCCTTGGCCAACATCAAGTCCGCGAAGAAGCGTGCGCGCCAGTCCGAGCAGCACCGCCAGCGCAACGCCAGCGCGCGTTCGATGGTTCGCACGGCGATCAAGAATGTCGTGAAGGCGATCGAAGCGAAGGACAAGGCGAAAGCCGAGGCCGCGATGAAGATCGCCGAGCCGGTGATGGATCGCTACGCCGCGCGTGGTCTGATCCACAAGAACAAGGCCGCCCGCCACAAGAGTCGCCTCACCGCGCACATCAAGGCGCTCGCCTGAACGACCCGCGGTCATCGCATCGAAGAAGCCGGCGCAAGCCGGCTTCTTTTTTGCCCCACCGGGAGACGCGGCATGCCTCGCGCAAGGACACGGCCGGGGAAGCAGGCCGCTGGATTCCCGCGTTCGCAGGCATGACGCCGACATGAAAGCCGTCGCCGGAACGGCGCTCACGCGCCCTGCCCGGCCGCCTCGGCGGCGTACTTCTGCTCGTCGAAGAAGCGCTGGATGTCCAGGCACAGCGGCCAGGTGCCCTCGCGCGCGATCGCGGACACCATGTACCACGGTTGCTTCCATTTGAGCTTCTTCACGATCGCCTTGGCCGCCTTCTCGCGTTCTTCG
Source organism: Dokdonella sp. (assembly GCF_051958935.1). Lineage (GTDB taxonomy): Bacteria > Pseudomonadota > Gammaproteobacteria > Xanthomonadales > Rhodanobacteraceae > Dokdonella_A. The sequence continues at coordinate 25,230 of NZ_JBQCFP010000083.1, read as the reverse complement.
GGGGCGATCAGGTCGACCTTGTTGAACACGAGCCAGCGCGGACGATCGAGCAGTTCCGGATCGAACTCCGCCAGTTCGTTCTCGATCGCGCGGATCTCGGCGACGGGGTCGGTGATCCCGTCGAGCGGCGCGATGTCGACGACGTGCAGCAGCAGGCGCGTGCGCGCGACGTGCTTGAGGAACTGGATGCCCAGTCCCGCCCCTTCCGCGGCGCCTTCGATGAGGCCCGGAATGTCGGCGATCACGAAGCTGCGATCGGCCTCGATGCGCACCACGCCGAGGTGCGGCTGCAGGGTCGTGAACGGATAGTCGGCGACTTTCGGCGTCGCCGCCGACACGGCGCGGATCAGGGTCGATTTGCCCGCATTGGGGAAACCGAGCAGGCCGACGTCGGCAAGTACCTTGAGTTCGAGCTTGATCTCGCGCTCGTCGCCGGGGCTGCCGTGGGTCGCCTTGCGCGGAGCACGATTGACCGAACTCTTGAAGTGGATGTTGCCGAGGCCGCCGTGACCGCCCTGCGCGACGAGCAGGCGCTGGCCGTGCGTGGTCAGGTCGCCGATTTCCTCGTCGGTCGCGGTATTGATGACGACCGTGCCGACCGGCACGCGGATCAGCGCGTCCTCGCCGCCCTTGCCGGCCATCTGCCGGCCCATGCCGTTTTCCCCGCGCTGCGCCCGGAACACGCGCTGGTGGCGGAAGTCGACGAGCGTGTTGATGCCTTCATCCGCGACGAGCCAGACGCTGCCGCCACTGCCGCCGTCACCCCCGTCCGGCCCGCCGAAGGGAATGAACTTCTCGCGCCGGAAGCTGACGCAGCCGTTGCCGCCGTTGCCGGCGTGGACCTGGATGACTGCTTCGTCGACGAATTTCATGGGAGGACCGGGATTGGGGATTCGGGATCGGGGATTCGGTATTCGGGACGGGGATCGGTGACAAGTCGGTCTCCGGCGGTGATGTCACTGCTCGCTGCATCCGGCGCTCGAAGCTGGCGGATGCCGGTGTCGCGAAGAGGGCGAGATGCTGGCTTTTCCGAATCCCGAATCACCCATCCCGAATCACCGTGCCGCAAACGAAAAACCCCGCTCGAAGCGGGGCCTTCCGCGGTACCGCTCGCGAACGCGATCAGCCCGGAATCACGTTGACCGTCTTGCGCGCCTCGGCGCCCTTGACCTTGAACTCGACCGTGCCGTCGACGAGCGCGAACAGGGTATGGTCGCGGCCGAGGCCGACGCCGGTACCCGGGTGGAAGCGCGTGCCGCGCTGGCGCACGATGATGTTGCCGGCTTCGACGGCCTGGCCGCCGTAGACCTTCACGCCGAGGTACTTCGGATTCGAGTCGCGACCGTTGCGGGTTGAGCCGCCTGCCTTTTTATGTGCCATTGCCGTGCTCCTTACTTCTTGCCCGCGCCGGTGATGCCGACGATTTCGATTTCGGTGTAGTGCTGGCGGTGCCCCGTCTCCTTGCGGAAATGCTTGCGGCGACGGAACTTGACGATGCGGATCTTCTCCGCGCGGCCGTGCGACTTCACCTTGGCGGTGACGAGCGCGCCGGCGACCAGCGGGGCGCCGACGGTGACGCCTTCGCCTTCACCGACCAGGAGGACCTGGTCCAGCTTGACTTCGGCGCCGACGTCCGCGGCGATCTTCTCGACGCGCAGGACTTCGCCCTGCGCCACGCGGTACTGACGACCGCCGGTTACGATGACTGCGTACATGATGGCCATGCCTCTGTAGTTATTCTGGAATCAGCCCGGCCCAGGGTCATGGACCCGGAGCGAGCCGCGCAGTCTAACGGAGCGCGGTTTCGCGCGCAAGTCGTTGTTCCGTCACGACGGGCGCCCGGGGTCACTGCTCGAAACCATCGGCGAACAGCACGCCGGTCAGGTACGGGGCGAGGTAACGGAACTGCTCGGCCATCGAGCCGTCGACGGTCGACTCCAGGTTCGGCTCGCACGGGTGGAGGTTCACCGGGTCATACAGGCAGCCGCCGTGGAGCTGTCCCGCGACGATCGCCTGGCCGCCATCGAGGACGAACGCAGCCGATCCGCTGCTGCCGGCATAGACCGCGCCGGCCCAGTCCGGCAGGCCGCCGCTGAGCAGATAGGGATACGGTGCGAGCGCATTGCCGCACAGGATCGAGTCGTCGCTCGCGTGCAACGTGCGGTAGCTGTACGCGAGCGGCGAGCCGAGCGGATGACTGAGGTGATGGAGGCGCACGCCGTTCGCGGGGCGCGTCGCGCTCCAGCCGAGCAGGGACCGCCCGGGCGGCAGCCTGGACAGGCGCAGCAGGCTGAAGTCCGGCAGGTCCAGGCCCGCGCCCGTTGCGACCAACGTCGCTCCCTCGACGGTGACCGCCGGCAGCATCTGGCAGCCGCCGCAGGTCGTGGTACGCCGATCGAAATGCGCCTCCACCGTCGCGGCCTCCGCGGCCGTCGCCACGCAGTGGTTCGCCGTGAGGAACCACGGGGTTCCGGTCGCTTCGGTGTCGTTGAGCAATGTCCCCGTGCACGCCGAGCCGCCGCCGTCGTCGCGGACGAAGGAGTAGTTCGCGACCGCCTTCGCGGCGACCGCCAGTGCCGGCTCGGCCGAGAGCACGCAGGTCGCGTCCTGCGTGCAGTCGGGCACCGGGGTACCGCAGAAGTCACGGTCGTCCGGCTCCGGTCCGACCTGGTACTCGCGACGCAAAGCGGCCAAGGCGCCGTCGCGCGGTCCGATGTGCAGCAGCGCGGCGATCGTGAAGCGGCTCGCCGCGAGCGCGGCCGCATCCGGCGCGCGCAACTGGACGCGCACCGCATCACCGAACACGCTGCCCGACCAGAGTCGTCCCGCGAATGCCGCGCTGCCCCGATAGGGGCCGACCGCCTGCCCCGCCTCGTTGTATACGGTCAGCGTCGCGCCCGCCGCCAGCCGCAGCGCGTCGAAGCGGATCCTGACGCCGTCCGCGCCGCGCGAGCGCAAGCCGATCTCCCACACACGCGCGCCGTCGGTGCCGAGGCCGAAGCGGCCGCGCTGCCCGCCTGCTCCTTCCGCGCGCTCGCCCGCATCGAACGCGACCGGCAGGTTCGCCGGCACCGACGTTCCCGTATGCAATGGCACACCAAGCCGGGGCGAATCGTTCAGCAATGCGTCGCGCTGTGCCGGCGCCAGCGGCAGGTCGATGAACTCGGCGTCGGCGATCGACGGGCGGCCATCGAGAAGCGCGTCGAAGCGGCGCCGGCGGTCGGCTGCCAGCGCCGCAGCGTCGGGCGCTCGCGTATCGAGTTCGCGCGTGGGCACGCGGAGTGCTCCCGGCGGGAACGCCGCACCCGTTGCGGCAACGGGCGCGTCGATGCGCACGGGACATCCAGCCCCATCGGCGCCTGCGGCGGACCACGCGGGCCAAGCGAGCAGCAAGGCGAGGCGGGCGGGCAGAAGCGACATGGCAGCCACTCTACCTGAACGGCGATTGCGAGGCGCCATCGCGCCGCGCGACGTCTCGGCCCGCGCGACGCACCCGCCTGATCCTGGCGCCCTTGCTATAGTGGACGACGCCCCTCACCTTTCCCGCCATGGACTTCATTCGCATCCGCGGTGCGCGCACGCACAACCTCAAGAACATCGATCTCGATCTGCCGCGCGATAAGCTGATCGTGATCACCGGACTCTCTGGTTCGGGCAAGTCCTCGCTGGCGTTCGACACGATCTATGCGGAAGGCCAGCGGCGCTACGTCGAGTCGCTGTCCGCGTACGCGCGGCAGTTCCTGTCGATGATGGAGAAGCCCGACGTCGACCACATCGAGGGCCTGTCGCCGGCGATCTCGATCGAGCAGAAGTCGACGTCGCACAACCCGCGTTCGACCGTCGGCACGATCACCGAGGTGTACGACTACCTGCGCCTGCTGTTCGCGCGCGTCGGCACGCCGCGTTGCCCCGACCACGGCATCCCGCTCGAGGCGCAGACGGTGAGCCAGATGGTCGACGCGACGCTCGCGCTCGACCCAGCGAAGCGTTACATGCTGATCGCGCCGGTCGTGCGCGAGCGCAAGGGCGAGCACGTGCAGGTGTTCGACCAGCTGCGTGCGCAGGGCTTCGTGCGCGCGCGCGTCGACGGCACCGTGCACGAGCTCGATGCAGTCCCCGCGCTCGCGCTGCGCCAGAAGCACACGATCGAAGTCGTCATCGACCGTTTCCGGCCGAAGGCCGACATCAAGCAGCGTCTCGCCGAATCGTTCGAGACTGCGCTGCGCCTCGGTGAAGGCATCGCGATCCTCGTCGACCTCGACGACGTGAATGCAGCCGAGGTCACCTACTCGTCGCGCTTTTCCTGCCCAGTCTGCGACTACTCACTGCCGGAGCTCGAGCCGCGCCTGTTCTCGTTCAACTCGCCGGTCGGCGCCTGCCCCGCCTGCGACGGCCTCGGCGTCACCCAGTTCTTCGATCCGGCGCGCGTGGTCGTCAACCCGCACCTGAGCCTCGCCGCGGGCGCGGTGCGCGGCTGGGACCGACGCAACCAGTACTACTTCCAGCTCATCCTCTCGCTCGCCAAGCACTACAAGTTCGACGTCGACACGCCGTGGCACGACCTGCCCGAAGCGACGCGGCACCACGTGCTGTTCGGTTCCGGCGGCGAGCCGATCAGCTTCCGCTACGTCACCGGCGCGAGCGGCGCGGTCACGCGCCGGCATGCGTTCGAAGGCATCGTGCCGAACCTCGAGCGCCGCTACAAGGAAACCGAATCGCCGGCCGTGCGCGAGGAACTCGCCAAGTTCATCAGCGAGCGCGCCTGCCCAGACTGCCACGGTCAGCGCCTCAACCGCAGCGCGCGCAACGTGTTCGTCGGCGACTCCAACCTGCCCGCGCTCGGCGCACTGCCGATCGAGCAATCGCTCGCGTTCTTCAAGTCGCTCACGCTGGCCGGCTGGCGCGGCGAGATCGCCGCCAAGATCGTCAAGGAGATCCGCGAGCGCCTGCACTTCCTCGTCGATGTCGGGCTCGACTACCTCACGCTCGACCGCCAGGCCGACTCGCTGTCGGGAGGCGAGGCGCAGCGCATCCGCCTTGCCTCGCAGATCGGCGCCGGCCTCGTCGGCGTCATGTACGTGCTCGACGAGCCGTCGATCGGCCTCCACCAGCGCGACAACGAACGCCTGCTCGGAACTCTCAACCGCCTGCGCGACCTAGGCAACACCGTCATCGTCGTCGAGCACGACGAAGACGCGATCCGCCTTGCCGACCACATCGTGGACATCGGCCCCGGCGCGGGCGTGCATGGCGGCGAGATCGTCGCGCAGGGAAACATCGACGCGATCCTCAAGTCGAAGCGCTCGCTGACCGGCCAGTACCTTTCCGGCCAACGCGGCATCGAGGTACCCAGGCAGCGGCGCAAGGCCGACCCCGACAGGATGCTGCGACTGCTCGGCGCCAGCGGCAACAACCTCAAGAATGTCGATCTAGAGATTCCTGCGGGCCTGTTCACCTGCGTCACCGGCGTGTCGGGCTCGGGCAAGTCGACGCTCATCAACGACACGCTGCACAAGTACACTGCGGCCGAACTCAACGGTGCGAACGAGAAGCCGGCGCCGTTCCGCCAAATCGAGGGGCTCGAGCTGTTCGACAAGGTGGTCGACATCGACCAGTCGCCGATCGGCCGCACGCCGCGCTCGAACCCGGCCACGTACACCGGGCTCTTCACGCCGCTGCGCGAGCTCTTCGCGCAAGTGCCCGAGGCGCGTTCGCGCGGCTACGGTCCCGGCCGTTTCAGCTTCAACGTCAAGGGCGGGCGCTGCGAGGCGTGCGAAGGCGACGGCCTGATCAAGGTCGAGATGCACTTCCTGCCCGACGTGTACGTGCCCTGCGACGTCTGCCACGGCAAGCGCTACAACCGCGAAACCCTCGAGATCACCTACAAGGGCCACACGATCGCCGACGTGCTCGAGATGACGGTCGAGGACGCGTACAAGCTGTTCGAGCCGGTGCCGGTGCTCGCGCGCAAGCTCGAGACGCTCATGCACGTCGGGCTCACCTACATCAAGCTCGGCCAGAGCGCGACCACCCTGTCCGGTGGCGAGGCGCAGCGCGTGAAGCTGTCGCGCGAGCTCAGCAAGCGCGACACCGGCCGCACCCTGTACATCCTCGACGAGCCGACCACGGGCCTGCACTTCCACGACATCGAGCAGTTGCTCGGCGTGTTGCAGCGGCTTGCCGACGACGGCAACACGGTCGTCGTGATCGAGCACAACCTCGACGTGATCAAGACCGCAGACTGGATCGTCGATCTCGGACCCGAAGGCGGTGGACGCGGCGGCACGATCGTCGCGACCGGCACGCCCGAGCAGATCGCGCGCGTGCCCGGCTCGTACACCGGTCGGTTCCTCGCCCGCACGCTCGCCGGCACGGCCACCACGCCCCGCAAGCGCAGCCGCAAGGAAGCCGCATGAGCACGACCGATGCCAACGAAGCCGTCGATGCGGCGATGCCGCTGCTCGCACGCGTGCCGATGGCGGTGCGCTGGGGAGATCTCGACGCCTTCAACCACGTCAACAACGCGGCCTTCCTCGTCTACGCGCAGGAGGCGCGCCTCGACTGGCTCGCCGGCATCGAAGGCGCCTGGTTCGACGAGACGATGATGCCGGTCGTCGCCGCGGCGCAGGTCAACTACCGACGCCAGCTCGGCTGGCCCGCGCGCATCGTGGTCGAACTCGCGACCAGGCGCCTCGGCAACTCCTCGGTCACGATCGCGCATCGCATCGTCGATGCAAGCGATGACACACTCGTCTACGCCGACGGCGAAGTCGTGATGGTGTGGATCGATCCGGCAGGCGGACGTTCGGTGCCGCTGCCGCCCGCGATCCGCGCGGCCTGTCAGTCGTTGGTGGAATCGGGCGCGACGACGTCGAAGTAGGTTTCCAGTCGCGTACCGTCGGAGAGCAGGAACATCACCTGCACTTTTTCGCCGACTTCGATCGCATGGCGCGGCTGCATCAGCATGAGATGCTTGCCGCCCGGGGCGAGGCGGGTCTCGCCGCCCGGCTCGATCACGAGGCGGTGGACCTCGCGCATCCTCGAAACGCCGCGTTCGACGACCGTCTCGTGCAGCGAGGTCAGGCGGAAGGCATCGCTCTGCACCGTGAGCACCGTGAGCGGCGCGTCGCCGCTGTTCTTGAGGGTCACGTAGCCGGCCATCATCGTCGCCCCTGGCGGCGCGGCGCGGATCCAGGCGTCGAAGACGCCGAGCTTGCCGTCGGCATGCGCGCTCGTCGAAGCCGACAGCAGCATGAGCAGGAGCGGAACGAAGCGCGGACGAACCATGGCGGCCTCCAGTGTCGCAGTTATCATACCCGCAACCCATCTGCGCAACAGGAGTGCGACCATGCGCCTCGACCTGCTGGTGCTCGCCATGACCGCCATCGTTTCCACGATCGCTTCCGCCGCCGATCCCGCCGTCACGATCTATCGCAGCGACAGCGACGCGCTGTTCGATTCGGGCAACCAGCCGGTCGCCGATGGCCATGCGATCGTGCACGAACAGCGCACGCTCTCGCTCGCGGGCGGCCGCGAAACCCTCGTCGTCGACGGCCTGCCGACGATGCTCGACACCGAGGCGGTCGCGGTGGATTTCGGCACGGCCGCACGCGTGCTCGGCCAGCGCGTGATGTCGGCGGGGGATGCGGGCCTGCTCGCTGCGCATCGTGGCGAACGCGTGCAGGTGTTCGGCGCGGACGGCAAGCCGCTCGCCGACGGCACACTCGTCGCGATCGACGGCAGCGGTCTCGGCATCCGCGGGCCGAACGGGCGGATCAGCTACGTGCGTGACTACGCGCGCGTCGAGTTCGCCGAAGGATCCGGCCTGCCGGGCAGCACCCTGCAGGTTGCCGTCGACGGCAAGAGCGGCTCCGCCAAGGCGACCCTGACCTATCCCACCTCCGGCCTCGGCTGGCGCGCCGCATATTCGGCGCTGCTGCTGGGCGACGACGGCTGCCGCCTGCGCCTCGATGCGCTCGCGAGCATCGCCAATCGCAGTGGCCGCGACTATGCGGGCGCGACGATCAAGCTCGTCGCCGGCTCACCGAACTTCGCGAAGTACGATCGCGGCCCGCGCGTGATGATGATGAAAGCCGCCGCGGCACCGGCTCCGGAAGCGGTGCCCGAGCAATCATCGCTCGGCGACTATCGCAGCTACGCGATCGACGGCGCGCTGGAACTGCCGGATGCGAGCGTGACGCAGGTGCCGCTCTATGCGAGCGACGAGCTCGCCTGCGAGCGGCGCTGGCTGTACGAGACCGGCGGCGCATGGTTCCCGCCCAAGCCGATGCTCGAGCCGGAGGCATGGCAGAACGGCGGCGGCCCCGTGCAGAGCCAGCTGTCGTTCGTCGCCGCGGAGAACCTCCCCGCCGGCAACCTGCGCGTGCTGGCGCGCGACAAGGACGGGCGCACCGAACTACTCGGAGAAAACCGCATCGCCGACATCGCCAAGGGTCGCGACGTAAAGGTCGATCTCGGCGTCGCGTTCGACCTCGGCGCGACGCGCGAGCGCACGACGTTCAGGGTCGACAAGGCGACGCGCGAGCTCGAGGAAGGCTTCCGCATCGCGCTCACGAACAGCGGCGAACGCGCACGCGAGGTCACATTGCGCGAGCACCCGAACCGTTGGCGCGCATGGACGCTCGTGTCTTCGAGCGCCAAGCCGTCCAAGCAGGCGCCCGACGTGCTCGAATTCCGCATCGCGGTGCCTGCCGGCGGCAAGGCGACGCTCGACTACGTCGTGAAATACCACTGGTCGCCGACCGACGACTGATGCGCCCTTCCAGCCACGCGAATCGCCACGGGAGCACCATGCTCGACATCATCCAGCACGATACGATCCAGGAACTGCGCCTCGCCCGCGCCCCCGTCAACGCGCTCGACCCCGGCCTCGTGCACGCGCTGCGCGTCGCCGTGGAGGCGGCACCGAGCGAGGGCGCGCGCGCGCTGGTCCTCTCCGGTTCGCCTGGCCTCTTCTCGGCGGGTCTCGACGTGCCCGCGCTGCTGCAGCTCGACCGCGAAGCCTTCCGCGGGTTCTGGAACGACTTCTTCGGACTCTGTGGCGCGCTCGCGCGCTCGCCGATACCGGTCGTCGCTGCGATCACCGGCCACGCGCCCGCGGGAGGCGCGGTGCTGTCGATCATGTGCGATTACCGCGTCATGGCGCGCGGCGCTTACCGCATCGGCCTCAATGAAGTGCAGGTCGGCCTGTCGGTGCCCGAATGCATCCAGGCCGCGCTGCGCCGTCTCGTCGGCACGTACCGCGCGGAGCGCCTGGTGGTGGCCGGCGCGATGCTCGATGCCGAACAGGCCGATGCGATCGGCCTCGTCGACGAACTCGTCGTCGGCGACGCGGTGGTACCGCGCGCGATCGCATGGCTCGAGGAACTCCTGAAATTCCCGCCGCGCGCGATGTCGGAAACCCGCCGCCTCGCGCGCGCCGACCTCGCCGGCCTCTTCGCCGACCCGCACGCGTTGCCGGTCGACGACTTCCTCGACCGCTGGTTCGCACCCGAAGCCCAGGCCGTGCTGCACGCGCTCGTCGCGCGGCTGAAATCGAAGGCCTAGCTCAGCCCAACAGGGCGAAAATACATGGTGAGGCAAAGACAAGATCGAAAACACGGAGCACACCGATCACACCGGGGAAGGCAATTTGAATCTGCTTTCGCGGTTCTCCGTGTGCTCCGTGTTTCAATCTTCTCGAGCTCTTCGTCGTGTCCTTCGTGTTTCAGGCTCCGGCTTTCACGAACCGGTGGCCACGGGACGTGAAGCGTCGCTGACCCAGCCGCTCCACGACGGCGCGAACACTCGCGAGCCGGTGAGGCCGGCGTGTTCCATCGCGAGGAGGTTGTGGCAGGCGGTCACGCCGGAGCCACACATGTGCACGACGTCGCGCGCGTGGCGTCCGTCCAGCAGCGCCTCGAATTCGCGTCGCAGTTGCTCGCGCGGCTTGAAGCGGCCGCCGCTGCCGAGGTTGTCGGCGAAAGGCCGGTTGCGCGCATCGGGTACATGGCCGGCGACCGGATCGATCGGCTCGACCTCGCCGCGATACCGCGGCGCCGCGCGCGCGTCGAGGAGCAACACGTCACCGCTCGCGCGGCGCCGCTCGAGTTCGTCGAACCAGACGACCTGCGCGCGATCAAGAGCCACATGCACGTCGGTTTGTGCGGGCGCGACGCCAGCGGATTCGACCGGCAGCCCCGCGTCGCGCCAGGCGCTCCAACCGCCGTCGAGCACGCTCGCATTGCGCACGCCGGCCAGGCGCAGCAGCCACCACATGCGCGCGGCAGCGAGCGCGCCTTGTGCATCGTCGTATACGACGACGTCGACGCCGGGGCGCCAGCCGGCGCGCGCGAGCGCGGCGGAGAAGACGAGATCGTGCGGCAGCGGATGGCGACCGAGGCCGCGCTTGGTGAGGTCGGACAGGTCGCGATCGAGATGGAAATACGCCGCGCCCGGGACGTGCGCCTCGGCATGGTCGCGCTCGCCCTTGCCCGCGTCGGCAAGATCGAAACGGCAGTCGGCGACCAGCACGTTGCCGCGGACCTGCCGTTGCGCGACCTCCGTCGCCGTCACCAGGGTCGTCGGGTTCATGCGGAGCGCTCCAGTCGGTCGATCAGGTTCTTGAGCATCGCCGCCGTCGCGCCCCAGATGCGCCGGCCTTCCCATTCGTAGGCGTAGATCGTACGCGCCTTGCCGCGCCAGTCGATGCGTTCGCGGCGCAGGTTCGCCGGCGCGAGCAGGAATTCGAGCGGCACCTCGAAAGCCTCGTCGACCTCGGCCTCGTGCATGCGCAAGAAATAGCCGCCACGCACGAAACCGGTGACCGGGTAGACGTGATAGCCGGACACCGTGTCGAAACCGTCGAGGAAGCCGAACGGCTCCACGTCGCCGGGAAGGATGCCGACCTCTTCCTCGGTCTCGCGCAGCGCCGCGGCGACCGCGTCGGCGTCGCCGGGATCGATCGCACCGCCCGGGAAGCTGATCTGTCCTGCATGGTTTCGCAGGTGGTTCGCGCGGCGCGTGAACAGCACGGACAATTCGCCGCCACGCTGCACGAACGGTACGAGCACGGCGGCAGGGCGCAGCGGTCCGTCGCCGAGCGCATCGGCGAGTTCGGCGGTGTTCCAGCCCGCACCCCCGGGAGGATCGGCGAGGTCGCGCACCGCGCGGCGCAGGCGCTGCGTGTCGATGCCGCTCATCCGCGCGCCGCCTCCCGCTGCGGCAGCACGACGTCCATGAGTCGCCGGCGTTCGGCTTCGCCCATCGCGACCCAGCGCGCGATCTCTTCGCCGCTGCGCAGGCAGCCCTCGCAATAGCCGTCACCGCCTAGCCGACAGATGCCGATGCAGGGACTCAGGATGGGAACGAACTGCGGGTTCATGCGTGGCCTTGCAAACGCAAACGCCGCGACGGAGCGCGGCGTTGCGATTCGTGTTCGAAGCCCGCGCGACGGCGGGCATTCGCGTTACTTGACGTCGACGATCTTGACTTCCCAGATGAAGACCTGGTTCCCCGACGCCTGTTCCGGCGGCAGGTAGATCATCCAATGGTCGCCGACCTTCATCTTCTGGATCACGTCCGGCAGCAGCTTGGTGCCGAAGATGCCGGGCATGTCCGAAACCTTGGCCTTGACCGGCTCGCCGACGAAGGAGCTGCGGATCTCGCGACCGTTCGTGAGCGACACGCGCACATGGAACGTGACTTCGCTGGCCGGCGTCACCATCTTGCCGGTGCCGTCCTCGATCGCCTTGTACTGCACCTCGTTCGGCAGCACGACGACGCCCTTCTTGCTGCGATTGCCCGCCATGAATGCGTCGGCTTCGCGCTTGTTGTCGGCCAGTTCCTTGTCCATCGCCGACTTCATCTTCTGCTCGTACTTCTGCACCGCGTCGGCCATCGCGGCCTGCGGCACGGCCGGCTCCTTGCCGTTGAACGCGTCCTGCAGCGCGCGCGTGAACGTCGCGATGTCGACGTCCGCCTTCTGGCCGGACAGCCGGCTACCCAGCTGGAAGCCCATCGCGTAGGAAAGCTTGCCCTTGTCGGACGTGGTGTCCTGCGCGAACGCGGACCCTGCAACGAACAGCGCCGCGAGGGCGAGTGACCAACCGAACTTCATGCCTGTATCTCCGGGATGGATGGCGAATCTGGGCGATGCCGCAGCCGGGCCGCGCCGGGAAAAGCGCGCTAGTGTACCCGACGCCCGGCGAGGTCCAAAGCGAGCGGGTTCCGATCGCGGTGGGCGGCGGAAGTTCACCGCCGCGCCATGATCCGGCCGCCGCCTGAACGGCGGCCGGCCGGCCGCCATGTCGACCGCCGTACTCAGTGCGCGCCGTCCGCGTACTTCTTCTCGCCCGCCGTCACGCGCAGGTCGAGGCGGTTCTCCGGCGGCGCGAGCGGGCACGTCGCATACGGCGTGAACGCGCAGGGCGGGTTGTACGCCTTGTTGAAATCGACCGTCACCTTGCCGTCCTTGGGCAGGTCGGCATAGAGGAAGCGCGCCGCGCCGTAGGTTTCCTTGCCGCTCGTGCGGTCGGCGAAGATGAACCAGAGCTCCTTCGCGTCGGCCGTTTCGAGCACGGGCAGCAGCGCGTAGCTCTTGCCGTCGCGAGTGAAGGTGACCTTGCCCGGCACCGTCATCTTGTCGACCGTGCCGAGCACGGTCGGGATGTCCAGCGAATGCGCCGGCTTGAACTCCTCGAATTTCGCCTCGACGCGCCACGACGGGTCGATCGGGAAGTTGTCGATACCCTTGAAGCCGGTGCGCGTCTTCGCTTCGGTGTCCTTCACGCGCAGTGCCTTCTTGCCGTTGCGATCGATCACGTAGAAGCTGGCGCTGCCGAATGCGACAGTCGTCGGATTCTCGTGCGAGTCGTCGAGGAGTTCCGCGGTCTGCGCCGGCTTGCCGTCGACGGTGGCGCCGGACTTCGCATCGAGCGCGATCGTCGCCCTGCCGTCCTTCAGGGTGATCGTGCCGAGCTTGGCCGGCCCCTTGGCGAGCACGACATCGTTGCCCTTCGCACTGCCGACGCTGTTCGCGCCGTCCTTGAGCCAGTGCAGGCCGATCAAGCTGAGCCAGCCGCCCGGCGCCTTGAGGCGCTCGACGCGCTGCGCGCGCCAGGTCTCGATCTGTCGGGTGTAGTCGACGCCGGGCTTGCTCGTTTCGACATGGGCGGACATCAGTTGCACTCCGGCGAAGCTGGCCGCGGCCAGCGCGGCGCTCTTCAGCATCAACATGCGCGGGTTACCTCAGGACGATCCAGGAATGGGGGTTCGGGCGAACGGCGAAGCGTCGAAGTTGACGCCCTAAAAGTCAAGAAACCGCGAGACGCCTGCAAGTTCCCCCGCGCGTCGATCGGCGACGGCGGGCGTCAGCGGCCGCGCAGGAACAGGCGGTCGAGTTCCGGTATCGGCAGTTGCACCCAGGTCGGGCGTCCGTGGTTGCACTGGCCGGAACGCTCCGTCGCTTCCATCTCGCGCAGCAGCGCATTCATCTCCGGCAGGGTGAGGCGCCGGTTCGCGCGCACCGAGCCGTGGCAGGCCATGGTCGCGAGCAGTTCGTTCGTGCTCTCCTCGACGCGCCGGGTCTGGCCGTGCACGGCGAGATCGGCGATGACGTCGCGCACGAGCCGGCCGACGTCGGCACCGTCGAGCACGACCGGAATGCGACGAACCGAAATGCTCTGCGGCCCGCTGCGCACGAGGTCGAAACCGAGCTCGACGAAACGCTGCGCCTGCTCCTCGACGACCGCCGCCTCGCGCTCGCTCACCGCGAGCGTCATCGGCACGAGCAGCAGCTGCGAGCGGATGCCGTCGCCGTCCTGCGCCTGCTTGAGCCGTTCGTAGGTGATGCGCTCGTGCGCCGCGTGCATGTCGACGAGGACGAGGCCGTGCGCGTTCTCGGCCAGCACGTAGATGCCGTGCAGTTGGGCGAGCGCGAAGCCGAGCGGCGGCACGTCCGCCGCTTCGCCATCGCAGTGCCGGGGCGGAACCTGCAGCGAAGCCGCGGTGCCGAGCAGCGCCGCGTAGTCGGCGAGCGGTTCGCGCACGCCGAGGCCGAGGCCGGCCTGGCGCTGCTCGCGCCATGCGGCGGCGCCCATGCTCGCCGCCGCGTGCGCTGCCGCCGTCGGCGTGTCCGCCGGAGCGGCACCGGCACGCGCGCCCGAAAGCGCATCGTCGAGCGAGCGGTAGAGGAAATCGTGCACGAGCCGGCCTTCGCGGAAGCGCACCTCGTGCTTGGCCGGATGCACGTTCACGTCGACGAGCGCGGGGTCGAGTTCGAGGAACAGCACGAACGCGGGATGGCGGCCATGGACCCGGACGTCCGCATAGGCCTGGCGCACCGCGTGCGCGACGAGGCGATCGCGCACGAGCCGCCCGTTGACATGGAAATACTGCTGGTCCGCCTGCGCGCGTGACGCGGTCGGCAGGCCGACCCAACCGTGCAGGCGCAGTCCGGCGCCGGAATGGTCGATCAAGAGACATTGGCCGAGGAATTCCTCGCCGATCACGTCGGCGACGCGGCGCGCGCGCTCGGCGTCGCTGTCCACGGCCTTCAGGATGCGCACGGCCTTGCCGTTGTGGCCGAGGCGGAACTCGGTCGCCGTGCGCGCGAGCGCGATCGACTTGACGAGGTCCTCGATGTGGCCGAACTCGGTGCGCTCCGCGCGCAGGAACTTGCGCCGCGCGGGCAGGTTGTAGAACAGGTCGCGCACCTCGATGGCCGTGCCGACCGGGTGCTGCGCGGGCATCGGCGGGCGCGCATGGCCGCCGTCGACTTCGATGCGCCAGGCGGCGTCCGCGCCGCGCGCGCGTGACGTCAAGGCGAAGCGCGAAACAGAAGCGATCGACGGCAGCGCTTCGCCGCGGAAACCGAGGGTGCCGACGCGCTCGAGGTCGTCGAAACTCGCGATCTTGCTCGTCGCGTGCGATGCGATCGCGAGCGGCAGGTCGTGCGCATCGATGCCACCACCGTCGTCGCGCACGCGGATCAGCCGCGCCCCGCCCTGCTCGATGTCGATCTCGATGCGGCGCGCGCCGGCGTCGAGGCTGTTCTCGACGAGTTCCTTGACCACCGACGCCGGCCGCTCGATGACCTCGCCGGCAGCGATCTGGTTGACGAGCTCGGGCGGAAGCGAACGGATGCGGGCCATGGCGAGCCCGCATCATATCCGACTGCGGGAAGCGGCCTGAACCGGGAACGTCCGACCCCAATTCGAAAAGACTGAAACACGGAACACGCGGAGGAAGCCTCAGGGCCGAAGATCATTCTTCCAGCCGTTCTCCGTGTGCTCTTTGTTTCAAGCTTTGCTGCTCTGGCGATGCACGCGTCAGCCCGAGGGGATCTCGAGGACGGCGCCGACGCGGACGCGCTCGTCGGCGAGGTTGTTCGCCGCGCGCAATTGCGCCGTCGTGAGGCCGTGGTTGGCGGCGATCGCGCTCAGCGTGTCGCCACGGTTGACGACGTAACGCGAGGCTTTTGCGCGGTCACCGCGCTCGCGCCGGCTGTTCGCCGCGAACAGGCTGCCCGGCGGCGGCGATGCGCGGAAGTAGTCGCGCACGCCGTCGAGGATCGCGTCGGCGAGCTTGCTGCGGGGGTCGGGATTGGTCAGGCGCGCTTCCTCGGCCGGATTCGTGATGAACGCGGTCTCGACCAGGATCGAGGGCACGTCGGGCGAGCGCAGCACGACGAAGTTCGCGCGCTCGACGTAATTGCGATGCGTCGGGCCGAGCTTCTTGAGCGAAGCGAGCACCTGCTCGGCGACCGCGTTGCTCGCGCCCATCGTCGCGCCCTGCGACAGGTCGAGCAGCACCTTGGCGAGCGTGTCGTCCTTGTCGTCGAGCGAGATGCCGCCGACCAGGTCGGCGCGATTCTCGCGATCGGCGAGCCAGCGCGCGGCCTCGTTGGTTGCTCCACGCGGCGACAGCACCCACACCGACGAGCCGCGCGCGTCGCTGCTCGTGAACGCGTCCGCATGGATCGACACGAACAGGTCCGCCTTCATCTCGCGCGCCTTGAGGTAGCGCTGCTCGAGCGGAATGAAGTAGTCGGCGTCGCGGGTCAGCATCGCGGTCATGCCGGGCGTCTTGTCGATCGCCTTCTTGAGTTCGCGCGCGACGGCGAGCGTGATCGTCTTCTCGTGCGTGCCGCTGGCGCCGGTGGCGCCGGGGTCGTCGCCGCCATGGCCGGCGTCGATCGCCACGATCACGTCGCGGCTCTTGCCCGCCGACACCTCGGCGACGCTCTTCACCGGCGCCTGTTTCGTGGTCGACGGATAGAGGTCCAGCACGAGGCGATAGCCGAACTTGTCGGCGGGCGGCAGCAGGAAGCTCTTGGGGCGCACGCCTTCGGCAAGGTCGAACACGACGCGTGCGTCGCCCTTGCCCTGCTTGCCTGCGCGCAGGCCCTTGAGCACGCCCTTGACGGCGGGTGCGCTGAATTCATCGCCGAGACGGCTGTCGCGCAGGTCGAGCACGATGCGATCGGGCTTGGCGAGTTCGAATACCTTGTAGTCGAGCGGACCGGACACGTCGAACACCGCGCGCGTGTACTCGGGCCCCGCCCAGACGCGCAGGTTCTTGATCTCGGCCGCATCCGCGCGCGCCAGCACGCCCGATGTCGCGATCAGGCAAGCGGCGAGCCAGCGATGGTGGCGTATCCCCGACATGCCGCGTATTCAACCCGAAAGCCGTCGAAAATTGCAAGCTTTTTCCTTGAAAATCCGACGTGTGCAAAACTTTCCTAATGTAAGGGCCACGAGGCGGGTGATCGGTTCAGGCTGCGCATGCCGGGTTCCACTCGTCCAGCATGGCAGCGCCTGCCGTGCTCATGGCGATCGCGACGAGGTCGCGTCCCGGATCGGCATGGCTTAAGCGCAGCTGCAGGTCGGCCGGCGGCAGAGCGCCGCCGCCGCGTTCCGGCCATTCGACCAGCAGCAGCGACGTGCCCCCCGTCAGCTCCGCGAGCCCGAGCCATTCGAGTTCGCCCGGGTCGGCGATGCGGTAGAGATCGAGATGATGGATGTCGAGCGGTCCGGCGCGATAGGACTCGATCAGGCTGTAGGTCGGGCTTTTGATGCGCGCATCGACACCGAGCGCCTGCAGCAGCGCGCGCGCGAAGGTGGTCTTGCCCGCACCGAGATCGCCGCGCAGTTCGAGCACACCGCCGGCGCGCAGCGCCGGGGCGAGGCGTGCGGCGATCTGCACCAGTTGCGGCTCGTCGAGTCCGCGCAGCGCCACGCTCATGCGGGCACTCCGTTGACGAGGCGGCGCAGCGGCTCGAACAGGTCGCCAGCGACGAGCCCCCGCGGCGCAGCACCCGCCGCGGCGTCGCCCGCGCGCGCATGCAGCGCGACGCCGCACTGCGCCGCGTCCCAGGCGTCGCAGCCCTGCGCGAGCAACGCGGCGATCACGCCGGTCAGCACGTCGCCCATGCCTGCCGTGGCCATCCCCGGGTTTCCCCAGGGGCAGACGGCGAGGCGGCCGTCGGCTGCGGCAACGAGGCTGCCGGCGCCCTTGAGCACGACGGCGGCACGATGACGGCCCGCGAGGGCGCGTGCCGCGGCGAAACGATCGCGTTGCACCGTTGCGATGTCGCAGCCGAGCAGGCGCGCGGCTTCTCCAGGATGCGGGGTGAGCACCGCACCCGGCGGCAACGGCCGCGGCGCTTCGGCGAGCAGGTTGAGCGCGTCCGCATCGACGACCGTGCGCTTGCCGCTCGCGAGCGCCGCGTCGAACAAGGCGCGGCCCCAGTCGCGCTGGCCGAGCCCCGGACCGAGCGCGAGCACGCTCGCGCGCTCGAGCAGCGGCGCGAGCGCGGCTGCATCCTCGACGCCGCGCGCCATCAGTTCCGGGCGTGCCGTGTTGAGCGCACCGACGTGCGCTGCACGCGTCGCGACGGTGACGAGCCCGGCGCCGCAGCGCAACGCTGCTTCACCGGCGAGGCGGATTGCACCGCCGTAGCCTTCGTCGCCGCCGATGGCGAGTACGTGGCCGAAGCGCGACTTGTTGACGTTGGCTCGGCGCGGCGCGAGCACGCGCTCGATGTGCGGCGCGATCAACCCGGCATCGACCGCGACGCCTTCGTAGGCGACCGGCGGCAAGTCGAGCGTCGCGAGTTCGCGCGCGCCGCACTGGTCGATGCCATCGGCGGTGAACAGGCCGCGCTTCCAGCCGACGAAGCTGACCGTCGCGTCCGCGCGCACGCAGGCGCCCTCGCATGCGCCGGTGTCGGCATCGAGACCGGACGGCACGTCGAGCGCGAGCACGCCCGGATGCGCGATGCGTTCGACGAGATCGGCGGCGATGCCCTCGAGTGCGCGCGTAAGGCCGGTGCCGAACAGCCCGTCGACGAGCACATCGCCGTCGGGCAACGCGCAGCCCGTTGCGGCGACGCGCACGCGCCCGCCCGCCTCCGCGAATGCGGCGCGCGCACGCTCGGCGTCGCCGCGAGGCGTGGACGGCAGCGCGAGCGCGTCGACGGCGAAACCCGCCTCGAGCGCGAGCCGCGAAAGCAGCAACGCGTCGCCACCGTTGTTGCCGCCGCCGGCGAGCACGCCGATGCGGCGTGCATGCGGCCAATGCCGACGCAGGCAGGAAAACGCCGCCGTGGCGGCACGCTGCATGAGTTCGAACCCGGCGATGCCGCAGCGATCGATCGCGGCGCGATCCACCGCCCGCACCTGCTCGGTCGTGTACAGGGACACCATGGGATCGCGCATCGGCATCCGCCCATTCTAACGGCGAGCGTCCGACGCGCTATCCTGACGCTCCGTCCCGCGAGATGCCGCTCGCGATCGGCAACGCACGCGGCCCTGCCGTTCCGCCCGATGATCGACTACGACGCCCTCGCTTCCGACATCCGCCGCTGGGGCGTCGAACTCGGTTTCCAGAAGATCGGCATCACCGGCGTCGAACTCGGGCCGGATGAAGCACACCTGCTCGACTGGCTCGATGCCGGGCACCACGGAGAGATGGAATACATGGCGCGGCACGGCGTCCGGCGCAGCCGGCCGGCCGACCTGCAACCGGGAACGGTGCGCGTGATTTCGGCACGCCTGGACTACGCGCCCCCCGGCGTGCGCGATGCGTGGAGCGTGATCGGCGATGGCGCGCTCGGGTACGTTTCCCGCTACGCACTCGGCCGCGACTACCACAAGGTGTTGCGCGGCCGGCTGCAGAAGCTCGCCGAGCGCATCGCCGGCGTCACCGGCCCGTTCGGCCACCGCGTGTTCACCGATTCGGCGCCGGTGCTGGAAAAAGCGCTCGCACGCAACGCGGGGCTCGGCTGGATCGGCAAGCACACCTTGCTGCTCGACCGCGATGCGGGCTCGTGGTTCTTCCTCGGCGAGATCTACACCGACCTGCCATTGCCGATCGACGCCGCGGCGAGCGCGCATTGCGGCACCTGCACGCGTTGCATCGACATCTGCCCGACGCAGGCGATCGTCGCGCCGTACCGGCTCGATGCGCGCCGCTGCATTTCCTACCTCACGATCGAACTGCGCGGCGCGATCCCGGAAGACCTGCGCCCCCTGATCGGCAATCGCATCTTCGGCTGCGACGACTGCCAGCTCGTCTGCCCCTGGAACAAGTTCGCGCAGGCGACCGGCGAAGCCGACTTCGCGCCACGCAGCGGCCTCGAATCGCCGCAGCTGGTCGAGCTGTTCGGCTGGAGCGAAGCGCAATTCCTCGCCCGCACCGAAGGCATGGCGATACGCCGCACCGGCTACGAAGGCTGGTCGCGCAACATCGCCGTCGCGCTCGGCAACGCGCCGACCCGCGACGACATCATCCAGGCGCTGCGTTCCCGTGCCGACGACCCATCCGCCCTCGTCCGCGAACACGTCGCCTGGGCCCTCGCCCGACACACGAAGAAGAGCAGCGTCAGCACTGAAAATGGCGCCGAGTGACCGCGCTTCGGACCCGCGCCCATCAACGCCTGCTTCACGTGAAAAGTGCGGCCATGGATGGCCGCTCTGGAGTACGGCAAAGCGGCGCACCGAAATCCAGTTCGTATCCCCCGCACCCTCCGCGGTCAGGGATGACCGCAAAAGCTACGCCGCCTGCTTGGGAATCGAGCGGTTGGTGTGCGTGATCCTGTTCTGGCGGTCGACGTAGACGAGCTGCGGCTTGTGCTGCTCGGCCTCGGCTTCGCTGTATCCGCCGTACGCACAGATGATGATGATGTCGCCCGGTTGCGCGCGATGCGCGGCGGCGCCGTTGATCGAGATCACGCCCGAGCCCTCGTCCGCGCGGATCGCGTAGGTCGAGAAGCGTTCGCCGTTATTGACGTTGTAGATGTGGATCTGCTCGTACTCGCGGATACCGGAGGTATCGAGCAGGTCACCGTCGATCGCACAGGAGCCTTCGTAGTGGAGCTCCGCGTGGGTCACGCTGGCGCGATGGATCTTCGCCTTGAGCATGTTCAGATGCATGGGTCGTCACCCCGGATCGTTGCGTGCGCGCAACATGCGCTGGAACATCCAGTATAACAAAGGCTTGTGCAGAGCAGCATGCGCTGCCGCCGATCCGGCGCTTCCATCGCAAGTCGTTGATCTACAGGAGTTGCGGACAAAAAAAACCCTCGCGCGATCACCGCTGCGAGGGTCTTAATCGGAGTGACGATTACCTACAATGCGCCCTGCGTGTCCTCGGAGCCCCGCAACATGTTGCGGAAACCCCTAACGACGGTGGGGAGAATACCACAGGCCGCGACGAAAAAGCTACGCCGGATTCACGAGCAGGTTGTCGATCAAGCGCGTCGTGCCCATGCGGGCGGCAATGAGGGCGACGAGGTCCTGCGGCGAACCGTCGGCCGCCGGCTCGCCGAGGTCACCGGCGTTTCGCAGCGTGGCGTAATCCACAACGAACCCGGCGTGCCCCAGCGTCGTCGCGGCCTCGGTTTCGACGTCGGCGATCGCGCGCCCCTCGAGTACGGCGGCGCGCATGCGCTCGAGGGCCGCGTGGATCGTGCCCGCGCGCTCGCGTTGGGCGGCGTCCAGGTACTGATTGCGCGAACTCATCGCCAGGCCGTTCGACTCGCGCACGATCGGCGCACCGATGATCTCGATCGGATAACCGAGATCGCGCACCATGCGCCGGATCACCAGCAGTTGCTGGTAATCCTTGCGTCCGAACACGGCGACATCGGGCTGCACGAGATTGAAAAGTTTTGCGACGACCGTCGCGACGCCGTCGAAGTGGCCCGGGCGGATCGCGCCCTCGAGCACGTCCGTTATTTCCGGCACGCTGACCTTGGCGCTGCCCTGCGCGCCGAACGGATAGAGGTCGTCCACGCCGGGCAGGAACAGCACATCGCAGCCGTGCCCGGCAAGCCCGGTCGCGTCCGCCTCGGGCGTACGCGGGTAGCGCGCGAAGTCCTCGTTCGGCCCGAACTGGGTCGGATTCACGAACACGCTCGCGACGACGACATCCGCATGTGCGCGTGCGATCGCGAGCAGCGAATAGTGGCCCGCATGCAGGTTGCCCATGGTCGGCACGAAGCCGACGCGGCGACCTTCGCGTCGGAGCGGTGCGAGCACCGCGCGCAGGTCGGCAGGGGAAACGCAGGTGCGCATCAGTAACTGTGCTCCGCCGCGGGAAATTCGCCGCTGCGCACCGCGGCCGCATAGGCGCCGATCGCGTCGAGCACCGAGTGGGTGCCGGCGAGGAAATCCTTGCTGAAGCGCGGCCGCTTGCCGGGGGTGATGCCGAGCAGATCATGCACGACGAGCACCTGGCCATCGCAGCCGGCTCCCGCGCCGATGCCGATCGTCGGGATCGCGAGGTCGCGCGTGATCTCCGCGGCGAGCGCCGCAGGCACGCATTCGAGCACGAGCAGGTCGGCGCCGGAGTCCTGCACCGCGCGCGCGTCGGCGCGCAGTTTCGCCGCGGTCGCATCGTCGCGCCCCTGCACCTTGTAGCCGCCGAGGCGGTGCACCGCCTGTGGCGTGAGGCCGAGGTGCGCGCACACCGGCACCTCGTGGCGCTTGAGCGCATGGATGATCGGGCAGACCCAGTCGGCGCCTTCCAGCTTGACCATCGCGGCGCCGCCCTCGGCGAGCAGGCGCGCGGCATTGGCGAGTGCGAGTTCCTCGTTGCGGTAGCTCATGAACGGAAGGTCCGCGACGAGCAGCGGGCGGCGCAGGCCGCGCGCGACGCACGCGGTGTGATAGACGACCGCGTCCATCGTCACCGGCAGCGTGCTCTGGTGCCCCTGCACGACCATGCCGAGCGAATCACCGACGAGCACGAGGTCGACACCGGCCTCGTCGGCACGCGCGGCGATGCCCGCGTCGTACGCGGTGATCGAGACGATCTTCTCGCCGCGCTGCTTGCGGGCCACGAGGTCCGGCACGGTGATCGGAACGGCGGGCGCTGTATGGGCGTACATCGTCGGGGGCCTGCGGGAGTGGCCGCGCATTATCATCCGTGCGGCTCCGGGACCGGAAGATGGCGATGCCGCTGCGCTTCAGTCGAGCCGCACGACTTCGCCCACGTCGACCGCGGCGAGCAGGTCGCGCACCCTGCCCGCGCCCGCGACGAAGAAGTCGGGGGCGATTTCGGCGAGCGGTACGAGCACGAACGCGCGCCGCGCGAGCTCGGGATGCGGCAGCACGAGCCCCGCTCCGGCGAGTTGCACGTCGCCGCAGGCGAGCAGGTCGAGGTCGAGCGTGCGCGGCCCCCAGCGGGTTCCATCGCGGACGCGGCCGTGGCGCTGCTCGATCGCGAGCAATGCGTGCAGCAGTTCGCGCGGGGCGAGCCCGCTTTCGAGTTCGGCGACGGCATTGACGAAAGCCGGTTGGTCGGCCACGCCCCAGGGTGCCGTGCGGTAGAGCGACGAACGCGCCACCAGGCGCGTGGAAGCAAGCGCGGCCAGTTCGCCCAGTGCCGACTCCAACTGTCGGCGCGGATCGCCGAGGTTGCCGCCCAGCCCGACGAAGGCGCGGCGGGTACCCGGGTCAGTCACCGGCGTCCGCGGCCGACGCCGCGCCTGCCTTCTTGCGGCGCCTCCGGCGCGGGCGCTTGCGTTTCGTCGCCGGCGGCGCCTCGCTGCCCGGTGCGGGCGGCGCCGCGGCAAGGCGCTCGGCGAGCTGCTGCTGGTCGAGCTGCTGCGCCTCGGTCCACCATGCGGCGAGCTCGGCGAGTTCGTCCGATTCATCGGCGCGCAGCACGAGGAAATCGTAGGCGGCGCGGAAGCGCGGATGCTCGAGCAGGCGGAATGCACGCTTCTTCGTGCGATGAGCGAAGCGCGGCTGCATCGCCCAGATTTCCTCGACCGCGATCGTGAAACGCCGCGGTACGGCGACGCGTTGCGCCTGCTCGCGCAGCACGCGTTCGGTCGCGTGCGACCAGGCCGCGCCGGCATCCCCGCCAGCATCGATCGCCGCCTGCGCGGCGCGCCGGACCGGCTCCCACAGGAGCGCGGCGAACAGGAACGCGGGCGTGACCGGCTTGTCCTCGCGCACGCGTTCATCGGTGTTGGCGAGGGTCTGTTCCACCAGCCGGCGGAAGTGGGTCGCATCACCTTGCGCGAGCACGCGCGCGGTGGCGGGAAACACGTGTTGCAGCAGGCCGTGCTGCTCGAGCGCGCGGAAGCTCGCGAGACCGTGGCCGCTGAGGAACAGCTTGAGCGACTCGTCGAACAGGCGCGCCGGCGGCGCGTCGGCGAGCAGCGGGCCGAGGGCGGCAAACGGCGCCGCCGTGGCGGGCTCGATCGTGAAACCGAGCTTCGCCGCGAGACGCGCGGCGCGCAGCATGCGTACCGGGTCCTCGCGATAGCGCAGTTCAGGGTCGCCGATCAGGCGCAGCACGCGGTGCTGCAAGTCTTCCATGCCGCCGACCGAATCGAGCACGCTGAAATCGGAGATGTCGTAGTAGAGCGCGTTGACGGTGAAATCGCGGCGCACCGCATCTTCTTCGATGGTGCCGTAGACATTGTCGCGCACCAGCCTTCCGTCGACGAGGTGGCGATCGCCGCTGCCGTCGTCGCTGCTGCCGCGGAACGTCGCGACCTCGACGATTTCGCGTCCGAATACGACGTGCGCGAGGCGAAAGCGCCGGCCGATAAGACGGCAGTTGCGGAACAACGCGCGCACCTGCTCCGGCGTCGCATCAGTGGCGACGTCGAAATCCTTCGGGTGGCCGCCGAGCAGCAGGTCGCGCACGGCGCCGCCGACCAGGCAGGCGCGATGGCCGGCCTCGTGCAACCGATACAGTACGCGCAACGCGCCGGCCGAGATGCTCTTGCGCGAAATCGCGTGCTCAGCACGCGGGATGATGCGGAACGAGCCGGGGATGGGCGCTTCCTGTACGATTCGTTCCGACGTCATCCGCTGCTTCTGCTCCTGGTTTGCCGCTCGTTACCGATTCGTTATACTACGCAGCTCCGCAATTCCCAACACGCTCCCTTCGTCTAGTGGCCCAGGACACCGCCCTCTCAAGGCGGGAACACGAGTTCGAACCTCGTAGGGAGCGCCATTTGCTTGTGCGATCGTCCGTGATCGCGGCCTGATGTACCGGCTCGGGCCCCTGCCGCAGCTTCGGCGATCCGGTCCACAGCGGCCATCCATGGCCGCACTTTTCACGGATAGCCCTCCGCCGGGCCGAGTCTGCATCCCACGCGCGCTTCGTTCGTGCGTGCGTCGTAGGAGCGGCTTCAGCCGCGATGCGCTTCGTCGGTCCAGGAATCGGCTACCGCCCTCTTGCGCGGATCGCGGCTGCCCCGCTCCTACGATCCACCACGACGTTGCTCGCGAGCGCGGAGGCATGACCGCCGCGGCGCGCTCACTTACAATGCGCGCCTCGCCATCGGATCCGATCTCCATGCCCTTCGTCGTCATCGAGAACTGCATCAAGTGCAAGTACACCGACTGCGTCGAGGTATGTCCGGTCGACTGTTTCCATGAAGGACCGAACTTCCTCGTGATCGATCCCGAGGAGTGCATCGACTGCACGCTGTGCGAGCCGGAATGTCCGGCCAAGGCGATCTACCCCGAAGACGACGTGCCGGCGGGCCAGGAAGGCTTCATCGCGCTCAATGCCGAGCTCGCGAAGGCGTGGCCGGTGCTGACCGAACGCAAGGACGCCCCGCCCGATGCGAAGGAATGGGACGGCAAGCCGGGCAAGCTGCCCCTGCTCGAGCGCTGATCGCGCGGACCCCGGCGAGGGCGGTTGCCGGGGCATGGGGCCGCCACACGCGAAACTGGGAAAACCGGGTGTGGCGAGGGC
>NZ_JBQCFP010000082.1:0-20064 GCF_051958935.1 Dokdonella sp. | reverse complement strand
ACCCCGGGGGCCGGCGCGGGCGGCGACGCTCAGGCGGAGCCGGCGACGCCGCGTCAGGCGTCGCCGCCGCGCTGTTCGCGCACGCGTGCCTCGCGCACGGGTGCGCTCGCCTCGGCCGCCGGCAGCGGCGTGCCGGCGGCGAGCCCGATGCGCGCGCGGAAGCGGCGCGGCAGCCGCGCGCGGCCGAGCGCGCTGTCGCGCCGGCTGAAAACCGATCCCCACAGGCCGCGCAGCGCGAGCGGCACGACGGGAACGGCGCGACGCGCGAGGATCTGCTCGACGCCGGGCCGGAAGGTGTCGATCGCGCCGTCGCGCGTGAGGCCGCCCTCGGGGAAGATGCAGACGAGTTCGCCGTCGGCGAGCGCGCGATCGACCTCGCCGAACGCGCGCTCGAGCAGCTCGGGATTTTCCTTGCGCCCGGCGATCGGGATCGCCTTCGCGGTGCGGAAGATGAACTTGAGCACCGGGATCTCGAAGATCTTGTAGTACATCACGAAGCGCACCGGCCGCCGCACGCTGCCGCCGATGATCAACGCGTCCATGAAGCTCACGTGGTTGCAGACGAGCAGCGCCGCGCCTTCCTCGGGGATGCGCTCGCTGCCTTCGACCTTGATGCGGTAGAGCGTATTGACGAGGATCCACGACAGGAACCGCATCAGGAACTCGGGCACGAGCGTATAGATGTAGATCGCGACGAGTGCGTTGAGCACCGCGGTGGCGAGCAGGATCTGGGGAATCGTCAGGCCGAGCGCGGACAGGCCGAGCCCGAAAGCCGCCGCGCCGACGATGAACAACGCGTTGACGATGTTGTTGCCGGCGATCACGCGCGAGAGTTCGCTGCGCTCGGCGCGGCTTTGCACCAGCGCGAACAGCGGCACGATGTAGAAGCCGGCGAAGAGGCCGACGAGGACGAAATCGAGCGCGATGCGCCAGCCGCCCGGCGCCGCGAGGAATGCGAGCGCGGAAAGGTCGTGCAGCGACGTCGCCGCCGGGCGTGCGAAGTAGAGATCGAGGCCGAACACGGTCAGGCCGATCGAACCGAACGGCACCAGCCCGATCTCGACCTTGTGCCCCGACAGGCGTTCGCACAGCAGCGAGCCGGCGCCCACGCCGATCGAGAACAGCGCGAGCACGAAGATCTGCACGGACTCGGTGCCGCCGAGGAAGATCTTCGTGTAGTTCGGCAGCTGCATCGTGAACACGCCTCCGAAGAACCAGAACCAGGAAATGCCGAGCACCGAATTGAACACGGTGCGGTTCTTCGTCACGAAGCCGAGCACGCGCCACGTTTCGGTGAGGGGGTTCCAGTTGAAACGCAGGTCCGGCGCAGTCGCCGGTGCCGGCGGAATCGCCCGGCTCGTGAGCCAGCCGACGAGCGCCGCGCCGATCACGAGCAGCGACGCCGGCAGCGGCCCGCTGCTCATCGCGACGCCGCCGGCGATCATGCCGATCAGCACCGCGAGCGACGTGCCCATCTCGACCAGGCCGTTGCCGCCGACCAGTTCGTCCGCACGCAGCGTCTGCGGCAGGATCGCGTATTTGATCGGACCGAATACGGTGGAATGAAGGCCCATGAGGAACAGCACCGACAGCAGCAGCGGGATGCTCTTCAGCCAGAAGCCGGCCGCGGCGAGTGCCATCGCGGCGATCTCGAACAGCTTGACCCAGCGGATGATGCGCGCCTTCTCGTACTTCTCCGCGAGCTGGCCCGCGCTCGCGGAAAACAGGAAGAACGGCAGGATGAACACCGCCGGCGCGATGTTCGAATAGAAGCCGACGGCATGCTCGTCGAGGCCCATGTGGTAGCCGACGAGCACGACCAGTGCGTTGCGGAACGCATTGTCGTTGAACGCACCGAGCGCCTGGGTCGCGAAGAACGGCGCGAAGCGCCGCGTGCCGAGCAACCGGAACTGGCTGGATCCGCTCATGGTTCGCCTGCCTGGGAAGTGGCGCGAATGTAGCAGGATCGCCGCGTCGATCGCGCCGCGGTAGACGCGCAGAAGAGGCCACGCGCCGATCGGCGATCCGCGGCGACGGCCCCCGCCCGGCGGGAACTTTGCCGGCGGGGCAGGGTCCGGGCGGGGCCCGTAGTGACGCGCTAAAATGCCCGGCTCATCCCCCGACGCCCTCATGCCGATGTCCCTGCGCTCCCTTGCCCCGCTCGCACTCGCCGTCGCCGCCGCGTTCGGCGCGACCCACCTGCACGCCGAGGCCCTGGTAAAGCCGGTGCCGACGCCGGACCTCACCAAGCTCCCGCCCGCCCAGGCCGACGAACTGCGCAAGACGCGCGAGACGTTCGAGAAGAGCAAGATCGCGCTGGTCGGCGACCCGCTCGCCGAGGCCTACGCGATCCTCGCCGCCGCGTATGCGCGCAATGGCTTCGTCGAGGCCGCGACGATCGCGCTCGAGGACGCGACCCTGCTCGCGCCGAAGGATGGTCGCTGGGTCTACGCGCAGGGCGTGCTCGCGCGTTCGCAGAATCAGCTCGCCGTCGCGCAGAATTACTTCGACATCGCGCTGCAGTTGAACCAGGACTACCTGCCGATCCGTACCACGGTCGCGCGCAGCAAGATGGACAACGGCGATCTCGATGGCGCGCGCAAGCTGCTCGCCGATTACGTCGCCAAGCACGCCGACCAGGCGATGCCGTACGCGATGCTCGGCGAGATCGCGCTCAAGCAGAAGCGCTACGCCGAGGCGGTCGAGCAGATCCAGCGCGCGCTCGCGATCGACCCGAAGGCGACCGCGCTGTACGCGACACTCGCCGAGGCGCAGGCCGGCGCCGGCAACGCGCAAGCCGCGGCCGACGCGCGCGCGAAGGCCGGCAACGTGCCGCCGATGCTCATCGATCCGCTTGGCGACGGCCTGCTCGGCCGCGCCGGCGCGGCCGCGACGACGCCTGCTGCCGCGACGCCCGCGAAGGGCATCGCCGAGATCGCCCCGCTGCTCGCGCTGCACCAGTACGACGCGGCGCGCAAGCTGCTCGACGCCGCGCTCGCGGCGAGCCCGAAGGACGCCGCATTGCTCGCGTTGTATGCGCGTGCCGAAGCGGCAGCCGGCAACCTCGCCGCAGCCAACACGCGCGCCGACGCGGCGATCGCCGCCGATCGCAACAGCGCGCTCGCCCAGCTGAGCAAGGGCGTCGCGCTCGAGATGGGCAACGACGATGCGGGCGCCCAGCGTGCATACCAGGAAGCCGTACGGCTCGACCCCAAGCTCGGCGAGGCGCGCGCACTGCTCGGTGCGCTGCTGCTGCGCTCGGGTCGCGCTGCCGAGGCCGCGACGCAGTATCGCGCGCTCGTGCAACTCGACATTCGCGACGCCGAGCACTGGATGCAGATGGTCGCCGCGGACGTCGTCGCCGGCCAATGCGGTTCGGCCCTGCGCGATGCAAGCGACCTGCTCGCGGCGGACATCAACAACAAGTTCGTCCTGCAACTATTCGTGCGCATCGCCAGCACCTGCGCACAGGCGAATGCAAACGAGCGGCGCGGCGCGCTCGAATACGGCAAGAAGCTCTATGCGGAGAATCCGAGCGCGCCGAACAGCGAAGCCTATGCGCTCGCCCTCGCCGCGAACGGCAAGTGGGACGACGCGGTGAAGGTCCAGCAGGCCGGCATGTTCGTGCTCGTGCGCAACGGCCTCAAGGGCGCGCTCACGCCGTACCGACAGGTGCTGCAGCAATTGCAGGCGCACAAGCTGCCGGACCGGCCGTGGCCCGCCGACGCGGCGGTCTACCACCCGCTGCGCCTCGCTCCCTACAAGCCGCCCGCCAAAGCCGCGCGCTGACGCGATGCCCGTGCGCGGCGCTCAGCGCCGCAGCGCGCGGTGGCCGATGTCGCGGCGGCAGAACGCGCCGTCGAAGCGGATCGTGCGCACGCGCTCGTAGGCGCGCGCGCGCGCGATGCCGAGGTCCTCGCCGACCGCGCAGACCGCGAGCACGCGGCCGCCCGCGGTGACGACGCGCCCATCCGCGAGCGCGGTGCCGGCGTGGAACACCTTCACGTCGCTGCCGTCGGCCACGTCGAGTCCGTCGATCACGTCGCCGCCGCGCACCTTGCCGGGGTAGCCTGCTGCGGCGACGACGACGCCGAGCGCGGGACGCGGGTCCCAGTTCGCGCGCGCGCTGTCGAGGCGGCCGTCGAGCGCGTCCTCGACGAGATCGACGAGGTCGGACTTCAGGCGCAGCATGATCGGCTGGGTCTCCGGGTCGCCGAGGCGCGCATTGAATTCGATGACCTTCGGCGCGCCGTGCCGGTCGATCATGAGGCCGGCGTAAAGGAAGCCGATGAAGGGCGCGCCTTCGGCGGCCATGCTCGCGATCGTCGGACGGATGATTTCCTCGAGCACGCGCCGCTCGACCTCCGGCGTGACTACCGGCGCGGGCGAATACGCGCCCATGCCGCCGGTGTTCGGCCCGAGGTCGCCTTCGTCGCGCCGCTTGTGGTCCTGGCTCGTCGCGAGCGGCAGCACGTTGCGGCCGTCGCTCATCACGATGTAACTCGCTTCTTCGCCCTCGAGAAATTCCTCGATCACCACGCGTGCGGAGGCGTCGCCGAACGTGCGCGCGCCGAGCATGTCGTGCAGGGTCTGTTCGGCGTCGGCGAGCGTGAGCGCGACGACGACGCCCTTGCCCGCGGCGAGGCCGTCCGCCTTGATCACGATCGGCGCGCCGCGGCGGCGCACGTAGGCGAGCGCAGGGCCGAGGTCGGTGAACACCGCGTAATGCGCGGTCGGGATGTTGTGGCGCGCGAGGAAATCCTTCGCGAATGCCTTCGAACTCTCGAGCTGCGCGGCGATCCGGCTCGCGCCGAAGCAGCGCAGCCCGGCCGCATGGAAGCGATCGCTGATGCCCGCGGCGAGCGCCGCCTCGGGCCCGACCACCGCGAGCGAGATGCCTTCGCGCCGCGCGAGCGCGAGCAAGCCGTCGACGTCGGTCACCGCGACGTCCGCGTTGCGCATGCGCGCCTCGCGCGCCGTGCCCGCATTGCCGGGCGCGACGACGATTTCGGACACGCGCGGCGACTGCAACAGTTTCCACGCGAGGGCGTGCTCGCGGCCGCCGGAACCGATGACGAGGATTTTCATTGGTGATTCGTGATTGGGGATTCGTGATTGACGACTCGGGATTGGTCATTGGTGCGCGTCGCGCACGATTCGTTGCGACCGGCTGTTGGGGGATTCACGCGTCGGGAAATGGTCGATTGTTGTGGGAGGCCGACTTGCCAATCACCAATCACGAATCACCAATCACGAACCGCCGTCAATGCCTGAAATGCCGCACGCCCGTGAACACCATCGCCATCCCGTGCTGGTCGGCCGCGGCGATGACCTCCGCGTCGCGCATCGAACCGCCGGGCTGGATCACCGCGCGGATGCCCGCTTCGGCGGCGGCGTCGATGCCGTCGCGGAACGGGAAGAACGCATCGGACGCCATCACGCTGCCGGGCACCTCGAGCTGGGCTTCGGCCGCCTTGATCGCGGCGATCTTCGCGCTCACGACCCGGCTCATCTGTCCGGCGCCGATGCCGATCGTGCGGCCACCGCGCGCGTAGACGATCGCGTTGGACTTGACGAACATCGCGACGTGCCAGGCGAACAGCAGGTCGTGCAGCTCGGCGGCATCGGGCACGCGGCGGGAAACGACCTTGAGGTCGGACAGCAGCAAGGTGTCGCGATCGGCGTCCTGCACGAGCAGGCCGCCGGCGATGCGCTTGTAGTCGTACGCATGCGGCGCCGCTTCACCCCACTCGCCGACCGCAAGCACGCGCACGTTCGGCTTGGCCGAGATCGCGGTGATCGCATCGGCGTCGAACTCGGGCGCGACCACGACCTCGACGAATTGGCGCTCGATGATCTTCTTCGCGGTCGCGCCGTCGAGGCGGTGGTTGAACGCGATGATGCCGCCGAATGCGGACACCGGATCGCACGCGTAAGCGCGCTCGTACGCCTCGCCGAGGTTCGCACCGAGCGCGACGCCGCACGGATTGGCGTGCTTGACGATCACGCAGGCGGGCGTCTTCTGGAACGCCTTGACGCATTCGAGCGCGGCGTCGGCGTCGGCGAGGTTGTTGTAGGACAGTTCCTTGCCGGCGAGCACGCGCGCGCCGGCGACGGTGCCGGGCGGCAGGTTGCGCTCGACGTACAGTGCGGCGCCCTGGTGCGGGTTCTCGCCGTAGCGCAGCGTCTGCCGGCGCTCGAAGGCGAGGCGCAGACCCGGCGGGAACGCCTCCGGCTTCTCCGCGTCGGTGCGCATGCCGAGCCAGTTGGCGATGACGCCGTCGTAGCGCGCCGTGTGCGCGTAGGCGGATGCGGCGAGGCGGCGGCGCAGCGACAGGCGCGTGCCGCCGTGGGCGAGCGACTCGAGCACCTCGGCGTAGTCGGCCGGATCGACCACGACGGCGACGTGCTCGTGGTTCTTCGCGGCCGCGCGCAGCATCGCCGGACCGCCGATGTCGATGTTCTCGATCGCATCGTTCATCGAGCAATCCGGCTCGGACGTGATGCGCTCGAACGGATACAGGTTCACGACCAGCAGGTCGATCGGCATGATGCCGTGCTCGGCCATCACCGCATCGTCGGTGCCGCGCCGGCCGAGCAGGCCACCGTGCACGGCCGGGTGCAGCGTCTTCACGCGCCCGTCCATGATCTCGGGGAAGCCGGTCACGCTGCTGACGTCCGACACCGGCAGGCCGGCTTCGCGCAGCGCCTTTGCGGTACCGCCGGTGGAGACGAGCGCGATGCCGAGCGAATCGAGGCCGCGGGCGAGGTCGATCAGGCCGGACTTGTCGGACACGCTGAGCAGCGCGCGGCGAACCGGTACCAGGGTGGCGTGGAACATGGCGGGCTTCGTCCCGGGGGAAGCGCGCAATTATAGCGGCGGCGGCGCGAGCGCGCGCTGCATCCGCTGCACCGGGTCAGTCGGCGAGGCCGTACTGCTGCAGCTTCTTGCGCAGGGTCGCGCGGTTGATGCCGAGCGCGGCCGCGGCGCGGCTCTGGTTGCCGCCATACCAGGCCATCACTTCGCGCAGCAGCGGCGATTCGACCTCGCGCATGACGAGCGCATGCAGGCCTTCGCCCGGCTCGGACTCGACGTCGGCGAGATAGCGGCGTACGGCGCGGACGACGCAGTCGCGCAGTGCGGGTTGCAACGAGGCTTCGTGCGCGCTGTCCGCGCGCAAGGGGATGGCGGCATTCACAACGGGGCCCTTCTCGGCGAGCGATCTTCCATGCTTGGGCCGACGGCGCGGGCGCACGTCGGGAGGGGATAGTAGCGCCGTGATCGTGCCTTGATAAGTCCCTCGCGGGCGAAGTTCACGATGGATGACGCTTCGAGGGCCGCGATGCCTTCACGGATCGGCACTTGCGCGATCTATCTCGGCGCGAGCTGAGCACTTCGGCCCGGCACGGCGTCCGCACGCGTGCCGCTCACTCGAACTTGAATTCGAACGCGACCGCGTCCTTGCCGGGGTCGGCGACTTCGAACACGAGCGCCGTGCTGGTGCCGGGCGCGAGACCCGCGGCGATCGAGCGCGCATCGCCGAGGTACTCGCGCGGTTGGAAGCGGCGCATCGCGATGCGCGTCTCGTCGAGGTCCGACAGCGTGATCTCCACGGTCGGGTACGCCTGCACGAAGGGTGCGTCGTTGCGCAGCGTCGCCGAGATGATCAGCGCGCCGGGCACCGACGGGTGCGGGCGGATGTCGCGCGACAGCAGTTCGAGCGTCGCGGCGTCGTGGCGCGGCGGCAGGCGGCAGGCGAGCTTCGCGCACAGCGGATCGAGCCAGGCGCGCATGCGCGCATCGTCGATCCAGCGTGCCTTCTCGGCCCAGGCGATCTCGCCGGCGAGGGTGAGCAGCAGCAGCGCGCATCCGGCGAGCCACGGCCCGTTGCGGCGTTGCCGCGCGCGGCGGCGGCGCTTGGCGAACGCGGGCAGCGACGAGCGCTCGGCGGCGCGCGCGCGGTCGGCCGCCTCGGCGAACAGCGACGCCTGCGCCGGGATCGGCCTGAACACCGGCAGTTCGAGCTGCGGTGGCGCCGGCAGCGTCGCGTGCACGTCGAGCCGTTCGATCGGCTCGGGCGGCAGCTGCAGGCTCAGCGTGCGCAGCGCATCGAATACCGCGGCGCAGTGCCCGCAACGCACACTGCCGTGCGCCGCCGCGAGTTCGGCGCCGTCGACCTTGTAGATCGTCAGGCATTCGGGGCACTGCGTGTACATCGATCCAATTCGCGCAGGCGAGGTCGGGCGATTCTAGCAGCGTGGCACCGGTGGGCCGTCGCCGCGCGGCGGGTTGCGCCACCGGTGTTCAGTCCTCGCCGGCCTCGGCCGCCCGTATCGGCAGGGCGGCCCAGGTCAGCACGTGCGGATCGAAATCGCGCAGGCTCGGCTTCACGATCGCGAAGTACGGCGAGACGTCGAAATCGCGCGGCACGTAGAGGCTCGAGTCGCGGATGTGCAGGATCTCGCGCACCTGTTCGCGGCCGGCTTCGCCCTTGCTGCGCGCGACTTCGATGTCGGGAAGCACCGGATAGCGGATCGACGCGAACGCGGCGGCGATCAGCGACGAGCAGATCGCGCTGGTCGGCTCGCCGCCGCCGAAGGCGAGCAGGTGGCGGCGGAAACGCTCGGGCACCGGCGGCGGCCGCACGAGATAGCGTGCGAGATCGATGATGTTGCGCAGGTCGTACTGCTGGCCGAGGCGGCCGATCGCGTAGCCGAACACCGCGTCGATCTCCTCCTCGCCGAGGCCGACCGGCCGGCATATGCGCGTATGCATCTGCGCGTAGCGCTCGACCGGCACTGCGCGCACGCCGTCGTTGACGTCGGCCTCGATCAGCAGCGGCGTGTCGTCGCCGCGCGAGGCGGACAAAGCGTCGCCGATGTAAAGCGCTGCGTGCGACCAGGTCGATTGCGTGAGCGTGCGGATCGCGGCCGAGAAGCGGCTCGTGCCTTCGACGAGCAGCACGTCGCCCTTGCGCAACGTTGCCGCGAGCAGGCCCGGACGGCTCGTCGCGACATGCAGCCCGGGCCGCGGTCGCGCGAGGTAACTGGCGAGCCGACGCCCGAGCCACTGCAACACGCTCACGATCCCTCCGCGCCCGTCGCGATCCGGCCAGTCTAGCGCGCGGCGGGGACGTGGCCAAAGGCGCCAACAAGGATTGAAACACGAAGAACACGAAGAGAAGGCAATGCAGGAATGTGCTTTGGTCGTTTGCAACCGCACGTTTCCAGCGTCCGAAGAAGGTCGGCGCCCATCGCGCAGCCACGGCCGCCGTGAAATCCCTCGCCTGCTCCTTCGTGTTCTTCGTGCCCTTCGTGGCTCAGTCTTTCGCTTTCGTCACCGCTCACCCGCGACGGCGGCCGGAGATGCGCACCCAGTCCTCGCGCGTCGCGACGACGAGGTCGTCGAACC
The DNA here is from genome assembly GCF_051958935.1 of Dokdonella sp. GTDB lineage: Bacteria > Pseudomonadota > Gammaproteobacteria > Xanthomonadales > Rhodanobacteraceae > Dokdonella_A. The sequence continues at coordinate 10,652 of NZ_JBQCFP010000082.1, read as the reverse complement.
ATTCGGCGTAGCGCGCGACCAGTTCGTCGGCCTGGCCGACGAGGATGCCCGACAGCGCGAACGGTGCGCCGGGTTTCACGCATGTCGCGAAATGCGGTGCGAGTTCGCCGAGCGGGCCGGCGAGGATGTTGGCGACGAACACGTCGCAGGCGCGGACGACGAACTCGTCGGGAAGGTAAAGCGCGAGGCGGTCGGCGACGCCGTTGCGTTCGGCGTTGTCGCGGCTCGCGAGGATCGCCTGCGGGTCGTTGTCGATGCCGTCGACATGCGCCGCGCCGAGCTTGATCGCGGCGATCGCGAGCACGCCCGAGCCGCAGCCGTAGTCGATCACGTGCCGGCCGGAAAGGTCGAGCCCGTCGAGCCATTCGAGGCAGAGCGCGGTGGTCGGATGCGTGCCGGTGCCGAAGGCGAGCCCGGGATCGAGCCGCACGACGACGGCCGCGTCCGCATCATCGCCGGGCGGCTCGACAGTGGACGGATAGATCCACAGGCGCCGACCGAAACGCATCGGCTTGAACTGGTCCATCCACGCGCGCGTCCAGTCCTGGTCGGCGACTTCGCGAAAACGCACCTGCGAAGGTTCGATTTCCGGCAGCAGCTCGGCGAGCACGTACAGAAGACCGGCGCGATCGGTGTCGGCCTCGAATAGCGCCTGCAACGAGATCTCGCCCCACAGCGGCGTCTCGCCGACGCCGGGCTCGAGGATCGCGCGCTCGTTCGGCGTGTCGGCGTCCGCATCGAGCAGCGTCACCGCGAGCGCGCCTGCTTCCTCGAGCGCGAGTTCGACGCGTTCCTGGTCGGTCGCACGGATGGTCAGGGAGAGTTCAAGGAAGGGCATCGTTAACGACAATTGTCCGTCGCCGTGATGTCGGGAGAGTCAATATTGAAATGCACGGGCTGTATCGCTCCGTTGAACGAGCGTGCCCAAACAGGGATATCCAGTTTGACGCCAAGGATGAATACGCAAGTGTCTTGCATCATCATCGGAGACTGATCAACGACGATTCTGATCGGCCGCCTTCCTGAAAGCAGAGACTCCAATTGCACGAAAGTAAGTGACTGGCCGTCCACTTCATAATGCTTGTTGCCTTTCGCTGCGATGCGCATGCCCCCTTGAGGGTCGACCGGCGAACCGGCGCACGACATCAAGCTAGCGACGAGCATGCATAGCAATGAACAGTGCAGTACTCTCACGGCGCACCCTCCCCAGCGTGTTGACTCAGCCAATCCCGATCGCCTTCTCCCTGGCTTCGGCCATCCGCTTCTCGAGGTAGTGGATATTCTGCCCGCCCGCCTGGAAGCCGCCGTCGGCCATGATGCGCTGCTGCAGAGGCACGTTCGTCTTGATGCCCTCGACGACCATCTCCGACAGCGCGATGCGCATGCGCGCGATCGCGGTGGCGCGGTCGCGGCCGTGCACGATGAGCTTGCCGATCATCGAGTCGTAGTTCGGCGGGATGCGGTAGCCGTCGTAGACGTGCGTGTCGACGCGCACGCCGGGGCCGCCCGGGCATTCGAAACGCTTGACCAGGCCCGGGCTCGGCATGAACGTATCCGGATCCTCGGCGTTGATGCGGCATTCGATCGCATGGCCGTCGAGGACGATGTCCTCCTGGCGGATCGTGAGCTTCTCGCCCGCCGCGATGAGCAGCTGTTCGCGCACGAGGTCGACGCCGGTGATGAGTTCGGTCACCGGGTGCTCGACCTGGATGCGCGTGTTCATCTCGATGAAGTAGAAGCGCCCGTTCTCGTAGAGGAACTCGAACGTGCCCGCGCCGCGGTAACCGATGCGCTTGCACGCCTCGACGCAGACCTTGCCGATCTCGGCGCGCTGCTCGGGCGTGATGCCCGGCGCCGGCGCTTCCTCGACGACCTTCTGGTGGCGGCGCTGCATCGAGCAGTCGCGTTCGCCGAGGTGGATCGCATTGCCCTGGCCGTCGGCGAGCACCTGGATCTCGACATGGCGCGGGTTCTCGAGGAACTTCTCCATGTAGACCTCGCCGTTACCGAACGCGGCCTTGGCTTCGGACTTGGTCATCTGGATCGCATTGGAAAGGTGCGCCTCGGTATGCACGACGCGCATGCCGCGGCCGCCGCCACCACCGGCGGCCTTGATGATCACGGGATAGCCGATCTCGCGTGCGACCTTCACGTTCGCCGCGACGTCGTCGCCGAGCGGGCCGCCCGAGCCCGGCACGCACGGCACGCCGGCCGCCTTCATCGCGCGGATAGCCTCGACCTTGTCGCCCATGAGGCGGATCACGTCCGCAGTCGGGCCGATGAAGATGAAACCGGATTTCTCCACGCGCTCGGCGAAGTCCGCGTTCTCGGACAGGAAGCCGTAGCCCGGATGGATCGCCTGCGCGTCGGTGACTTCGGCCGCGGCGATGATGCGCGGGATGTTGAGATAACTCTCCGCCGCGGCCGGCGGGCCGATGCAGATCGACTCGTCGGCCATGCCGACGTGCTTGAGGTTGCGGTCCGCGGTGGAATGCACCGCGACCGTCTTGATGCCGAGCGTGTGGCACGCGCGCAGCACGCGCAGGGCGATTTCGCCGCGGTTGGCGATCACTACCTTGTCAAGCATGGGGTGCCCGTATTGTCATTGGTGATTCGTGATTGGTGATTCGACAGAGCGGGCGGCGATGCTGGCCATCAGCGCATTGAGCCTGGCGAACGTGCGATTGAGGGTCTGCTGCAAGGTTTTCGAAGGAGTGCCGAAGTCCAGCCGACTGGCGATTTGTATCTGGGTGTCGAGTTCGGAAATCGAGCCGCGCGCGATTGAGAGGAAGCGCGCAAGCTCGCTTCGTGACTTGCGTGCGGCGCCTTCAGCGATATTCGATGGAACGCTCACGGCGGCGCGCCGCATCTGCGCAGTCAACCCGAACCGTTCCTCAGGCGGAAATCCCGCCGAAAACGCATATACGGCCACGACGAGGTCCATTGCGTCGTGCCACACGTCGAGCTGGCAGTGCGGCGGCTTTTCCGAATCACCAATCACGAATCACCAATCCCGGCCCCTACCCAATGACGAACATCGGCTCGTCGAATTCCACCGGCTGTCCGTTCGAGACGAGGATCGCGAGCACAGTGCCGGCGACGTCGGCTTCGATCTGGTTGAACATCTTCATCGCTTCGATGATGCCGAGTGTCTCGCCGGCCTTGACCGCCTGGCCGACCTTCACGAACGGCGGCGAGTCGGGATTGGCCGAGGCGTAGAACGTGCCGACCATCGGTGCCTTGACGACATGCCCTTCCGGCAGCGCCTTGCCACCGGCGGCGGGCGCTTCCGCCGCGACCGGGGCGCTCGCCGCGACGGGTGCCTCGACGCGTGCGGGCGCGGCCATCGGCGCCGCGGCGACCGGCAGGGCGCCGACCATGCCCTTGGGCAGGCGCGACAGGCGCACGATTTCCTCGCCTTCCTTGATCTCGAGTTCGGCGAGGTTGGATTCCTCGAGCAGGTCGATGAGCTTCTTGATCTTGCGCAGGTCCATGGGGAACTCCTGGGCCGTATGTCCGAAACGGGGTGTTCTTGGGAAAGTCAGGCCGCGAGGCGGCGCAGCGCGGCGTCGAGCGCGAGCCGGTAGCTCAGCGCGCCGAAGCCGGCGATCACGCCGACCGCGAGGTCGGAGAAGTACGAGTGGCGGCGGAACGCCTCGCGCGCGTGCACGTTCGAGAGGTGCACTTCGATGAACGGCAGGGCGACCGCGGCGAGCGCATCGCGCAGTGCGACGCTCGTATGGGTGAACGCGGCCGGGTTGATCAGGATGAAGGCAGTGCCATCGCCGCGTGCGACATGCACGCGTTCGATCAGCGCGTGCTCGGCATTGGACTGGAAGCTTGTCAGTTGGTGGCCGGATCCTTGCGCGATCGTCGCCAGTTCGGCGTCAATCTCGGCCAGCGTCGTGCGCCCGTACGTATCCGGCTCGCGCGTGCCGAGCAGGTCGAGGTTGGGCCCATGCAGGACGAGGATCGTGGCCACGGCCGCGCCGCTCAAAAAGGGCGGCTAGTCTCGCCCGTCCGACGCGATCTGTCCAGTTCGGCGACGTTCGGTGGAAAATCGCGGTAGCACGGAGCAGATGCGTCTGTGGCGGCGCGCGTCACAGATGCGGCTGCAGCCATGCCTCGAGGGACGTTTCGGTGAAGTTGCCGTAGCGTTGCGCGAGGATGCGCCCGTCGCGGCCAATCAGGACCGAGTACGGCAGCACGTCGCGCTCATTGCCGAACGCGCGGGAACTGTCGCCGCCGCGGGCGGGTGCGGTCTCGGGGTCGTCGACGAGGATCGGATAGGCGACCGGATGCTCGCGCAGGAACGCGCGCGTTGCCTCGGCGCCGTCCGCCGCGATGCCGACGACCTGCAGCCCGCGCCCCGCGAGGCGCTGCTGGGTGCGGTCGAGCAGCGGCATTTCCTCCACGCAGGGCGCGCACCAGCTCGCCCAGAAATTGACGAGGACGAGCTTGCCGCCCCAGCGGTCGAGCGACTGCGGATGTCCCTGGGTGTCGGGCAATGCGAGCGCGGGTCGCGGCTGGCCGACCAGCGCGGTCGCCGTGCGCGCGACGGGCGCGGCCGCCGGGCGCAGCCACAGCCCCACCCCGAGGCCGGCAAGCGCCCCGGCGATCGCGAGTGCGACGACGAGCAGGTGGGTGCGATCGAACACGGCGCTCAGTGCGGTGCGAGCGCCTGCTCGACGATCGCCTGGGTCAGGACGGTCGGCAGCGCATGGCCGCGGCCCGTTTCGCCGGCGCGGAACACGACGTAGAGCGGCACGCCGACCGCGTTGTAGTCCTGCAGGAACGTGGTGATCGCCGGGTCGACATTGGTCCAGTCGGCGGTCATGAGCACCGCGTTGCTGCGCCGGAGCAGGTCGCGGAAGGCATCGGTGTCGAGCACGGCCTTTTCGTTGACCTTGCAGGTCACGCACCAGTCGGCGCCCACGTCGACGAACACGCTGCGGCCTTCGGCGCGCAGGCTGGCGAGGCGTTCGGCGGAATACGCCACGGTGTCGCTGCGGGCCGCATGCGTGGCCGGCGGTTCGAGATGGGCGATCCGTGCGATCGGCAGCAGCGCGGCGAGCACGACGACGATCCCGATCACGCGCTGCACCGGATGGCCCTGGTAGCGATGCCGTTCCCACCACCAGAGGCCGAGCGCGAGCACGGTCGCGCCGATCAGCACCCAGCCGATCGCGTCGATGCCGCGCTGGTTGCCGAGAACCCAGGCGAGCCATACCGCGGTCAGGTACATCGGGAACGCGAGGAACTGCTTGAGCGTCTCCATCCACGCACCCGGCCGCGGCAGGCGTGCCGCGAGTGCAGGCACGAAGCCGACGAGCAGGAACGGCAGCGCGAGGCCGAGCCCGAGCGCGAGGAACACGAGCAAGGCGACGAGCGAGGATGCGGAGAACGCATAGGCGAGCGCCGAGCCCATGAACGGCGCGGTGCATGGACTTGCGACGATCACCGCGAGCACGCCGGTGAAGAAGTCGCCCGCCGCACCGCTGCGGTTGCCGAGGTTCTGGCCGACGCCGGCGAGCCCGGCACCGATGTTGTAGACGCCCGAGAGCGACAGGCCGATCGCGAACAGCACGTAGACGAGCACGGCGACGAATACCGGCTGCTGCAGCTGGAAGCCCCAGCCGAGCGCCTGTCCCGCCGCGCGCAGACCGATCACGGCGAGGCCGACCGCGACGAACGTGACGAGCACGCCCGCGGTGTAGACGAGCGCATGCTTGCGCGCCTTCGCCGCGCTTTCGCCGCTCTGCGCGAGGCCGAGCACCTTGAGTGAGAGCACCGGCAGCACGCACGGCATGAGGTTGAGCACGAGGCCGCCGAGCAGCGCGAACACGAGCGCGCCGAGGATGCCGGGAAGCGAGGGCTGGGGGCTCGGGGCCGGGGGGCGCTCCTGTCCCGCCGCGTTTGCCGCAGTCGCCGGAGCGGCTCCAGCCGCGATGCTCTTCGCGGCAGGCACGAACGATGCCTTCGCTGCAGCGAGCTCATCGGCCGTCGCCACCGGCAGGTCGACCGACACGTCCTTCTGCATCACCGGGTAGCAGATGCCGTTCTCGAGGCAACCCTGGTACTCCGCGTGCAGTTTCACCGCCTGAGCGTCGCCGTGTTCGCGCAGCAGGCCGATCGGCAACTCGACCTGGTCGAAATAGACCTTGATCATGCCGAAGTGTTCGTCGGTGTGATCGACGCCCGCCGGCCATTGCGGCGCGCCGAGCGTGACGCCGTTGCCGTCGACGAGCGTGACCGTGCTCTTGTCGCGGTAGAGATAGTAGTTTTTCGGCATCGTCCAGCGCGCGAGGATCGTCGTCGGACTCTGCGCGATCGCCTCGAACACGAACGCCTGCTCGGGCGGCAGCGGCGCGCTGTCGACCGCGCCGGCATTGGCCCCGAGCGGCAAGCCGCCGCCGGAAGCGAGCGGGCCGCCGCCATTGCCGGCGAGCGGGCTCGCAGGCAGGCCCGCTGCCGGGCCGGTCGCCGCGGTCACCGCATCCGCGCCGAGATCGAGCGTGACCGTGGTCGGGTGCGGTGGATAGCAGATCTTCGGATCGGTCTCGTGGCAACCCTGCACGGTCAGCGAGACGGTGACGCTCTTCGTCGCTGCATCGGCGAGCGTGTACGGCAAGGTCGCGTCGATCGCGTGGTGGTAGACCTCGACTTCGCCGAGGAACTCGTCCTGCTTCTTCTCGCCCGCGGGCAGTTCGAGCGTGCCGAGCGTGAGGCCGGCCTGCGACGTCTTCGCCTTGATGCGCGAGCGATAGAGGTAATAGTCCGGCGCGATGTCCCAGTGCAGCGCGAGCTTGCCCGGGCCGGCGGTCTTGGCGTCCAGCTTGAACGCCTGTTCGACCGGCAGCAGGCCGTCCTCCTGCGCGTGCGCGGCGCAGGCCGCGAGGGCGAGCAGGAATGTGGCGGTCAGGCCGGTGAGCAGGCTGCGCATCGGAAAGTCGCTCCGTCGGATCGGTGAACAGGGGGACCGCGTTTGGACCGCGGATCTTGCAGGACGTTCACCGCGTATGGGCAGGGCCGCCCGTGGATTCAAGGTCCGCGCAGGCCTGCTCGAGCCAGGTGAGGTAACCTGGCGCGCCATCCACCACATCGAGCGCGAGCAGTTCCGGCACTTCGTACGGGTGCAGCGCGGCGATGCGCGCGGACACCGCATCGAGTCGCGCGCGCACGGTCTTGGCGAGCAGCAGCACCTCGGCGTCGACATGCACCGCGCCCTTCCAGCGGTACGTCGACGTCATGCCCGGCAGTACCTGCACGCACGCCGCGAGCTGTTCGTCGACGAGCGCGCGCGCGATGCGCGCGGCGGTATCGGCGTCGGGGCAGCTGCAATGGATGACGATGGCGGCCATGGCGGCAATCGGTGGCGACGGGTCGCCGATCATCGCATGGGGCAGCGGGCGGCGCAGGCGGTCGAGGGCCGAGGCCGGGAAGCATCGCGACCGAAGTCGCTCCCACAATCGATGTGCGGGAGCGGCGGACGCCGCGATGCTCTTGCGCCGCCGCTGGAGAGTGCCCTTTCGATTACGGCGCCGCGTCGAACCCGTTCGCGAAGATCACGTCGTTCGGCACGACCGGCTCGCACACCGCGGGCTCGCTCGATTCGAACAGCGCGCGCGTCGCCCACTCGGGATGGTCGACGAACGGGTTGCGATTGCCCTGGAAGCCCTGGATCACGTCGTTGCGCGCCACTTCCTCGGCATCGGGCGGATCCTGCAGGTGCCAGTCGAGCAGCGTCGCGAGCAGGCCCATGTAGGCCTTGGCCGCGGTGTTGCTCGTGATCGTGATGAGGCTGCGGTTGTCGGTGAGTTCGAGGTCGGGGATGACGCCGTCGTGCGCGGCTTCGGCAGCGATGCCCTCGTAGCGGATCGCCATGTAGAACATCGCGCGCGCCATCTCGCCCTTGCGGTGGTTCCACACCTCGAACGAACCCGCATTGCCGTCGGGCGAGCGCACCCAGTTCGAATTGCCAGGGTACACGCCGCTGCCGCCGCCGACGCCGTTGTTCGCCTCGGTCGGAAGTTCCGTGCAGCCGCTCGGGCAACTGGCGAACGGCTTGTTGCCGCGGCTTGCGTTCTGGTTCGTGTCCGACAGCCACAGCATGTGCGTGTCGGTGTACGCGGCGAGGCCGCTGTTGGCGAAGCCGAGCGAGTTCGGCCAGGTGTGCTCGCGGTTGTAGGTGATGCCGCTGCCGGTGCCGGCACGATCGCTGCCGATCGTGTACGAGCGGTTGCGGTAGACATCGATCATCTTCGCGGGGTCGTTCGGATCCTGCTGTGCGATCTCGAGGATCGTCCAGGTGTTCGTGCCCGAGCCGCTGTACGGATAGATCGTGTGGCCCTTGATCGTCTGGTGCAGCGAGCAGCGCAGCTGTTCGGGGCTGCTCGGATTGACCTGCGCGTAGTAGCCCTCGAGCGTGCCGGTCGCGACCCGGAACGCGACGGCGACGTCCGCGTCCATCGCGATGCCGTCGAGGTCGTGCACGCCGTCCGCGTCGACCGTGAACGTGCAATGGGCGCCCGCGGGCAGCACGGTCGCCGGCGTGAGCGTGCGCTGTGCGCCGCTGCCCGATTCGTCGAGCGCGATCGGCGTCGAATCGCAGGCGAGCCCGAACGCGTTCGCGGTCGTCACCGGCTCGCTGAACGTCACGCGCACGTCACTCGCGATCGCGACGTTGGTCGCACCGTCGGCGGGCGCGGTCGAGACGATCGACGGCGGCGTCGTTGCGGGGTCGAGTGTCGTGAACACGACGACATAGTCGGCGGCGAGCGGATCGGGCGTGCCGTCGAGATCGATGACGTGCGCGGCGAGGATGGTCCAGGTGCAGGTTTCATTCGCCGCGAATGCGGTCGAGGGCGTCAGCGTGTACGTGGCCGGGCCGCCGGCGACGCTTGCCGAATGCGCGCCCGAGGTCGAGCAGGCGATCGTGTACCACGAGCCGGTCGTCGCCACGGCCTCGCTGAAGGTGACGGCGAGCGTGGTGCCGGTCGCGACGCCGCTCGCACCCGCGGCCGGCACCGTCGATGCGACCGTCGGCGCGAGGTCGACCGGCGGATCGCCGGCGATCGCGAACTGCACGTCGTCGATCGCGAGGCCGTCTTCGGCGCCGGCGATGTCGAGGTCGATCCAGCGCACCCACAGGTGCGCACCAGGGGCGAGCGTGAGGCCGGCGATCGTGCCGGCGATCGCGATGCGGTTCGCGGCGATGTTGCCGTCGAGCGGGCCGAGGGAACCCGCCGTCGTCGGCGAGGCGAAGTCGAGCGCATCGACGTCGACCCAGGTTGCCGCGCCGTCATTGATCGACGTCGCGTCGAGGCTGTACTGGAAGTCGAGGCGATCGCTGCGCCCGGTGGCGCCGAGGCGCCACTGCTCGCCCGCGTAGTTCACGTCGATGTGGTCGACGACGAGGCCGCTGTCGTTGCCGAGCTCGGCGCCGATCAGCGGCTGCAGCGAACCGGAGCGCAGCATGCCGAGCGCGCGCTCGCCCGCGCTGCCCGTGCCGTAGCTGTAGGTGTTGCCACCCGCGGTGCTGCCGTTGTCGGCGGCGTACGTGGTGTTCGCATTGGAGCCGGCTTCGACGAAATGCCAGCCGGCCGGCACGGCCGTGCCGGTGCCGGTCGCGGCGAGCGTGTCGAAGTGCTCGGCCGCGGGCGTGCCACCGACCAGCGACACGTACTGCGCGTGCGCGGCCGGAGCCGCCGCGAGGAAAAGAAGGAGTGCGGCGCCGAAGGCGCCCTTGGCGTACTGCATGTGGATTCCCCAGGACGAAGCCCGCGCACTGCGAGCGGGCCTGACCCACGACTATAGGCCGGAAGCGCGACGCTGTCGTGGGGACGCTTGAATCGGCCGGCACAGACGCCATCTGGAACGCAGCCGTCGCCCCCTTCTCCGGGGCCGCGTTCGCCGCTAAACTTGGCACTCAGCACGAGCAAGTGCTAACAGTTCGTCGTTAGTCCTTCAATATCAACCTTTTATGGAGACACCCATGAAGCTTCGCCCGTTGCACGATCGCGTGATCATCAAGCGTCTGGAAGCCGAAACCAAGTCGGCCGGTGGCATCGTGATCCCCGACGCCGCGGCCGAAAAGCCGGTCAAGGGCGAGGTCCTCGCTGCCGGCACCGGCAAGATCCAGGAAGACGGCAAGGTCCGCCCGATGGCGGTCAAGGTCGGCGACATCGTGCTGTTCGGCAAGTACTCGGGCACCGAGGTCAAGGTCGACGGCCAGGAACTCCTGGTCATGCGCGAAGAAGACCTCATCGCCGTCGTCGAGAAGTGAGAAGCCGGGATTGGTGATTGGGGATTGGTGATTCGTCAGAGCAGTCCTGCTCCGAATCCGATCCCTTCACCTCGAATCCCGCCGTCGCTTTTTCGAATCCCCAATCACGAATCACGAATTACGGAGCTCCACCCATGGCAGCCAAAGAAATCCGCTTCTCCGAAGACGCGCGCACCCGCATCCTGCGCGGCGTCAACACCCTCGCCAACGCCGTCAAGGCGACGCTCGGCCCGAAGGGCCGCAACGTCGTGCTCGAGAAGAGCTTCGGCGCGCCGACGATCACCAAGGACGGCGTGTCCGTCGCGAAGGAGATCGAACTGGCCGACAAGTTCGAGAACATGGGCGCGCAGATGGTCAAGGAAGTCGC
>NZ_JBQCFP010000081.1:0-63526 GCF_051958935.1 Dokdonella sp. | reverse complement strand
GCTCCGCCGCGGGCGTCGTGCTCGCCGCCGGCATCGCCTGGCACGTCGGCCAGGATGCACTGCGCCGTGAAGCGCAGGGCGAACTGCCCGTGCAGAGCACCCCGGCGGCGCCGCAGCGCAGCCAGAACTACGTCCCCGTGCAGCCGCTCAGCGAGCCCGCGGCAAAGCGCGTGCAACCGTCGGCGCAGGAGCCGGTCGGCGGCGCCGCGCCTGCCACGGCGCCGCCAGCTCCGCCCGCCGCGGCCAAACCCATGCCACGCAAGACCGAGGCGCGGGCGAAGGAACAGAGCCCAGCGCGCGTCACCCAGCCTGCGCCACCGCCGCCTCCGGCCGCAGCGGCCGCAGCGCCGGACGCCTTTCCGGCCGAGGCGCAGCGCGAGGAAGCCGAAACCGCCAGCGCGCCGGTCGCCGCCGATGCGGCCGGCGCAGTGGCGAAGGAACGATCCGGGGGCAAGGCCGCGCGTGCGCGCGGCGTATCGACGCCGCCCACCAGTTCGTTCGAACTGCGACGCGACATGCAGCTCGCGCCGGACGACTGGCTCGCGCACATCCGCCAGTTGCTGCACCAGGGCCGGCGCCAGCAGGCGACCGACAGCCTGCGCCTGTTCCATGCCGCCCATCCGGAGCGCCCGCTGCCGGACGAGCTGCGCGCGCTGCTCGACTGACGCGGGCGTGATTCCGCGCGCGTTACACTCGCCTCGATGAGTGCCACGTCAACCCTGCGCGCCGAAGCGGAACTGCAGCAGGAGATCAAGAAGAGCCGCTTCCTCGCGCGCGCCGCGCCGGTCGACACGCCGGAGGCGGCGGCCGCGTTCTTCGCGCGCGTCGGCGACGCCGCGGCCACGCACAACTGCTGGGCCTGGCGCATCGGCGCCAACTACCGCTTCAACGACGATGGCGAGCCGGGCGGCAGTGCGGGCAAGCCGCTCCTCATGGCGATCGACGGACAGGCGCTCGACCGCGTCGCCGTGGTCGTCACGCGCTGGTTCGGCGGCATCAAGCTCGGCATCGGCGGCCTCGTGCGCGCGTACGGCGGCTGCGCCGCCGAATGCCTGCGGCGCGCCGAGCACCGTCCGCTCGTCGACCTGTGCCGCGCGCGCATCCGCTGCGATTACGCGGCCGTGCCGCTGTTGCACGCGCGCCTGCGCGACTTCGATGCGGCCAAACGCGCCGAGCGCGCCGACGCCGAAGGCATCGAGCTCGACGTCGAGCTGCCGGCCGAACGCATCGACGCGCTCGCCGCCTTCGTGCGCGACCTCACGCGTGGGCGCGGCCTGTTCGAGCGCGCTTGAACGCGTCCCGGCTGCCCGCACCTCGTTCCGATCCCCCGTAGCCCGACGCGCGATGACCGACCAGCCTGCCACCGACTCGCCGCGCAAGCTCCGCTCGCTCGTGCGCCTGCTGCCGTACCTGCGGCCCTACCGCGGCCTGCTCGCCGGCTGGCTCGGTTTCCTTGCGCTGTCGTCGAGCGCGACCCTCGCGCTGCCACAGGCCGTGCGCGTGATGATCGACCACGGCTTCACGCAGGCGAACGCGGCCGCGATCAATGCGAGCTTCCTCGGCCTGTTCGCGGTCGCCGCGGTGCTCGCGATCGCGACCGCGGCACGCTTCTTCTTCGTGACCCTACTCGGCGAGCGCGTCGCCGCAGACCTGCGCCGGCGCCTCTACGACCACCTGCTCACGCTCGACCAGGCGTTCTACGAGAGCACGCGTACGGGCGAACTCGTCTCGCGCCTCGCCGCCGACACCGAACTCGTGCAGACGGTCGTCGGGTCCACCCTGTCGGTCGCGCTGCGCAGCATCGTGACCCTGATCGGTGGCGCCGCCGCGATGATCTGGACGAGCCCTCGCCTCGCCGGCTTCACCGTGCTGGTGATCCCGGCGGTCGTGCTGCCGATCGTCGTGTTCGGCCGGCGCGTCGCGAAGCTCTCGCGCGAGAGCCAGGACCGCATCGCCGATGCTTCGGCGACCGCGAGTGAAGCGCTGAACGCGGTGCACACCGTGCAGGCCTACACGCGCGAGCCGGAGGAATCGCGGCGCTACGCGGAAGCGATCCGCCGCGCGCTCGACGTCGCGCGGCGGCGCATCGCGATGACCGGCAGTCTCACCGCGATGGTGATCCTGCTCGTGTTCGGCGCGATCACGCTCGTGCTGTGGGCCGGTGCCAAGGCGGTAATGGCCGGCACGATGGCGCCGGGCGTGCTCAGCCAGTTCGTGCTCTACGCGGTGTTCGCCGCGGGCTCGGTCGGCGCACTGAGTGAAGTCTGGGGCCAGGTGCTGCGCGCCGCCGGTGCGCTCGGACGGATCGGCGACCTGCTCGATGCGCGCGCGGGCATCGTCTCGCCGGTAACGGCCACGCCGCTCGCGCGGCCCGTGCGTGGCGCGATCCGCTTCGAGCACGTCGAATTCCATTACCCGTCGCGACCCGATCGCCCGGCACTTCACGACTTCACGCTCGACGTGCAGCCGGGCCAGACGATCGCGCTGGTCGGTCCGTCGGGCGCAGGGAAGACCACGGTGTTCCAGCTGCTGCTGCGCTTCCATGATCCCGGCAGCGGGCGCATCACGCTCGATGGCGTGGACCTGCGCGCGCTCGCACTGCCGGAGCTGCGTGGCAGCGTCGCGCTCGTGCCGCAGGATCCGGTCCTGTTCGGCGCGAGCGCGGCCGACAACATCGGCTTCGGCCGGGCCGGCGCCGGCCGGGACGATGTCGTCGCCGCCGCGCGATCGGCCGAGGCACACGACTTCATCGCGGACCTGCCCGAAGCCTATGAAACCTACCTCGGCGAGCGCGGCGTGCGCCTGTCCGGCGGCCAGCAGCAACGCATCGCGATCGCGCGCGCGCTGCTGCGCGACGCGCCCGTGCTGTTGCTCGACGAGGCGACGTCCAGCCTCGACGCGCAGTCCGAGCACCTCGTGCAGCAGGCGATCGAACGGCTCGAAGCCGGACGTACGACCTTGGTGATCGCGCATCGCCTCGCGACCGTGCAGCGGGCCGACCGCATCGTCGTCATGGACGGCGGGCGCATCGTCGCGCAAGGGACGCACGCGGAACTCGTGCGCGCGGGCGGCCTTTACGCCGAACTCGCGCGGCTGCAGTTCGCCGCCTGATGGCTTCGGACGACGCGCCGTTCGGCCAACGCGTGCGCGAGGCCGCCGCACTCGCCGATCACGGCGAGCTGCGCGCCGCGATCGACCGCCTTCAATCGTTGCTGCGCGAACACCCGCAGGAGGCGGCGCTGCGCCAGTTGCTCGCACGTTGCCACTTGCGCGCCGGCGGACGCGACGCCGCCCTCGCCGTCGCCGCGCATCCCGCGCTGATCGCCGATCGCGAAGTCCTCTACGCCGTCGTCGCCGATTTCGCCGACGCTGGCGCGTGGCGCGAGCGCGCGGCACTGCTCGAAGCGGTCGTGCGGCAGGACCCGGCCGACTACGAAGCGGTGCTCGCGCTGGCCGCCTCGCTGCACGCGCTGGGTTGCCCGAGCGCCGCGCTGTACTGGAGCACGCAGGCGAGCGCGTTGCGTCCTGCCGACCCCGTACCGCGGGCGATCGCCGCGACGGCCCTGGTCGATCGGGGCGACGTCGAAGCGGGACTCGCCGCGTATCGCAGCCTCTCCGCCAGCGACGACGACGGCGAACATGCCGCACGCCGACTCGTGCTCATGCACTACGACCCCGCGCTCCACGCCGCCGCGACGTCCGCGGCGATCCGCGGCTACGCACGACGCTTCCTGCCGGCGCCCGACGCGATCGTGCCGCGCGCCGATGCCCCCGGGCGGCGCCTGCGCATCGGCTGGGCGTCGCCGCGCCTCGGTGCAGGCCCGGTGGCGACGTTCCTCTCCGGGCTGCTGCGCGCGTTCGACCGCGAGCGCCACGAACATCTGCTCGTCGATCTCACTGCTGCGGATGCACGCACCGCACGATCGATGCTGCGCGACGGCGACAGGTACGTCGATGCGAGCGGCCTCGACGACGAATCCCTGTGGCGGCGCCTGCGCGCGTTGCAGCTCGACGTGCTCGTCGATCTCTCGGGACATTCGACCGCCAATCGACTGCGCGTACTCGCGCGGCGCGTCGCCCCGTTGCAGCTGACCTTCCTCGACTGGTTCGACACGACCGGGACCGCGGCCATCGACGTGTTCGTCGGCGACCCCTGGCTGACGCCGGAAGGTTGCGCCGGCCACTTCGACGAGACGATCGCGCTGCTTCCTTCGGGGCGATTCTGCTACACGCCACCGGACGAAGCGGTGGAGGTGACGCGCAGCGGCGATGGTGCCGTCGCTTTCGCCTCGTTCAACCGCCTCGCCAAGCTCAACGACCGCGTGCTCGATGCATGGGCGCAGGTCCTCCACGGCTGCCCGGGCTCGCGCCTCGTGCTGCGTGCGCGGCATCTCGGCGAAGCCGCGACGCGTGCGCACGTTGCGGCGCGCTTCGCTGCGCGCGGCATCGATGCGAACCGCCTCGAGCTGGGCGGCGCGCTGCCCTATCGCGAACTGCTCGAGGCGTACCGCGGCGTCGACATCGCGCTCGACCCGTTTCCGTTTTCCGGTTGCACGACGAGTTGCGACGCACTCTGGATGGGCTGCCCTGTCGTCACGCTCGAAGGCCATGCCTACGTCGGCCGGCAGAGCGCGAGCCTGCTGCATCGACTCGGCATGGCGGACTGGATCGCCGCCGATGTCGAAGGCTACATCGCCCGTGCCGTGCATGCCGCGGCCGGGATCGATGCACTACGCAATGAGCGGGCGGCGCTGCGCCAGCGCGTAGTGGTGTCGCTTTGCGACGCACGCACCCATGCCGACGAGTTCGCACGGATGCTGGATGCGCAGTGGCTGCGCATCGCTGGCCACAAGTAAGGCAGCACACCATCGAGGATGGGCGACTCGCTGCCCGTCGCCGCGCTGCGAACGGGGTGCCGGTCGCAAAAGCGGAGCCCCGCGCTGCGGGGCTCCGTCGCATGCCCCGGTATTACTTGACCGGCTGCACGCCCGAGGCCTGCGAGCCCTTGGGGCCCTGCACGATCTCGAAGTTCACGCGCTGCCCCTGCTGCAACGTGCGAAAACCCTGCGAATTGATGGCCGAGTAGTGAACGAACACGTCCTCCCCGCCGTCCTCGGGCGCGATGAACCCGAAGCCCTTCGCGTCGTTGAACCACTTCACTGTACCGGTAAGCATTGATGCCTCTCGCTGTCTGGAACGCACCCCGATGGCGCGCCGCGCTCCCCTGCCCGGCGCACGGATGCGCTTCGAGTATAACAATTGCTTAACGGATCGAATCAAGTTGCGGTGCGCAAGTCCGGACGGTCCCTGGGCGGGAAGGAGACTGCTAAAAGCCTGCAACACGAAGCACACCGAGTACACCGAGGAAGAGCTTTTTCTTTCTTCCGCGGTGTGCCTCGGGTTCCGATCTTGCGCTTTGCTCCCGGCGCCGCGGCGGCACGCGCTGCGCGTCCCGCCCTACACGACATCGAGGCAGAGCGTCGGGGCGTAGGCGGGTCGAGCGCGCCGCGCGAGTCCCGCCGGGGGACGCGGTGGCCTGGGGCGCACGGCGGCGAACAGCTTGCGCTTTGCTCTTGGCGCCGCGGCGGCACGCGCGGCTCGCGTCCCGCCCTGCGGTGCCCGCGTCAGGTGCCGAGCAGCGCGGTCACGATGCGCGGCACCGCGGCCGTGGCGGCTTCGAGGTTGGCGAAGATTTCCGGCAGGCTGATCTCGGCTTCGTCGCCGCAGCCGGCCGCCCAGTTCGCGACGAGCGCGATGCACGCGTAGTCGAGTTCGAGCTCGCGCGCGAGCGCGGCTTCCGGCATGCCGGTCATGCCGACGAGATCGCAGCCATCACGGCGCATGCGTGCGATTTCCGCGCGTGTCTCGAGGCGCGGCCCCTGCGTCGCGCCATAGCAACCGCCGTCGACGATCGCGACGCCGGCGCGTGCGGCTGCGGCGAGCAGGTCGCGTCGCAGGGTGGCCGTGTACGGCTCGCTGAAATCGATGTGCCTGACCTCGGCACCGGCGACGTCGCAGAAACTCGTCAGGCGCTCGCTCGTGTAGTCGATGATCTGGTCGGGCAGCACGACCACGCGCGGCCCCATGTCGGGGCGGATGCCGCCGACCGCGTTCACGCCGATCACGCGCCGGGCGCCAAGATGGTGCAGCGCCCAGACGTTGGCGCGATAGTTCACGCGGTGCGGCGGAATCGTGTGCGATTCGCCGTGGCGCGCGAGGAATGCGATGCGCTGGTCGCCGAGCCGACCGACGACGACGCTGTCGGACGGATGGCCGTACGGTGTGTCGACCGCATGGCGTTCGGCCGCTTCGAGGCCCGGGAAACGGTACAGGCCGGTACCGCCGATCAGCGCGAGGTCGATGTGCCGGTTCATGCATCCACCGCGTAGATCGCCGCGAGGTTTCGGCCCTGTTCGTGGTAATCCATGCCGTAGCCGAACACGTAACGGTCGGGCACCTCGACGCCGACGAAATCGGCGCGCAGCCCGGCACCGCGGCCGTGGCGCTTCTCGCAGAGCACGGCGAGCAGCACGCGCGCGGCGCCCTGCTCGACGCAGAAATCACGGATCGCCTTCAGCGTATGGCCCTCGTCGAGGATGTCGTCGACGAGCAGCACGGTCCTGCCAGCGAGCGAAATCGACGGCTGCTTGATCCACATCAGCGCGCCGCCGCTGGTGGCGCCGCGATAGCGCGTCGCGTGCACGTAGTCGAACACGAGCGGCGCGCGCATCGCGGTCGCGAGCTGGCCCGCGAACGGCAGCGCGCCTTGCATGACGGTGAGGAAGACCGCGGGCGCGCCGGCGAGTTCGGCATCGATTTGCGCACCGACGCGTTCGATCGCCGCGGCGAGCGTCGCGCGGTCGTGGACGAGATCGGCGCGCACGAGCACGTCGGCGAGGTCGGCTGTGCTCATGGCGTGGTCCGTGCGTCATCGAGCTGGTCGAGGCGCGCAATGAAGGCGTCGCGTTGCGGGTTGGCCACCAGCGCATCCCAGGTCTGCGCGACCGCGCCTTGCAACGCGGCGACGCATTCGGGGTCGCATGGCGTGGCGTGCGCGCTCGCCGCGATCGATTCGTCGACGATGGCCGGGCTGCAGGCGAGCAGCAGGTCGCAACCGGCGAGCAGGTGCGCCTCGATGCGCGCGGCGATGCTGCCGACCTGCTCCGCCGCGGCCATGCCGATGTCGTCGCCGATCACGCAGCCGCGAAAACCGAGTTCACCGCGCAGCACGTCCTCGATCCACGCGCGGGAATAGCCCGCCGCGCGCGCATCGACCGCGGGGTACGTCACATGCGCCATCATCACGGCTTCGGCACCGCTCGCGATCGCGTCGGCGAACGGCACGAGGTCCGTCGCGAGCAGTTCCTCGAGCGGGCGCGGATCGACCGCCGCATCGAAATGCGTGTCCTCGGCGACCGTGCCGTGGCCGGGAAAATGCTTGATCGTTGCCGCCATCCCGGCGAGCCGCATGCCGCGCAGGTACGCCTGCGCGAGTTCGGAAGCGACGTGCGGGTCCGCATGGAAGGCACGCTCGCCGACGGCGCGGTTGCCGCGCGCAAGATCGACGACGGGCGCGAAACTCAGGTCCACCCCGATCGCGCGCATCTCGCTCGCCATCACCCAGGCGTGTTCTTCGGCCGCGCGGATCGCCGCGTGCGCGTCGCGCTCGTACAGCTCGCCGATGCGCGCGAGCGCCGGCAGGTGCGTGAAGCCCTCGCGGAAGCGCTGCACCGGGCCACCTTCCTGGTCGACGCAGACGAGGAAAGGTTCGGGGCGCTCGGCGCGGATGTCGTCGATGAGGTCGACGACCTGGTCGCGGCTCTCGAAATTGCGCGAGAAGAGGATCACGCCGCTGACCTGCGGCGCGGCGAGCTGGCGCCGGTCCGCGTCGGTGAGGGTCTTGCCGGGAAGTCCGATGATGAGCATGGGCGTGGATCGTATCAGGCCGCGTCGCCGGCGTTGCGTTCGGTCTCGCTCCAGCACGCATACGGGTGCGTCGCGAGGCGCAGGTTGTAGTAGCGCTCGAGATGGCTCACCTCTCGGCCGAGCCAGGCCGGCCGCGGGAACGGTGCATCGACCGCCGCGAGTTCGATCTCCGCGACGACGAGCCCCGCGTTGGCACCGGCGAACTCGTCGATCTCGAATAGATGGCCCTCGACCTCGACATGATGGCGCACCTTCGCGACGACGTCACCCGCGAGCGTCGCGAGCATGCGCCGCGCATCGTGGAACGGGATCGCGTACTCGTACTCGTCGCGCTGCACGCCCGCGGTCGCCGACTTGATGTTGAGGAAGGCGCGCACGCCGGCTAGGCGCACGCGCACCGAGCAACGCGCGGCCGGAGGACCGGCGAGATAACCCTGCTCCATCGGCTCGCTGTGCGAAACCTCGTCGCGCCAGGCATCGCCGGAGAGGAGGAATTTCCGTTCGATTTCGATTGGCATGGTTCGAGACCAAAGGAAGGATTGAAACACGAAGGACATGAAGGAAAGAAAAAAAGTCTTTCTTGCGCTCCGCTTCGTGTCCTTCGTATCGAAAGCTCCTGCTCTTCGCCGGCTCCGCTCAACGCTCGAACAGGGCGATCGATTCGACCTCCGCTCAACGCTCGAACAGGGCGATCGATTCGACGTGGGCGGTGTGCGGGAACATGTCCATCACGCCCGCGGCGACGAGTCGGTAGCCGTGTTGCGTGACGAGCGTGCCGGCGTCGCGCGCGAGCGACCCGGGGTGGCAGGAGACATAAACGACGCGGTCGGTGCCCTTGCGCGGCAGGTATTCGAGCACGGCGGCCGCGCCCGAGCGTGGCGGGTCGAGCAGCAGCTTGTCGTAGCGCGCCTGCGCCCAGGCGGTGCCGCGCTGGTCGGCGGCGAGATCGGCCGCATGGAACTCCGCATTGGCGATGCCGTTGCGGGCGGCGTTCTCGCGCGAACGGGCGACGAGCGCCGCCTCGCCCTCGACACCCACCACCTCGCCCGCGACGCGCGCGATCGGCAGGGTGAAGTTGCCGAGGCCGCAGAAGAGGTCCAGCACGCGATCGTCCGCACGCAGGTCGAGCAGTTCGAGCGCACGCGCGATCATGCGCTGGTTCATGCCCGCGTTGACCTGGATGAAATCGAGCGGGCGAAAGGCAATGTCGATGTCGGACGCGGGGATGCGGAACGACAGCGGCACGTGCTCGGGCCACAGCGGCACGACACTGTCCGGTCCCCCCGGCTGCAACAGGATCGCGAGGGCGTGATGCTGGCCGAACGCGACGAGCGCGGCGCGGTCGCCATCCGACAGGGGCCGCAGGTTGCGGAACGTCAATGCGACCGTGTCGTCACCCGCGGCGATCTCGATCTGAGCGATCTCCGCGCGGGCATCGAGCGAGCCGACCAGCGCGCCGAGTTCGGCGAGCCGCTCGCCGACCTCGGGCAACAAGGTATGGCAGCGTGCAAGGTCGGCGACGAAGCGCGGATTGTCCTCGCGGAAACCGACCAGCGCCTTGTCCTTCTTCGCGACCCATTTGACCGAGAGGCGGCCCTTGCGGCGATAACCCCACGGGTCGCCGGTGAGCGGCTCGAGCCAGCGATCGGGCGCGACCTTGCCGATGCGTTCGAAGTTCTCCACCAGCACGTGCTGCTTCGCGGCGATCTGCGCCTCGGGCGGCAGGTGCTGCAGACTGCAGCCGCTGCAGTGGCCGAAATGCGCGCAGCGCGGCTCGATCCGCTGCGGCGAGCGCACGAGGATCTCCTCGACCTTCGCCTCGTCGTAGTTGCGATGGCGCTGCACGCGCCCCAGGCGCACGCGTTCGCCCGGCAGCGCGCCGGCGACGAACACGGTCTTGCCGTCGATGCGGGCTACGCCGCGGCCGTCGTGCGAAAGATCGATGATGTCGACTTCGTGGTTCTGGTTCTGCATGGGATCCAAACGAAGCGCCCGCCGTCGAGGCGGGCGCGGGAAAAGCGGCGGGCGGCGCCGGCTACTTCTGCTTCCAGACGCCGGAAGAGTCCTGATAATACCAGCCCGGGCGCGCCTGCTGGATCCACTGCCGGGCGAACGTGTCGCGGATCTGCGCTTCCCACTCGGCGTGACCGTTGGCGAGCGCGATCTCGCGATAGACCGCTTGGCGGTCGCGGTTCTCGTCAGCCACCGCCGCATTGAGCGCGGCGCGTTCCGCCAAGGGCACGCTGGCGGCGTCGCGCACGGCGACGAGGCCATCGCGTGTGAAGCCGACCGCGCCGCTCGCGCAGTATTTCGCCAGCACGGAGGAAAAGCGCTGGCGCATGCGTGCCTGGATCGCCTGGATCTGCGGCGTCTGGATCGTGATGTCCGCGCTTTGTGCGTACGCACTCGGCACGACGAGGTCGAGCAGCATCGCGCCGGGGGAGCGGCCCGGTGACGGCTCGCCGGGTGGCTGGGCCGGCGGCTGCGCCTGTTCCGCGGCCGGGCCGATCACCTTGTCGACGAACTGCTCGGCGGCCTTCTGCGCGGCGGCCTCGGGAAAATAGACGTTGATCGTGACGCACGCCGCCGGCAGCGCGAGCGCGGCGGCGAGGACGGACCAGCTGAGGAGGTGGCGCATCGATGGTTCTCCCGTATGCGGATGCCCGCGATCATTCGATGACCGGGCCGCTGCCGCGCGTCGCGTCGATGAGCCGTCGCACGAGCGTCGGCCAGTCGACGCGGCGGCGATGGCCGACGATCGTGATGCGCGGCAGGCCCGATCCTTCGACGATAGTGTAGCCGTCGGTCGATGCGCCGGTGCCGCCCGCGACGACGCCCGCCGGAATCGGCTCGATGCCGCCCATCGCGCAGACGTCGTCGCGCAGGATGCAGCGGATGCCGAGCCGGCGGTAGCCGAAGGTGTCGAACAGCTTCAGCGCCATCGTCTGCAGGTTCGCCGACAGGCCGCCACCGCCACCGATCGCGGTGAGGTCGTTGACCGCCTTGTAACTCATGCGGCCGCCGCCGTCCGTGCGCAGCCACGCATCGAACGCGACCGGGCTCCAGTCGACGAGGCGCACGCCGCCAATCGTGCCGAACAGCCGCCCGCTCATTCCGCCGAACGAGAATGCGCGGGTGACCTGCTCGAGATCGAGCTTTTCGAAATGCGCATCGGCCGACAGCGACGGCGCAATGCCGAACGGCCGTTCGAGCGCGAGGCCGCTGAGGCCCAAATGGCCGTCGAACGCGTACAGGTCGAGGCCACCGCGGAATTCGATGCGATCGCCCGCGAATTCGATTTCCGGAATGCCGCCGGACAGCTTGCCCGGGAAGCGCGGCCAGCCGAACAGCTCCGACAGGCGCGCCATGTCGATGCCACCGAGCGCGAACGAACCGGCGTAGCGCTCGCCACGCGGCGAGCGCGGCTGCGCGGTGAAGCGTTCGAGCCGCACCTGCCCGCCGAGCACGTCGACCGCGAGCGGTTGGCGAAGCGTGAGCACCCCCGCGTGGGACGCGAGCTCCGCATGCGCGCTGCCGAGCGGCAGGCGGAAGATCTCCACCGACCGCCAGCCGAACGTGGTCGCGGGTCGGTCCGCCGCGACGTCCCAGTCGATCGCGCCATCGATCCCATCGAATGCAAAGCGCCCGGCGCCGTCGCGCAACGACGCGCCGTCGACCGCGACGGCGAATCGCCGGAGCTGGCCCGCGTGGAGTTCGAGCGCCCCTTGCACGCGGCCTTCCGCGGCGAGCTCGGCATAGCCGCGCGTCGCGAGCCAGCTCTGCGCGTAACGTCGCAGCGCCGGTCCCAGCCGGGCTTCGCGCAGCTCCAGCCGCACGGCCTGCACCGGCGCGGCAGCACCCGGCGCGAAGGTGCCGCTCGCGGCAAAGTCAAGCACGTCGGGATCGTTCCATTCGAACCGATCGAGTTGCCAGCGATCCGCGCGCGCGGCGAGATCGGCTGCGACGACAACCGGTTTGTCCGGCAGTTTCGCGTAGAAGGCGCCGGCAAGGATCTCGCCACTGCGCATCCGTGCGTCGAGCCGGATGCGCGGCTCGCCCGCATCGAGAGCAATGGAGAGTTCGCCCTCGCCGGAAACCTGCGCGGCGGCGAGCGTGCCGGCGGCATTCTCGTAGCCGAGGCCGTCCACCCGCGCGTGCGTGCGGATGCGCTCGCCCGCGTCGGCGAACGGTCGCAACCGGGTGCGTTCGAGTTCCAGCGTGCCGCCGAACAGCTTCGTATGCAGCGATCCGGCCTGCACGAGTACACCGTCGCGGGCCTGCCAGGTCGACCGCGTGGATCCGAGCGCCACGCCAGCGATGTTCGCCCGGCGCCACGCAAGCGGCGTCGGCACGCCGTCGCCCTGCGCGCGCCAGTCGATGCCGCCGGAGAGGCCGTCGATGTCGAGGGCATGGGCCGGGTCGCGCACACCGAGCGCGTCGGTCGCGATCGTGAGCTGGCGCACGCCGCCGGCATCGACTTCGACAGTGCCGGTCACGCGGCCGTCGAGCTCCAGGCCGGCGAGCCCGTACGCGGCGAACAGGTCGGCCGCATAGCGCTGCTTCGCGGCGGGGAAAACGAGCTTGGCGGTGGTCACCGCGAGCGCACGCAGCGGCGCCGTCGCGGCCGGCTCGAACTCGCCGCGCGCCTCGACTTCGAGCGCATCGGGATCGCGCCAGCCGAAGCGATCGACCGCCCAGCGGCCGTCGTCGCCGATGCGCGCGTTTAGCGCGGCGTCGACCGGTGTCGCGGGCAACCGGACGCGCAGGGTACCCACCTTCAACGTGCCGCCTTCGGCCTGCAGGGTCGCCGCGACGTGGCGTGCCTGCGCGCTCGCGCCGGCCGTGAGCGTGCCGTGCAGCGCGAGACCGTCGCCGGCGACGCTGCCATCGGACGTATTGAAGCGGACGTCTTCCGCCGCGCAGGTCGCCTCGGCGCTGCCGTCGCTGCGCAGCCGAACCTGTGCGTCGAACGTGCCCGAGCGCACTTCGCCGCCCTGCCATGCGATGGCGAGCGGTGCACGCAGCCATTCGGCCGGCACGCGTTCGATGCGCGCGATCGCCACGATGTCGCCGCCGAACGGCACAACGAGTGCGACACCGCGCTGCTGCTGCGACAGGGCGAGTTCGGCCTGCGCACGGTTCACGCGCACGTGCAGCTCGGCCCGTGCATCGCCCTGCCTGCCATGGAGGATCACGGGACCTTCGCATGCGCTGACCCCGTCGCCGCCGCGCCGCAGCGTGCACGACCATTCGAGACGTCCTTCCAGGCCGAGCGTGGCGCTGCGCAGGTCGTCCACGACCAATGTCAACGCATCGCCCGCTGCGGCCGGCGTGAGATCCAGGCGGATCCCGCGCGCTTCCACATGCCGATCCACCGCGCGCGCCAGTTCGACGGACACGCTGCGTGCCGCCGCGGGCATGCCTGGCGCGGCGAGCAGCGAAATCAGCAGGACCTGCGTTGACGGGCGGCGCATCGCCGGCCATTCTGCCTCATCGCCACCGCCTTACCAGCCCCGTGCCGCGCATCCTCGTCGCCGACGACAATCCGCTGAGCCTGCGTTTCCTCGCCGACGCACTCGCCGACGCCGGCGTCGAGGTCGCCGAGGCGGACGACGGGCCGGCCGCGGTCCGGCTCGCGAAGGAACGGGCATTCGACCTGTTGCTGCTCGACGCGCGCATGCCGGGCCTCGACGGCGCGGCGGCACTGGCGCGCATCCGCGCCGACAGCGGCCCGTCACGGCATGCGATCGCCCTGGCGACGACCGCCGACGACAGTGCCGGGACCACCGCCGCATTGCGCGAGCACGGCTTCGCTGCGGTGCTGCCCAAACCACTGTCCATCGACGCGCTGCGCGCGGCCGTTGCGAGTCACCTGCGCACTGCGGCGTTCGCCGTGCACGAAAGGCCTGCGCGCGCGGCACGCGTCGAAGATCGTGCCGACGAGGATCGCGCCGACGATGACGCGCTCGACGACGAGCAGGCCCGGCGCGCGGCGGGCGGCGATCAGGCGATTGTCGCCGCCCTGCGCGGTCTCCTCGTCACCGAACTCGAGGCACTGCCCGCCGAGGTCGCCGCGATGGCCGCGCGCGACGACCGTCCGGCCCTGCTCGAGCGGCTGCACCGACTCGATGCGTCGGCCGGATTCTGCGGAGTGCCGGCGCTCGTCGCCGCATCGGCGCGCCTGCGTGGCCGCCTCGGCGACGAGGACTGGCCGGGCGCGGGCATGGCCGATTTCCTCGCCGCGTGCGATCGTGCCCGCGAACGTCTCTCAGGCTGAATCCGTCGTCCGCGGCACGGCGGGACGTGCCCATGTCCATGCGTTGAGCTCGCCGCCCAGATGGTGGCGGATCACGCTGCGCATGAGCCGTCGCAGTTGCGCCTGCTGCGTCGCATCCGGCATGCGGTCGGCGCCGAACGCGAGCAACGCCGCGCCGGAAACGCGCGGCGCGCGCGCGTCGATGTTCGCGCTGCGTGCGCCCGCTTCCGGATCGTAGGCGTAGTCCTGTTGCGGCAGCAGCGGTTCGCCCGCGGCGTCACGATCGAGCACGAGCGCGTAGCCGAGGTCGGCGAGCAGTTCGCGCTCGAAGCGGCGCAACGTCCAGCCCGCGGGTTCGGCGTTGGCGAGGCGGGCGAGGCATTGCGCATACGCGACGAACGCGAGCGGATGTGCGTCGTTGCGAGCGCACAGGCGCTGCACGAGTTCGTTGAGATACATCGCCGAGAACAGGGTCTCGCCGTCGAACGCGAACGGCGCGCTGGCGACCTCGGCCGCGATCAGCGTGCCGAGCTCGCCGCGGGCGACCCAGTCGAGCAACAGCGGCTGCAGCGGCTGCAGCACGCCGCGCGACAGGCGACTGCGTTCACGTCTGACGCCGCGGGCGACGAGGCCGACACGGCCGTGGTCGCGGGTGAACACGTCGAGCAACAGCGACGTCTCGCGATAGGGCCGCGCGTGCAGGATGTAGCCCGGCTGCTGGTCGACGCGCATCCGCGGTGGCGGCGGCTACTCGCTGTAGCCGAACTGCTTGAGCGCCGCGGCGTCGTCGCTCCACGATAGGCGCACGCGCACCCAGACTTCGAGGAAAACCTTGCGATCGAACACGCGCTCCATCGCCCGCCGGGCCGCGCTGCCGATCTTCTTCAGCTGCGCACCGCCGGCACCGATGACGATGCCCTTCTGGCCGTCGCGCTCGACCCAGATCACGGCACCGACCCGGGTCAGGCCGGGCGTGTCCTCGAAGCGCTCGATCTCGACGGCGGCCGCGTACGGGAGCTCCGCAGCCAGTTGCAGCATGAGCTGTTCGCGCACGAGTTCGGCGGCGAGGAAGCGCTCGCTGCGGTCGGTGAACTCGTCCGCCGGTAGTTCGGCCGGACCTTCCGGCAGCAGCGCGACGATCTCGTCGAGCAGGGCCGGCACGCCGTCGCCGCGTCGCGCAGCGAGGAAATGCACTGCCGCATAGCCGCGCTCGCGCGTGACCTCGGCCGCGAACGGCAGCAAGGCCTTCTTGTCGGCGAGCTTGTCGACCTTGTTGACGACGAGCAGGCACGGTGCCGACTGTCTGGACACGAGCTGCCAGACCGCTTCGTCCTCCTCGCGCCAGCGCACGCCGTCGATCACGTGCACGAGCAGGTCGGCTTCTTCCGGCACCTGGCGCGCGACGCGGTTGAGCTGCCGGTTCAGCGCGCGCTTGCCGTCGTTGTGCAGGCCGGGCGTGTCGATGAACACGATCTGTGCATCCTCGCGCGTCTCGACGCCAAGGATGCGATGGCGCGTCGTCTGCGGCTTCGGCGTGACGATGCTCAGCTTGGTGCCGAGGATCGCATTGAGCAGGGTCGACTTGCCGACGTTCGGCCGGCCGATCAGCGCGACGCGACCGAAGCGGTGCGCGGGTACGTCAGGTTTCATCATCGATCCTCGCCTGCGCCAGTCGCAGTGCCTCTTCGGCAGCGATCTGCTCGGCCGCACGCCGGCTGGGTGCGATGCCGCCGGTGCGGACCGCCAGCGCGCCGATCGCGCAGCTCACCTCGAACATGCGCGCGTGGTCCTCGCCGTGCGCCGCGACGAGTTCGTACGCGGGCAACGGCAGGTTGTGTGCCTGCAGGAGCTCCTGCAGACGGGTCTTCGCATCCTTGGGCGTGTGCGCACCCGCCTGCACGCGGGCCGTGAACAAGCGGCGCACGTGGTCGCGGCACTCCTGCCATCCCGCATCCAGGTAGATCGCGGCGACGACGGCCTCGAATGCGTCGGCGAGGATCGAATCCCGGCGGAATCCACCGCTCTTGAGTTCGCCCGCGCCGAGATTGAGCCGGTCGCCGAGCTCCTCGATGCGTGCCATCTCGGCCAGTGCGGCGCCGTTGACGAGCGCCGCACGCAGGCGCGTCATTTCACCCTCGGTCGCGCGCGGATGCAACTCGTAGACGAGCTCGGCGACGAACAGGTTGAGCAATGCATCGCCGAGGAACTCGAGACGTTCATTGTTCTCGTGTCCTGCGCTGCGATGCGTCAACGCGCGGCGCAACAGTCCGGCGTCGGTGAACCGATGTCCGAAAACGCTTTCGTTCACTCACCACCGGCGTCGGACAGGTTGACCGATTTGTCGAACGTGCCGACCAGGTCGATGTTGTAGATGAACGGCACGCGCTTCTCGTAGTTGACGCGTACCGTGGAGGCGCCGGCCTCCTTCTTCAGCGAAATCGCCTGCGGCGGCACGCTGTTCTCGTCGACGTATTGCGTGTTGAACTTGAGCGATAGCTCGGCACGCACTTCGGTGAGCCCCATCGTGGCGGAGCGCGGATCCTGTCGCAGCTGGTCCAGCGCCTTCAGCACACCAAAGTACTCGACGTACATCGGGATCAGGCGCATCGCCATGTACGCGAAGAAGCCGGCGACGATGAGCAGGATCACGAAACCGATCAGGGTGACGCCTTCGACCTTCTTGCGCGTGTGCATGTGTCGCTCTCCCCGTTCTGCGGCCGTGCAGCCGCCCCTGTGAAAAAAATCAGTGGATGACCGTGCCGATCCGGCTGAAATCGATGCCGCCGTCCAGGTTCATCCAGATCACGAATGCCCTGCCGACGAGGTTGGCCTCCGGAACGAACCCCCAGAAGCGGCTGTCGGCGCTGTTGTCGCGATTGTCGCCCATTGCGAAGTAGTGTCCAGCCGGTACCTTCCAGGTCCCCTCCTTCGCACCCCACGCCTGCGGCAGCTCCAGGATGCGATGCTCGACGCCATCGAGATTCTCGCGCTTGACCTGCGCCCCGTCCATGCGGTGACCGGGCTCGGCCGGCCCCGTGTAGGCGCCGAGGTCGACTTCATCCACCGGCTTGCCGTTCACCGAAAGCACCTTGTTGCGGTAGGTGATCTCGTCGCCCGGCAGGCCGATCACGCGCTTGATGTAGTCCTCCTTCGGGTTCTGCGGATAGCGGAACACGAACACGTCGCCGCGCTTGGGCTCGCCGACGTCGAGGATCTTGGTATTCAACACCGGCAGGCGCAAGCCGTATGCGAACTTGTTCACGAGGATGAAGTCGCCGACCAGCAGCGTCGGCATCATCGAGCCGGACGGGATCTTGAAGGGTTCGGCGACGAACGAGCGGAACAGCAGGATCACCAGCAGCACGGGGAAGAACGAGCGCGCGTACTCGACCGGCACCGATTCCTGCATCGCGGTGCGCGCACGCGCCTCGCGCTCTTCCTCGGTGAGCGCCGTCATCGCCTTGATCGCCTCGGCGCGATGGGCGCGGCGCCGCGCGAGCAGCAGCCAGTCGAACAGCCAGACCACGCCGGTGACGCCGGTCAACACGACGAGCAGCAATGCGAAATCGAAATCCATCATTGTTTTCCTTCGGAAAACGGGAAGCAGGATGGGGATTCATTCGTGAATCACGGAAGTGCTGGTCGCGCTTCTGCCGATTCCCGATTCCCCATTCCCCATTCCCGGCTATTTGTCCATCTGCAGCACGGCCAGGAAGGCTTCCTGCGGAATCTCCACGCTGCCCACCTGCTTCATGCGCTTCTTGCCTTCCTTCTGCTTCTCCAGCAGCTTGCGCTTGCGCGTGACGTCGCCGCCGTAGCATTTCGCGAGCACGTTCTTGCGCAGCGCCTTCACCGTCGAGCGGGCGATGATCTGCGCGCCGATCGCCGCCTGGATCGCCACGTCGAACTGCTGGCGCGGGATCAGGTCCTTCATCTTCTCGACCAGCTCGCGGCCGCGGCGGTCCGCGCTCGAGCGATGCAGGATCAGGCTCAACGCATCGACCCGGTCGCCGTTGATGAGCACGTCCACGCGTACGAGCGGGCCGGCCTGGAAACGTTCGAAGTGGTATTCCATCGACGCGTAGCCGCGCGACACCGACTTCAGCTTGTCGAAGAAGTCGAGCACGACCTCGGCCAGGGGCAGCTCGTAGCTGATCTGCACCTGGCTCGCCATGTAGTGGATCGAGCGCTGCACGCCGCGCTTCTCCTCGCACAGCTTGATCACGTTGCCGATGTGGTCGGGCGGCGTGAGGATGTTGGCGACGATGATCGGTTCACGGATCTCCTCGACGTACTGCGTCGCGGGCAATTTCGCCGGATTGTCGAGCGACAGGATGGTGCCGTCGGTCCTGAGCACCTCGTAGATCACGGTCGGGGCCGTCGTGACGAGGTCGAGGTCGTACTCGCGCTCGAGCCGCTCCTGGATGATCTCCATGTGCAGCAGGCCGAGGAAGCCGCAGCGGAAGCCGAAGCCCATCGCCTCGGAGTTCTCCGGTTCGAAGCGGAGCGCCGCATCGTTGAGCTTGAGCTTTTCGAGCGCCTCGCGCAGCTTCGGATAGTCGTCCGCGGCGGTCGGGAACAGGCCGGCGAACACGCGCGGCTGCATCTCGCGGAAGCCCGGCAGCGGCTTTTCCGCCGGCTTGCCCGCCTGCGTCAGCGTGTCGCCGACGGGCGCGCCATGCACGTCCTTGATCGACGCGGTGACCCAGCCGACCTCGCCCGCGCGCAGCGCGTCCTTGACCAGCCGCTTGGGGGTGAACACGCCGACCTGGTCGACCTCGTGGCCGCGCCCCGTCGACATCACCAGGAGCCTGTCGCCCGGCCGGATCTCGCCTTGCATCACGCGCACGAGCGAAACCACGCCGAGGTAGTTGTCGAACCACGAATCGATGATGAGCGCCTGCAGGCGGTCCGTACCGAGCGGCTTGGGTGCCGGGATGCGCGCGACGATCGCCTCGAGCACGTCACCGACATTGAGGCCGGTCTTCGCGCTGATCGCGATCGCGTCGGTGGCATCGATGCCGATGACGGCCTCGATCTCCTCCTTTACCTTGTCGATGTCGGCGGTCGGCAGGTCGATCTTGTTGAGCACGGGCACGACTTCCAGCCCCATCTCGACCGCGGTGTAGCAGTTCGCGACCGACTGCGCCTCGACGCCCTGCGCCGCGTCGACGACGAGCAACGCGCCTTCGCACGCGGCGAGCGAGCGGCTGACCTCGTAGCTGAAGTCGACGTGGCCCGGCGTGTCGATGAAGTTGAGCTGGTAGGTATGGCCGTCCTTCGCCTTGTACGGTAGCGACACGGACTGCGCCTTGATCGTGATGCCGCGCTCGCGCTCGATCGGATTGTTGTCGAGCACCTGCGCTTCCATCTCGCGCTCGGTCAGGCCTCCGCAGAGCTGGATGATGCGGTCGGCGAGCGTGGACTTGCCGTGGTCGACGTGGGCGATGATCGAGAAGTTGCGGATGTGTTGCATTCGGATTGCGGCTGCGGGCGAGCGATCGGCACAAGAGCCGGATTATCGCAGAAAGTCACCCTCCGCGTCCCGTCGCGGAAGGCCGGTCCCCGGATGAACGGACGGGGCCGCGCGGCCCCGTCCTTCGTTGCAGCTGTCCCGGGCGCGCTCAGCCCTTGCCGGCCGGGGGCACCGTCAGCGCGAGGAACTGCGTCTGCTCGTCGCGACGCACGAGCAGCATGACCGACTCGCCGGGCTTGGCATCCTTGAGGCTCGCGTTGAAGTCGCCGACCGACTTGACCGGCTTGCGGCCGACCATGAGGATCACGTCGCCCGGCGCGAGCGCGGCGCGGCGTGCTGCAGTGCCGGTGATGCGCGTGACGACCACGCCCTGACCGTCGGTGATGCCGAGCTGCTTGCGTTGGTCGGCGGTGAGTTCTTCGACGACGATGCCGAGCGGGTTGCCGGCGACCGCCGCCGGCGCCGTGCTGCGCGCGCCGGCGAGCGCGTCCTTGTCCGCCGGCAGTTCGCCGACCGTGACCGGGATCGTGATGGTCTTGCCTTCGCGCCAGACCGACAGGTCCGCCTTGCTGCCCGGCTTGCTCGACCCGACCAGCGGCGGCAGGTCGGCCGACATCGCGATCTCGTGCCCGGCGAATCCGAGGATGACGTCGCCGACCTGCACGCCGGCCTTGTCGGCAGCGCTGCCCGGAGTGACCTTGTTGACGAGCGCACCGCCGCTGCGCGGCAGGCCGAGCGCCTTGGCCTGCTCGCGGTCGACGTTCTGGATCTGCACGCCGATCATCCCGCGGCTGACGCGGCCGGTCGCCTTGATCTGTTCGACCGCGTTCATCGCGATGTCGATCGGGATCGCGAACGACACGCCCATGAAGCCACCCGTGTTCGAGAAGATCTGCGAATTGATGCCGACGACCTGGCCATTGAGATTGAACAGCGGGCCGCCGGAGTTGCCGCGGTTGATCGGCACGTCGGTCTGGATGAACGGCACGTACTGCTGATCGGCGCCACCGAACTGGCGGCCGACCGCACTGATGATGCCGGCGGTCACCGAATGGTCGAAGCCGAACGGCGAGCCGATCGCGACGACCCACTGGCCGGCCTTGACCGCCTTGGAATCGCCGAGGCTGACCACGGGCAGGCCCGTCGCCTCGAGCTTGAGCAACGCGATGTCGTACTGCGCATCCGTGCCGACCACCTTGGCGTCGAGTTCGCGCCGATCGGACAGGCGCACCGTCACTTCATCGGCGCCGTCGACGACGTGGTTGTTGGTGAGGACGTAGCCGTCCGGCGAAATGATGAACCCCGAGCCCATCGACACGCGCATGCCGCGATCGCGCGGTTGCGGCATCGGGCCAAAGAAACGCCGGAAGATCTCCGGCACGTCCTGCTGGTCGATCTGGTCCTGCGACTGCGCGTCCGGGTTGCCGCTCGCCTGCACGTTCACCACGGCCGGGCCGTAGCGCTCGACCAGGCCCGAGAAGTCCGGCAACTCCACCGCCGGCACGTTCGCGGCGAACGCGAACACGATCAGCGGCGCCGCCGCCCAGCGCGACAGGGAGCGCCATTCCTTCCTTGAAGTCATCGTCATGGTGTCACTAGCCTCCTGGAGATCCGGTTCCGGCACGGCCCGGCATCGGGCGGCCGATTTCCGCTATTGACGCGCGCGTCGCGGCAAAGTTCCGCGCCGGGCACGAGGTTTTCAGCACGGCTTCAGCCCGCCGGCGCGATCGGCTGCAGGGATCGCGCCATGCGTTCGAGCGTGATGCGCGGGACATCGCCGATCGCGGTGACGCGCACGTTGCCGAGCGCGTGCGAATAGATGCCGAGCATGCCACGGCTGAGGCGCTGGTCGGCCACGCGGGTCGCGCCCGCCGTCGGCTCGACGTAGATCGACACGCTCGCCACGCCGTCGCTGTACAACTGGTGCTCCACCCCGTCGGCCGCATGCGTGCGGGCGAGCGCGAACCCCGGCGGCGCATCGGCGACGCGCCAGTGCGCCACGCCGGTCGCGGGTTCTCCGGCGGGTGCGGCGATGGTCGCGCCGGCCGCGCCCGCAAGATCGCTTTCACGCGGCTTGGCACCGATGTCGAGGGTCACGAACATGTACTCCTCGAGGGCGCGGTGGTTCGCATCGACGACCGCGGCACGAAGTGGCAAGCCGCTGTCGTCCTCGAGCCACAGGCGATAACCGTAGCGGTAACCATCGCGCGGAACCACGTCGATGCGGCGCGCCCTGTAGCCGGCGACGCGATCGGTGCCGGCGGCGGTGACGGCATAGAAGCGCGTGGATGCGACGCCGCGTGAATCAGGCAGCAGCGGCAGCAGGTGACCGCCCGCGCCGCGGAACAGCATCGTCGGCGCGGTGCCCTGCAGGCAGGTCACGCTGGCACCGTCGCGCACGACTTCCGTCGGCGAGCCGTTCAAACCCACCAGCCGCTCGCGCTCGAGCGCCCCGCCCGAATGGAAAATGCGCAGCGCGTCGAACTGGGCGCCGCGCGCATAGACGAATGACCCCTGGTAATCGAGCTGGCGCAGCGCGCCGTACATGCGCGCCAGCGCGTCGGATGCGGACGGCTCGGCCGCGTGCCCGGTGCAGGCGGCGGCGATGCTTGTCGACAGGAGGACGAGCAGCCGGAGCGACCCGGGCGGCGTCATGCGCGCAGCGGACTTCGCGCGCCGCGGTGATCCGCGCCGGAACGACGTCTCAGCGGTTCTGCGCACCTGCCGCGCCCGGCTGCGTGGCCTCGGGGTTCTGCGGTGTCGCGAGCAGCACGTACGGCACGAACCCCGACGCACCACCCGCACCGGCCGACTGGTAATGCCGCACCAGGTACGACTGCAAACGCGGGTCGAGCACGACGATCTGGCCGCCTTCACCGCCGAAGCTCACCGGCGAGACGTCGGCGGGCGTATTCGGCAGCAACAGCGGCGGGCGCACGTCGGGCAGCGCCGTGACCGCCGGCGCGGAACTCGCCGCGGCCGGTGCCGCGGTGATCGTCGGCCCGGCCAGCGTGCCGGCGGCCGGTCGTGCGGACGCGACGGCGGGCGCCTCGCCCGGAACCGGTGCCGGGCGCGTCACGACCAGTGCAGCGACGGCGACCGAGGCCGCGATCGCGCCGCTCGCGCCCCAACGCAGCCAAGCGCCGCCGCCGCGCGCATGCACGGTGGTCTCGGACTCGAGCCGCGCCATGACCGTGTCGGCGAACCCCTGGCGCAGCACGACGACCTCTTGCCGGCGCAGGGTCTGGCGCGCGATGTGATAGCGCTCCCAGCGAAGTGGCAGCGCGGTGTCGGTGGATGCACGGCGCAGCAGGAAGCGCGTCTGGTCGCGCTCCAGCTCCCCGTCCATCAGGGCCGACAGCTGTTCGTCGATGTGCTCGTTCATGAGGTTCTGTTTTCCTCGGACAACAACGGACGCAATTGCTCGTCGATCGCCTCGCGGGCTCGGAAAATGCGCGAACGGACCGTTCCGATCGGGCAATTCATCGCTTCGGCGATTTCCTCGTAGCTCAACCCGTCGACCTCGCGCAGCGTGATCGCGGTGCGCAGCTCTTCGGGCAACTGTTCGACCGTGGCGAACACGGTTCGTTCAATTTCCTGGCGCATGAGTTCACGTTCCGGCGTGGCCGACTCGTGCAGGCGCGCCGCGCCGTCGTACTGCACCGCATCCTCGACCGCCACGTCCTCGGTCGGCGGGCGCCGCCCCTGCGAAACGAGCCAGTTCTTGGCGGTGTTGATCGCGATGCGGTAGATCCAGGTGTAGAACTGGGCGTCGCCGCGGAACGAGCCGATCGCCCGGTACGCGCGCACGAACGCCTCCTGCGCGACGTCCTGGCACTCGCTCCAGTCGTTGACGTAGCGGGAAATGACGCTGACCAGCTTGTGCTGGTACTTCCTGACCAGGAGATCGAACGCGCGTTTGTCGCCATTCTGGACGCGTTCGACGAGCGCCTGGTCCAAGTCGCTTTCGCCCATCCGGGCCTCTCTCCCTGTTTGCCGGCGCGTTCGGGCATGCCACCCTCGACCGCGTCCGGCGCGAATAGTTCCGCTCCGCGGCCCTCAGGCGCGTGCGGTCGGTGCGGCGACGCGGCCGAGCAGCCGCGCCCGTTCCTGCAGCAAGGCCTCGAAGCTGGCCGCGGGCAGCGGCCGGCAGAACAGGAAGCCCTGCAGCACCTCGCAGCCCTCGGCGCGGAGGAAATCCAGATGCTGCTCGATCTCGACGCCCTCGGCAACGACCTCGCGGTTGAGATTGTGCGCCATCGAGATCGTCGCGCGCACGATCGCCTCGTCGTCGGGATCGACGCCGATGTTGCGCACGAACGCCTGGTCGATCTTGATGCGGTCGGCCGGGAACCGCTTGATGTAGTCGAGCGAGGACTGGCCGGTGCCGAAGTCGTCGATCGAAATGCCGCAACCGAGGCCGCGCAGGCCGTGCAGCGTCTCGAGCAGGTTCGGGATCGACTTGACGTTGATGCTCTCGGTCACCTCGAGATCGAGCAGGTGCGGGTCGAGCCCGGTCTCCTTGAGCACGTCGGCGACGACCTGCACGAGGTTCGGCTGGCGCAGCTGCAGCGGCGACAGGTTCACGCCGATGCGCAGTGGCAGGCCGTACTGCAGTTGCCAGCGGCGCGTGTCGCGGCAGGCTGCGCGCAGGATCCACTCGCCGATCGGGATGATCAGGCCCGATTCCTCGGCCAGCGGGATGAAGAAGCCGGGGCTGATCATGCCGAGCTCGGGGTGCTCCCAGCGGATCAGCGCCTCCATGCCGACGATGTCCTCGGTCTGGCCGTCGAGCTGCGGCTGGTAGAACACGCGCAGTTCGCCGTTGCGCTCGGCCAGGCGCAGCTTCGCCTCGAGCGCGAGGCGCTGCTGGTGCGATTCCTCGGGGACCGCGACATAGGCCTGGAAATTGTTGCGCCCCATGCCCTTGGCCGAGTACATCGCGACGTCGGCATGCTTGAGCAGGCGCTCGGCGTCGGTCGCGTCGTCCGGATAGAAGCTGAGGCCGAGCGACGCGGTCATGCTCAGCTCGAGGCCGCCGGCGAGCTGCAGCGGCGCCTCCATCGCGCGCACGATCTTCTCGGCGATGCGCACGACGTCCACGCGCTGCACGCTGTGGCGCAGGATCAGCGTGAACTCGTCGCCGGCGTAGCGCGCGACCGTGTCGGAACTGCGCACGCTCGCGCGCAGGCGCTTGGCGACCGCGGCGAGCACCTGGTCGCCGACCGCGTGGCCGAGCGAGTCGTTGATGTTCTTGAAGCGATCGAGATCGACGAACACGACCGCGAACATCTCGCTCGTGCGATGCGCCTCGTTGATCGCGGAATTGAGGCGGTCGTTGAACAGCAGGCGGTTGGGCAGGCCGGTCAGCGGGTCGCGCAGGCCGATCGCGCGCCCCTGCGCACGCGCGTGGCGCAGGTCCAGTTCGTTGGCGAGCGAATGCGCGACGACACGCACGCCGGCGATCACCGCGGCGTCGAGCACGAGCGATTCGCGGCGCGCCATCATGAGCGCGCCGAGGCAGGTCTGCCGTTCGCCGTACAGCGGCAGGCCGATCACGCATTCATAACGGTGCTCGCGCACCGACGCGTCCGCGCCCGCGTTGCGCCAGGCACCGGATGCCTGCAGGATTTCGTTGCCGTCGAGCACGTGGCGCAAGTTCACCTCGCGCAACGGGTCGGGGCCTTCACTGTCCTCCATGCGGCGGAACACCGCGAGCGCCTGCGGTTCCGCGGCCTGCTCGGCCGGTGCCTCGACGAACACCGCGTAATCGAGCGCGAGCCAGTCGACCAGGCAGCGCAGTGCGGTATCGGCCTGGTCGTGCGAGCCGCCCTGCGCCATGCGCAGCAGCGCGACGAGCGCCTCCTGGTGGCGGCTCAGTTCCTCGATCTCGCGGAACAGGTAGAAGTGGACGACGCGCCCCTCCTGCACCGCGAGGCGCACATGCAGGTCGACCGGGTAGCTGCCGCCGTCGGCACGCGGCTTGCGCGCGCGCACGTGCACGCTGCCGTCGCGCTCGAGCTTGCGCGCGATCTCCTCGCGACGTTCCGCGGGAAGCACGAGGTCGAAGCCGTCGATGCGCCCGGCGAGGATCTGCGCTCGCGGATAGCCCGAACGCTGCACGAACGTCGCGTTCACCTCGAGGATGCGACCGCTCGCCGGATCGACGATCGCGAGTTCGTCGAGGCTGCCGTCGAAGGCGAACTGGTACCGATCACCGACGGGGGCATGCTGGCTGCGCGCGGTGCCGGCGCTGCGCGCGGCGAGCGCGACCTTTATCCGCGCGAGCGCGTCGTCGGGCTTGACCGGCCGCGCGATCCATTCGATCAGGCCCGCCGGCAGGCGCCCGTCGCGCCAGCTGCCGCCGCGGCTGCCCAGGATGCCGATCACCGGCAGGTCGTGCCGGGCCAGCTTGCGCAGTTCGTCGCAGAAGGTGAGCGCCTCGGCCGGGTCCTCGCCGAATTCGAGCAGCACGAGGTCGATGTCGAGGTCGGGCACGAGGAACCCCCGCGCCTGCTCGATGTCCTTCGCCGAATAGATCTCCTCGAAAGCCTGCGCGTCGAGCGCGTCGAACAGCACGCGCCGGTCATCGCGATCGGCCGCGACGATCAGCGCCCCACCGCGGGCTTCGGCGGCCGGATTGTTCATGTCACCCAGCGTCCGTCGCGCAGGCGCAGCTGGCGGTGCAGCTCGCTTTCCACCGCGAGGCGGTCGTACATCCCGTCCAGTTCCTCGGGCAACTCGTTGCGGTTGCTGACGAAGACGAGTTTGCGCTCGTTGCTCGTCGGCGTGCGCGAAATGCGTCGCAACAGGAGCACGTCCGCGGGCTTGAGGTGCGGTTCGTAATCGACGAACAGGTAAATGCCGAAATGCATGCTCTGCAGCACGTAGCGCAGTGCATCGGACATGCGCTTGGAACCCGGCACGTGCATGCCGCTCTCGCGCAGCGAGGCGAGTCCGCCATCCGGGTCCCAAGCGTAGATCGACGTGCCTCCGCGCATCGCCAGCACGCGCATCTGCGCCACCGTGTCCGCGACGCCCGAGGTCTGCAGGGCCACGATGTGCTGTGTCGACTGCACGATGCGGTCGAGCAGCTTCTGGACGACCGGCAGTTCAGCTTTGTTGTCGATCACACACTCCCCTGAAAATGTGACCGGAGCGCGCCGGTGGCCGATGGTTCGCCGTGCGGGGCATCCAGCCGATGCGGCGCGCACGGCAGCTCGGCTTGCGATCGTACCGCAAGTGTGTCGTGCAACTCCTTGCTCGTGCTGGATTGACCCGGCGCACGGCTTGCCCGGATTATAGCCGTCCCCCAGCACGCACCCGGAGCCGGTCATGTTCGAAGGCCTGCGTTTCCAGCATTGGCAGACCGCCAGTGATGCCGACGGCATCGTGGTGCTGACGCTGGACCGTGCCGGCAGCTCGGTCAACGCGCTGTCGCGCGCCGTGCTCGACGAGCTGTCCGAGATCATCGAACGCCTCGCGATCGAGCCGCCGAAAGGCGTGATCGTACGCTCGGGCAAGGCGAACGGGTTCATCGTCGGCGCCGACATCAAGGACTTCGAGGGTTTCGGCAAGAACGGCACGGTGCAGGACGCGCTCGAGAACGGCCAGCGCGTCTTCCTGCGCCTGGGGCGGCTGCCCTGCCCGACCGTGGCGGCAATCCATGGCGTGTGCATGGGCGGCGGCACCGAGCTCGCGCTCGCCTGCCGTTACCGCATCGCCTCGCGCGACCCGTCCACGCGCATCGCGCTGCCCGAGGTCAAACTCGGCATCTTCCCCGGCTGGGGCGGCTCGGCGCGCCTGCCGCGCCTGATCGGGGCGCCGGCGGCGCTCGAACTCATGCTGACCGGACGCAGCGCCTCGGCGGACAACGCGAAGGCAATCGGCCTCGTCGACGGGCTGACGTCGCCGGAACTGCTCGTCGAGGCGGCCAGGGAACTGATCCGGCATCCGCGCCGGCGCCCATTCGCGCAACGCGCGACCGCTTGGGCGACCAACACCTGGCCGGCACGCCAGATCCTCGCGCCGATCCTCGTCAAACAGACTGCCGCGAAGGCACGCAAGGAACACTACCCCGCGCCGTTCGCGCTGATCGAGACCTGGCGGCGCGGCGGTTCGAGCCTCGTGCAGCGGCTCAAGCTCGAGGCGCGCGCGGTCGCCAGGCTCGCCGCGACGCCGACCGCGCACAACCTGATCCGCGTGTTCTTCCTGCAGGAACGCCTCAAGGGCCTCGCCGGCGGCGCCGAGCATGGCATCAAGCATGTACACGTGGTCGGCGCCGGCGTCATGGGCGGCGACATCGCCGCCTGGTGCGCGCTGCGCGGCTTCGACGTGACCTTGCAGGATCGCGAGATGAAGTACGTGCAGCCCGCGCTCGACCGGGCGAAGGAGCTGTTCACGAAGAAGCTCAAGACCGCCGAACGCGTCGCGCCCGCGCTCGCCCGTCTCAAGGCCGATGTCGAGGGCAACGGCATCCCCGAGGCCGACCTCGCGATCGAGGCGATCTACGAGAATGCCGAGGCGAAGGAAACGCTGTACCGCGCCACCGAGCCGAAGATGAGGGCCGACGCGCTGCTCGCGACGAATACCTCGAGCATCCCGCTCGCCGAACTGCGCACGACCGTGCAGCAGCCGGCACGCTTCCTCGGCCTGCACTATTTCAATCCGGTCGCGCTGATGCCGCTGGTGGAAATCGTGCGCCACGACCAGCTCGATCCGGCGATCGAAAAGCGCGCGGTCGCGTTCTGCAAGGCGCTCGACAAACTGCCGGTGCCGGTCGCCGGCACGCCGGGCTTCCTCGTCAACCGCATCCTCATGCCGTACATGCTCGAGGCCGCGCGCGCCTACAGCGAAGGCGTGCCCGGCCCGGTCATCGATCGCGCCGCGAAGAAGTTCGGCATGCCGATGGGCCCGATCGAACTCATCGACACGGTCGGCCTCGACGTCGCGGCGTCGGTCGGTGCCGAACTCGGCCCGTTCCTCGGCCTCGACATCCCGCCCGGCCTCGACGAACTCGTCAAGGGCGGCAAGCGCGGAAAGAAGGACGGCGAGGGTTTCTACGTCTGGAAGGACGGCAAGCCGCACAAGCCCGAAGTCGATCCGAACTACGTCGCACCGGACGACCTCGAGGATCGCCTCATGCTGCCGCTGCTGAACGAGGCGGTCGCCTGCCTGCACGATCGCGTCGTCGACGACGCCGACCTGCTCGATGCCGGCGTCATCTTCGGTACCGGCTTCGCGCCGTTCCGCGGCGGCCCGATCAAGCACGTGCGCGACACCGGCGCGGACGCGCTGAAGGCACGCCTGGAAGCGCTCGCGACGAAACACGGCGCGCGCTTCGCACCGCGGCCCGGCTGGGGTTCGGCTGCGCTGCGTTCCTGAGCGGCTTACGCGGGTGGCAGCGCCGGCGGGGCGAGCCAGATGTCCTTCGCCAGGCGCACCGCATCCTCGCCCGGCGCGTAGTAGCCGGCGCTGAGCATGACCTCTTCGTAGCCGAGCCGGCGGTAGAACGCACGCGCCGCGGCGTTGCCCCTGCGCGCCTCGAGGCGGATCACGCCGATGCCCGCTTCGAGCGCGGCCGCTTCCAGCCAGCGCACGAGGCGGGTACCGATGCCGTGGCGCTGGCAGTGCGGCAGCACGCCGAGCAGGCACAGGTGGGCTTCCTCGTCCAGGTACTGCATCACGCCGAACCCGGCGAGGCGGCCGTCGCGGCGCGCGACCGCGACATTCGTGTCGTTCGCGCCGATCGCGCGTTGCAGGCGCTGCGGGGTCCAGCGCCAGCGCAGGCCGTGCTCGATCAACTCGCGCGACTGCCCGGCAATCGCCACTGCCTCGTCGACGCGGGCCAGACCGATGTCGATGGCGGTATCCACGCCTGAGCTATGGCGTCGCCGCCCGCCGTGTACAAGGGGCGATTCAGGCGTGCGACGCATCGCCCCCGCCGGCACCCGCATGGCACACGTCCTTGCCGCGCACGAGGTAGAGCACGAACTCGCACAGGTTCTTGCAGCGGTCGCCGACACGCTCGAACGAACGAGCACACCAGAGACGATCGAGTTCGAGCGGAATGCGTGCGGGCGCATGCTGCATGCGCGCCACGAGCATCGCCGACACCGCATTGAAGCGGTCGTCGAGGCGGCGGTCGCGCTGCAATACGTCGGTCGCGAGCGCTTCGTCGAGTCGCGCGAACGCATCGAGTGCACCGCGCAGCATCCCGCGCGCGATATGGCCGAGTTCGGCGAGCGCCGCAGCGGCGTCGCCGTCGCCGTCCTCGCCGATCAGGCGCTCGCCGAGCCGCGCGATGCGCTTGGCCTCGTCGCCGATGCGCTCGAGGTCGCCGAGCATCTTCATCACGCACAGGACGAGGCGCAGGTCCGACGCCGCCGGCTGGCGCCGCGCGAGGATCGACGCGCACTGCTCGTCGATCGCGAGTTCGGCCGCATTGATGCGCTGTTCGCGCGCGAGGATTCCGCCCTCGGCGGCTTCCTGCGCGGCCAGCACGCGCGTGGCGGCGGCGATCTGCTCTTCGACGATGCCGCCCATCGCGAGCACCTGCCGC
Organism: Dokdonella sp.; assembly: GCF_051958935.1. GTDB lineage: Bacteria > Pseudomonadota > Gammaproteobacteria > Xanthomonadales > Rhodanobacteraceae > Dokdonella_A. The sequence continues at coordinate 33,307 of NZ_JBQCFP010000081.1, read as the reverse complement.
CGCAGGTCCTCGATCTCGTCGTTGAATTGGCGGGAAATGTGCTGCGAGAGATGCAGGCGGTCCATGGCAGGGCGAAAAGCGTGACGGTAGGATGGAACATGCGCGGCCGCGACTGCGGGGCGCGCGGAACGTTCAGCCGTAGCGGCCGGTGATGAAAGCCTCGGTGCGCCGGTCGCGCGGACGCGTGAACACGGCGCCGGTGTCGGCGAACTCGACCAGCCGGCCGCCATGCATGAAAGCGGTGAAATCCGCCACCCGCGCCGCCTGCTGCATGTTGTGCGTGACCAGCAGCAGTGTGTAACGGGCGGCGAGTCCATGCAGCAGTTCCTCGAAGCGCAACGTGGCCGCCGGGTCGAGCGCGGACGCGGGCTCGTCGAGCATGAGCACCTCGGGTTCGACCGCGATCGCGCGTGCGATGACGAGGCGCTGCTGCTGGCCGAGCGAGAGTCCCGGCGCGCCGTCCTCGAGGCGGTCCGCAACCTCGTCCCACAACGCCGCCGCCCTCAGTGCCGCCTCCACGCGGTCGTGGATCTCGCGGCGGTTGCGCAAGCCGAGCAGGCGCAGGCCGTAGGCGACGTTGTGGTGGATCGACGACGGGAACGGGTTCGGCCGCTGGAACACGATGCCGACGCGTCGGCGCACTTCATGCACGTGTACGTCCGACCCGTACACGTCGATCCCGCCGAGGCGCACTTCGCCTTCGACGCGCGTACCCTCGATCTCGTCGTTGAGACGGTTGAAGCAGCGCAACAGGCTCGACTTGCCGCAGCCGCTCGGCCCGATCAGCGCGGTGATGCGCCGCGCCGGCAGGTCGAGGTCGACCGCATCGAGCACGCGCCGCGAGCCGTACCGGAGACCGAGCGCGCGCGCCTGCAGCGCGGTTGCCGCAGCGGTCGCCTGTCCGGGCGAATTGCTGGCGCCACTGTCGGCGGTGCGGGTCATGTGGACTGGCATGCGTTCAGGGGTCCATGGCGCGATAGCGATCGCGCAGGCGATTGCGCAGCACTATCGCCGACAGGTTGAGCACGATCACCACGGCTGCGAGCAGCATCGCACAGGCGTATGCACGCGGCACGCCGCGGATCGCGTCGGGGCTCGCGAGCGCGGCGTCGTAGATCGCGAAACCGAGGTGCATGAACTGGCGCGACGGGTGCAGGTACGGGAACTCGCCGTCGAGCGGCGAGGCCGGCGCGAGCTTGACCATGCCGACCAGCATGAGCGGCGCGACCGACCCTGCCGCACGCGCGATCGCCAGCACGAGCCCGGTCAGCACCGCCGGGCGCGCAGCCGGCAGCAGCACGCGCCAAAGGGTTTCCTCGCGCGTCGCGCCGAGCGCGAGCGAAGCATCGCGCAGGCTCGCCGGAATGCGCGCGAGCCCCTGCTCGACGCTGACCACGACCACCGGCAGCGTCAGCAAGGCGAGCGTGAGCGCCGCCCACAGCAAGCCGCCGCCACCGAAGGTCGGCACCGGCAGCCGATCGGCGAAGAACGCGCGGTCGATGCCCGCGCCGATGCCGTGCACGAACAAGCCGAGACCGAGCACGCCGTAGACGATCGCGGGCACGCCCGCGAGCGTATCGATCGCCGTGCGCACGATGCGCGCGCCGATCCCGCGCCGCTCGTGCAGGTAGACCGCCGCGGCGACGCCGAACGGCATCACGAGCACGCTCATGAGCAGCACGAGGACGACCGTGCCGACCAGTGCCGGCAGCACGCCGCCGGAGAGGTTGGAGGCGGTTGGGGGCGTCGTGACGAAGCGTGCGATGCGCCGCACGAGGACACTCGCGCGCGCGACCGCGCCGAGCGTGTTCGGTCGCAGCACTTCGATCACACGGTCGCCCTCGCCCGCTTCGCGCAGCGCGGCCTCGAGCGCGGTGTCGTCGCCGCGGCCGACGACGCGCCGGCCGTCCGCCATTTCGAACGCGAAGGCGTCGGCGGGCTGACTGCGCGCGACGATCCCGTGCTGGCGAAGCCGCTCGTAACCGTCGCCGATGCGCCGCGTTTCGCTCGTGCGCAGCAGCAGTGCGTCACCGTCGTCGGTGAGCACCTCGCCGAGCCGGAAACTGCCGTCGGCGAGCGCGATGCGCTCGATCGCTGCGGGCGCGAACGCCGCGAGCCCGCTGCCGAGCGTGAACAGCAGCAGGCCGAGCATCGTCGCAATGCACGCGCCGACGAGGCCGCCGAGCAACCACGTGACCGCCGCCGCGCCGCGCGTGTCGCTCATGCGGCTACACCGCGATGCAACCGGCGCCGCAGACGCGCGCGAACGAACCCTGCGGCAAGGCTGAGCACCATCGTGGAGGCGAGCAGCGCGAGCGTGGCGACCAGCAGGTCGCGCCAGATCGTGCCCGCCGGCGCGGCATCGGGCATGCCGAGCGCGATCTCGGCGCCGAGCGAGCGCAGGCCGACCAGCGGATCGAAGCCGCCGATCGCGGTGTTGCCGCTCGCCATGAGCACGATCATCGTTTCGCCGAGGCATCGCGCGGCACCGAGCAGGGCCGCGGCGATGAGGCCGCTGCCGGCCGCCGGCAACACCACGGTCGCGAGTGCCTGCCAGCGCGTCGCACCGAGGGCGAATGCCGCCTGTGTGTGCTCGCGGGGCACGAGGAACAACGCATCTTCGGCGACCGTGAAGACGAGCGGCACCGCGGCGACGCCGAGGGCGAGACCGACCAGGGTCGCGTTCCACGGACTGGCAGGGACGATCAGGGGCGACGCCGTTCGCGACGCGAACCACAGGCCGAACGCGACCGCCGCGCACGACAGCGGCAGCGTCGACAACGGCAGCCAGCCGTCGCCCCTGGACGTCCGCCCGAAAGCGAAACCGGCCGCGAGCAGCAGCGTCGGCAGGGCCACCGCGAGCGCGAGAACGGTCGCGACATGCCGTTCGAGCCACGGTGCGAACGAGACCGCGGCCATGAGCCCGAGGATGACCGTCGGCACCACCTCGAGCATCTCCAGTGCGGGCTTGAGCCACGCACGCAGAGCCGGCGCGCAGAAATGCGCACAGAAAATCGCGGTCGCCAAACCGAGCGGCAGCGCGACAGCGGTCGCGCAGGCGGTCGCACGCAGGCTGTCCGCGAACAACACGCCCAGATGCGGCCAGTCGACCGCGGCCGGCGCGTGCGAGACGGCGAGCGCCGCAACCAGATAGACCGGGATCGCGAGCATGCCGAGGAGCACGAACGAAGCGCCGGCGGCGACGAACAGGCGCTGCACGCGGCCGCGCCGGTCACGACGGCGCCACGACGCGCGTCCGGTATCGGACGTCGAGAGCGCGTCGCACGTCACTGGATTTCCCGGCATGCGCCTACGCTAGGCGGTTCATGTGACAGTGATGTTACAACGGCGGCGGCGTCATCGATCCGCCATGGCATCGCAATACGCGCTTCAAACGCACGCGCGAACCTTGCCGCATGGCCGATGTGGATTTCCCGATGCGCGTTGCCGTCGTCACTGAAACCTGGCCGCCCGAGATCAATGGGGTCGCGCTGACGGTGCAGTCCCTCGCCTTCGGCCTGGTCGCACTCGGGCACGACGTCGAACTCGTGCGACCGCGCCAGCCCGCCGATGCGGGCGAGTGCACGCGATTGCGGCAGTTGCTCCTGCCGGGGGCTACCCTGCCTCGCTATCCGGGACTGCGCTTCGGCCTGCCTGCGCTTCGCCGTCTCCATCTCCATTGGTCCGAACGGCGGCCGGACGCGCTCTATGTAGCGACCGAAGGCCCGCTCGGCTGGTCCGCGCTCCGCGCCGCGGCCCGCCTGGGTGTACCCGTGTGCACGGGTTTCCACACGCGCTTCGACGAGTTCGCGAACCACTACGGTCTCGGCCCGCTTGCACCGATCGTGTTCGCGTACCTGCGTCGGTTCCACAATCGCGCCGCGGCGACGCTGGTACCGACCGCCGAACTGGTCCGATTCCTCGGCTCGGCCGGTTTCCGCAACGTGCGCCTGCTGCGCCGCGCGGTCGATACGAGCCTGTTCCATCCGCGCCGGCGCGATGCCGTGCTGCGCGCGGAGTGGGGCCTCGCTGCCGACGAGCTCGCCGTCATCCACGTCGGGCGCCTCGCAACGGAGAAGAACCTCGGTCTCGCGATTCGCGCGTTCGAAGCGATCCGCGCCGCCCATCGAGGGGCGCGCTTCATCATCGTCGGCGACGGCCCGGCGCGCGCCCCGCTCGCCGCGCAGCACCCTGGCATCATCTTCGCCGGCATGCGCCGTGGCGAAGACCTTGCGCGTCATTACGCGAGCGGCGACGTGTTCCTGTTCCCGAGCCGCACGGAAACCTTCGGCAACGTGACGCTGGAGGCACTCGCGAGCGGCGTGCCCGTCGTCGCGTTCGACTATGGCGCCGCGCGCGAACACCTGCGCGACACGCTCGCCGGCGCACGCGTCGCGGTCGCCGACGATGACGGCTTTATCGCCGCCTCGGTCGCCGTCGCTGCGCGGGTCGCGGCATCGCGAGCCGGCGCGGGCCGCGTGCGTGAAGCGGCGCGCCGAGCGTGGCGACACTGAGCCCTTCCCGCGTCGCCGGACAGTTCGCCGCGCTGCTCGGCGACCTCGACAGGAGGAGCGCCGCGTGACCACCTGGCAGCGCATCGGGGACTGCAGCGAACGCCGGCTGTGCCTGGCGATGAACCGCTGGGGCGCGCGCCGCGCACTGACGCGCGTATTCCGCCTCGTCAGCCGGCTCGGCGACGGCGTGTTCTGGTACGCTCTCATGCTCGCGCTGGCCGTGTTCGGCGGTCGACGCGGCGTACAGGCTGCCGTGCACATGGCCGGCGTCGGCATCGTCGCGGCCCTGCTCTATCGCACGCTCAAGCGCTGGACGCGCCGACCGCGTCCGTTCCGCACGCACGCGGACATCACGCCCTACATCGCGCCGCTCGACGAGTTCAGCTTTCCCTCGGGCCACACGCTGCACGCCGTAGGCTTCACTTCGATCGCCTTGGCGTACTTCCCGTGGCTCGCGCCACTGCTGCTGCCGTTCGCGATCCTCGTCGCGATGTCACGCGTCGTGCTGGGCGTGCATTACCCGAGCGACGTGCTCGCGGCGACGTTCATCGGTGGCGCACTCGCGGGCTCGTCGCTCTGGCTGGTCGGCTGACTCAGGCGCGTTCGACGCGCGCGCGAGCGAGCGCGGGTCGCTCCTGCGCGGGCCAGTCGGCGGCATTCGCGACCTGGCCTTCGCGGCGCGCCTCGGCGAGTGCGCCGAGGTCGACGTCGGCGAGGGACCATTCGCTGCCTTCGGGCGCTGCCGCAGCGATGCCGTCGGGCGGGAAACCATGATCCACCGGCGTGTAGATCGCGGCGCTGCCGGTATTGCGATCGAGCGCCGGGCTCCAGTCTGCGATGCCGGCGGTGACCGCACACGCGACGAACACCTGGTTTTCCAGCGCGCGTGCCTGGCAGCCGATGCGCACGCGGTTCGCGCCGGCTTCGGTGTCGGTGCAACTGGGGACAAGAATCAGCGTCGCGCCGGCCTCGGCCTGCGCGCGCGCGTACAGCGGGAACTCGATGTCGTAGCAGACGTCGATCGCGACGCGGCCGAACGCGGTTTCGAACACCTTGAGCGCGTCACCGGGCTCGATCACGCCACTCGCGCGTTCGAACCCGGTCAGGGTGAGCTTGTCCTGGAACGCGAGCGTGCCTTCGGGCGTCGCGAGCCAGGCGCGGTTGCGATAGCGGCCGTCGCCGCGCGCGACCAGGAACGTGCCCGCCACCAGGTAGATCGAATGGCGACGCGCGAGTTCGCGCGCGAGCGCTTCGTAGTCGGCGCGCACGCCCTGCAGCGCGTCGAGCGAGCGTACGAAGTCGGCGCGAACCTCGCCGGCCTGTGCGGCCGCCGCTTCGAGCGCGAGGTACTCGGGCAGGACGACGCACTGTGCGCCGGCGCGCGCGGCAACATCGACATGCTCCGCCACGCGCGTCGCGAACGCCGCGAAATCGGCCGGCTCGCCGATCGCGTACTGCGCGACCGCGACCCGCACGATCACGCGGACTCCAGCGGTCGCAGCCAGAAACGGAGCGCGTGCGGACTCGCCTCGGCCGCGCCGACTTCGGGCCAGTCGAGCCGGCAGAACATGTCGTCTTGGCGCCGGTAGCCGCGCTTGCTCCAGAATGCGTCGTTGCTGCGATGGCCGGGCGGGCAACGCGGATCGTCCGCGTCACGCTCGACCGCGCAGAACGCGGTCATGCGGAAGCGCCCGAGCTGCCGGGCGTGCCGTTCGCGTTCATCGAAGAAGCGGTGGCCGAGGCCGCGACCGCGGAATTGCGGCAGCAGCACGGACTCGCCGAAATAGAACACGTCCGCGCCGGGGATCCCGCGTGCGATGAACGGCTCGACGAACGTGGCCGTCTCGTGCTCGAGCGGAATGCCGGTCGATGCGCCGATCACGCATGCGCCGTCGAAGGCGAGCACGAATACGCTCTCGGGCGACTTCGCGTAGGCAGCGAGATATTTCGCCTCGTAGTCGAGGTCGCCTTCGTAGAGGTACGGCCAGTCGCGGAACACGGCGATGCGCAGTGCAGCGACCGCATCGAGGTAGCGCGCGACGTCGGGACCGGCGAGGGCCCGGATTTCGATTCCGCTCATGCCGGAACGGTATCGCCGCTCGCGCGCGAGCACCAGTCCGCGGCCGCGGCGCCCGCGATGCGGCCGCTCGCGAAGCACGCGGTCAGCAGGTAGCCGCCGGTCGGCGCTTCCCAATCGATCATCTCGCCCGCGCAGAACACGCCCGGGAGTTCGCGCAGCATGAGCCGCGCGTCGAGCGCGTCGAAGCGCACGCCGCCGGCCGTACTGATCGCTTCCTCGAGCGGCCGCGTGCGGAGCAGCGTCAGCGGCAGCGCCTTGAGCGTCGTCGCGACGGTCGCCGCGTCGCCGAGGCCGTCCTTGCCGAGCACTTCGTAGAGCAAACCTGCCTTGACGCCGTCTATGCCGGCGGCGCGGCGCAGGTGCTCGCCGACCGAGCGGCGCCCGCGCGGACGCGCGAGGTCGCGCGCGAGGCGTTCGACGTCTCGGCCGGGCGCGAGATCGAGGCGGATCGTCGCGTGGCCGCGCGCGGCGATCATCTCGCGCAGCAACCCGCTGTAGGCATAGACGAGGCTGCCTTCGATGCCGTGCGAACTCACCACGAACTCGCCCTGGCGCCGATGCGTGGCGCCCGCGGCGTCTTCGAATTCGAGCACGACGGGCTTGACCGGCTCACCCGGATGGCGCGCGGCGAAATGCGTACTCCAGGCGACGTCGAAGCCGCAGTTCGACGGCTGCAGCGGCGCGATCGCGACACCACGTCCGGCGAGCGGCGCTACCCAGCGACCGTCGGAACCGAGCACCGGCCAACTGCCGCCGCCGCAGGCGAGCACGACCGCATCGGCCGGGACCGTCCGTTCGCCGTGCCCGGTGGCGAAGCGCAGGGCGCCGTGTTCGTCCCAACCGAGCCACTCATGGTTGACGTGGAAGCGCACGCCGGCCGCGCGCAGGCGCCGCACCCAGCCACGCAGCAGCGGCGCCGCCTTGAGGTCGAGCGGGAACACGCGGCCCGAGGTGCCGACGAAGGTCTCGACGCCGAGTCCCCGTGCCCATGCACGCAGCGCATCGGCGTCGAACGTTTCGAGCCACGCGCGCACCTCGCCGGCGCGCTCGCGATAGCGCGACACGAATCGCTCGAACGGATCGGAATGGGTCAGGTTGAGACCGCCCTTGCCTGCGATGAGGAACTTGCGGCCAACCGAGCCCATGCGATCGTAGACGTCGACCTCGGCGCCGGCGGCGCGTGCGGTTTCGGCCGCCATCAACCCCGCCGGCCCAGCGCCGATGATGAGTGCGTTCGTCCTTGAACGCGGCTCACTGGCGGGGTGCGTCGGATGTGTTTGCGATCGGGTCATGGTGTCCAGAGCGGCCATCCATGGCCGCACTTTCGAGTGGAGCATTCCAGCCGCGCGGCGAGTCCACCGTGGGACTCCCGGTTGCGTGCGTCGCGCGGCGGCATGCGGCGTACGCTGCGTTCCACCCTGCGCCGCGCGTCATCGTCGTGGATCAGGCGCCGACTTGGCGCAGCCAGTCGTGCAGGTTGTAATAGTTGGTCACGCGGGCGATACGGCCATCGCGCAGATCGAAGAACGCGCCGCCAGGGAGCATGTAGCGCTGGTCGCGCGCAGGCGGCAGGCCTTCGTCGGTCGCCTTGTAGCGGCCGTGCACGACGTATTCGGCCGCGGCACGCGTGCCGTCGCCGGCGGCGAGCACGACGATGTCGTGCAGCCGTTCCTCGTAACAGCGGTCCATGCGCGCGAGGAACGCGCGGAACGCTTCACGGCCGTATTCGCGCGTACCTTGGTTGGGGTCGTGCACGACATCGCCGGTGAGGCAATCGAGCATCGCGTGCCAGTCGGCGCGGTTGAAGGCCGCGTAGTAGGTTTCGATCAGTGCGCGTGCGTCGTGCGTCATGCTCGTTCCGTGCGGATCACCGGGCACATCGCCGCGGCCTGCGCCGTCTATCGTAACAGGCCACGGTGATTGCCCTGGTGGATTCCGTCCGCCGGCTGCGTCGGTGATTGGGCTCGCTCAGTGGAACAGGCGCCACGGGTGCATCCAGTGGATTGCCCAGTACAGGCCAAACATCGACCAGGCGAACTTCCTCACGCCGCGCGCGGCGAGCCACGCGATGCCGAGGACGAGCCCATACGGCAACAGCTTGACGAGCGTCTCGCGCTGCGCCGGCGACAGATTCGAAAGCAGGCCCTGGTTCATGGCGATCTCCTCCGCACCGCATCGGTGCGGAAGAATCATCGCGATGCGCACGGCGGCGCGGCAGGCGCAGTCGTCAAGGATCGCGGGTGATGCCTGTCACGTCAGTCGCGCAACGGCATCACTTCGGCATCGGGCTTGACGTCGCCGACGACGTCGACGCCTTCGGGCGGCGTGAAGCGGAACGTGCCTGCAGGCAGGGCGGGGTTGCGCTTCCAATCGGAGAAGCGGATCTCGGTGACGTTGCCGAGCTGGTCCTTGAAGCGCATGCGTTGCAAAGCGGTCGCGTCGAAGCCGAGTTCGGCGTATTCGAAGTCCGGCTCCTTCGCCTTCGAGGCCAGGCGCAACCACGCGAGGCCATCGCGCTCGCCGGCTTCGGACGCGGTGAACTGGCTGTCGAGCTGCGAGAGGTCGGTCAGCACGGTGAGGGGACTGTGCGCTTCGGCCGCGCTCTGGTTGCGCACGGACACCTGCTCGAGATCGGGTTCGTAGACCCACACCTTGGCGCCGTCGGCGACGATCGTCTGCTGGTAGGGCGCGATGGTCTCCCAGCGGAACTGGCGCGGCGCTTCGAGCGCGAGCGTGCCGCGTGATTCGTCACCACGATGGCCATTGGCATCGGTGACGGACTGGCTGAAGCGGCCGCTCACCGCGTGCAGGTCCCTGGAGAACGCCTCCATGCGCGCGCGCGCACTGTCGGCGGCGCCGGCGTGGGTGGCCAGGGTGAGGGCTGCGAGGGCGGCGATCAGGCGCATGGAAGTCGTCGTCGGTGGATCACGGCGCGCGATTATGCGCGCGATCGATGAATCGGAGCCGGCTCAGTCGCCCGGCGGCGGCGGCGCGAGCACGGTACGGTTGCCATTGTGCTCGGGCGCGCTGACGACGCCGTCGCGTTCCATCTGCTCGATCAGGCGCGCAGCGCGGTTGTAGCCGATGCGCAGGTGGCGCTGCACGCCGGAGATCGACGCGCGGCGCGTCTTGGTCACGATTGCGACCGCCTTGTCGTAGAGCTGTGCGTCCTCGCCGCCTTCGCCGTCGCCGGCGTCCTGCGGCAGGCCGGTCTCGCTGATGACCTGGCCGTTGCCGAGCGACTGCACTTCCTCGAGCACGCCCTCGATGTAGTCGGGCTCGCCCTGCTGGCGCAGCCAGTCGACGACCTTGTGCACTTCGTGGTCGTCGACGAAGGCGCCGTGGACCCGCTCGGGCATCGCGGTGCCGGGCGGCAGGTAGAGCATGTCGCCGTGGCCTAGCAGCGTTTCCGCGCCGGACTGGTCGAGGATCGTGCGCGAATCGATCTTGCTCGACACCTGGAACGCGATGCGGGTGGGAATGTTCGCCTTGATCAGGCCGGTGATGACGTCGACCGACGGACGCTGCGTGGCGAGCACGAGGTGCACGCCGGCGGCGCGCGCCTTCTGCGCGAGGCGCGCGATGAGTTCCTCGACCTTCTTGCCGACGATCATCATCATGTCGGCGAACTCGTCGATGATGACGACGATGTACGGCAGTGGCTGCAGCGGCTCGGCCACGCGCGAGGGTTGCGACGCATCGGGCCGGAACAGCGGATCGAGCAACGGGTGGCCGGCGTCGTCGGCGTCCTTGACCTTCTTGTTGAAGCCGGCGAGGTTGCGCACGCCGACCGCGGACATCAGCTTGTAGCGTCGTTCCATCTCGGCGACGCACCAGCGCAGCGCGTTGGCGGCCTCCTTCATGTCGGTGACGACCGGCGCGAGCAGGTGCGGGATGCCCTGGTAGACCGAGAGCTCCAGCATCTTCGGGTCGATCATGATCAGGCGCACGTCCTTCGCGCTCGACTTGTACAGGAGGCTCAGCACCATCGCGTTGACCGCGACCGACTTGCCCGAACCGGTCGTGCCGGCGACGAGCAGGTGCGGCATCTTGGCGAGGTCGACGACGACCGGCTTGCCGCCGATGTCCTTGCCGAGCGCGAGCGCGAGCGGCGACTTCAGCGCGTCGTACTTGTCCGAGCGCAGGATCTCGGAAAGGTAGACGATCTCGCGGTTCGCATTCGGGATCTCGAGGCCGATCACCGACTTGCCCGGGATCACGTCGACCACGCGCACGCTCGTCACCGAAAGGCCGCGCGCGATGTCCTTGTCGAGCGTGGAGATCTGGCTGCCCTTGATGCCGGGCGCTGGCTGCATCTCGAAGCGCGTGATGACGGGTCCCGGAAACACGCCGACGACCTGCGCCTCGATGCGGAAATCCTTGAGCTTGAGCTCGACCTGGCGCGACAGCGCCTCGAGCGTCTCCTCCGAATAACCCTTGACCTGCTGGCGCGGCTCGTCCAGCAGCGACAGCGGCGGCAGCTGGCCCGAGTCAGCCGCGCCCGAGAACAGCGGGATCTGCGTTTCGCGCTGCGCGCGTTCGCTCTTTTCGATCGGTGCGACGACCGGCTCGATGCGGATCGGCTCGCGCTTGGCCTGCTTGACCGTTTCGATCTTGCGCACGACCTCGCGTTCGGCACGCGCCTCGCGTGCGGCGTTCCAGTCCTCGGCCCGCTTCATGCGATCGGCGACGCCGGCGCCCGCGCCGAGGAGGAAGCGACCGATCGCGTCCATGAGCTTGAACCAGGAGAGCCCGGTCGCGAGCGTGATCGCGATGAGCAGCAAGGCGAGCAGGAACAGGCCCGCGCCGAGCGGGCCGAAACTGCCGACGAGGCTGCCGCCGACGAGGTGGCCGAGGATGCCGCCACGGCCCGACGGCAGCACGCTCGGCCCGGCCCCCTGGAGGAACGCGAGGCCGGGAGCGGCGACGAAGAACGAGACGAACCCGATCAGGCGCAGGGTCGGCTCGAGCGGCGAGCGTTCCTCGCGCACCGCGCCGCGCAGGACGACCCAGCCGACGACGAGCAGCAGCAGCGGGAACGCATAGGCGACCACGCCGATCAGATAGAACACCAGATCGGCGATCCAGGCGCCGAAGGCGCCGCCGAAATTGTGGATGCCGCGCGCGGGGTCGCCCGCATGCGACCAGCCGGGATCGTTCGGGCTGTAGCTCGCGAGGCAGGCGAACAGGTAGATCGCGAACGGCAGCAGCAGCAGGAAGCCTGCTTCGCGCAGGCGCTTGTGCCAATGCTCGTCGAGCTGCGGGGCCGGTTTAGCGGATTTGATTGGACGCGCCACCGGGAGAATCTACCTGAAGTTTCTCTGACAGGCCACTGTATTGACTGGAAATTCAGTGACCAGCCTCCCGCGCGGGACGAGCGCCCGCGCGGGATGCAAGCCTCTCAGCCCTTCAGCGCCGGATGGACGATCTTGCCGCCCTCGACGTTGATGCCGCGCTTGAGCGGTTCGAACTTCTTCCAGTTCTTGTCCGAGGCGAGGCGCTGCACGTACGGCAGGATCGCCGCGCAGATCGCCTGCGAGGAGGTCTGCGGCACGGCGCCGGGCATGTTCGTCACGCAGAAGTGGGTGACGCCGTCCACCTGGTAGGTCGGTTCGGCGTAGGTCGTCGGCTTGGACGTCTCGAAGCAGCCACCCTGGTCGATCGAGATGTCGACGAGCACCGAGCCCGGCTCCATCGACTTCACCATCTTGCGCGTGACGACGTGCGGCGCCTTCGCGCTGGGGATCAGCACGGCGCCGATGACGAGGTCGGCGTCGCGCACTTCGCGCGCGACGTATTCCTCGTACGGATAGAGCGCGGTCACGTTGCTGCCGAGCGCCATCATCTGCGCGAGGCGGTCCTGGCGCTTGTCGAACACGACGACGTTCGCGCCCATCGCGGCGGCGAGCGCGGCGGAATTGCCGCCCGCGGCGCCGGCGCCGAGCACGACGACCTTGCCGCGCTCGGTCGACGGCAGGCCGCCGACCGAGCAGCTTGCCCTTGCCGCCGGCCGGCTGGTGCAGCAGGTGCGTGCCGATCTGCGTCGCGATGCGGCCGGCGATGATCGACATCGGCGCGAGCAGCGGCAGCGAGCCGTCGTCTTCCTGCACGCTCTCGAATGCGACGCCGGTGAGGCCGATGTCGAGCAGCGCCTTGGTCAGCTTGGGCTCCGGTGCGAGGTGCAGGTAGCAGAACAGCAGGTGGTCCTTGCGCAGCAGCTTGAGGTCGCCCGCGATCGGTTCCTTCACCTTGACGATGAGTTCACCCACCTCGTACAGCTTCTTCGCGTTCGCGGCGATCTTGACGCCGACGCGCGTGTAGTCCTCGTCCTTGTAGCCGCTCTTCAGGCCGGCCCCGGCCTGCACGTACACCTCGTGGCCGCGGCGCACGAGATCGGCGCAGGCAGCCGGCACGAGCGCGACGCGCCCTTCCAGGGTCTTGGTTTCCGAAGGCACACCGATACGCATTGCAGGTTCCTCGAAAGAAGTATTGCCGGAGTCGTTGGACGCAGGGCGCCTTGAATCGTGCACGCGTTCCCTCCATCCTCCGGTCTCCCGCACGACGGTCGCCGCAAGCGGCGCTTCGACGAGCGAGGAATCGGATTCGCCGGCCACATCGATCGATGCGCCGGTGTACGGAAAACGCCACGAGTCGGTCGCCTCGAAAGCGGCCCGGATTATACATGAGCACTGCCAAGCACTCGCGACTGATCATTCTCGGTTCCGGCCCGGCCGGCTATACCGCTGCGGTGTACGCCGCACGCGCGAACCTCAAGCCGACCCTCATCACCGGCCTCGCCCAGGGCGGTCAGCTCATGACGACGACCGACGTCGACAACTGGCCCGGCGATGTCGAAGGCCTGCAGGGCCCGGACCTCATGCGGCGCATGGCCGAGCATGCGGAGCGCTTCAACACCGAGATGGTGTTCGACCACATCCACAGCACAGACCTCACGCAGCGGCCGTTCCGCCTCAAGGGCGATGCCGGCGAGTACACCTGCGATGCGCTCATCATCGCGACCGGCGCGACCGCGAAGTACCTCGGCATCCGCTCGGAGGAGCACTACAAGGGCAAGGGCGTATCCGCCTGCGCGACCTGCGACGGCTTCTTCTTCCGCGACCACGACGTCGCCGTCGTCGGCGGCGGCAACACCGCGGTCGAGGAGGCGCTCTACCTCTCCAACATCTGCCGCAAGGTCACCCTCGTGCACCGCCGCGACAAGCTGCGCGCCGAGAAGATCATGCAGGACAAGCTGTTCGAGAAGGAACGCGCGGGCAAGGTCGAGATCGTCTGGAACCACGCCGTCGATGAAGTGCTCGGCGACGGCGCCGGCGTCACCGGCCTGCGCCTGCGCAGCACCCTCGACGACAGCAAGCGCGAGGTCGCGGTCAGCGGCGCCTTCATCGCGATCGGCCACACGCCGAACACCTCGATCTTCGACGGCCAGCTCGAGATGAAGAACGGCTACATCGTGATCCGCACCGGCCTCGAGGGCGGCGCGACCGCGACCAGCGTGCCGGGCGTGTTCGCTGCGGGCGATGTCGCCGACCAGGTCTATCGGCAGGCGGTCACCTCGGCCGGCTTCGGCTGCATGGCCGCCCTCGACGCCGAGAAGTATCTCGACAAGGGCTGACCTGAAAAGCCCCTGAAACACGGATCACTCGGAGCACTCGGAGAAGGCAACAAGCAAATCCGAAGATTTTTCCTTCGTGTGTCCCGTGTGCTCCATGTTTCAGCTTTCGCCTTCCCTCCGGACCGTCTCGCCTTCGCCCCAACGATGAAAGTGCGCTTCCATGGCCGGCTGCGGGACATTCCCGCTGCGCAGTGGGATGCGCTGCGCGGCGACGACAGCCCGTTCCTCGCGCATGCGTTCCTTTCCGGACTCGAGGAACACGGCTGCGCGACCGTGCACAACGGCTGGCAGCCGCATCACCTCGGCCTGTACGAAGGCGATCGGCTCGTCGCGGCGGCGCCGCTCTACCTCAAGTACGACTCTCACGGCGAGTTCGTGTTCGACTGGAGCTGGGCGCATGCGTATGCGAGCCACGGCTTCGCGTATTACCCGAAGCTGCTGTGCGCGGTGCCTTATTCCCCGGTCGGCGGTTCACGCCTGCTCGGCGGCAGGGGCACCGGCGCAAATGCGCTGCGACGCACGCTGCTGGAGGCGATCCGCGACGAGGCCGAACGGCTCGACCTGTCGTCCGCCCATCTCAATTTCGCTTCGCCCGCCGATGCGCAGGCGTTCGCCGGCGGCGCATGGCTGCCGCGGTTCGACTGGCAATTCCACTGGCGCAACCCGCCAGTCGCCGACGGGGCTGCCTGGCGCGACTTCGACGACTTCCTCGACGCGCTCACCCACAGGAAGCGCAAGAACATCCGCCAGGAACGCGCGCGCGTCGCACGCGCCGGCATACACTGCGACATCCGCCACGGCGACGAACTCGACGGGCACGAATGGCAGATGCTGCACGATTTCTATCTCGCGACATTCGAGGAGAAAGGCAACTACCCTGCCCTCACCCTCGCGTTCTTCCGCCATCTCGGGGCGACGATGCCGCGCAACGTGGTGGCCGTGCTGTGCCGCCGTGGCGGCGAAACCGTCGCCGGCAGCCTGATGCTGCGTGGCGGCGACACCCTGTACGGACGCTATTGGGGCTGTCGCGAATCGGTCGCGGGACTGCATTTCGAAGCCTGCTACTACCAGGGCATCGAGTATTGCCTGCGCGAAGGACTGCACGTGTTCGAGCCCGGTGCGCAGGGCGAGCACAAGCTAGCGCGAGGCTTCCTGCCGACGCGCACGCGCTCGTTCCACTGGATCGCCGAACCGCGCTTCCGCGCGGCGATCGCCGCCGCGCTGCGACGCGAAGCGCACGCGCTCGAGGAATACCGCGGCGACCTCCTCGCGCACTCGCCGTATGCGGCTGCGCGCGTGGAAGATTAAAGCGGCGCAACCTGCGGTCGTCGCGGATGTACATTCGAGCCATATGAGCCTGCAGGAAGCGTCCACGGTGCCCGCCTCGGCCTCGCTCACCGGCTGGGCGAAATGAGAATCCACTGGCTGCCTGCAGGCACCACGGTGTTTCCACCCGTCAGCCGCGCGCTCGACGAACCCGACGGGCTGCTCGCGGCGGGCGGCGACCTCTCGCCGGCGCGGCTGCTGTCGGCTTATCGCCAGGGCATCTTTCCATGGTATTCGGACGGCCAGCCGATCCTCTGGTGGTCGCCGTCGATGCGCACGGTCTTCGACACGGGATCGATCCACGTGCCACGTCGGCTCGCGCGGTGGCTGCGCACGTGCAGCTGGCACATCCGCGCGGACACGGCGTTCGCTGCCGTCATGCGCGCCTGCGCGGCGCCGCGCCGACGCGAGCACGGCACGTGGATCACCGACGACATGCTCGCCGCATACGGCGAGTTGCATGCGCTCGGCCACGCGCATTCGGTGGAGGCATGGGACGGCGATCGCCTTGTCGGCGGCATCTACGGCGTGGCGATCGGCCGGATGTTCTTCGGTGAATCGATGTTCAGCGCGGCTACGAACGGCTCGAAGGTGGCCCTGCTCGCTCTGTGCCGCGCAATGCACGACTGGGGCTGGCCACTCCTCGACGCGCAGGTCGCATCCGATCACCTGTTCACTCTCGGCGCGCGCGAAATGGCGCGAGCGGACTTCTGTGCCGCCGTCGCCGCGCTGACCGCCCGACCGGGCCTCGACGGACCCTGGCGCGAGCGCTTCAGGCCGCTGCAACCCTCCGATCTGGCATGCTGAAACCGCTCGAACACGCATATTGCGGACATTTTCGCTTCCCGCAGCCGCCCGATCGTGGCAGAATCGCGCGCCTTTCCGGGCCTGACGCCCGGGCATATCGGGAAACAATGTCCAAAGACGACGTCATCGAAATGGAAGGCTCGATCCTCGAGACCCTTCCGAACACGATGTTCCGCGTGAAGCTCGAGAACGGCCACGTGGTGACCGCGCATATCTCCGGCCGCATGCGCAAGAACTACATCCGCATCCTCACCGGTGACAAGGTCAAGGTCGAGATGACCCCGTACGACCTCACCAAGGGCCGCATCACCTACCGCATGAAGTGAGCGCAGCGTGCGCTCATTCGGGACATGGGGTTGGCGTTGATCCCCTGCTTCAGCTCGGCTCCCGCTCATCCGGCCAGCGTCATGTGCAGGCCGCCACCCGTCCACGCAGCGGATCAGCCATCGGCATGGCCGGGCAAAGCGTGTCCGCTCGCCCGGGCACACCGACGTCATTCCCGCGAAAGCGGGAATTCAATTTGATCTTGCTCTCGCCATGAGCACAGCCCGATTTCGCGGGAACGACGACCGTGGGGCGGACCGTGGCGAGTGGAACCCGGCATGGTCCGTGCAACCGGATCGAAGAAACGAAAAGGCCGCGCACTGCGCGGCCTTTTGCGGTTCATGAACGAACGATGCCCTACTCCACTACCGCGGGCAGCTTCTCCGCGGCCTCGCAATCGACCGCGAGCTTGCCGTCCTTGACCGACAGCAGCACCTTGCCGCCCTCGGCGAGCTTGCCGAACAGCAGTTCGTCGGCGAGCAGGCGCTTGACGTTCTCCTGGATCACGCGCGCCATCGGGCGTGCGCCCATCTGCGGGTCGAAGCCGTGCTCGGCGAGCCAGCGCCGCGCGTCGGCGTCGACGTGCAGCACGACGTGCTTCTCCTGCAACTGCGTCTCGAGCTCGATGAGGAACTTGTCGACGACGCGCAGGATGTGCTCGAAATCCAGCGAGTTGAACTGCACGATCGCGTCGAGGCGGTTGCGGAACTCCGGCGTGAACGCGCGCTTGAGCGCTTCCATCGCGTCCGTCGTGTGGTTCTGGTCGACGAAGCCGATCGTGCGGCGCGATGCCTGCTGCGCGCCGATATTCGTCGTCATCACGACGATCACGTTCTTGAAGTTCGCCTCGCGCCCATTGGTGTCGGTCAATGCGCCGCGATCCATGATCTGCAACAGCACGTTGTAGACGTCCGGATGCGCCTTCTCGATCTCGTCGAGCAGCAGCACGCAGTGCGGATGCTTGACGATCTGCTCGGTCAGCAGGCCGCCCTGGTCGAAGCCGACATAACCCGGGGGCGCACCGATCAGGCGCGACACGGAATGGGCTTCCATGTATTCGGACATGTCGAAGCGCACCAGCTCGATGCCGAGCTGCATCGCGAGCTGGCGCGTGACCTCGGTCTTGCCGACGCCGGTCGGGCCGGTCAGCAGGAAGCAGCCGATCGGCTTGGCCGGGTTGCCGAGGCCCGAGCGCGCCATCTTGATCGAGGCGGCGAGCTTGTCGATCGCCTCGTCCTGGCCGAACACGACCATCTTGAGGTTGCGGTCGAGGTTGCGCAGCACGTCGCGGTCGGACGCGGACACCTGCTTGGGCGGGATGCGTGCCATGCGCGCGACGATGAACTCGATATCGGGCACGTCGACGAGCCCGCTGCGGTCCTTCTCGGGCAGCAGGTGCTGGCGCGCGCCGGCCTCGTCGATCACGTCGATCGCCTTGTCCGGCAGCAGTCGGTCGGCGATGTGCTTGACCGACAGGTCCACCGCCGCCCTCAGCGCGTCGTTGGTGTACTCGACCTTGTGGTGCTCCTCGAAGCGCGTCTTGAGGCCCTTGAGGATCTCGACGCTGTCGGCGATCGAAGGCTCCACGACGTCGATCTTCTGGAAGCGCCGCGCGAGCGCGCGATCCTTCTCGAACACGCCGCGGTATTCCTGGAACGTGGTCGAGCCGATGCAACGCAGCTCGCCGCTCGCGAGCACGGGCTTGATCAGGTTGGACGCGTCCATGGTGCCGCCCGAGGCGGAACCGGCGCCGATGATCGTGTGGATTTCGTCGATGAACAGGATCGCGCCCGGCTCCTTCTTGAGCTGCCCGATCACGCCCTTGAGGCGCTTCTCGAAATCGCCGCGGTACTTGGTGCCGGCGACGAGCGCGCCGAGGTCAAGCGCCCAGATCGTGCAGTGCGCGAGCACCTCGGGCACGTCGCCCTCGACGATTCGCTTGGCCAAGCCTTCGGCGAGCGCGGTCTTGCCGACGCCGGCCTCGCCGACGTAGAGCGGATTGTTCTTGCGCCGGCGGCACAGCACCTGGATCGTGCGCTCGATCTCCTCGTTGCGGCCGATCAACGGGTCGATCTTGCCCTGGCGCGCGAGTTCGTTGAGGTTGTTGGCGAACTCGGCGAGCGGGTTGCCGCGCGCTTCCTCGCCACCTTCGGCGTCGCGGCCGCCCTCGCCGCTCGCGGGCTGCGAACCACCTGATTCGTGGCCAATCTTGGCGATGCCGTGCGAGATGTAGTTGACGACGTCGAGGCGCGACACTTCCTGCTGGCCGAGGAAGTAGACGGCGTGCGAATCCTTCTCGCCGAAGATCGCGACGAGCACGTTGGCGCCCGTGACTTCCTTCCTGCCCGACGACTGCACGTGGTAGACGGCGCGCTGCAACACGCGCTGGAAGCCGAGCGTCGGCTGCGTGTCGCGCTCGTCGTTCGGCGGCAGCACCGGAACGGTTTCGGTGATGATCGAACGGAGGTCGCGGGCGAGCTTGGCCGTGTCGACGCCGCAGGCGCGCAGCACGGCGATCGCCGACGCGTTGTCGAGCAGCGCGAGCAGGAGGTGCTCCACCGTCATGAACTCATGACGCTGTTCGCGTGCCTCCTTGTAGCACGGGCCGATGGTGACCTCGAGATCCTTGCTGAACATTCAGGGTGCTCCGGACTGCGTATTACCAGAATGGCATGCAATATGTGGACCGGCCCGGCGGGTTCAACGGTGCGATCGTCCCTGGTCGCTGCAATCGTCCTTCGCTGGGTCGCTTCCACTGAAGCCAGCGTGTTCCGCGGGGCATCGCGGCACCCGTCGCCGCGCTTTTCCAGGTGCAGTTCAAGCCTTTTCCATCGTGCACAGCAACGGGTGCTGGTGGCTGCGCGAGAACTCGTTGACCTGGGTCACCTTGGTTTCGGCGACCTCGCGGGTGAAGACGCCGCAAACGCCCTTGCCGCGCGTATGCACGTGCAGCATGACCTGGGTCGCGCGTTCGCGGTCGAGATTGAAGAAGGTTTCGAGGACGACGACCACGAAATCCATCGGCGTGAAGTCGTCGTTGAGCAGGACCACCTGGTACAGCGGCGGGCGCACGACCTCGGGGCGCGCCTCCTCGACGGCCAGGCCGGGGCCACGTTCGGGTTGTTGGTCGGATTGGTTCGCCATCGGCAAGGATTCGATTTCGTCGGCTTCGAGTATAGCGCCGCGGCATGCCGGCACGCTGCGCAGATGGTGCCGCCCGCTCCGTGTACAAGGCCTGCACGGCACGGGCTGTTACACTGGCGCGATGACCCGAATTCCCGCCATCGTGACCGAGCTTGAAGAGGACGTCTGGCGTCCACATGTGACGGTCGCCACCGTCGTGCCACATGACGGTCGGTTCCTGCTCGTCGAAGAAAACGTGCGCGGTCGCATCGTGCTCAACCAACCGGCCGGCCACCTCGAACCCGACGAATCCCTGCATGACGCCGCCCTGCGCGAGACGCGCGAGGAAACCGGCTGGGACGTCGGCTTGACCTGCCTGCTCGGCGTGCAGCAGTGGCGCTCGCCATCGGGCAGCCAGTTCGTGCGCTTCACGTTCGGTGCCGAGCCCCTGCGCCATGACGCCGCGCGCCCGCTCGATGCGGGCATCCTGCGCGCGCTGTGGCTCACGCGCGAAGAGATCGCCCTGGCCGCAACGCGCCTGCGCAGCCCGATGGTGCTCGCGAGCATCGACGACTGGCTCGGCGGCCGGCGCCTGCCGCTCGACAGCGTGCGTGCGTTCAGCGTGGAACCATGACCACGTGCTGCACCCGGGGACGGCGCGCGGGCGCCGCCGTGCGCGACCTGCCCGGACGTCCGACGCGGTGAGGGCACGCACCATCGTCGGCATGTCCGGCGGCGTCGATTCGTCGGTCGCCGCCCTGATGCTGCAGCGCTCAGGCGAATCGATCGCGGGCCTCTTCATGCAGAACTGGGAAGAGGACGAGCGACGCGGCCCATGTCGCGCCGACGAGGACCGCCGGGACGCGGTGGCGGTGAGCGCGAAACTAGGCATTCCGCTGTACCTGCGCAACTTCGCCGACGAATACTGGGACCAGGTGTTCGAACACTTCCTCGCCGAGTACCGCCGCGGGCGCACGCCGAACCCGGACGTGCTGTGCAACCGCGAGATCAAGTTCAAGACCTTCCTCGACCACGCGCAGGCGCTCGGCGCGGAACGCATCGCCACCGGCCATTACGCCCGCGTCGACTGCGTCGACGGCCGCTGGCGCCTGCTGCGCGCACGCGACACGGGCAAGGACCAGACCTACTTCCTGCATGCGCTCGGCCAGCACGCACTTGCCGCGACGGTGTTCCCGCTCGGCGACCTGGAAAAATCCGAGGTGCGCACGCTCGCGCGCGAGGCCGGGCTCGCCACGCACGACAAGAAGGATTCCACCGGCATCTGCTTCATCGGCGAGCGCGACTTCCGCTCGT
The DNA here is from genome assembly GCF_051958935.1 of Dokdonella sp. Classification (GTDB taxonomy): domain Bacteria; phylum Pseudomonadota; class Gammaproteobacteria; order Xanthomonadales; family Rhodanobacteraceae; genus Dokdonella_A. The sequence goes on along the minus strand of NZ_JBQCFP010000081.1, from coordinate 12,186 downwards.
TCCTCGCCGAATACATCCCGGCCCGGCCGGGGCCGATGCGGACGCCGGACGGCACCACGGTCGGCGAGCACGCCGGCGTGTTCTACTACACGCTCGGCCAGCGCAGTGGCCTCGGCATCGGCGGACGCCGCGGCGCCGAAGGCGAACCCTGGTACGTGATCGGCAAGGATGTGGTGGACAACGTGCTCTACGTCGCGCAAGGCCATGCGAACCACTGGCTGCAGTCGCATCGGCTCGCGGCGAGCGCGCCGACGTGGGTCGCCGGCACCGCGCCGGCGACGTCGTTCCGATGCACGGCGATGACGCGTTATCGACAGGCGCCCGAGCCCTGCTCGGTCGAACTCGATGCGCGCGGCTGCACGGTCGCCTTCGACGCGCCTCAGCGCGCGGTCACGCCCGGGCAGTCGGTCGTCTTCTACGACGGTGAGGCCTGCCTCGGCGGAGCCGTGATCGAATGCAGCGACGCGCCGTACGGCGGCTGGGAGGCGCGTGATGCGTGAGTCGCGGGTGATCGCGCTCGCCGGCGTGCTGCAGGGCTGCCGGCTCGTGCACGAGGTCGCCACGCGCGGACGCGCCGATGCGGCGAGCATCGAGGCGAGCCTCGCGAGCGTGTTCCGCATCGATGCCGACAGTGCCGCCGCCGTGTTCGGCGGCCTCGACGGCGTCCGCCTGGGACTGGAGACCCTGCTGCACCAGTTCGAGGGCGCCGAGCGCAACCTCGCCCTGACCCGCCTCGTGCTCGGCACCCTGCGCCTGCAGAAGCGCCTTGCACGCAACCCACGCATGCAGCGCGCGCTGCGCGATGGCATCGAGGGCATCCAGCGCCAAGCCGACCATTTCGGCCTCGCCCACCCGACCGTGCAGGCGCGCCTCGCCGACCTCTACGTCGCGACCCTGTCGCAACTGCGCCCGCGCGTCGTCGTCCACGGCAATCCCGTGCAGCTGTCCAATCCGCAGGTGGTCGCGCAGATCCGCGCCCTGCTGCTCGCCGCGGTACGCGCCGCCGTGCTTTGGCGCCAGGTCGGCGGCGGCCAGCTGCGCCTGCTGCTGCGCCGGCGCGAATACGCGATGCTCGCGCGCGGCCTCCTCGCCCGCAGCACGCTCGACCGGGGCTGATGGCCGGAAAGGGCTGAAACACGAAGGAAGAGCGAATCCGAAGGCATCCGGCAGCAGGCACCGATCATCCCTTCTCGTCTTCGTGTCCTTCGTGTTTCAGGCTGTCGCTGTCGAAGGCCTCTTTTGGCGTAGGCCAAGGGTTTGCGCGATAATGGCGGGCCCATTCGCCGGTCCGTCCCAGGACCGCGCCCGCGGCGCCGCCGCGGCCTTGCGCCAAGCGAAACGCCAGCCAGCAGGAGATGCAGATGACAGATTCGTTCTCGACCCGGGACGTCCTCGAGGTCAACGGCAAGCGCTATCACTACGCCAGCCTGGTCAAGCTCGGCCAGCGCTTCGACCTCAAGCGGCTGCCGTACTCGATGAAGATCCTCCTCGAAAACCTGCTGCGCCACGAGGACGGCTTGAACGTCACCGCGAAGGAGATCGAAGCGGTCGCGAACTGGGACGCGAAGAAGGAGCCGGACACCGAGATCTCCTTCATGCCCGCGCGCGTCGTGCTGCAGGACTTCACCGGCGTGCCGTGCGTCGTCGACCTCGCCGCGATGCGCGACGCGGTGGTCAAGCTCGGTGGTGACGCGACGCAGATCAATCCGCTCGCGCCGGCCGAACTCGTGATCGACCACTCGGTGCAGGTCGACGCGTTCGGCTCGCCGACGGCGCTGGAAACGAACGTCGAGATCGAATTCGAACGCAACCAGGAGCGCTACTCGTTCCTGCGCTGGGGCCAGAAGGCGTTCAACAACTTCAAGGTCGTGCCGCCGCGCACGGGCATCGTGCATCAGGTGAACCTCGAGCATCTCGCGCGCGTCGTGTTCACCGCGGACAAGGACGGCGAAAGCTGGGCCTACCCGGACACCGTGTTCGGCACCGACTCGCACACGACGATGATCAACGGCATCGGCGTGCTCGGCTGGGGCGTCGGCGGCATCGAGGCCGAGGCCGCGATGCTCGGCCAGCCGTCGTCGATGCTGATCCCGCAGGTGGTCGGCTTCCGCCTCACCGGCAAGCTCGCCGAAGGCGTGACCGCCACCGACCTCGTGCTCACCGTGACGCAGATGCTGCGCAAGCTCGGCGTGGTCGGCAAGTTCGTCGAGTTCTTCGGCGACGGCCTCAAGCACCTGCCGCTCGCCGACCGCGCGACGATCGCCAACATGGCGCCCGAGTACGGCGCGACCTGCGGCATCTTCCCGGTCGACGCCGAGGCACTCGCCTACATGCGCCTGTCCGGCCGCGACGAAGCGCAGATCCGCCTCGTCGAGGCGTACGCGAAGGCGCAGGGCCTGTGGCACGACGAGTCGACGCCGGCGGCGGAGTTCAGCGCGACGCTCGAACTCGACCTCGGCGACGTCAAGCCGTCGCTGGCCGGTCCCAAGCGTCCGCAGGATCGCGTCCTGCTCGAGGGGGTGCAGAAGAGCTTCCGTGACGCCGTCGGCCCGCTCACCGCGAACCGCAGGCCGCGCACGCAGGCGACGGCCGACTACATCGCCGAGGGCGGCAGCGCGGCGATCGGCAACCCAGCCAACTCGCTCATCAATGGCGGCGTCGTAGTCGAGAAGGATGGCCGGTCGTTCAAGCTCGCGGACGGCGCGGTCGTGATCGCCGCGATCACCTCGTGCACGAACACCTCCAACCCGGCGGTCATGCTCGGCGCCGGCCTGCTCGCGAAGAAGGCCGCGGCGAAGGGGCTCACGGCGAAGCCGTGGGTGAAGCCCTCGCTCGGCCCGGGGTCGCTTGTCGTGACCGACTACCTCGAGAAGACCGGCCTGCTGAAGGAACTCGAGAAGGTCGGCTTCTACGTGGTCGGCTATGGCTGCACCACCTGCATCGGCAACTCGGGGCCGCTGCCGATCGAGATCAGCAAGGGCATCGCCGAGGGCGATCTCGCGGTCGCATCGGTGCTGTCCGGCAACCGCAACTTCGAGGGCCGCGTGCATCCCGAAGTGAAGATGAACTACCTCGCTTCGCCGCCGCTCGTGGTCGCGTACGCGCTCGCGGGCACGCTCGACATCGATCTCACGAAGGAACCGCTCGGCGTCGGCAACGACGGCCAGCCGGTCTATCTCAAGGACATCTGGCCGAGCAACAAGGAAATTTCCGATACGATCGCGGGCGCGATCAACCCGGCGATGTTCACCAAGAACTACGCCGACGTGTTCAAGGGCGACAGCCGTTGGAACCAGATCGCCTCGCCCGACGGTTCGGTTTATCGCTGGGACGATTCGACCTACATCAAGAACCCGCCCTATTTCGAAGGCATGGGCAAGGAGGCCGGCCGCATCGAGGACATCCACGGCGCGCGTGCGCTCGGCGTGTTCGGCGATTCGATCACCACCGACCACATCTCGCCGGCCGGCTCGATCAAGAAGGACAGCCCGGCGGGCCGCTTCCTGATCGCCAGGGGCGTCGATCCGAAGGACTTCAACTCCTACGGCTCGCGTCGCGGCAACGACGACGTCATGGTGCGCGGCACGTTCGCCAACATCCGCATCAGGAACCTCATGCTGTCCGGCGTCGAAGGCGGCTACACCCTGCACGTGCCGAGCGGCGAGCAGATGGCGATCTACGACGCCGCGATGAAGTACAAGGCGGAGAAGACGCCGCTGGTCGTGCTCGCGGGCAAGGAATACGGCACCGGCTCGTCGCGTGATTGGGCCGCGAAGGGCACCTTGCTCCTCGGCGTGAAGGCCGTGATCGCCGAGAGCTTCGAGCGCATCCATCGTTCGAACCTCGTCGGCATGGGCGTGCTGCCGTGCCAGTTCATGGACGGCGAGAACGCGCTGTCGCTGGGCCTCACCGGCAAGGAAACCTTCGACGTCACCGGCCTGCAGGACGGCGAAGCGAAGATCGCCGATGTCGTCGCCACGGCAGCCGACGGCAGCCGCAAGGCGTTCAAGGTGCGCGTGCTGCTGCTCACGCCGAAGGAACGCGAGTTCTTCCGCCATGGCGGCATCCTGCAGTACGTGCTGCGCCAGCTGGCGGCGAAGAAGGCCGCGTAAGCGCGCTGCCACGCGCGTGCACGCACGCGAAAAGAAGACGGCGCGGAATTTCCGCGCCGTTTTTTTTTCGCCGGCATCCCGGCCGCGTGACGGGATTCACGGCGCATTCCGCGCGTGCATCCAGCGCAAGAGCAACATGGATTCCCGCTTCCGCGGGAATGACGCCGGTTGCTGCTGGGCGATTTTTGGCCCTTGCGTTTCCTACAGCACGCCTCTACACGAGTGATGGCCGGCGCTTCGACTTCGCACTGCGCGGGCTGCGCTCAGCGCGAACGGAATTCCGGGGCGGGCCCGGCGGCGACACGTTCTCCCAAACCCATCGAGGAGGACGTCCGGCGGTTCGACCGCGCCGCACGCCGATCACGACCCGCCGTCCGACCACTTCGCGTTGTAGCAGCGCCAGGCGCCATCCTCGCGGCGCCAGCCCGTTTCGAAATGTACGGTGGTCGCGCGATCGGCGATCCAGCGGCCGCTCGAATCGGTGATGTCGGCGTCGAAGCGCGCGACCGCGCGGTCGCCGTGCAGTTCGACCGCGACCGAGCCGATGCGCACGCCGAGCGCGTTCGCGCCGAGCAATTGGGCGCGCAGGACGTTGGCGAGTCCCGCACGGTCGACGCCGTCGTTGCCGACGAAATCCTCGGTGACGAGGTCGAGCACTTCCTTGCCGCGGTGTGCTTCGATCGCCGCGGCGCCCGCGGTGATCGCCGCGCGGATCGCCTCGTCGTCGGGCTGTCGCGCGCAGGCGGCGAACAGCAGGCAGGAAAGAAGAATCAGGGTCGGACGCACGTTCACCTCGCCGGGCCACGTTGCATTGCGGCTTGCCGCTCGTTCCGGCCTTGTGCTGCAATCGACCGTACCCGTGCGGATCGTCGCAGGGTAAACGAATCCGGCGCGTCTGCGCGATCGACGCCGCCCACGGGGGAATTGCATGGCGAACACGAACCGTCCCTGGCTGGCCAGCTATCCGGCGGGGACGCCGGCCGAGATCGACCCGGGTCAGTACCGCTCGGTGGTGGCGCTGCTCGAGGAGTGCTGCGATCGCTTTCGCCACCGGCCTGCCTTCACCAACATGGGGCGCGCCATCACCTATGGCGACCTCGATCGGCTCAGTGCGACGTTCGCGGCATTCCTCGTCAACGACCTCAAGCTCGCCAAGGGCGATCGCGTCGCGATCATGATGCCCAACCTGCTGCAATATCCGATCGCGATCATGGCGGTGCTGCGCGCGGGTCTGACGGTCGTCAACGTCAACCCGATGTACACGCCGCGCGAGCTCAAGCACCAGTTGGTGGATTCGGGTGCGAGCGCGATCATCGTGCTCGAGAATTTCGCCCATACCGCCGCGGAAGTCCTCGCCGAGACGCCGTGCAGGCACGTCGTTGTCACCGGCGTGGGTGACATGCTCGGCTTCCCGAAGTCGGCGATCACCAACTTCGTCGTGCGCCACGTCAAGAAGATGGTGCCTGCCTATTCGCTGCCGAACGCGATCCGCTTCAACGAGGCACTCGGGCGCGGCACGCGATCGAAGTTCGCCAGGGTCGATGTAGGCCCGGAGGACCTCGCCTTCCTGCAGTACACCGGCGGCACGACCGGCGTCGCCAAGGGCGCGATGCTGACCCATCGCAACATGGTGTCGAACATGCTGCAGTCGTCGGCATGGATCTGCTCCAACCTGCTCGAGGGCGAAGAGGTCGTAGTCACTGCGCTGCAGCTGTACCACATCTTCGCGCTGACGGCGAACTTCCTGGTGTTCGCGCGGATCGGCGGCTTCAACCACCTGATCACCAACCCGCGCGACATGCCGGGCTTCGTCAAGTCGATCAAGTCGATCCGGTTCAGTGCGCTCTCCGGCGTCAATACGCTGTTCGCCGGCCTGCTCAACACGCCCGGTTTCGACGAGGTCGACTTTTCGAAACTGCACCTGACGCTCGGCGGCGGCATGGCGGTGCAGCGGGCCGTCGCCGAGCGTTGGAAGAGCGTGACGGGTTGCGCCCTGCTCGAAGCCTACGGCCTCACCGAAACCAGCCCGGCCGCCTGCATCAACCCGCTCGACCTCAAGGAATACAACGGCTCGATCGGCCTGCCGATCCCGTCGACCGACGTCAACATCCAGGATGATGACGGCAACGTGCTCCCGCTCGGCGAGATCGGCGAGCTGTGCATCCGCGGCCCGCAGGTCATGAAGGGCTACTGGAACCGCCCCGAGGAGACGGCGAAAGTGCTGTCGGCGGACGGCTGGCTGCGCACCGGCGACATCGCGCGCATCGACCCGAGCGGCTATGTCTACATCGTCGACCGCAAGAAGGACATGATCCTCGTCTCCGGTTTCAACGTGTATCCGAACGAAGTCGAGGACGTCGTCGCGCAGATGCCCGGCGTGCTCGAGGTCGCCGCGGTCGGCGTACCGGACGAGAAATCCGGCGAGGCGGTCAAACTGGTGATCGTGAAGAAGGACCCGGCACTCACCGAGGAAGCCGTGCGCGCGCACTGCAAGGCCAACCTGACCGGTTACAAGCTGCCCAAATACGTCGAATTCCGCGAATCCCTGCCGAAGACCAACGTCGGCAAGATCCTGCGCCGCGAGTTGCGCGAGTCGGCCGCCGCCTCCTGAGGCTGCCGGCCCTGCCCCGCTTTCAGGCCGAATACGGCTCGAGGCGGTCGGCGTAGCCCCCGAGCAGGTTCCACAACGGCGCTTCCTTGTTCTCCGGGATGCGCTCATAGGCAAAACCGAGCTGCGTCTCGGTCACGCGCGCGAGGCGTGCATCGACATGGATGTCGAGCGCCTCGCCGCTCAGCATGTCGAGCACGAAGACGTCATCGACCTTGCCGCGCCAGTTGTCCGGCTTGGCGACAAGCACGCCGGTCGCCGAGATGTCCTCGATCTCGCTGCTCCAGGCGTTCAAGCCGCTGCTGATCAGCACGGCGGAACGGATCGACATGCGAGCCGGCCGCAGGTTTTTCTTTTCCCCTTCGTTGGTCATGCTTCCTCGCGCGTGCTGCTTGCAGCCCCAGACTTGTCCCGATTCGGTTCCTGCAAGAACCGAACCATCGCGGAAATGTTAGTACCTGACTCGCACCCGCGCGAGCGCGGGCGCGCACGATCCCGAGTCCGGCGGATCCCCTGGTTTTTCCCGCCGCGGCAGTATGGATATGCACCGTGCCGCATGCAATTCCGTGACGCAGTCGACAGAATTGATATTGACATGTCACATCTGACCGTATTTGTCAATGCTCCTCGGCGTTTACGCTAGACTCGATCGCGATCGCACGGATCAGGCACCGGGATGTGCAACACCATTCGTCGGCCGTTCGGCGGCGATCACGATCGGCCTCTTAACTCTCCAGGGGTGCAACATGAGTGCCGTCGAAGCGCTGCATCGCGACAACGATTTCCGCCTGCTGCGTACACAAGAAGATCCCGTCGCCAACGCCAGTTGGTGTTTCATGCACGCGACGCGTTTCCCGCGCGACAGCGGCTATCGCGCGTGTTTCAGCACGCTGCTCATCAAGGAAATACGCGAGTTCCAGAAGCGCGTATCGGACCGGCTGACCTTGCAGTCCACCAATGGCGACGAGCGCATCGCGCACGTCGTGCTCGCGTCCGACGCAGACGTGTTCAACCTCGGTGGCGACCTCGAGCTGTTCTGCCGGTTGATCAAGGCGCGCAACCGCGAACACCTGCTCGCCTACGCGCGCCAGTGCGTGGAAGGCGTGTACGGATTCCACGAGCAGCTCAACCGCCACATGCACAGCGTCGCGCTGGTCCAGGGTGATGCGCTCGGAGGTGGTTTCGAAGCGGCGCTGTCGTGCCATTCGATCGTCGCCGAAAGCGGTGTCGGCATGGGTTTCCCCGAGGTGCTGTTCGACCTTTTCCCGGGCATGGGCGCGTACTCCTTCCTCTGCCAGCGCGTCAGCCCGCGTTTCGCCGAGGAGATGATGCTCAACGGCACCATCTATTCGAGCGACGAGTTGCACCGCCTCGGCGTGGTCGACGTGCTGGTGCCGAAGGGCGAAGGCGTCGCCGCCGTGCACGACCTGATCCGCCGCAACCAGCGCATCTCGCACGCACGCACGGCAATGAACCGCGTGCGCCAGATGCGCGCTCCGGTGAGCCTGGTCGAATTGATGCAGATCACCGAGATCTGGGTCGACACGGCGATGCAGCTCGGCGACAAGTCGCTGCGCACGATGGAACGCCTCGTGCGGGCGCAGCGCAAGCGGCCGCAGGAAATGGCGGCGCCTCAGCTGGAGATGGTGCAGTCCGCGATGGGTTGACCCGTTCGACTGGCCGAGCGTCCGTGTCAGGACGGCCGCTCGGCCTCGGCATGTTCCGGCTTGCCCTTCAGGGCGACGCGCGCGACCTCGAGGTGTTCGCGCAGGCCACGCACCGACTGTCGCCACTCGCGCGGCAGTTGCCAGTTGCCCAGCCGCATCGCCGTGGCGGCGGCTTCCGAAAGATGCGTCGCGCCCATGTTGCCCGCTACGCCCTTGAGTGCATGGCAGCCGTCTCGGAAAGCGTCCCATCGCGCCGCCGCACCCGCCCGCTCGAGTTCACCGATGTTCGCCAGCGCATCGCGCAGGCATTCGTCGACGAAGAGCGAGACGAAATCGGTACCGAGTTGCAGTTCCTCGAGTTCGCGCAGCACGTCGGGTTCGATCGGTGAACTCGGGGTGCGCGGTTTGTCGCGGCCGACCGCCGTGAGTTCCGTGCCGGCCCGCTCCGTCGCCGTCGGCGCGCTGGCGATGTCGCCGAGCGTGTCGAGCAGGCGAGCGATCTGCACCGGCTTGGTCAGGAATGCGCGCGCGCCCGCCTGCTCGCACTGGCGCACGGTGCTGGTCGTCGCATCGGCACTCAGCATCACGAACGGTGTCGGCGTGCGCCCCGCCTGCATCACGCGTGCCTGCTTGAGCACGTCCAGGCCGCTGACGCCGGGCATGTGCAGGTCGATGATGACGGCGTCGAAATCGCCCTGTTCGATCGCGTCGAGGACTTCCTCGCCGCTGTTGACCGCGATTGCCTTGTGCCCGGCCTTCTCGAGCAGGCGCTGCAGCACCGTGATGTTGGTCGGCTGGTCGTCGGCGATGAGCAGCTGCAGCGACCGCGTGCGCGCTCGATGGCGCACGAACGGGTCGCCGAACGCGATGACGTTGGGCGGATCGACCGCCTCCGCCGCCGCCGGCGCGACGAGCGCGAACGGCAGTTCCACCCAGAAATGCGAGCCTTCGCCTTCGAAGCTCTCGAAGCCGATGCGACCGCCGAGCAGTTCGGTGAGCGACTTGGCGATCGTCGTGCCGAGGCCGCTGCCGCCGAAGCGGCGTCCGTGGCCGCTGTCGGCCTGCTCGAACGCGTTGAAGATGCGTGCCTGCGCTTCCGTCGGGATGCCGACGCCGGTATCGCGCACGGAAAACAGCAGGGTCGACGACGCGGCGCCGGCGGATTCGCCGCGCGTCCGCTGCGACACCTCGACCACCACACTGCCTTCCTCGGTGAACTTGATCGCGTTGGAAACGAGGTTGATGAGGATCTGGCGCAGATGGTTGGCGTCGCCGTGCAGGGAGGTCGGCGTGCCGGGCGCGACGCGGATTTCGAACAGCACGCCCTTGCCGTTGGCGAGCGGCTGCAGCATCACGCGCAGGCCGTCGAGCAGGTCGTCGAGGCGAAAATCGTGGTCGACGCGGCGCAGCTTGCCGACTTCGATCGCGGAAATGTCGAGCACGTCCTCGATCAGCCCGAGCAGGGTCTTCGCCGAGGTCTGGATCACCGTCGCGCATTCGCGCTGCTCGGTGCTGAGGCGCGTCGTCGCCAGCAGCTCGGACATGCCGACGATGCCGTTGAGCGGCGTGCGGAACTCGTGGCTCATGTTGGCGAGGAAGGTGCTCTTCGCCGCATTCGCGCGCCGTGCGTCTTCGGTCGCGCGGGTCAACGCACGCAGCAGCGAGGACAGGTACATCGGAATCGCGATGAGCCCGCACAGGAGTCCCCACGACAGCGCCTTGTTCTGCTGCCAGAACGGTGTGGTGGTGATCACCGCGAAGAACGACAGGCTCGCGAGGCCGATCGCCGCGCGCAGGTAGGTCGGTCCGTAGCGCAGGCCGTTGCCGATCGTGACCCACATGATGATCACGTAGAGCGGTGCGACTTCCTGGCCCGACAACGCCATGATCGCGCCGATCGAGCCGTAATCGGTGAGCATGCCGAGCACGCGGCGCGGATGCGATACGCCGGGACGGCGGATGAGCCAGCCGAGGATCGCCGCGCCCACCACCGCGTCGAGCATGACGTAGCGCAGCGCGCCTTGCACCGTCGCGGTATGCGAGCCGGAAACGGTGACCAGCCCGGCGAGGTAGACCAGGAAGACCGTGACGATCGCCATGCGGACGATCGCCTGTTCATGCTCGCTGTCGGGGCGCTTCTGGAAGCGCGACTTGAGCTTGGCCAGCAGAGGGTGCATGCCCTACCTCGGCAGCGACCGGGATCGCGGCGTTCAGCCTTCTCCCGGCGGTTCCAGTTTCGCAGTGAGGATGTCGAGGATGCGCGCCTCGTTCGCCTTCAATGCGTCCACACAGGAAGGATCAAAAAGCGTGCCACGATGGGCCGTCATGTAGTCGAACGCCTCTTCCGGCGTCCACGCACGCTTGTAGGGTCGTTCGGACGTAAGGGCGTCGAATACGTCCGCGGCGGCCACGATCCGCGCTGGCAACGGGATTTCCTCACCCTTGAGCCCGTCCGGGTATCCGCTGCCGTCCCAGCGTTCGTGGTGGCGCAGCGCGATCAGGGCGCCCATCTGCACGAACTTGCTCTTGCTGTCGCGCAGGATGTCGTATCCGATCAAGGGGTGTCGGCGCATGACCCCCATTTCCTCGTCGGTCAGGCTCGCCCGCTTGAGCAGGACCGCGTCGGGGATGCCGATCTTGCCGATGTCGTGCAGGGGCGCGGCCGAGGTCAGGATCGCGACTTCCTCCTCGCTCATGCCGAGCGCCTCGGCCAGCACTTCGGCATAGTGCGACATGCGCAGCAGGTGCAGGCCGGTGCCGCAGTCGCGGTATTCGATCGCCCGGGCGAGCCGGTACAGCGTTTCGCGCTCGCGTTGCTCGACCTCGCGCACGCCTTCGAGCACGCGTTCCTCGAGAGAACGGGCGCGCTCCTTGACCGATTCGCCCTGCTGGCGCAGCTGCAGCAGGTTCTTGCAGCGCGTGCGCAGCTCGCGCGGGCGCACCGGCTTGACCAGGAAGTCGATCACCCCGGCTTCGAGCGCCGCTTGGCGCACCGGCTCGTCGCCGACCACGCTGATCAGCACGATCGGCACGTCGCGGCGCGAGAGCGAGCGACGGAAGCGGCGCGCGAACTCGAGCCCGTCCATGTCGGGCATGCGGTAGTCGAGCAGGACGAGGTCGGTCGCATGCGCCTCAGACCAGCGCAGCGCCTCGACCGGGTTGCCGAAATCGGCGGTATGGACGCCCGGGCCGATCGCCTCGACCACATGCCGGAGCATGGTGCGAGCCGAGGACTGGTCATCGACGATCAATACATTCACGCAACTCTCCGCGAACGCGTTGCGGACGCTCAGGGGAAACACCCACCGCTGAGCCAATCCTGCACAGGCGGTGTCTTCACCCTAGGTTAGCACGCGGGCGCGCCCGCTCGTCCACAAGTATCCCTGCGCGAGGCGCGGTTCACGTTTCCGGGCGCATGTACGGGAACAGCAGCACGTCGCGGATCGAGGGCACGTCGGCGAAGAACATCACGAGGCGATCGATGCCGACGCCGAGGCCCCCCGTCGGCGGCATGCCCACTTCGAGTGCGCGGATGTAATCGGCGTCGAAATGCATCGCCTCGTCGTCGCCGGCGTCCTTGGCCGCGACCTGGGCGCGGAAGCGCGCGGCCTGGTCCTCGGGGTCGTTGAGCTCGGAGAAGCCGTTGGCCATCTCCTTGGCGCCGACGAACAGCTCGAAGCGGCCGGTCACCGCGGGGGCGCGGTCGCTCGCGCGCGCGTGCGGCGACACCTCGACCGGGTAGTCGGTGATGAAGGTCGGCTGCACGAGCGTGCCCTCGACGGTCGCCTCGAAGAGCTCC
>NZ_JBQCFP010000080.1:0-27885 GCF_051958935.1 Dokdonella sp. | reverse complement strand
GATCGCGTCGGAGCCGTATACCGACGACGCGCCGTCGGTGAGCACTTCGATGCGCTCGACCATGTTCGCCGGGATCGCGTTCGGATCGCCCGACAGGTAACGATGGCCGTTGATCAGCACCAGCGTACGCGGCGAGCCGAGGCCGCGCAGGCCAATGCTCGAAAAGCCGCTGCCGCCGGAGTTGTTGACCTGCGGGTTGGTGTTCGGGCCGGTGACGGCCGGGAGCTGCTGGACAAGGTCGCCCAGGGTCAGCTTGCCGGTCTTTTCGATCGCGGCGCGATCGATGGTGACGACCGGGTTGGAGGTCTCGATGTCCACGCGACGGATGTTCGAACCCGTCACCGTGATCGTCTCGAGCTTCTGGCTGTCGTCGGCGTTCTGCGCGTGCGCCGTCGCCATCGCACCGAGGCCGGCCGCCGCGGCAAGCGATGCTACGCCGAACGGTCGCGCGTATCCCGGCATCACGACGAGCGCGCGCCGGATCGCCTGTCGAAGCTGCATGTGTCGCATGGTGTTCTCCTCTGTTCTCGTAGTGTCCCCGCGCCGCCGGAGAAACCGTCGGCCTTCGCGAACATTAGGAAAACGTGAAGACGGAGCCTTGGCCTGGCTTTTCAGGATAGGTTGCAGAAATTGAGCAACGGATCCGCAATCGGGGAACATGCACGCGCCGGCGACTGCACGCGTCGCGCGCAATTACGGTCACGCGGCGGCACGACACTGTTCGCGCAGGCCGCTCGCCGTGATGCCGAAGCGGCGCTTGAATGAACGGGCGAACGCGCAGCGATCCTCGAAGCCGCTCACGCGCGCGACCTCGGTGATTGCGAGGCCGCTCGCGTTGATGAGCCGGTGCGCGCGGCGCAGGCGCTGCTCGACCAGCACCGCGTGCGGCGTCTCGCCGTACACCGTGCTGAACGCGCGGATGAAATGGCACGGCGAGTAGCTCGCCATGCGCGCGAAGCCGGCGATGTCGAGGTCGAGATGGCAGTTCGCCGCCATCACGTTGCGCACGCGCTGCAGGCGCAGGAACACCGCGCGGCGCTGCGACGCGGTACGTCCCGGGCAGCGCGCGATGAGTGGATCGAACTCGGCCTGCAGCTCCGTCATCGCCGCGGCGAATGTCGCCAGCGCGAGCGTCGTGTTCTTCTCGTGCGCGGCCGCGCGGGCAACGTCGATCACGGTCGAACGCAGGGCGCGGCTGGCGGGATGCAGCGCGGGGAGCAGCACCGGATCGGTCGGCGTGTCGGCGCCGGCGGCACGCCGCCACGCCGATGCACCGCAGGCGAGCGCGATCCACAGCGCGGCGCCGCGACCGATCGCCTGCACGCGCTGGCCCTGTTCGACCACGAGCAGTTCGCCCGGCAGCAGCGTGTGCAGGTTGTCGCCTTCGGCGAGTTGCAGCCGGCCGCGCAGGGGCACGAACACCATCGCCGCCTGTGCGGTGCCCTGCATCACGCAGCCCCGCCCGCCACCCACTACCACGCGCAGCGTCGATGCCGTGCCGGCACCCTCGCCCCCGCCGATATCCAACCTGCCGCCGTTCGCCAGCCGCTCGCACCCGATCCGCATTCGCGCCACCTGTCGTTAGGTCCCGTCGACCCGTAGTAGCGTCAAATTCGCGGCGGAGTCAGGAAGCGTCGCCGACTTTTCGACGAAGCGTGGCCGCCCAGCGACGAATTCATGGCGAGTGCGCGACCCCCGGAAAGGCGCACGCGACAGGGCGCGCAAGCGCCTCACGCTTCACCGCATCAAGGGCACGCCCGGGCGCACCACGGCCCACGGCGGGAGCGCAGCGTCAGTCGACCGTCGCGCGGCGCAGGCGCACTGCGCCGACGTCGGTGTCCTCGGCGACGACCCGTGCGACGTAGATGCTGCGACCGTCTCCGCTGACGCCGAAGGCGAGGTCGGCGATCGGCCCCGGCAGGGCCAGCACGGTGCGTTCGTCGCCACCGCGCAGCGGCCGCGCCATCAGCTCGCTGGGCCCGACCGCCCTCGGGGCGATGTAGTAGAGCTCGCCGGCGTGCACCCGCCAGCCGTCCAGGTGCGAGGGCGACAGCACGCTCGTGACTTCGGTTTCCTCGCCGGTAGCGAGGTCGAGGCGGAACAACCCCGGCGCGGTGATGCGCGTGAAGTGGATCGCGCGCGCGACCGGGTCGAAGTCGGCACGGCCGACGTCCTGGGCCAGCACGCGACGGTTCGTTTCGTGGCCTCCGACCGAGTCGAACGCGATGAGCTCGCTGCGCCGCTCCTCGGCACTGACGACCGCGACGAAGCGGCCATCCGCGCCGCCGTAGGTGCCGCTTCGGACATCCTCGTCGGCGACGTCGGTGAGCGCGTGCACGACGCGCGACGAGACTTCGACCTCGACGAGCCGCCCCCCGAACGGGCCGCGCGCGGTGACGAGCACGCGCTCGCCATCGGCGCGCCAGATCGGGTGCAGCAGGGTTGGTTCCGGCAGCGCGGTGAGCGCATAGGCCTCGTGCGCGCCGTGCGGCAGGATCCATAACTGCTGCGAGCCGCCGCGGTCGGAAACGAACACGACATCGTCGCCGACCGGCGAAGCCGCCGGGAAGCCGTCACTGCCGGTCGACGGCACGAGGTCGACCGGCGCAGCGGGTGCCGCGACGTCGATCCGCGCGAGCTGCTGCCGTATGCGCGGGATCTCGTACACGACCGTGTCCGTCGACCGCGCCGCGCTCGGATATTCCGCGGGCTGCACGCCGAGCGCGTCGATGCGGCCGTCGGCGATGTCGACGACATACAGCGCCTGCTGTCCGCCCTGGCCGGAGGAAAAAACCAGCGCGCTGCCGTCGCGCACCCAGTCGTAGCCGCGGATGCGCGTGGCCAGTCGCGTCAGCTGCCGCACCTCGCCACCGGCCGCGGGCACGACGAACAGGTCGCTGTTCGGATTCGCGCCGCGGCGGAACGCGATCCAGCGACCGTCGGGCGAATAACGCGCATCGAGGTCGGTGTCGTTGAACGCGTGTGCGTAGTCGAGCCGGCGCGCGGCGCCGCCGGCGAGCGGCCACGAGACGATGCTCATGTCGTCGACGCCCTGCTGCGACGGCGCCGTGCTGACGAGGCCGCTGCCGTCCGGCAACCAGGCGAACGGATTGACGAGGCCCGCGTGGCACTCGTCGACGACGCGCTCGGAACCACCGAGCGGCGGCACCACGATGAGGCTGCACCGCTCGTCCTCGAAGCGCATGAACGCGATCGCGCTGCCATCTGGCGACCACATCGGGTAGTACTCGTTGCCGCGCTCCACCGCGCCGAGGCGCACCGCGCCCGGGGCATCGAGCGCCTTCTGCACGATGCGCGCGGAATGCGTGGCCGGATCGCCGATCGAATACGCGATGCGGCTTCCATCCGGCGAAATGCGCGGGAAGCTCTCGGGCCCCGGCTCGGACGTGAGGCTGCGCTGGTTGTCGACCTGCCATCGCTCGATCTTCGGCGGCTCGGTCGGCGTCACGAACGTGCGCACGAGCGCGGCGACTGCGAAGGCGAGCGCGACCGCGCAGAGCAGCAGCGCGGTCGCGTCGAACCAGCCGTGCGGTCGGCGCGGTCGTGCAGCCGCCGCGGGCGACACGGCAGGGCTCGACGCGGCCTCCGGCTCGGGTGCGGAAACGAGCGGCAGCGCGTCGAGGAACCGCGTCGCCGCGACGAGCCGGTAGCCGAGGCGCGGCACCGTCTCGATGTACTGCGGCGCGTGCGGATCGTCGCCGAGCGCACGGCGCAGGTCCTTGATCGCCTGCGTCAGCACGTCCGGCGTCGGGCAGGTGCCGCGCCAGACTTCGTCGAGCAGTTCGTCGCGACCGAGGGTGCGCCCGCCCGCGTGCGCCAGGCGCACGAGCACCGCCACGGCCTTCGGCGGCAGCTTCGCGTCCGGCGTCGTGACGAGCCGCAACGTGTCCGTATCGAGGATGTGCGCGCCGACCTCGAGGAAACGACCGACCTCGAGGCGGACCTGCGACAACGCATTCATGCGCTCCGACTCCGTCGGCTGCACCCTGCAAACCTACGACCCGCATCGTATTTACATTCGGGCGTGAACACAAATCGCCCCGCCGCGGCGCAGCTTGCGCGCACGGGGACGTGCCACTAGCCTGCGGCGCATCCTGGTCCGTCCGGAGAGTCTACGATGCGCACCTTGCCGGCATCGCTCGTCGCCGTTTCCCTCGCGCTACTGCCGCCGGCGTTGTCCGCCGCAGGCAAGCCGGAGGCCCCAACCGCCCCGACCGCTGCACAGGCACACGCCTTCGTCGAAGCGATGAACGCGGAATACAAGGCGCAGTCCGTCATCGCGAGCGCGGCCGAATGGGTCGCCGAGACCTACATCACCAGCGACACCGAGATGCTCACGGCACGCGCCAACGAGGCGATGCTGAAGTGGCTGTCGGCGAAGATCGACGCGTCGCGCCGCTTCGACAAGGTCGCCGACATCGACCCCCGGGACCGCCGCGCCCTCGACCTGCTGAAGCTGCAGACCGCGATGCCGGCGCCGAAGAACCCGGCGCACCTGACCGAGGCGACCAACCTCGCCTCGAAGCTGACCGCGGCCTACGGTTCGGGCAAGTACTGCAAGGACGACACGGACCCCGCGAGCTGCCGCACGCTCGACCAGTTGTCTGAAGTGATCGCGACCGATCGCGACTGGGACCATGCGCTCGACGCCTGGAGCGGATGGCACCGCGTCGGCCGCGGCATGCTGAAGGACTACCAGCGCTTCGCCGAACTCCTCAACGAAGGCGCGCGCGATCTCGGCTACGACAATGTCGGCACGATGTGGCGCGCCGGATACGACATGGCACCGGACGCGTTCGCGCGCGAAACCGATCGCCTGTGGGGACAGGTGCAGCCGCTGTACGGGCAGTTGCAGTGTTATGCGCGCAACAAGCTCGCCGCGACGTACGGCGAGCGCATGCCGAAGGATGGCACGATCCCCGCCCACATCACCGGCAACATGTGGGCACAGGACTGGTCCAACCTCTACCCGCTGCTGCAGCCCTATCCCGGCGTCGGCAATCTCGACGTCAACGAGCATCTGCAAGCGCAGCGCAAGGCGCAGCTCGATGCACTGCGCAAGGCGTTCAAGGGCAAGCCGACGCCGCTCGACCTCGCCCGGCTCGAGCACGACGCGGACATGAAGAGCGCGGTCGCGATGGTGCGCCGCTCGGAGGATTTCTATACCTCGATCGGTTTCCCGCCGCTGCCGGCGTCGTTCTACGACAAGTCGATGCTGCTGCGCCCGCGCGATCGCGATGCGCTCTGCCACGCGAGCGCGTGGCCGATGGATCCGGGCAGCACCGACATGCGCATCAAGATGTGCATCAAGCCGACCGAGGAAGACCAGTACACGATCTACCACGAGATGGGCCACATCTATTACTACATGGCCTACAAGGACATCGCGCCGATCTTCCAGGGCGGCGCCAACGACGGTTTCCACGAAGCGATCGGCGACACGATCCGGCTCAACATCACGCCTGCGTACCTCGCGCAGATCGGCCTCGCCGGAAGGGCCGGCAGCGATGACAAGGCGGTGCTCAACGCACAGATGAAGCTCGCGCTCGAGAAGGTCGCATTCCTGCCGTTCGGCCTGCTCATCGACAAATGGCGCTGGGGCGTATTCGACGGTTCGATCGCGCCGGACAAGTACAACGAAGGCTGGTGGCAGCTGCGCCGCAAGTACCAGGGCCTCTCTTCGCCGGTCGCGGCGACGCCGGCCGACTTCGACCCGGGCGCGAAGAACCACGTGCCGACGAACGTGCCGTACATGCGCTACTTCCTCGCCGACATCCTGCAGTTCCAGTTCTACCGCTCGCTCTGCGACGCGGCCGGCTACAAGGGTCCGCTGTCGCAGTGTTCCATCTACGGCAGCAAGGAAGCGGGCGCGAAATACTGGAAGATGCTCGCGCAGGGCGCGCAGCAGCCGTGGCAGCAGACGCTGAAGGAACTCACCGGCAAGGAGGAGATGGACGCGAGCGCGATCATCGACTACTTCGCCCCGCTCTACGCGTGGCTGCAGGAGCAGAACCAGGGCACGAGCTGCGGCTGGCAGTGACGCCGGGAATGGGAATGGGGAATGGGGAATGGGAATGGGGAATGGGGAATGGCAGATGTGATTCGTGATGGATGATTCATGGATCAGGGAATCGGGAGAACCGTGATTCGAGATTTGCTAGACTCGCTGCGGGTTTCGCTTTCCGATTCCCGATTCCCCATTCCCCATTCCCGGCCTTCCCCCCCCATGCAGCGCTGGATCAAGCTCCCCGATGGCCGCTTCGTCGACGCAGGCGCGATCGTCTACATCAGCCGGCCCGAGACCTACGCGCGCATCGACGAGGACGGCAACGACCTCGGCGTCGGCTATTCGGTCAACATCGGCACCGGCATCCCGCGCGAAGCGCAGATCACCGTGACCGGCAGCAAGGACGAAGTCTTCGCGGTGCTGCGCGCGATCCTCGGCGGCGGACAGACCGCCTCGCCGCCGGCCATGTAGCCGCTCCGGCACATTCATCCGCCCACGGACGGATATACACTCCGCCTCCTTCACGATTCCATCCACCCCGGGGATCGACAGGAGGGCGCCATGAGCACACCGTTGCACACGTTGTTGCTGGTCGCGGGCTTGGGCATGGTCGGTATCGTCGCCGACGTGCAGGCGGCGAAACCGCCCCAGGCAGACGAAGAGGCGGGCGACGTCGCGGCGCGGCGCGAGGCCTATTACGCGATCCGGCGCATCAATCCGTACGACGCCACCTTCGACGCTTCGGCAGCGCGGCTCCGCGCCTATGACGCGTTCCGCGCCGCGACGGTCCCGAGCGGCGCGATCCATGGCGAGACCTGGCAGGCGATCGGTCCCGCGCCGATCCTCGCCGGCCAGACGCCGACCTCGGCGACCGCGAGCACGCGTTCCCCGGTCGCCGGGCGCGTCGCCGCGCTCGCGATCGATCCGATCGACAATGCGGTCTACGCCGGCGGCGCGCAGGGCGGCGTCTGGCGCACGCTCGACAACGGCGCGACGTGGACACCGCTCACCGATTACCTCGGTTCGCTCGCGGTCGGCTCGATCGCGCTCGCGCCGGGTGGGCACCCGCTCAACCAGGCCACGCTGTACATCGGCACCGGCGAGGGCAATTTCAGCGGTGACAGCTACGCCGGCGTCGGCATCTACAAATCGACCGACTCGGGCCAGACGTGGCAGGGCCCGTACGGCCAGGCTCAGTTCGGCAACCGCAGCGTCACGACGATCGTGGTGGATGTCACCGATCCGCAGCACGTGCTGGCGGGTTCGTCGAGCGGCATCTTCGGTGTCGGCGGTGCGCCGGGACCGACCGCGCCGACGCGCGGCATCTACACGTCCAATGACGGTGGCGCGACCTGGACGCTGTCGGCGTCGCCCGTCGCGCAGGCGCGCGTCTCGCGCATCGTGCAGGACCCGGTCACGAGCACGACGTGGTGGGCGAGCATGTCACTGGTCGCCCCCGCGGTCGGCGGCGGATTGCTGAAGTCGACCGACAACGGCGCGACCTGGAACGCGGTCGACGGCGTCGCGACCGGCTTGCCCGCGATCGTCGGCAACAACGGTGTCGGTGGCATCGCGCGCACCTGGTTGTCCGCCGCACCGAACGGTGGCACGAGTGCGCTCTATCTCGGCGTCAGCGTGACCACCGGTGGCGGCGGCCAGCTCTACGCATCCAGCGACGGCGGCGCCAACTGGACGCTCAAGCCCGCCGCGAACGGCTACTGCGGTGGCCAGTGCTGGTACGACATGCCGGTGTACACACCGCCCGAAACGCCGTCGACGGTCTTCACCGGCGGCGCCGGCAACTCGGGCAGCCTGCCGAGCTCGTTCATGCGCTCGATCGACGGCGGCACTACGATGGTCGATGCGGTGGTCGGCATCGACGGCCAGTCCGCATTGCACGCGGACATTCACGCGATCACCTCGTGGCCGGGCCAGCCGGTTAAGATCTGGGTCGGCAACGACGGCGGCGTATTCCGCAGCGACGACAGCGGCGATCACTGGATCAGCGTCAACAACAGCCTGCAGCTGACGCAGTTCGAACAGTGCGACCTGCACCCGAGCGATCCGCACCAGGCCTTCGGCGGCACGCAGGACAACGGCACGAACAGCTGGCTCGGCGCAAATGCGTGGACCCACAGCGACGACGGCGACGGCGGCTTCGCGCTCATCGATCAGGGACCGCCGAACCAGGTCGCGCACACCTATTTCAACCAGTCCAACTACCTCGTCGGCGCGGCCGTCGCGTTGAACGGCGCCGCCTCGGTGCCGAGTGACTACGCCTGATTCGCGGGCACGTACGCGGGCTGGAATAACGGCATCGACCCGGCCGACAACGTTCTGTTCTACGCACCCATGGCGCTCGACCACGGCGTCACCGACACGCTCTACTTCGGCACCGACCATCTCTACATCGCGCCGTCGTTCTTCACCAACACGGTCGCCGCGACCTCGTCGAGCATCGTCTACACGCATCTCAACGGCGGCGCGGCGTTCGCTCCGCCGGTGCCGCCCTCGGCGACGGCCGGTGCGATCAGCGCGATCGAGAGCATCGCCAACGTCGTGCCCGGCCAGCCCGCGAGCACGTTGTTCGTCGGCACGAGCAATGGGCGTTTCTGGCGCTCGATCGACGGCGGCACGAGCTTCACCGAAACCGATGCCGCGCCCGCGGTGATCGCCCAGTACGTGTCCGACATCGCGGTCGATCCGCGCAACCCGGACGTCGTGTTCCAGTCGCGCGCAGGCTTCACCGGCGCCCTGCCGGCGCACAACGTGCGCAAGTCGGTCGACGGCGGGCAGAGCTGGAGCGACGCGTCGAACGGCCTGCCGGACATCCCGGTCAATTCGATCGCCTTCGATCCCAATTTCGCGGACCAGGTATGGGCCGGCACGGACATCGGCATGTACCTCTCCACCGACGCCGGCGCGAGCTGGATGCCGTACAACCAGGGCATGCCCAATGTCGCCGTGTTCGACATCAAGGCGAACGCGCATACGGGCAACATGCTCGCGTGCACGCATGGTCGCGGCGCATTCCTGCTGCGCCTGGACACGATCTTCCTCGACGGATTCGACGGTCCGTAACGCGGTGGACCGGGCGGACGCCCGGTCTGCGCCGTGCCACCGCCGCGGGTCTACGCGGCGGCGGCGATGCGATGCTCGCGTTGCTGGATCGCGCGATACAGCTGCCAGCCGGCGAAGCCGAGTGTCGTCGACAACAATGCGCCGAGCGCGAGGCGCAAGGGACTGGCCGACAGCACGGGCGCGAGCGCGCCGGCGATCGTCGCGCTGATGACAAGGCTGATGAACGCCTGCACCGACGACACCGCGCCGCGATGATGCGGGAAGCGATCGAGCAGCAGCAGCGTGAGGGTCGGGAAATTCATGCCGATGCCGATCGCATGCAGGCCGATCGGGATCACCGACCAGGGCACGCGCGGCTGCGGCATCAGCCAGGCGAGCAGCACGTTGAGCGTCGCTGCGATCAGCATGATCGCGTAGCCGAGGCGCACCGTCGTCGCCGCCGTGAGCCGTCCGGCGACGCGACCGGAGAGGAATGCGCCCGTCATCATGCCGCTGATCGCGGGCACGAACAGCCAGGCGAAATGCTGCGCATCGAGTTCGAGCAGGTCGAGTACGAATACGGGCGCCGACGAGATGTACACCCACAAAGCGTTGAAATTGAGCGAACCGGCCAGCGCGAGCGGCAGGAAGGCGCGATCGCGGCCGATCAGCCGGTAGGTCGTCGCGAGTTCGCGCAGCGACAGCGGCACGCGCCGCTCGCGCGGATGCGTCTCCGGCAGCAGCGCAAGACAGGCGAGCCACAGCGCGAGTGCGAATGCCGCGAGCAGCGCGAAAATCATCGGCCAGCGCGCGAACGCGATGACCCAGCCGCCGACGATCGGCGCGATCGCAGGTGCGATGCCGAAGATCATCGATACCGTCGACATCAGCTTCTGCGCTTCGACGCCGTCGAAGCAGTCGCGGATGATCGCGCGCCCGACGATGAGCCCCGCGCCCGCGGACATGCCCTGCAGTGCGCGAAACGCGAGCAGCGATCCGATCGAACCCGACAGCGCGCAGCCGACCGAGGCGAGCGTGAACACGATCACGCCGGCGAGGATCACGCGGCGGCGGCCGAGCGCATCGGAGAAGGGGCCGTGCAGCAGCGACATCAGCGCGTAGGCAATCATGTAGACGCTGATCGTCTGCTGCATCGCGAACGGACTCGCGCGCAGCTCGGCCTCCATCGCGGGGAACGCCGGAAAGATCGTGTCGATCGAGAACGGGCCGAACATCGCCAGCGCAGCGAGCAGCGGCGCGAGCAGGCGGCGGCGGGGAGTTGTCGCGATGGGCATGCACGTGGACCGGGCGGCCCGGCATGCTACAGCGAAGTGCGCCCGGCTGGGAGTGCGCACAGGCGCAAAGCGGCTCTCGCCAGGCGCGATGCTGTCGCGCGACTCCGCTCGGTTGGGGCGAGCACGAAGTCCGTCATTCCGGCGAAAGCCGGAATCCAGCCCTTGGTGTCGATGCGGGAGACGCTCGGTCCCGCTGTCGGCGCACCCGGTCGACGACTGCGGACCCGCAAGGCGCAGCCTCGCGGGCGGCGGCGCGGGGCACCCATTCTGTTGATGCCTCCTCTTTGGGCAAGCAAGGAGAACACACCCGCTCGCCGCCGAGCGAGCGGAGCCTGGCGACAGCGCTTCGCTCGGCCAAAGAAGCCGTGCGCGACGATCCGGAGCGGACCCGGACGTTGCGAGTCCCGTGTGGCGTGCCGAGGCTGCCAAGCCCACTGCGAAAGAGCATCGCTCTCGCAGATGGGCGAACAACCAAGAAAAAGGGGCCGGTCGCGGGCGACCGGCCCCCGGATGAAACGCGCTGGCGCGCGTGCTTACAGTAAGTCGAAACCGTCGGCGAAGATCGTGTCGTCGATGTCGTCGACGCAGTCGACGGCGACATTCGTCACGTTCGCTCCCGCAATGTTGCCGCTGCCGTCGGTGACCGTGCAGGTCTGGCCGCTCGGCTGCGTGCCGACGGTGACGTCATATGCCGCGCCGTCGGCGATGCCGGTCGGGAAAGCGAACGCGCCACTGCCCGCGACCGGGAGCGTCTGCGCACCCGCATTGAGCGAGAGCACGAGGCCGCTGCCCGTCAGGCCGGCGACGTTGCCACCGACGGTGTACGTGGTCGTACCGCCGGTGGTGGTCGGCAGCAGGCACCACTCATCGAGCGTACCGGTGTCCGAACCCGCGGCATCGGACACGTTGAGCGTCCACGTGCCGCCGATCGTCTGGCCGTTGAACGGCGCCGCGAGCGGATTGTTCGGCTTGACGTTGCCCGACAGCGCCGGCGGCGACGCGTTGCACTGGGTCTCAACCACGGTGGGCGAACCGTCGTCGACGATGACGTCGACGTTGTCGCTCGAGCAGCCGTTGGTCGTCGCAGGCGCGCCCGGGCGATCGATGACGATCGTGCTGGTGTTGCTGTCGACCTTCTTCAGCGTGAACTTGAGGTCGCCGACCCAGGTATGGGTCGCCTTGATCGAGAGCTTGAGGTCGGTCAGCGTCGCCGTGTCGCTGATGCTCAGCGTGTCGGTCACACCGGTGGCGTTGTTGTCGGGGATCGCGACGCCCGGCGCACGGCAGATCATGTTCGCAGTGGTGAAGCTCGACACCGTCGATGCCGTGCCCTCGCCGCAGCCGTTCATGCCGTAGACGCGCCAGTAATACGTCGTGTTGGGGCTCAGCGAGGTCGCCGGCGTGAAGCTCGTGGCCGACACCACCTCGTTCGCGACGAACGAGCCGAACGCGGGGCTGGTCGACAGCTGGAAGCGGTACTGCGTCGCGTCGGCGATCGCGGACCAGGTGAACGTCGGCGTAGTACCCACGCCGGTTGCGCCGTTCGCGGGCACCGTCAACGACGTCGAGCCCGGCTGGCCAGCGGCGATCTGCACCGCGAAGGTCGCGTCCTTGACCACGGCGGGCGCCTGGTTGTCCGTGCCGCGCACGGTGACCGTGTAGCTGCCCGCCGCCGCGCCAGGCTGCGTGCCGAGCGTCAACATCGACGTCGTGCTGCTGTTGGTCGGTGGCGTGACCGGGTTGGGCGCGAACAGGCCGCCCGTGAACGCGGAGGTGTCCAGGCCCGGCAGGCTCAAGGTGACCGTACCGGCGTAACCCGCGAGCGAACTCACCGCGACCGAAACCGGCGCGATCGCGCTGCCGGCGCAGACGTACTGCGTCGTCGTCGGCAGGCCGAGGCGATAGTCCGGAGCAGGCGAATCGGCGAAGCCGCCGACGCCCCACACGTCGCCATTGTTGACGGCGCGGTTGTCGGTGTAGATGGCGATGATGTCGTTCATCGCCATGTCCATGCCGTTGTAGTCGCCCCACTCCATCGACGTGTTGATCTTCGGCGACGTCACGGTGGTCAGGCGGCGCGGCGTTTCCCACGTCTGCGCACCATCGAGCGAGACCGAGTAGTAGAGGTCGACGCCGGTGCGGTTGGTGCTGTGGCGGGTGTCGTAATAGACGACGTGGACGCGGCCCCAGTCGTCGACCTTCAACCACTGCTGGTAACGGTCGACGGTCTGGCCGTCCGCGGTCGGGTGCGGGGTGGTGACCGTCCAGGTCGCGCCGCCGTCACGCGAGTAACCGACCTGCACGCGCGCATGGTTGTTCGCGGCGGTGCCGCTCTCCGGGCCGTAGGTGTCCGGCCACGCGACGTAGATGCTGTTGCCGTACGGGCCATTGGTCAGGTCGGCGTCGGCCGCGGCGTAGATGAACGCGTTGCGCGTGGACATCGACGGCAGCGGGAAGTCGAACGAGGCGACCGTGTTGGCGACCGTGACACCGCTCGCGGCGAACGTCGCACCGCCGTCGGTCGACTTGACCACGCGGATGTTGCTGCCCGTGGTGGACGGGAAGAAGTAGTAGACGTTGCCCTGCTTGTCGGTCGTGATGTCGCTGCCGATGCCCCTGAACGTCGAGTCGAGCGTCATCGGCGTGCTGAAGGTCAGGCCCTTGTCGGTCGAGCGCGCGAACTTCTGCACGTTGCTCTGGTGCCAGGACACGTAGATGTTGTCCTTGTACGGCGAGCCCGGATAGGAATCGACGTGCAGGTATTCCTTGTCCGAGCCGCTCGCGACGAGGCCGGCACTGCGGCTCCAGGTCGCGCCCTTGTCCGTCGAGCGGAAGAAGTCGACGCCGCAGCCGGAACCGCCGCAACTCATGAGCGACGAGGTGTAGGCGATCTGGCCGTCGGTCGACCAGCCGACCGTGGCATCGCAGCAGGTGCTGCCGGGCAGGCTGATCGCGTTGCTCCAGGTCAGGCCGCCGTCGGTCGAGCGCCACATCTTCTGGCCGCTGCCGGGGCCGTTGCTGCCCGCGATGACGTAATTGGTGTCGACCGGATTGACCGCGATCGCGGTTTCCTCGGCGCCCACCGGGTTGGTGATCTTCACTTCACCGGTCAGGAACTTCGGCCAGTTCTCGCCCATCTCCTCGAGTTCTTCCTCGTCGAAGACCTCGAAGCGGTTGCCGTCGATACGGTTGATGCCGCGGTAGATGTGGCCATCGATCTGGATGCCGTGGAAGCGCTGCAGGAACGTATTGACGGCGCTGCGCGGATACTGGGCAGGGCCGCTGGTCGGCAGCGGGTGGCCCTCGGCGATCGCCGCCTTGCGCGCCCAGACGCGGTAGAACGCGGGCAGCGGATCGCGTGCCTCGGTTTCTTCCTTGGGCAGGTAGGCGAGATCGGCCTGGGTGAGCGCATAGTTGCGGTCGTCCCACGGCCCGTATTCGACCAGGCGCGCGTAGTCGACGTTGGTATCGACACCCTTGGCCTGGTTGATGTCGATGGTGACGATGCGCGCGTGCGCGAGCACGGGAATCGCGGCTGATAAAAGTACGGCAAGGCCGGCGAAGGCCCGCAGTCGATGGCAAACTCGCATGATTTCCCCAGTGGCGTCGAGCGAAAGTGGTCCAGATGGATGCGCGCCCCCCAGGGCGCGCCCGCCGTAGGTTCCTGCTGCGGAAGCACCGCAGTACGTCCGCAGGCGGAGCGGACAATCCTCCGATTTACACCACATGCGCCCGGGGACGCAAGCACTCCGCCTCCAGGAGGAGGCACGAGCGGTCTTCCGCCGCGTCCCGCCCCCCCTGTTACGATCGCGCCCGTGCGCCGCGTCCCGCGCATGCCGGCCCCGGAACCCCCACGCATGAATGCCGCCTCCGTACTCGCCGTCGGCTTCGGCGCCTTTGCCGGCGCGATCGTGCGCTGGCTGCTCGGCCTGGCACTGAATCCCGTGCTGCCGCACCTCCCGCTGGGCACCCTCGCGGCGAACCTCGCCGGCGGCCTGATCATGGGCGTGGCGATGGGCGTGTTCGCACATCTGGACAGCGTGCCGCTGGCCTGGCGCCTCGCCGTGACGACGGGGTTCCTCGGCGGACTCACGACGTTCTCCTCGTTCTCCGCGGAAACCGCGAGCCTCATGCTGCGTGCGCAGTGGGGCTGGGCAGCCACGATCATCGGGGCGCACGTGGCAGGGTCGATCGCCATGACGCTGGCCGGCTTCGGGCTCGTGCGCCTGTTCCTGCGTGGGTGAGCGGAAGCGGTCGGGGTTGATTCAGGCGCGCCGTGTCCTGATTTCGTGTCGAGGTCCGCGGCCCCTGATCGATCATGAGTACCGCACGCGCGCAACAACGCATCGCTTCCCTGCTGGAAGCGGCCGGCGTGCGCATCGGCGGCCACGCACCCACCGATCTCGCGGTGCACGACGATCGCCTCTACGCGCGCGTGCTGGCGCACGGCTCGCTCGGCCTCGGCGAGGCGTACATGGAAGGCTGGTGGGACACCGACTCGCTCGACGGCTTCCTGTTCCGCCTGCTCGACGCGCGGCTCGACGAGCGCGTCGGAACGCTCGACGATGCTTGGTTGTTTCTCAAGGCGCGCATCGCCAATCCGCAGCGCGGCAGGCGCGCGTACGAAGTCGGCGAACGCCATTACGACCTCGGCAACGACCTGTTTCGCGCGATGCTCGGACGCCGCCTCGTCTACAGCTGCGGCTACTGGAACGAGGCGGTCGGCCTCGACGCCGCACAACTGGCCAAGCTCGACCTCGTATTGCGCAAGCTCCGCGTCGAGCGTGGCATGCGCGTGCTCGACGTCGGCTGCGGCTGGGGTGAGGCGCTCAAGTACGCCGCACAACGCTACGGCCTCGCCGGCGTCGGCATCACGATCTCGCACGAGCAGGCGGAACTCGCGGCGAAGCTCTGCGCGGGCCTGCCGGTCGAGATCCGCGTGCAGGACTATCACGCGCTCGACGAGCGCTTCGACCGCATCTTCTCGATCGGCATGTTCGAGCACGTCGGCGTGAAGAACTACCGGCGCTACTTCGAAGTCGCGCGCCGCTGCCTCGCCGACGACGGCCTGTTCGTGCTGCACACGATCGGATCGAACGTGTCGACCAACCACACCGACCCGTGGATCGAGCGCTACATCTTCCCGAACTCGATGATACCGTCGGCAGCGCAGATCACGCGGGCGGTGGAAGACCTGTTCGTGATCGAGGACTGGCACAACTTCGGCGCCGACTACGACCGCACGCTGATGGCTTGGCGCGCCAACTTCGATGCGGCATGGCCGCGCCTGCAGGCGCGCTACGACGAGCGATTCCGCCGCATGTGGCGCTACTACCTCTCGGCATCCGCGGCGACCTTCCGCGCGCGGCGCAACCAGCTCTGGCAGCTCGTGCTGTCGCCGCGCGGCGTGCGCGGCGGTTATCGCGCACCGCGCTGAGGCGCACTACTCGTACCCGTCCTCGAAGATCACGTCGAACGCACGCGAGAGCTCGCTCGTGTGCCCGTCCGCATCCGTCGCCGTCGCGACGAACGGTATCGCACGCACGCCGGCCGGTACGAGCAAGGTGATCGTGCGCAACTGCTGCGCGCTCGTCGCGGGGTAGCTGTCCTGGCCCAGCCACGCACCGGCGCCGCCGGCGACGTCAGCATGGAAATCGATGCGCAGCGGATAGGCCGCGTTCTCCATCGCGCTGTCGACGCGGTAGGTCACCGTGACCTCGTCACCGACCTGGCTTGCCGCGACGAACTCGGGCGAGTTCTGCGCGTGGTTGCTGCCCGTGTCGGCGTCGCCCGGATCGTTCGCCGTCGGCCCCGCACCGCCGATATCGATGTTCGCGTGGCCGGCACCGCGATTGTGGTGGATGGGGTTCGCGCGGCTGTCGAACGCGGCGCCTGCCACGTTCGTGCCGGCGACGATGCCCGCGCCCATGTTGAAGGCGATGAGGTTCGCCTCACCTTCGCCGTAGCCGCCGATCGGCAGTGCGCTGCCGTCGCCGCCCTGGATCTGGACGCCGGCGCCGAACTGCGCCGCGCTCGGTTCCGGGAAGCCATTCGGAAGTGCGTGCTGGCCGCTCCAGTCGCTGCCGATGTAGTTGCCCTTGATCTCGAACGAACCCACGGGTCCGCCCGGGCCGAAGCTCGCCCACGCACCGATGCCGACGGGGCGATTGCCGGAAATCACGTTGCGCGCAGCGACGTCCGCACCGCCGATGCGCACGCCCGTGCGCGAGCCGGTGATGATGCCGCCCCAGTTGTTCGCCGTGCCGTTCGGGATCGCGAGCGTGCCGCCGGCGTCGGTGCCGATGAGGTTGCCTTCGATCACGACCGGCCCGCTGGCCAGCACACCGGCACCGCCGTTGCCGGACAGGAGATTCCTCTGCCACGGCAGCGTGCCACCGATCTGCGCGCTGCTGTAGCCGCAGCGGACCGCACTACCGTTGTTGCCTTGCGCCGGCAGCGCGCTGCCGTCGATCTGCGTGCCGATGTAGTTGCCGTAGAGCGTCAGGTGCGAGCCATTGGGGCCGTTGTTGTTGCCGATGATCGCGTCGCTGAAGCCGTGCATCGCCAAGCCTTGCACCGTGAGCGACGCCTGCCCGCCCTGGATCGCGAAGCCGTAGGTGCCGCTGCCGACGAGTACGATCATCAGCTGTGCATCGAGGCCGCCCTGCTTGGGTGCATGCGAATTCGGTGCGCTGCCGGCCTGGGTGTAGCCATCGACGGTCAAGACGCCATTGACGGAAGGGAGCGGACTCGCGAGGGCAATCGCGTGCGGGCCGCCACCCGGGATCGCGAACACGATCGTGTTGCCGCCACCCGCAGCCTCGGCGTCGCTCATTGCCTGGCGCAAGGAACCGGGGCCGCTGTCGGCGCTGTTGGTCACGGTGAATGTCGCGGCGGCTGCCGGGACCGCGCTGGCCAGCAGGACGGAGGCGGCCATGGATCGCCCGCTTCGACCGGCACGTGCGTCGCGCACCCTCGCGGCACGCCACCGCGGGCATTCCACGAACCGCATCGCACGGCCTGCGAACGCCTCCGCGACACGGTCCGCTCCACGGTCGATCGCCCGGTCCATGTCGATGCTCCCTCGGCCTTTACTGCTTGGAACGGAATGCGGCGGTGGCTCCGACAGCCGGCCTGCGGGCGATGCGCTATGCTGCGGACCGGCGCGACCTGCCGCTCGCGCGGGGGACCGAACTCGACGTGACCGAAGAGCAGTCACCACTCACCGAATGGCTGCGCGCGGCCGGCAGCGGCGACCGCGACGCCGGCGGCCGCGCCTACGCGGAAATCTATGCCGAGCTTCGCCGCATCGCCGCGCGCCAGCTCGGCCGCGCCGGCGCGCAGGCCACGCTCACGCCGACAGCGCTCGTCAATGAGGCGTTCCTCAAGCTCGCGCGCGGCCGGCTCGAGTCGATCAACGATCGGCGTCACTTCTTCAACCTCGCCGCGCGCGCGATGCGCCAGACGGTGGTCGACTACGCGCGCGAGCGTCTCGCCGAGAAACGCGGCGGCGATCTCGTGCGCACCGAACTCGACGACGGCCTGCCCGACATCCATGCCGACGCCCAGCGCGCGCTCGCGATCGACCAGGCGCTCGGCGTGCTCGAGCGCCAGGATGCCGAACTAGCCGAGACGTTCGCCTGGCGCATGTTCGGCGGCCTCAGCGCCAGGCAGATCGCCGAGTTGCGTGGCGTGACCGAACGCACCGTGCACCGCGATCTCGACCTCGCCCGCAACTACCTGCGACTCGCGCTCGGCGGCGCGCCGTGACCACCGGTGCCGGCGAGCCGCTGTTCGCACCGGAGCGCTGGCGCGAAGTACGCGAGCTGCTCGCCCGGCTCGAACGACTCGATGCGACCGAACGCGACCGCGAGATCGAGCGAGTCGCGGCAACCGATGCCGAACTTGCGAAGGCGGCACGCACGCTCTTCGACGGCGGCGTGACCGCGGCGACCGAACACCTGTCCGAGGCGTTCGACCGACTGCTCGACACCGACGCGGGCATGCCGGCGAGCGTCGGGCCATTCCACCTGCTGCGCCGCCTCGGCGAGGGCGGCATGGGCACGGTGTACCTCGCCGAACGCCGTGGCGCGGACTTTACCCAGCGCGTCGCGCTCAAGCTGCTCGACCGCTTCGCATCGGCGCCGCGGCTGGCCGCGCGCGAACGGCGCATCCTCGCCGCGCTCGCGCACCCGAACATCACCGCATTCGTCGACGCCGGCACCGACGACGGCCGTGCCTGGCTCGCGATGGAATACGTCGACGGCGAGCCGCTGCTCGATTTCTGCACGCAGCGCGCGCTCGACGTGCGCGCGCGCGTCGCGCTGTTCGACCAGGTCTGCACCGCGGTCGCGCACGCACACGCGCAGCTCGTCGTGCACCGCGACCTCAAGCCGTCGAACGTCTACGTGAGCCGCGACGGCGTCGCCAAGCTGCTCGACTTCGGCATCGCCCAGGTGCTCGACCCCGCCGACGAGAAGACCCCCGCGACGCGCGTGTTCACGCCGGAATACGCCGCGCCCGAGCAATTGCGGGGCGATCGCGTCACCACCGCGACCGACGTGTACGCGCTCGGCCTTCTGCTGTACGAACTCGTCGTCGGCCGCCGCCTGCCGGGTGCGGCGCGCGAGCGCACGAGCGATTGGACCACCGCCGAACTCGCGCGCCGCGCGAGCGAGGACACGCGCGAGACGGCCGCCGACGACGCCGTGAAGACCGTCGCGCGCCTGCTGCGTGGCGACCTTGGCCGCATCATCGCTCATGCGCTCGACCCCGCGCCGGCGCAGCGCTACGGTTCCGTCGCCCTGTTGCGCGAGGATCTCGCGCGCTGGCTCGACTATCGCCCGCTCACCCTCGCTCGTCCGGGCCTCGCCTACACGATCGGCCGCTTCGTCCGCCGCAACCGCCTCGCCGTGTCGATCGCGGCAGTCGCCCTGCTCGCCCTGTGCACCGCCACCGCGATCGCGCTGTGGCAGGCGCGTGCGCGCGCCGCGGAAGCCGAGCGCGCGCTCGCGCAGGCGCGCCGCGCGGAAGCGATGCAACAGTTCCTTTCCGACGTGATCCGCCAGGCGAGCCCCGACGAAAACGGCGGTGAGCCGATCACGCCGCACCAGCTGCTCGAAAAAGGCGAACGCCTCGCCGATGGATTCGCCGGCCAGCCCGCGCTGCAGGCGGAAGTGCTCGCCCAGCTCGGCGAGCTGTACCTCAGCCTCAGCGACACCGACAGCGCGGGACGTGCGCTGCAGCGCGCACGCGAGCTCGCCGCGGCGCCCTCGATGCCCGCGAGCGTGCGCGCGCGCGTGCTGCTCGCGTTGACGCAATGGGAAGCAGTGGCGGCGCAGTTCGACGACGCGCTCGCGCATGCGCGCGAAAGCCTCGCGCTCTACCTCGCCGAACCCGGTACCGAAGCGAAGACGATCGCCGAAGTGGACATCTCGATCGCGCAGGCGCTCGACGGCAAGGGCGATGCGGCGGAAACGGAGAAGTTCCTGCGCGAGGCGGTCGCACGCGACAGCGCCGCCCTCGGCGATCGCGACGACTCGGTCGCCGAACTCTGGTTGCTGCTCGGCTACACGCTCGCCACGCGCGGCGAACTCGACGAGGCCGAACGCGCCTCGCGCAAGGGCGTCGAAGGCTACCGCGCGGTGTATGGCGACGACGGCTTCGAGGTCGCGCACGCGCTCAACGAACTCGCGCTGGTACTCGCCTGGCGCAAGGAAGGCCTCGCGGCCGCCGAAGACGCCTTGCGCGAAGCGGTTCGCATCTTCCGCAAGCTCGTCGGCGAAACGCACCAGAAAACCCTGTCGGCCGAGCGCAACCTGATCACGATGATGGAGCGGCGTGGACGCTACCTCGAGGCGTTGCCGGAGCGCGAAGCGCTCGCTGCGCGCGCGGAACGCCCCGGCGTCACGACACCGCGTGAACTCGCGACGCATTACCAGGCGCTCGCGATCGACTACGCGCAGGTCGGTCGTCTCGACGATGCGGAGAAAACGCTGCGGCGCTCGCTCGCGCTCGGCGAACAGGCACAAGGGCCGCGCAGCCCGGCCGACCAGGGCGCACGCAACGACCTCGGCGACGTGCTCGCACTGCTCGGCCGCGACGAGGAAGCCGAACGCGTGCTGCGCGAGGCGATCGCGATCCAGCAGGAGCAGCAGCCCGACGACACCGCGCGGCTCAAGCGCCTGCAGGCCTCGCTCGGCGAAGTGCTGCACCTCGAAGGTCGCGACAACGAGGCCCTGCCGCTGCTCGTCGAAGCGACGACCCTCGCGGCATCGGTGCCCGATACCGACGTCGCTCGACCGCTCGCCCTCGCGCGCCTCGCCGAAGTGCAGCTCGCCGTCGGCGATGCGACGACGGCGGCGGCGACCGCCGGCTCGGCCCTCGATTACGCGCGCAGGGCGTACCCGGCCGACCATCCCAAACTCGGGTTTGCGCTGTATGCGCTCGCGCTCGCCGACCTTGCGCTCGGCAAGCCGCAGGAGGCCGAAGCGCTGCTGCGCGAAACGCTGAAGCTGCGCGCGACCGTGCATCCGGCTGCGCACCCGCGCATGCTCGAAGCGAACGTGGCGTTGGCGCAGGCGCTGACCGCCGAAGGAAGGAAGGACGAGGCCCGCGCCCTGCGCGACGGCGTCGAGCCGCTGCTCGACGCCGCCCTTCCCTATCACCGCGCGCTGCGCGCACGGCTCGCGCAACGCTGAGCGACGGCCGCGATCCTGCGGCCGCCGCGTACCACCTCAGGCGGCCGCGAGCGTGCGACCCGGCGGGTTGCCGAAGCGGTTCGGGCCGGGCGTGCCGGCGATGAAGCCGTTGAAGACGAGTGCGATCAGGCCACCGACGACCGGCACGAGCGCGATCAGGATCCACCACGCCGACTTGTCGACGTCATGCCAGCGCTTGGCGCAGATCGCGAGGCTCGGCCAGAGCAGCAGCAGCGAGACGATCGGCACGATCGTCATGGCCAGGCCACTACCACTCTGCGAGATCGCATTGGCGTCACCGAGGCTCGCCGCACTGAACATCGACGCGCCCGCGTATGCGAACAGCGCGCCGTACAGCACGGTGACCGCGAGCGCGAAGTACCAGTATGGGGCGCGGCCGATGCGACCCTGGAACGAAAACAGCAACTCAGTCCAGCTCATGTCTCTCTCCCGTTTGTGCCACGTCGTGATGACGCCCGCGACCCCGCGCCGCGGGCGGGTTTGCCACTTCGGTACTACTGCAACGTCGTCTTCGACGATTCCTTCTCGAGCTTCCATGCGCCGCCTTCACGCAGCATGGAAACGGTGCTCGTCACCGCGTTGCCGTCGGCGTCCTTGCCGGTGTATTCGAGCTTCGCGCGATCGCCCTTGGCGTTGCCCCTGACGTACTTCGGATCGCGCAACGCCTGGCCCTGGATGAAGCCGAACATCATCTTGAAGTCCGCATCGTTGCGGTGCGCGAGCAGCTCGTCCGCGCGCGTCTTCGTCATCGCTTTCGCCATCGCGTCGATGTCGCCCTTCCTGAGGGAAGCGAGATAGGCGAGATACGCCTTGCCCTGCTCGCCACCGTTCGCCGGCAGCGCGGGGCCGAGGTCGGGCGCACCGGGCAGGTCGAGCGCGAAGGCGAGGTCGTAGTAGCGGCCGCTCTTCTTGTCCTCCTCGTCGTTGCTGCGGAAGCTGCCCTCGACGCGCTTGTCGTCGTTGCGCTTCAGCGACACGGTGTACCAGCCGCTGCCGCTCTGCGAGCCGCTCGAATAGCCGATGTGCGTGTTCACGTTCTGCACGCTGCCGTCGGCCTCGAGGTTGAGGTCGACGCGCGTCGCTTCGTGCAACTGGTCGTCGATGGCGCTGTCGCGATCGCTCGCATCGGCGAGCGCGGCGGCGTCGATCGGCCTGTCGGCGAACACGATGCGCGTGATCTGCTTGCCCTTGTCGAACGGGTCGGGCATGCGGTACGCGTACGCGTGCTTCAACGCGATCGCCTTGCCGTCGTTGTAGAGCGTGCACGAGCCGTCGGCGAACGCGAGCCCGGACGCGAACGCGAGACCGGCAGGGAGCAGGCGCAGGATGGTGTTCATGACATCGTGTCCTCCAGGAACCTCGAAATACCCTCGCGGGTGATACCGAACGGGGTGGCCACGACCGCCCTCATCTGACGAAACGGATTCCGGCGGCGGATCCGACGCGCGCATTCGTCAACGACGCGGAGCGTGGCGAGGGGCCACGGCGGGGGTCCGGGAATGGCCCGGTGCCAGCGCGACAAGGCGCCGGAATCGACCGATGACGCGGGGTTATACTGGCGAGGACATCCGGGGAGGCGCGCATGGGAACACGCCTGTCGTCGACGCAGATCGAGTCGTTCATGACGCTGGCGCGCGAACTCAATTTCTCGCGCGCGGCCGAGCGCCTGCACATCACCCAGCCGGCCCTCACCAAGCGCATCCAGAATCTCGAGGAGACCCTCGGCCAGGCGTTGTTCGTGCGCCTGCGCGGCGGCCTCGAGCTCACCGAGTCGGGACGCATCCTGCAGCGTCACGCCGCCTCGATCGAGCGCCAGGAAGAGGAACTCCTCGACAGCCTCGTCGGCGCCGCCGGCGGCATCTCCGGCTTCTTCCGGCTGGTTTCATTCTCCTCGTGCCTGCGCTCGGTGCTGATCCCCGCGATCGCCGGCCTGCTGCGCGAGCACCCGCGCCTGTCCTGCCAATTCATCAAGGCCGAGGTGAACGAGCTGCAGGACCTCCTGATCGAGGGCAAGGTCGACTTCAGCGTGTCGCTGTCCGAGTGCGAGCGCATGGGCATCGAGAACGTGCAACTCGGCATCGAACGCAACGTGCTGATCGAGTCGGCACGCCATGAGGGTCGCGACGACTGCTACGTCGACCACGAGCCGCGCGACAACTTCACCGAACGCTTCTTCCTGATCCAGACCGGCGCGACCGTGCCGAAGATGCTGCGCGCGTACTTCGACGACATCTACGGCCTCATCGACGCGGTGTCCGAAGGCATCGGCCGTGCGGTCGTCCCATTGCACCTGATCCGTCCCGAGCACCACGTGCGCATGGTGCCCGGCTTCCGTCCGTACGAGGTGCCGGTGTTCCTGCACTACCACGCGCAGCCCTACTACACGAAGCTGCACCGCGCGGTCATCGACACGCTCACGCGCGAATGCGCGCGCCACTACGACGCCTACCAGCTTGGCCACGAGGGCAAGGCGGTCGCGGATGATGCGTTGATCGCGGCGAACCGCAGGATGATCGCGAAGGGACGCGGCACCGCGTAGTCGCCGCACCATTGCGGCCAGTCGACATCCCCGGTCGATCGTCCAGGCACTTCGTGGTCGCGTGATGCATAGGTCGGCGCGACCCTGTGCCCCATACGAGATGGAAGCGGACCTCGAAGGCCAGCCGACTCTTGCGAGCCCGTTTCGGCACGTGGGTGGCAGCAGCGCGGCTAGAACGGAAATGCCGCAGATTGGAAACCGTCCGCGAACAGACGGTCGAGTTCGTAGGCGCCAACGTCGACGTGCACGCCGATAACGCGCGGCACGCCGAGCGCGTCGGTGGCGGTGAGTCCGCCGGGCGGCGCGTCGCTGCCAGCGTCGACGAGCGGCGATGAGCGCTTGAGCGGCTTGTCGAAACAGAGCAAGCCGCAGGCGGCGAATTGCGGATCGACGGAAACGTTGCCGCCACTCCCCGCACCGGGCGCGCCCGAGTACGAGCCGATGTCGTTCGAGACGAGGTCGTAGATGCCCCCGCTAAGCAATGAAAGATCCTGGCTGGCATTGTCGTTGCCCCAGATGATGTTGTTGCTGAGCCAGAAATGGGAGCCGCCTTGCGCGTGGAGGTACATGGCCGGGCTGGCATCGACTGCCTCCACGCTGTTGGCTGTCACCGTGTTGCCGGTGAAATGCAGCGCACCGGTGAGATTGATCGAAGCGGCCGGGCTGTAGCCGGAGGCGTTGCCGGCGAACAGGCTGTTGGTCACCACGACCGAGCCCCACCCGGTCACGTAGAGGCCGCCGGTGTTCGCCTCGGCACCGCCGAGCAGGAAGCGGACCGCGTCGATCGTGAGCTTCGCGCCGCCCGCCTGGTCAAACATGTAGACCTGCATGTTGCCGCCGTAGTACGAACCGGCTTCCGTCATGCCGCGGAACAGGCTCAGGTGGTCGACCGAGACGACATCGGCGCCCGTGAACGAAAGGCGCAGCGGCTGTACCTGCTCCTGCCCGTCGAGGAACGTCGTGCCCGTTCGCGCCGTGCATGCGGCGTTGAAGCCGCCGCTGACGACGAGCGCCTTGTGATCGCTCCCGGACTGGCCGGTCGCGTAGTCGAGGCCGGAGGTGAGCGGATAGACGCCCGCCACGAACCTAACGGCATCGGCCTGGCCGTTCGTCCGCGCCGTGTCCAGCGCAGCTTGTGCGCTTGCCTCCGAATCGACGCAGAACACCGCCGCCATCGCCGGCGCGGCGGGCATTGCGCCGAGCAGCGCCATCATCGGCGCCAGCAGCGACCATCGTCGTCCACGCGCCTTCCCGACCCGATACTGCATGTCACATCCTCCGCTAGCCTGGGCGGCGCACCCTATCGATGCGCACGTCGCTATTCCAATGAAATGATGTGATCGCGCGATGCAAGGAGTGAATCGTCATCGTCGACGGTCATCGCGCGATAACCCATGGTTATTGCCCTCGTTGAAGGGAAACGGAATCGAACCGTGTTGTCGACGCGGTTGCGTGCACGGGGAAACGCACCTGCCCCGCGCGGACGGCCGGCCGCTACCTGCGGCGCCGCGCTTGCGGCACAATGCGCGGCTGCCTGCCAAGCGCGGTAGGCCCATTGTTTCGACTGGATTTTTCGATGAACCTGCAAGCGACCCACGAACAGATTCCGCTGAAGGACTACGCCGAGCGCGCGTACCTCGACTACTCGATGTACGTCGTGCTCGACCGCGCCCTGCCCTTCGTCGGCGACGGCCTCAAACCCGTGCAGCGGCGCATCGTCTACGCGATGAGCGAACTCGGTCTCGACGCCGCGTCGAAGCCGAAGAAGTCGGCGCGCACGGTCGGTGACGTGATCGGCAAGTTCCATCCGCACGGCGACAGCGCGTGCTACGAGGCAATGGTGCTGATGGCGCAGCCGTTCTCGTACCGCTACCCGCTCATCGACGGCCAGGGCAACTTCGGTTCGCAGGAGGATCCGAAGTCGTTCGCGGCGATGCGATACACAGAGTCGAAACTCACGCCGATCGCCGAGCTGCTGCTCGAGGAACTCGGCCAGGGCACGGTCGACTGGGTGCCGAACTTCGACGGAACCCTGAAGGAGCCGTCGTGGCTGCCCTCGCGCGTGCCGCACGTCCTTCTCAACGGCTCGACCGGCATCGCGGTCGGCATGGCGACCGACATCCCGCCGCACCACCTGCGCGAAGTCGCGAGCGCGTGCATCCGCCTGCTCGACGAACCCGATTCGAGCATCGCCGAGCTCTGCGAGCACGTGAAGGGGCCCGACTTCCCGAGCGCGGCCGAAATCATCACGCCGGCGAGCGAACTCGCCGCGATGTACGCGACCGGCAACGGTTCGGTGCGCTGCCGCGCGGTGTGGAAGAAGGAGGACGGCAACGCCGTCGTCACCGCGTTGCCGTACCAGGTGTCGCCGTCGAAGATCGTCGAGCAGATTGCCAACCAGATGCGCGCGAAGAAGCTGCCGATGCTCGAGGACATCCGCGACGAATCGGACCACGAGAACCCGATCCGCATCGTGCTGATCCCGCGCAGCAACCGCATCGATCTCGACGAGATGATGCAGCATCTCAACGCGACGACGGACCTCGAGAAGAGCTACCGCGTCAACTTCAACATGATCGGCCTCGACGGCAAGCCGCAGGTCAAGAACCTCAAGCAGATCCTGTCCGAATGGCTGCGCTTCCGCTCGGAGACGGTGACCAAGCGCCTGCAGCACCGCCTCGCCAAGGTCGAACGCCGCCTGCACCTGCTCGAAGGCCTGCGCATCGCCTACCTCAACCTCGACGAGGTGATCCGCATCATCCGCACCGAGGAAGAGCCGAGGCCCGCGCTGATCGCGCGCTTCCGCCTCAGCGAGGAGCAGGCCGACTACATCCTCGAGACACGCCTGCGCCAGCTCGCGCGGCTCGAGGAGATGAAGATCAACGAGGAGCGCGACCAGCTCGAGGAGGAGCGCGCGCGCATCAACGTCATCCTCAATTCGAAGGCGCGCCTGAAGACGCTGATCAAGGACGAACTAAAGGACGATGCGAAGAAGTACGGCGACGCGCGCCGCTCGCCGCTGGTCGAACGCGCGGTGGCGCAGGCGCTCGACGATACAGCGCTCGTCGCGAGCGAGCCGGTCACGGTCGTGCTGTCCGCGAAGGGTTGGGCGCGCGCGGCCAAGGGCCACGACGTCGACGCGAGCGAACTCGGCTACCGCGAGGGCGACAAGTACCTCGCCAGCGCGAAGGGACGCACGACGCAGCAGGCCGCGTTCATCGATTCGACCGGGCGCAGCTACTCGACGCCCGCGCACACGCTGCCGTCCGCGCGTGGCAACGGCGAACCGCTGACCGGGCGTTTCGCGCTCCCGGCCGGCGCGCGCTTCGACGCGGTCGCGATCGCCGACGCCGCGACCAAACTCGTGCTCGCATCCGACTTCGGCTACGGCTTCGTGACGAAGTTCGAGACCTTGCTCGCCAACAAGAAGGGCGGCAAGCAGGTCCTCAACATGGACGACGACGCGCGCGTGCTCGCGCCTGCGCTGGTCGCCGATTCCGCGCGCGATCGCATCGTCGTGGTGACCAACGCGGGGCACCTTCTCATGTTCTCGGTCGCCGAGCTGCCCGAACTCGACAAGGGCGGCAAGGGCAACAAGCTCATCGAGATTCCGAAGGCGAAACTCTCCGGCGGTGAACGCGTCGCCGGCGTCGCGGTGGTCGCCGAAGGACGCGGCGAAGTCACGCTGTACGCCGGCCAGCGCAAGCTCACGCTGAAGTGGAACGACCTCGTCGAGTACGGTGGCAATCGCGCGACGCGCGGATCGCTGCTGCCGCGCGGCTTGCAGCGCGTGGAGCGGGTCGAAACCACCGGCTGAGAGCAGCGCGAGGCACCGCCGGCGGGCACGACAATGCGGTCGCCGCGGTCACGATGGCTACGGGCGCGGTGGCGCGGGCCTGGCGCATCGAGATGATGCGAGCGTCCAACGAGCCCTCGGCGGCTAGCACTGCGCATCGAACGCCATCCTCCTGCGGGCATAGCCGTTGCCCGCGCCGCCGCACGAGTTCTCCATCCAATCGCCGCCAGCGCGGCGCGCCGCCTCGTGCGCAGCGCGCAATGCGCTGCTGGAGGCTCTCTTCCCGCATACGCCGACCATCGCGCGTCCGTTCGCCAGCCCTTCGACGGCACAAAAAAAGAGGCCTCCCGCGAGGGAGGCCTCCTGTTTCATCCCAAGGACGGGATCAGTTGGCGGTGCCGACCAGCAGGTTGTCCATCGTCGACCAGCTGCTGTCCGTCGGGTCC
>NZ_JBQCFP010000079.1:0-3317 GCF_051958935.1 Dokdonella sp. | reverse complement strand
GACCGCGATGCTGTAGTCGTAGCTGATCGCGTGCGGGCGCGTCGTGCGCAGATCCCACGTGAAACGGTGCATGCCCGCGCCCGTCGCGGGCTTCGCGTCGGGCTTCACCCATTCCTCGGCGAAGTAGCGCTCGGCACTGCGCCACGGCGACACCGCGTCGCTCGCGAAGCGGCGCACGAGTGCGCCCTGCGCATCGCGGATCTCGATCGCGACCGCGCCCTTCGCCGCGTGCGGCAATCGGTAGTCGAGGATGGCGCCATCCGGCGGATTGGTACCGAGCGGGGTATCGGCGGGCAGCGGCGTGTCCTTGTTCTGGCTGCGGCGCAGGCGATACGCGGGCGATGGCGTGAAGAGGAATGCGCCATCGTGCGCCCGCGCCTGCGCCATCTGGCGCAGCGGCGCCACATCGTCGAGCACCCATATCGCGCGCCCCTGCGTCGCCGCGATGAGGTCGTTGCCGTGCACGAGCAGGTCGCGCACCCACGCGACCGGCAGGTTCTGCTGCAGCGGCTGCCACTGCGCGCCATCGTCGAAGGACACATACACGCCGATGTCGGTGCCCGCGTAGAGCAGGCCCGGGCGCTGCGGATCCGCGCGCACCACGCTCACGAAGTGATCCGGCGGCAGGCCGCCGGTGATCGCGCGCCAGGTCCTGCCGTAGTCGTGCGTACGCAGGATGCGCGGCGAGAAATCATCCTGGCGGTGGTTGTCGATCGCCGCGTACGCGGTGCCCGCCTGCAGCGCGGAGACATCGAGCGCGCTCACCTTGCCCCAGTCCGGGACCGCCTTCGGCGTGATGTCCTGCCAATGCGCGCCGCCGTCGCGCGTGAGATGGATGCGGCCGTTGTCGGTGCCGATCCACAATTCGTCGTTGTCGCGCGGCGAAGGCGCGATGCTCATGATGACGCCGTAGCCGCACGCGCTCGCGCGCGCGACCGGCACGTCGCCGCTGCAGCCCTTCGCCCCTTCACGCTTGCCGCTGAGGTCGCCGCTGATCGCCTGCCACTGTTCGCCGCGATCGGTGGAGCGGAACAGCACCTGCGCGCCGGCGTACAGCGCGTACGGCGGCTTCGCCGAGAAGGCGATCGGCGTGAACCAGGTGTACCGGTATTTCACGTCGGTGCCGCGCTCGCCGTAGCTCGACACCGGCCACGGCGACACGTTCTGCACTTCGCCCGTGCGCGCGTCCCAGCGCGAGATGCGCCCGCCGAGGCCGGAGCCGAACACGATGTTCGCGTCTTCGGAGTCCGGCAGGTCGTAGTCGCGCTCGTCGCCGCCGACCGGGTGCCAGTCGCGGTAGGACAGCGCGCCGTAGTCGCTGCGGCTGGCGATGGCGACCGTGCCCGAGTCCTGCTGCCCCGAGTAGATCCAGTACGGGAAGCGATCGTCCGCGGCCAGGTGATAGAACTGCCCGGTCGGCTGGTTGTACCAGTCGCTCCAGCTCCTGCCGCCGTCCACGCTCACCACCGTGCCCTGGTCGCTCGCGGTGACCATGCGCTCGGGGTGCTTGGGGTTGATCCAGAGGTGATGGTAGTCGTCGCCGCCAGGTGAGCCCTTGATGATGGTGAAGGTCTTGCCGGCGTCGGTGGATCGGTGGATGGACTGGCCGACCGTATAGAGCGTATCCGGCTGGCCCGGTGCCACGGTGAGGCGGCTCTCGTACCACGTGCTCACGGCTTTCGCGTCGTTCACGCGCTGCCAGTGCGCGCCGCCGTCGTCGGAGCGGTAGAGGCCGCCGTGCTCGCCCGAGTCGATCGATGCGTACACGCGCGTCTCGCCATCGGCGAGGTGCGTCACGCCGAGCCCGATGCGCCCGAGCGCGCCCGCGGGCCAGCCTTCGCCGCCGAGCCGACGCCAGTGCACGCCGCCATCGTCGGACCGCCAGATCGCGCTGCCCTCGCCTTCGATCGGCGTGAAGTAGCTCAGCCACGGCCAGTTGCGCGCCGGCCACGCCGCCGCGAACACGATGTCGGGCTGCGCCGGGTCCGCCGCGAGATCCACCACGCCCGTCTGCGCATCGATCTTAAGCGTATGCGTCCAATGCCGGCCGCCATCCGTGCTGCGGAACACGCCGCGCTCCGCATTCGAACCGAACACATGCCCGAGCGCACCGACCAGCAGCGTGTCCGCATCCGTCGGCGACACGAGGATCGCGCCGATATGCCGCGTCGCCTCCAGCCCCACCCGCTGCCAGTGCGCGCCACCATCGTCGGAGCGATACACGCCATCCCCCGCGGCGATGTCGTAGCGCGGCTCCGGATGCCCCATGCCCACATAGAGCACGCGCGGAT
This sequence comes from Dokdonella sp., assembly GCF_051958935.1. GTDB lineage: Bacteria > Pseudomonadota > Gammaproteobacteria > Xanthomonadales > Rhodanobacteraceae > Dokdonella_A. Next base: position 1,026 of record NZ_JBQCFP010000079.1, on the reverse strand, counting down.
CCGACGGCGCCACCGCAATCGCCCCCACCGGCGCGGACGCGAGCCCGACCGACACCGGCTGCCACGTCGCGCCCGCATTCACCGTCTTCCACACACCGCCACCGGCGGCGCCGAAGTAGAACGTGTCTGGCTGATCCGCCACGCCTGTGGCCATCGTGGACCAGCCGGCGCGGAAGGGGCCTAGGAGGCGCCATTGCGCGCTTGGGAGGTCGGACGGGACTTGGGCGGTGGCTGTGGCTGAGCTGATTGCCGCGAATGCGAAAGAAATCGACGGCAGGAAGGAGCTACGACGGAAGGTCATCGGCGACTTCTTCGGCATTGTGGCGAAGCGCCTCACCTTACTCTTGAGGTCGAGGAAGATCACGCTGGGCCCGATGGCGTAGTGCGAGGCAACTCAGGAGGGCCGCGGGATTGGGCTGCCGCGTCCCGACCCGAACCTTCGTTTCCCGTGGTATCCGCTCTCGTCGGCATGTCCTCTCCCCTTCGCCTTGGCGGAACGCTCCGCCGCAGGCGCCGCGTGCGTGGCGCTGCGCAAGCGAAATGTCGTGTGTCCCGTGCGACGAAAGAGGAGTGGTTCGACGCGCGCCTGTCTCACCGCGCACACGACGCCTCGGCCAAGTGCGACCGCGGCGGTGCGGTGGGTGCGCGTGGACGCCGCCGTCGCCGGAGACGTACGCTGGGGCGCCGAGACATGATTTCACCGGGCATGTAGAGAACCCGCCCCCGGCTCCGACTTACCCCCTGAAAGCCGCCCATTCCGGTCCGGCTCGAGAGGAGACACCCGATGAAGTACATGCTCATGATGCACGCGCCGAAGGAAGGCTGGACCACCGCGGGCATCGGCACCTGGCCGCCTAAGGACATCCAGGCGCACATCCGGTTCATGATGGATCTCAACGCGCAGCTGCGCGCATCGGGAGAACTCGTCGATGCGCAGGGCCTCGCCGGTCCCGAGGAAGCGAAGCTCGTGCGGGCGCGCGCGGATGGCTCGCCGGATACGGACGGGCCGTTCGCGGAGGCGAAGGA
>NZ_JBQCFP010000078.1:0-30873 GCF_051958935.1 Dokdonella sp. | reverse complement strand
GCGCGTATCACGATGCGCGCACCACCGCCGGGGAGTCCGACCATGCGCCTTCGTCCTGCCGTCGCCGCCTTCGTCAGCAGCCTGTCCATCGCATCGGCGGCCGTCGCTGCCGACGTCGTCACCGTGCAGCAGGGCGGAGTGGGCCGCTGGACCGGCCTCGCGGCGAAGGAATGCGGCATCTACGGCAAACGCTACGCCGCGGTCGATGCGGTCTGCTACTACCCGGTCGACATTCGCGCGAAGCCAGGCGTGCATGCGATCGCCTTGTGGGACCAGGACGGGCGCAAGCACGCCGGAACGCTGCGCGTGGAGAAGGCCGACTTCCCCGACGTGCAGATGACGTTGCCCGATACGCTCGATCGCTACCTGCACATCAGCAACGACGACCTCGCGCGCGCGAAGCGCGAGCGCGCGGCGGTCGGCAAGATCATCGGCGGCACGCTCGATGCGCCCTCGTTCTCTTTGCCGCTCGCCGCGCCGACGGCGAGCCTGCCCAAGAGCGAAGACGACTTCGGCAGCTTGCGCACGTTCGATGCGGAGCATCGCAGCCTGCACAGCGGCCGCGACTATCCGGTGCCCGGAGGCAACACCGTCAAGGCGGTCGCGGACGGCAAGGTCGTGCTCGCGGGCGAGCAGTTCTTCTCCGGCAACTCCGTGTTCGTCGACCACGGGGACGGCCTCGTCAGCATGAACTTCCATCTGTCGTCGATCGCGGTGAAGGACGGCGACGTGGTCAAGCGCGGCCAGGTGCTCGGCAAGATCGGCGCGACCGGGCGCGCGACAGGCCCGCACCTGCACCTGGGCATTCGCTGGCTCGGCAAGCGAGTCGACCCCGCATTGCTGCTCGCTTCACCGAACGCGTTGCCGTCGGTCGCCGATTCGCCGACGGAGGCCCAACGCAAGATCGACAAGGCCGAATCGCGCGAGCCGCCGGAGAAGGACGACGTCGACGACGAAGGCTGAGGCGATCCCGGCCCATGCGCCTGGCGTTGCCGGCATGGTGACGAATCTGCTCTAGCAGGATGTTGAAAAGGCGCTATCCAGCGCTTTTTCAACTCAGCGAGTCCGGCGCATGTCCGGACTCGCTTGCGCGATTCAACGACGTGCGTCGTCGACTCGCGAGCGATCCATCCCTGGATCGCGTCAGCAGGCTGTTTTTCAACAGCCTGCTAGCCGGCAGCAGCGGATTCTCGGGGTGCCTGCCCGACCCAGCGCACTTCGGCAGGCCGGCGTGGCACTGCCGCGGTGGTCGTTGCCGGATGACCGACGACGATCGGAGCGACCGGGTGCACCGACGGCGGCAGGTGCAGGAACGCCTTGCCTTCGGGACTGCGCAGCCACGCTTGCGCGAAACCGATCCAGCAGGTGCCGAGGCCTGCGGCGTGTGCGGCCAGCATGAGGTTTTCCGCCGCGAGCGCGCAGTTCTCGACGGCCCACGGGTGGTCGGTCGTGCTGCAGATCAGCACCAGTGCGGGTGCGCCGTAGAAGATGTCGAAACCCGCTCCGTGCAGCACGGTGTTCGCGTGATGCGAAAGGAGGCCGGCGGGTGTATTGGCGAGCATGAACTCGCGAGCGCGGGTGGCGATGTCCGCGAGCATCGATCGATCGCGCACGATGCAGAAGGTCCACGACTGCGAATTCATCGCGCTCGGCGCCTGCACGGCGGCGTCGATGAGTTCGCGCAGCGTCGTTTCGTCGACCGCCTCGTCGCTGTATGCGCGAACGGCACGGCGTTGGTAGATCGCATCCCGGATGTCCATCGCGGTTCCCGTCGCAGCAGATGCGCACAGCGTCCTCCGGTGCTGCATGCCCCGCCTTGATCGAGGTCAATCCGCCATGACAGCCCGTAAAGGGCCGGAGTTCAGGGTGCGCCTTCCTTGGCCGCGACGGCGCAAACTCGACGCTGCGCGAAATCCGCTCCGCCCCGGAACCCTTTTCGCGCACGGCCGGCGACGATCGCCGGCCGCGCGGCCCGTGTCAGCGATGCACCGGCGAGACGAACAGGGGCGACGGGTCGCTCGTGATCTTCGTGAAGATGCTGCCGGTGCCGCCCGCAGTCGCCGCCGTGCCGATGTTGCCGCTGTTGCCGCCGGCACCGGCGGAACCGCCGCCGCCGCCACCGAACGCGGTGTTCGCGTTGCTGTTGGTGCCCGCACCGGCCGCGCCGCCGTTGACGTTGATCGAGCCGTTGATGATCGCCGGCGCGAGCAGGTTGACGACGCCGCCACCGCCGCCCCCCGATGCCGCCGAGCCGGTCGCACCGGCCAGCGCATCGGCACCCTTGCCGCCCGCCGCGCTGATCGTGCCGCTGTTGCTGTTGCCGGTCTTCGACGCGAGGATGATGACGCCGCCGCCACCGCCGCCACCGCCATTGCTCGTCGACGCGACAGCAGGCGTACCCGTTGCGCCGTCGGCGCGGATCGCGCCGCCTGCGCCGACCGTGATCGAGCCCGCGGCGAGGATCACCACCGTGCCGCCGCCGCCCGCGGGCGTCTGCACGCTGCTGTTGACGAACGGGCCGATACCGCCGCCGGCGGGGCCGGGACTGACGCCGAGCCGCGCGAACAGCGGGCTCGCCGCGCCGCCGCCGACGCCGACGTTGTTGTTGCCGAGCACCGCGGCCGAGCTGCCGATGCCCGCGCCCGCGTTCGTGTTGGTCGCGACGACGATCTGGCCGTTGATCGTGACGTTGCCGGTCGCACGGATCACGAGGCCGCTCGGCACGGTGAGCGTGCCGGTCACGGTGAGATTGGTGAACTGCAATGTGCTCGCCGGTGGCGCCAGGGTCCAGTCGACCGAAGCGAACGAGCCGGCGCCATCGGAGCCATCGCCGTAAACATTGGCAACGCCAGCCACGCCCTGCGGCCCGGTCGGTCCTGCCGCGCCGGTCGGGCCGATCGGGCCGATCGGGCCCTGTGGCCCCTGCGCGCCCTGCGGCCCCTGAGCACCGGCCGGCCCGACCGCGCCCTGCGGGCCCGTCGCACCGGTTGCACCCGCCGGACCCATCGCACCCTGCACGCCCTGCGGACCCTGCGCGCCGGTCGGTCCCGCCGCACCTTGTGGCCCGGTGGCGCCGATCGGTCCGGTGGCGCCTTGCGGCCCCGTCGCGCCGATCGGCCCGGTTGCCCCGATCGGGCCGGTCGCGCCCTGCGGACCGGCTGCACCCGTGGCGCCCTGCGGGCCTTCCGCTCCGGTCGGTCCGGCAGGGCCTGCCGGTCCCGTCGCGCCTTGCGCACCGGCCGGGCCGACGGCACCCGCTTCGCCTTGCGGGCCAGTCGGTCCGGCGGGTCCGGTCGGACCTTGCGGACCGGCAGGACCCGGATTGAGCGAGTACTGCGCGACCGGCACCGCGGATACGGCCTGGCGGCCGGCGAGGAGTTCCTGGTTCGCGATCGACGTGCCGACCTTGATCTCGAGCCAGTATTGCGTGCCGTTGAACACGGGACCGAAATCCAGATCGGTCGTGAACAGGCCGTCGACGACCGCGATCGACTGCTGGATCGGCGCCGTGCCGACGACCTGAGCGCCACCGCTCTGCGAATCGAACAGGGTGAAGGTGAAGACGTAGGTGCCGTTGGCTAGCGTGCCGCTCGCGTTGAGCTGGCCCTGGTAGGTGAACGCGCTCGATTGCGGCGCGAGCGGCGCGGCGACGGCGCCATGCAACGCGCAGGCGAGCGCGAGCGCGATCAGCTTGGACGGAAAACGGTTCATCGTCAGCACCCCTCGAATCCACTGAAGAACATCTGGTCCGGCGGATTGGCCGCGGCGGTCCAGAAACCGGAGATCACCTCCATCGTCGGCCCGCTCGAATAGCCGGGCGCGGCTTCGCCGGTGCTGCCGGCGAGGCGGTAGCACGCACCGCGCAGTCGTGCTGCGCCGGAACTGATGCGATGGAAGTCGATCGAATACGTCGGCGTGCCCGCGCGGCTGTCGGTGACGGGCGACGCGAGCAACGCGGCGATGGCGCCGAGCGCGATCGCGGACGCAAGGAGCCGCCCGCGCCTGCGCAGGCGCGTAGTGAACGTGTGCATCGATTCCCCCTGTGGAGTCGAGTAGCAGGCGGAGTATACGCACCCGCTGCGAAAGTTGCCGCCCGGCGTGGCAGGCGAGGCATCGCGACCGAAAAGTCGCTCCCACGCAAGGCAGATCGATGCCGGAGTTTTCATTTTTGTGGGGCGGCTTCAGTCGCGATGCCCTTCGCCCATGCCACCACGACGGAACTGCGAAGCCGTCGATGAAACCCCATGCCCGCCGCTCCGACAATGCGCGCGACGCGGTGGCGGAGTGATGCGCATGCGCAGTCTTCGAGCGAACTGCAACACGCTGCGCTCGCGGCGGGGTGTGCCGGGTGGGCCCGCCGCCGCACGCACGGCGCTCGTCGCCGCGCTCGCGCTCGCCGCGCACGCCGTCCACGCGACATGCTTGCTTGCCCAGGCCGCCTTCTGCGAAACGTTCGAGCAGGGCCCCGCACCGGCGTCGGACCGCGGACGCGGCGTCGAACTCAGCCGCACGCGTTTCAGTACGACGCGCTACGCGCCGTCGCTGTCGACAGGAGACGGCGTCACGTTCTGGGTGTGGGAGGCGGAATTCGGCCTGATCGCGGAAGAACCGCCGCCGTGCCGCAGTGACGTCACGGGTTTGCTCATGCCGACGCGCGACACGCTCGTGTGCAATCCGTCGGCGCCGATCCAGAGTCACTACCTCATGACCGCGGTCGGCTCGCAGAACTACGGCAGCAATGCGTACCGCATCCGGCAACCGTTCGATTTCGCCGGTCGCACCGGACGCCTCGTGTTCGATACCGACCTCGCCTCGAATTTCCTGCTCGGGTACACGAGTGTCGTGATCAGCGAGGATCCATCACCCGCGCCGAGCTGGGACGTCAACGGCCGCGGTCCCAATCCACGCAACGGCGTCGTCGTCGTGTTCCTCGGCAGCCCGGTCGAGGTCCACGACGTGCGCGACTACGCGATGACCGACCTCGCCGGCACGTCCGACGACGTACCGCGCCAGCGCGGCCACCTCAGCCGCGTCGAGCTGCGCCTGTCGACGACGCAGATCGAGGTGCTCACCTCGGAACCCTCCGCCGACGGAATCCACTTCGGCCCACTCGTGCGCCGGCGCATCGATACGTTCGAGACGCCGCTGCCGTTCACGCGCGGCTACGTCTCGCTGATCGCGCACAACCACGCGACCTGGAAGTACGGCATCACGTTCGGCGGCCTGCCGCGCCCGCTGCGCTCGTGGAACACCTATTGGGACAACATCGGTTTCGATGGTCCGGTATTGCCGGGCACGCGCGAATACGAAGTACCCGCCGCGCTCGTCCCGCACACGTTCACGACGACCGACGAGTTCCCGCCCGGCGTCGTCAACGTGATCGAACATCCGGGCCTCAGCCTCGGCTACGTGATCCCCGACGGCGCGGGCGCGCTCGGGGAGCCACTCGTCTTCCGCGGCGTGTCGCTGCGCCACGCGACGCGCGCGCGGCTCGTATTCAACGGCTACTACCAGGGCTACGACATCGACGGCATCCGCCTCGGCACCGGTCGCCTGCGCTGGCAGTTCAACGGCCATCCCCCGCACGAACGCGCCTTCACGCCGGGCGAAGTCGCGATGCTCGACTCGCCGGGCCAGACCGGAGGCTACAACCACGCGATCGACGTGCCCCTGTCCGAACTCGTCGAAGGCGACAACCAGGTCCGCTTCGGCACACTGCACATCTCATCGGGATACCCCAACGCCGTCACTAACCTCGACCTCCTGCTCGACACCGATCCTGCCTTCATCTTCGATGACGGATTCGACGGCAACCGGACTCAGCGAGAACGACAGAAGCCTGAAACATGAAGCACACCGAGCACACCTTCGTGAGCTCGGCCTGCTTCACGTTCCAATTTTCTGATCCTGCTTTCGATCCTTTTCGTACTTGCGGATATGTGCGATTCAGCGCCGGGGGCGTAGTCGTGGTCGCATGGATGCCGATCGTCGCCGTCGCGCCGTCACGTTCATTCCCGGGCGTGCAGGGTCGGCGCGTCTGGAGACGCTGCCCGCGCCTGACGTCGGCGAGGGGGCGCTCGTCGTCGCCATCGATGCGATCGGTGTCTGCGGTACCGATCGTGAGCTGCTTGCGGGCAGCTACGGCGAAGCGCCGCCGGGGCGTGAGCGCCTCGTCATCGGGCATGAGTCGCTCGGACGCGTGCTCGAAGCGCCGGCAGGCAGCGGCTTTTCGGTCGGCGACGCGGTCGCGGGCATCGTGCGACGGCCCGATCCCGTGCCGTGTGCACACTGCGCGATCGGCGAATGGGACCTGTGCGAGAACGACCGATACACCGAATGCGGCATCAAGGGTCGCGACGGCTACGGAGCCGAGATCGTGCGCATCGAACCGGAGTTCGCGGTGCGCGTCGACCCTGCGCTCGGCGTCGCAGGCGTATTGACGGAGCCGGCCAGCGTCGTCGCCAAGGCGTGGGAGGAGATCGAACGCTTCGCCGCACGCTCATCGGCGAGCACGATCCGCGACGTCTGGGTCACCGGCGCCGGTCCGATCGGCCTGCTCGCCGCGATGATGGGCGTGCAGCGCGGCTGCGCGGTCGCCGTGTACGACCGCGCGGAATCGGGTCCCAAACCCACGCTCGTGCGCGAGCTCGGCGCGCGTTACGCGACCGAACACTCGCCGCCGCCCGCGGGCGAGGCGTTCGACGTCGTCATCGAATGCACGGGCGCATCGCCGGTCATCCTCGAAGCGATCCGCCGCCTGCGCCCGAACGGGATCCTCTGCCTGACCGGCGTCTCGCGTGCGGGCACCAGGATCGGCGTCGACGCGGGCGCGATCAATCGCGAGATGGTGCTCGAGAACACCGTCGTGTTCGGCTCCGTCAACGCGCGCCGGGCGCACTATGCGGCCGGCGCGGGCGCGCTCGCCGCGGCGGACCGGCACTGGCTGAACCGGCTCGTCACGCGCCGCGTATCGCTCGAAACGTGGCAGGACGCGTTCGCGCCGCGTGCGGACGACGTCAAGGTCGTGCTCGATTTCAGCGCGCGTCATGGCGCGCATTGAGGACTACGCGCTCATCGGCGACTGCGAGACGGCGGCGCTTGTCGGGCGCGATGGTTCCATCGACTGGTTGTGCTGGCCGCGCTTCGACAGCGACGCCTGCCTCGCCGCACTGCTCGGCAGCGCCGACAACGGCCGCTGGCGCATCCGCCCGCGCGGCGCACTGCGCTCGACCACGCGCGCCTACCGCGGCGCGACGCTCGTGCTCGAGACGACCTTCCTGACGCGCACCGGCCGCGTGACGATCGTCGACTTCATGCCGCCACGCGGCGCCGCCTCGGACGTCGTGCGCATCGTGCGCGGCGACGAAGGCCGCGTGCCGATTGCGATGGATCTCGTCCTGCGGTTCGGCTACGGCGCGCAGGTGCCGTGGGTGGCACAGCTCGACGACGGCGCGCTGCGCGCGATCGCGGGGCCCGACAGCGTCACCCTGCGCACACCGGTCGGCGTGCGTGGCGGCGGCGAACGCCTGACCGCCGCATTCACGGTCGAGCGCGGCGATGCGGTGCCGTTCGTGCTCACCTACACGCGCTCGCACGAACCGCCGCCGCGGGCGCTCGAACCGAAGATCGCGCTCGAGGAAACCCAGGCGTTCTGGACGGCCTGGAGCGCGCGCTTCGAAGGCGAGGGCCGCTGGGGCGCCGACATCCGCCGCTCGCTCATCATCCTGAAGGCACTCACCTACGCGCCCACCGGCGGCATCGTCGCAGCGCCGACGACGTCGTTGCCCGAAGCGCTCGGTGGCAGTCGCAACTGGGACTACCGCTACTGCTGGGTGCGCGACGCGACGTTGTCGCTGCTCGCGATGATGAATGCGGGATTCTTCGAAGAGGCGGCCGCGTGGCGCGACTGGCTGCTGCGCGCGGCCGCGGGCAATCCCGCCCAGATGCAGATCATGTACGGCCTCGCCGGCGAGCGCCGGCTCACCGAATGGACCGTGCCATGGCTCGCCGGTTACGAAGGCTCCGCGCCCGTGCGTGTCGGCAACGCCGCGCACGCGCAGTTGCAACTGGACGTCTACGGCGAACTCATGGACACCCTGCATCATGCGCGGCGTGGATCGCTGTCGACGAATGCATCGGGCTGGGACCTGCAGCGCGCGCTGCTGGAACACCTCGAATCCGTCTGGCAGGAACCCGACGCTGGCATATGGGAAGTGCGTGGCGATCCCGCCGCGTTCACCTACTCGCGCGTGATGGCCTGGGTCGCCTTCGACCGCGCCGTGAAGAGCGTCGAGCGCCTCGGCCTCGACGGGCCGGTCGCGCACTGGCGCCGGCTGCGCGACCGCATCCACCGTGAAGTCTGCGAAAAGGGCTATGACGGCCGACGCAAGACCTTCGTGCGCAGCTACGGCGGCCACCACCTCGATGCGAGCCTGCTGCTCATGCCGCAGCTCGGTTTCCTGCCGCCGCGCGATCCGCGCATCGTCGGCACGGTCGCGGCAATCGAGCGCGACCTCGTGCGCCGCGGCTTCGTGCTGCGCTACGACAGCGAAGCCGACGACGATGGACTGCCCGCGGGCGAGGGCGCCTTCCTCGCCTGCAGCTTCTGGCTCGCCGACGCGTACACGATGCTCGGCCGCCGTCGCGACGCGGTGCGCCTGTTCGAACGCCTGCTCGCGATCCGCAACGACGTCGGCCTGCTCGCGGAGGAATACGACGTCGACGAAAAACGTCTCGTCGGCAACTTCCCGCAGGCGTTCTCGCACATCGCGCTGATCAACACGGCGCTCAACCTGCGCCGCATCGCGCCGCCCGCCGAACAACGCGCCGACCGCAGTGCCGGCCACGTCGACGAAGGCACGCGCACAGGTGCGCCGAGCGCCCGGCGACTGAATACCAGGCGTCGTACGGAGGGCAAGAAAGATTGAACCACGAAGGAGGCGCGGCGGAGAGATCAGGCGTTCGCCCATTCCCTGCTTCCGCTCCTCCTTCTTTCCGCTTCCGCTTCTGTTCCCAGCCGAGCTGCTCAGCGCACGACGATCCCGTCGAAGCCGTTGGCGAAGATGACGTCACGGACGAGGCGCGTGACGACGTGGTCGGCGTCGGGGACGGGGAAGTTGTAGTCCCAGAGGCGCGCGCCGCCGACGAGCACGCGGTCGTCGGCGTCGACGAGCAGCGACATCGGCCAGCCTTGCGGCTGCACGAGCGACGGGTATTCGAACGACACGGTCGCGGTGGGTCCGTTGCCGGCGGCGTCGAACTGGAGGACCGATTGCAGGCTGTCGGAGATGTAGTCGTCCGGCAGGAGGCCGTTCGACGGCGTCGACACGAGGAGGTCGCCGTTCGGGCGCACGGCGAAGTCGGTCACCTGCAGGTTGATGCCGGCATCCGCATGCGAGAGGCCGTCGACGCCGAAGCCGGGCGAGCGCGTGCCGTCCGGCTGCAGCGAAAGGAGCAATATGCCGGTGATCGAGTTGAAGAACTCGTCGTCGTGGTTCGCATTGCCGGCGGCGACGATGCGGCCATCATCGAATACATGCAGCGCGCGCACCGTCAGCTCGTCGCGGTTCACGCCATTCTGCAGCGACGCCCACGCGTATCCGCCGTCGCCGAATGCGCTGTCGGGCGCGCCGGTGTCCGCGTCGAGCGCGAGCACGTACGCCTTGGTGCCGCGGTCGTACTGCGCCGAGCCGGCGACGAGGAGGTCGCCGTTCGCCGCGAATGCGGCCGCATAGGCGAAGTCCCAGCTGTCCTCGATGAGATTGGGGTCGAACACGACGGAGCCCGGCAGCGGGCCGCTGCCATCGCCGAAGCTCGCGACGGACGCGCCGGTCGCGGCATCGAGCTTGGCGACCACGATGGCGCTGGAACTGCCGAACTTGCCACCCGGGTCGGTGTTGCCGATCACGTACAGTGCGCCGTCGCGATGCAGGATGCGCGCACCGTCGCTGTTGAAGCCCGGGGCATTGAGCGGCAGCTCGACCGAGCCCGCGTCGCCGAACCCTGCGCACGGCGTGCCGTCGAGCATGACGCAGGCGACGACCGCGTCGCCGAGACCGCCGCCGAGGTAATGGATGCCGGTCAGATAGAAGCGATCCTCGACGAGGATCACGTCACGGATGAGATTGATCGCGGTGTCGGCGAGACGCTTGCCGCCGTCACCATAGCTCATGTCGAGCGCACCGTTCGCATCGAGGCGGGAGATCGCGAAGCGATCGCCGGTGGCGTCGGTACGATGAAAGCCGACCATCCAGGTGCCGCCGCCGTCGGCGGGGAGGAGCCGCACCACTTCGTCCCAGGTGCCCGCGTCGTCGTTGTAGTTGACGATCGTGTACCCGCCGGTGCCGTAGGAGGCGTCGACCATGAGGTCGGTGCCGATCGACGTGCCGATGACGTCGGCGCGGGCCGGGGGCGCGGCGAACGTGGCGGCAGTGAGGATCGCGATGGAACCGATGGCGAGGGCAGGTGTGCGCATGGGGACCTCTGGTCTGCGAAGGCAGGCAGCCCGCATTGCTTCGGAGCGCGCGGGCCGCGGCGCCGGAAGCCCTCGATCGTCGACACGCCGCGACACACTGTCAAACGAATCGGCTGGCAGATTTATGCCATGACACAAGTACGCCGACCGTGGGTTCGGAGCGATCGAGGCCGCACAGGCGGGAAGCGGGTTTCGTCCTGCGATATCTGGCGGTAAGATCGGTCGGATCGCCGTCCGGACGCGCAGGTTGCCGTGTCGTTCTCCGATCCCGAAACCGTCGCGCGTTATGCCGACGGCCCGGCGCGCCAGGTGCCGGGGCTGCATGCACTGCACACGATGACCCACTTGCTGCTCGCCGAGGCGATGCCGGACGACGGTCGCGTGCTGGTGCTCGGCGCGGGCGGCGGCCTGGAACTCCGGGTGTTCGCCGACGCGCATCCGGCGTGGCGCTTCACCGGCGTCGATCCGTCGGCCGAGATGCTCGCGCTCGCCCGCGCGACGCTCGATGAACGCCTGGCGGGCATCGAACTGCATGAGGGCTATATCGACTCCGCGCCGGAGGGACCGTTCGACGGCGCGACCTGCCTGCTCACCTTGCATTTCCTCGATGCGGCCGAACGACTGCGCACGCTGGCGCAGGTGCGCAGGCGCCTGCGCCCGGGTGCGCCGTTCGTCGTCGCGCATCACAGCTTCCCGCAGGAGGCGACGGAGAAGGCACGCTGGCTCGAACGCTATGCCGCATTCGCGACGGCGTCCGGCATCGACGCGGCGAATGCGCGCCGTGCGATCGATGCGATCAGCCGTCGACTGCCGCTGCTCGATCCCGACGCCGACGTCGCGTTGCTGAGCCAGGCGGGTTTCGAACGCATCGAGCTCTTCTATGCCGCGTTCACCTTCCGCGGATGGGTGGCAACGGCGCCGTCGTAGGACGCCCTTGGCGCACCGGGCGAAAGAGCATTCGCGGCAGGCGCCGCCCCATGAGATGCCGGCTTGCGCGGGTGGGCCGGGCGCATCGCGGAAAGCGGCGACGGAGCCGATCCCGAAAAAAGGCCGGCTCGGGCATAAACGCTGCACCGCCGCCCGGCATCCAATGCGCAAAGGGGAGGGCATCATGATGAATCGAGTCGGGCGGATGCTCGCGGTATTGTCGCTGCTGCTGGGCGTGGGCGTGGCGCCTGCGGGCGCGGGCGCGGCCTTCGGGTCCGCTTCGCCCCGCCTCGGCGACTGCCGGTTGCCGGACGTGCCGACGCTCGCGCGCTGCGGGACCTTCGACGTGCCGGAGAACCCGTCCCGGCCCGAGGGTCGCCATCTGTCGATCGCGGTCGCCGTGCTGCCTGCCAAACGCACGCCCGTGCGGCGCGATCCGATCGCGTTCTTCTCGGGTGGGCCGGGCCAGGCGGCGATCGATTCGGCCGCGGACATCGGCCTCGAGCTCGGTGCGATGTTCGAGGACCGCGACATCCTCCTGATCGATCAGCGCGGTACCGGCCGCTCCTCGCCGATCGCGTGCACGTTGCACGCGGACCGCGACGAGGCGGCGAGCCTCGCCCACTTCCTGCCGCCGGTGGTGGTCACGCGCTGCCGCGACGAACTCGCCGCGCGCGCCGATCTCACGCAGTACTCGTTCGCGCGGTTCGCCGACGACGTCGAACACGTCCGGCGTGCACTCGGCTACGGCCGGCTCAACGTCTATGCCTTGTCCTACGGCACGCGCGCGACGCAGGTGTACCTGCATGCCTACCCCGACTCGGTGCGCACCGCCTACCTCGGCAGCGTCGTGCCGATCGACGTGCCGTTTCCGCTGCCGTTCGCGCGCGCGTCGCAGGACGTGCTCGACGCGACGAGGGGCGCGTGCGAAAGCGACTCGCGCTGCGCTGCCGCGTTCCCTGCGTTGCGCGAAGAGACGAGGCAGGTGTTCGCGCGACTCGCCGATGGCGGAGTCGAGGTTCCCGTTGCCGACGCGCAAGCGCCGGTCACGCTGGACCCGGGCCGCGTCGCCGAACGCCTGCGCTTCATGATGTATTCGCCGGAGGGAGCCGCCGACGTGCCGTGGACGATCCATCGTGCGCACCGGGGAGACTGGAAGGCGCTCACCGACGGCATCCTCGAATCGGCGCGCGGGTTCGACCACCAGTTCAGCGCCGGCGTGTTCCTCTCGATCACCTGTGCGGAAGACGTGAGATACATCCGCGATGAGGAACTCGTCGCCGCGACGGCACACACGTGGCTCGGCGACTACCGCGTGCGCGAACAGCGCGCCGCCTGCGCCGTCTGGCCGCTGGCGACGCTGCCGCCGGGCTATCGTGCGCCGGTCGTGTCGTCCGTGCCGACGTTGTTCGTTTCCGGAGACATCGACCCCGCGACGCCGAAGGCATTCGCGGACCGCGTCGCGAAGGGCTTCGCGCGACGTGCCGACCTCCTGCTGCGCGGGCAGGGGCACTCCGGCTGGACGCGATGTGCGGCGCGCGCGTACGCGACGCTCGTGCGCATGGGGTCGGTCGAGGCCATCGACACCGCGTGTCCGGCCACGCCGCGACCGCCGTTCAAGATCGAGCCGTAGCCACCGGGCGCGCTCAGCCCTCGAAGCCGTCGCTGAAGATCGCGTCGTCGGTCCATTCGTAGGCACCGATGTCGATCGCGCCCGCCACGGCTCGCGCCGCGACGTTCGCCGGGTGGACGTAGATGCTCGCCGGCTGCAGCGTCTCGCCGCCGCCGCTGCCGGGCGCGATGCCTTGGTCGATCACGGCGCTCGCATCGGCGCGCAGGCGATAGTCGTAGTGCGCCGCGTCGACGAACAGGTCCGCGTTGCCCGCGTAGTTGTGATCGAGCACGGTGCCGGCCTGCGTGCTGATCGTGCCGCCGCCGAAGAAGATGTTGTTGCGCGCGAGCGCGGGCGTGCCGCCGCCGACCTGCAGGAACGTGCCGCTGCCGCGATCGTTGACGAACGTGTTGTTGACGACGAACAGGCGGAAGTCCGTGTTCGATCCCGCGCCTTCACTGAGGTAGTCGAGCATCGCGCCGTTCTGCGTCGTCGAGGGCTGCTGCACGAGGTTGCCGATGACGTAGGTAAGGCCGCCGTTGGGCAGGTTGATCTCGTAGCTCTCGCTGCCCGCTTCGCCGGTAAGGCGGTTGTAGAGGATGTCGTTGCGCTCGGCGCGCGACTTCAGGAGGTGCCCGACGATCGCGTCGTGCGACCAGTTGCCGCGGAATACGAGTCGACCGACATGGCCGATGTAGAGGTTGTGCGAGAAGCCGTCGCCCGCGCCATTGTGGGCGAACTCGCTGTACTCGATCGTGATCGTGCTCGCGGCGTCTTCGCCGGCGAGGATGCCGTTCTCGTTGTCGTGGAACCAGGCGTGGCGCACGGTCAGGTTCGTGCCCTGCTGGCGGATACCGGCGCCGTTCATGTCGGGCACGTGGCAGCCGGAGAGTTCGACGTTCTCGACCGTCGTGTCGGCGCCGGAAATCACCCAGATCGCCTTGCCCTGCGCGCTCGCGCCGTTCGCGTCGATGTGCGGCCGCCCGTTCACCCCACGCAGGGTCAGTCCGTTCTTCGACCACGCGCAGACGTCGCCGGCGTACTCGCCGGCGGCGTCGATGAGGATCGTGTCGCCGTCGGCGGCCGCGGCGATCGCCGCGCAAGGCGTCGCGTAGGCGTGGCCAGGACCGACCTCGAGCGTCGCCGTGGGCGCACTGATCGGGACGATGGCCAGTGTCGCCGCGACGGCGACGGGATGGATGCGCATGATCGGACTCCGCAAGGCCGGGATCATCGCACGCATGGGCGCGGCGGGCCGTGAGGCAGCGCACAGGGGACGCACCGTGCACGCGCCCCCGCCGACTCGGCTAGCATGGGCGGCTCCATCGCCCGCGAGACCCATCATGTCGCCGCCGATCATTTCCGTGCGCAACCTGGACAAGGTCTACGCGTCGGGGTTCCATGCCCTGCGCAACGTCGACCTCGACATCCGCCGCGGCGAGATCCTCGCGCTGCTCGGGCCGAACGGCGCCGGCAAGACCACGCTGATCAGCATCATCTGCGGCATCGTCAGGGCGTCCTCGGGCAGCGTGACCGTCGATGGCCACGACATCGTGCGCGACTACCGCGCCGCGCGCGCGAAGATCGGCCTGGTGCCGCAGGAACTGTCGACCGACACGTTCGAGAAGGTGTGGGCGACGTTGCGCTTCAGCCGCGGCCTGTTCGGCAAGGCGCCGGATCCGGCGCACCTCGAGAAGGTGTTGCGCGAACTCTCGCTGTGGGAAAAGCGCGAGAGCAAGATCATGACGCTCTCGGGCGGCATGAAGCGGCGCGTGCTCATCGCCAAGGCGCTCGCGCACGAACCGTCGATCCTGTTCCTCGACGAACCGACCGCCGGCGTCGACGTGGAGTTGCGCCACGACATGTGGCGGATGGTGCGCCGCCTGCGCGACGAGGGCGCGACGATCATCCTCACGACGCACTACATCGAGGAGGCGGAGGAGATGGCCGATCGCATCGGCGTGATCGCGAAAGGCGAACTCGTCGTCGTCGAGGACAAGGCGACGCTGATGCGCAAGCTCGGCCGCAAGCAGCTCACCCTGAGCCTGCGCGAGCCGCTCGAGCGCGTGCCGGACGTGCTCGCCGACCAGCCGCTCGAACTCGCGCAGGACGGCCACGCACTGGTCTACACGTTCGACACGCAGACCGAGGAAACCGGCATCGCCGCGCTGCTCAGGCGCCTCGCCGAGCTGGGCATCGACTTCAAGGACCTGCACTCGAGCGAGAGTTCGCTCGAAGAGATCTTCGTCGGCCTCGTGCACGGCAAGCCGCAGCAGGCCGCCGCATGAACCTGCACGCGATCAAGGCGATCTACCGCTTCGAGATGGCGCGCACGTTCCGCACGATCACCCAGTCGATCGCCTCGCCGGTGCTGTCGACGTCGCTCTACTTCGTCGTGTTCGGTTCGGCGATCGGCTCGCGCATGGGCGACATCGGCGGCGTCAGCTACGGCGCCTTCATCATCCCCGGCCTCATCATGCTGTCGCTGCTCAACGAGAGCATTTCGAACGCGTCGTTCGGCATCTACATGCCGAAATGGGCCGGCACGATCTTCGAACTGCTGTCCGCGCCGGTGTCCTTCATCGAGGTCGTGCTCGGCTACGTCGGCGCGGCGGCGACCAAGTCGGTCATGCTCGGCCTGCTCATCCTCGTCACCGCGCGCTTCTTCGTGCCGTACGGGATCGCGCATCCGTTCTGGATGGTCGGTTTCCTCGTGCTCACCGCGGTCACGTTCAGCCTGTTCGGCTTCATCATCGGGTTGTGGGCGGACGACTTCCAGAAGCTGCAGGTGATCCCGCTCATGGTCGTCACGCCGCTCACCTTCCTCGGTGGCGCGTTCTACTCCATCAACATGTTGCCGCCGTTCTGGCAGCGCGTGACGCTGTTCAATCCGGTCGTCTACCTCATCAGCGGCTTCCGCTGGAGCTTCTACGGCATCGCCGATGTCGACGTCGCGACCAGCGCACTCGCCACGCTCGGATTCCTGGCGCTGTGCCTAGTGGCGGTGTGGTGGATCTTCCGCACCGGCTACAAGCTGCGCAGCTGACGGGCCGGCGCGACGCGGGGCGGCGCGCAGCGCCGCCCCGCGCGGACATCACTCTTCGGAGAACTCGATCGGCGTGTCGAGGTCTTCGCAGAAGTTCTGCTTGCTCGGCGGGCTCGTGCTGCCGTCGCTGCATTGCGCGCGGATCCATTGCTCGCAACCCTCGTCGTCGGTGCTGCTGTCCCACACCATGGTCTCGGTCTTGCCCGGCGCGATGCCGCGGCCGATCTCGAAGTCCCCCCAGTTCTTCTTGTCTTCCGACACCTGCAGCTTGGTGATGCGCGTTTCGGTCGCGTTCTTCACCTTGAAATGCCATTGATCCGCCGCGCTGGCGTGCTGCGCGGGCAGCGCGAACGCAACGCACAACAGGGCGGCCTTGGCCGTGCTCATGATCGACATGCGTGTCCCCTGGTAAGTGGCGGCCCGCCCATGCGACGGACCAAAGAGTGCAGGGTGCCAGCCGACGCGAGCCGGTCCGGACGGCCTGCGAAAGGGCAGCGAGCAAGTTCAATGCCAGTCGCAAGCCCGCAAATCCGCACGCCCATGGCGCAGGCGCCGTGCGCTCGTGTCGTTTCCTGACAGCAGCCGCGTTCGAAACCGCCGCGTTCCGGCGCTGCGGCATAGCGCCGCCGCCGACGACGCCGGCCAAGCGTCGGCCGCCGCCGCTACACTCGCGCGATGGTCCGCGATCCTTCCGAGCTCGACGTTCCCGCCCTGCACGACTACTGGTTGCGTCGCATGCGCGTGCTGCGTGGCGAGCAGCTCGCCCGCGACCGGCGACGCGAACACCGCGATCGCATGCTCAGCGACAGCCTCGGCATCGGCCTCGAACAGATCGCGCGGTTCCTCGGCACGATGCCTTCCTACGAGGCGCTGCGTGGGTTCGTGCTCGAGTGCCACGGTGGCGCGATCGATCCCCGGCGCATCGCCTGGGTGAACGCCTTGCAGGAAGGGCATGGCTATCCGGACGATGTCATGCGGCGCCTCGCGAGCGTGCGCGAGCTCGCCCCGGTGCTCGATGAGGCCGCTCTCGCACACTGGGAAGAGCACGGCTACGTCGTGCTGCCGCACGCGATCACGGCGGAAGAATGCGCCGCAGCGAGCGCCGCCGTGCACGCGCATGTCGCGGCCGATCCCGCCGATGCGCGCACCTGGTACGCGTCGAACCTGCGCCAGGGCATCATGGTGCAGCTGTTCCAGCACGAGGCGTTCGAGCCCGCGCGTCGGTCGCTGCGCATCCACAAGGCGTTCGCGCAGCTCCTCGGCACCGACGACCTCGTGATGACGACGGATCGCTGTGGCTTCAATCCGCCCGAGGACGTGCGCTTCCGTTTTCCTGGCCCGCACCTGCATTGGGACGCGGAGCTCGTGCCACCGCTCGGGCTCGCCGTGCAGGGGATCCTCTATCTCACCGACACGCCAGCCGAGCAGGGCGCCTTCACCTGCATTCCGGGTTTCCATCGCGACATCGACGACTGGCTGCGCGCGTTGCCGCACGGTGCAGATCCGTATGCGCACATCCCCGCCGAGGCGGCACGGCCGATCGCGGGCTCGGCCGGCGACCTCGTCCTGTGGCATCACGCATTGCCGCACGCGGGCAGCGCCAACCGCGGCGTGCGGCCGCGCGTCGTGCAATACCTCGCGATGTATCCGGTGCGATGGCCGCCCGCCGAAAACACCGGCGCGACGGCTCGGCCCGCAGCGCGCCGCGGCGCGGGTGGAGCGCGCCATGCCGGGGCATGACGCCGCGCGTTGCGCAGCATGCGTCCGCTGCGAAGCAGCGATCGACGACATCGCTGCGCGCACGGGCTATCCGCGCGATACGGTCGCGTGGATACATGGAGCGGTCTCGTTCGTCGGGACGTGGCGGAGGAAGGGCGCCACTACCCACCATGTCGATGCCGCCGAATTTTGTCGCATGCTCGTCGCCGACCTGCCCGCGCGCACGGCCCAGCAGGCGCGTGTCGCGCTCGAAGCGATGGGGCTGCCGGCGAGCCGGGACATCGGGCGCATCGTTTATGCGCGCGTCGATGCGGGCTTGTGTGTGCCGGATGAGGGGGACAGCGAGGAGCATTTCGCGGCGATCTACACGCCAGCGACGATCGAAGCCCATGCCGCGCGGGTGATCGCGGCGCGCCCCCGCGACCTGCCAGTGCGCGCCCGGCAGCTTCTCGTCTGCGTGCTCGGCATCGTCGGCGCGCTGTTCTTCGCCCGGCAGTCTTTCGTCCCGGCGAATGCGGCGGTTGGCGGCGCCTTGCTCGGTGCCGCATGGTGGCTGTCGCGCTGGTCACGACCGACGCCGATGCGCTTCGGCTTGCCTTGGTCCACCTTGCACAGGGTCCCTCGCGCGGACGTGCACGATGCCTGATGGGCATCGCTCCGCAGTCGGCGACTGAGCTACCGGTTCGGGCGCTTGCTCCGTGCGGCCGCCACCGGCGGGTCGAAACCATCGGCGAAGATGGCATCGCCGCGGTCGCACGTGCCCTCCGCGTCGTACCGCGCGACCAGTGCATCGCTCGATCCGTTCGACCATGCGCTCGTGCCGAGCGTGAGCCATCCGGCGCCGTCGGCAACCGCGGCGACGCCGCTCGCGTAGCCGAGCGCATCGCTCGCCCGGCACGGCCGGCCGCCCGCATCGAACTCGGCCATTCGCGCGGCGACATGGCCCATGCTGTCCGCGAAGTCGAAGCCGCCGACGAGCAGGCGGCCCGCGGGAGTGCGCACGAGATCCGTCGGCGTGCCCGTGACGATGGCGTTCGCGTCTTCGCGTACGCTGCCATCGGCCGCGTCGAGGCGCAGCAGGCGGAAACCCTCCTGCGGCGGACCCGCGATCGCGGCGAACACGTCCGCATCGTGCACGACGAGGCCGGCCACATCGAGGCTGGCCAGGGGGCCGGCGGGGTTGGGCGCGACGCGCGTCCACGCGCGCTCGCCGTCGGCGCGCACCTTCCACACCCGTGCCTGGAACACGCCGGACGACGACTCCGGCGCCCCCGCGAACACGATGCCGTCGGCGGCGGGTTCGACACGGGCGAGGCCGAGCGGATTGCCGAGGTCGCCGTCTTCGCGATCGGTGAACACGACCTTGCCGTCCGCGTCGAAGCGCACGGCGAGGTAGCCGCCGCCGATCGCCACGCCGCGCCCGGCGACGACCGCGCCGCCGTCGGGCAAGGCGACGAGGTCGTCGGCACAAACGAACGGCTGGCCCGACGACCAGTGCCAGTCCGGCAGCGGCACGCCGGCGGCGGTATAGCGGAGCACGACGACGTCGCCGCCGCTGCTGGAGCCAACGAGCAGGCCGCCGTCGGAACTGCGCGCGACGCGGCGCGCCCCGCGGCCGAAACGACCGGTCCGCGTCGTATCGGACCATGCGGGGTCGCCGCTCGCGCCGTCGTAGGCGCGTATGCGGATCGTTGCGCCGTCGACGCCGTCGCCGTCGACGACGACGGTGCGAGCGCCGGCGAGTTCCGTCATCGCGATCGTTTCGCCACCGACACTCTCGCGCAGCCATTCGAACGCGCCGTCCGCATCGAAACGTACGAGCGTCGCGTGGCCGGTGGCGTGATGGACGACATGGACCGCGGCGAACACGGCGCCGTCCGCGCCGCGCAGCACCGCGGCTTCGGTGGCCGCGTGCAGCGGCTCGGGATGCTGCCAGGTCGATGACCATTCGGCCGTCCACGCAGACGATGCGCCCGGTGCGACGAGCAGGAGGAAGCATGGGAAGACGGAGCGGCGCATCACGGGATTCCGATGGTTGGGCTTGAAATCCATACGCAGTTTCGCACTCGCGGCCCTCATGCGGATACCGCCCGCACCGGCCTGGCCGACCTGAACGCGAAGCCGGTCTCGCCCTGGGAATTTCGTGACGCATGCCGCAACAGCGGACCGGGGTTCGGCACCGGTCGCCCCGCATTCAGCTCGCGCGACTAGCCTGAAACCGTCCGCCGGTCGCCTCCACCGCGGACGCCGCCCAGTTCCAAGGAGCAAGCCACGCATGAGCGTCGACTCGAACCTGCGCAACGCGATCCGCGCGATCGAAACGTTGAAGCGAACCCACGATGCGTCGGCGGCGTTGAAGCCGCTCGGCATGCCGATGACGGAGGAGGAACTGCGCGAGCGCGCCGAACTCGTCGAGAAGGTGATCCAGACGCGCGACAAGCTCAAGGCGCTGCGCGACCGCTCGGAAGCCCTGCGCGAATCGCTAGAGCGCTTTCGCAGGCGGCGGGCGGAATCGGCGTGACGCGCGTAGCCTCCTGAACGAAGGCGGCCATGGTCATCGCCGATTCATCGTCGACGCACTATCCGTGACGTCCGAACGTACCGTACGGAGAAAACTCCGATGACCCACCCGCACCTGCATGGACTCGAGGAGAGCCGTGAGCTCGGCTCGCCGCAGGACGAGCCGGCGACGCTCGCATCGAACGTGCTGGGTTTCATGCGCGACCGGCCGCTCGCGGTCTATCTCGGCGAGGACGGTTCGTTCCAGTGCGTGCCTGCATGCGCGCTCGGTGAGGTCGAGGTGGACGACATCGTCGGTGTGTATTCGCCGAAGGCCGCACGCGATGCGATCGCCGACGACATCCGCGCGTATGTCGAGGCGCGCTTCGGCAGCCGCCCGGGCGCCGAAGTGGGCAATCGCCGCTACGGCGTCGTAGACGGCGCTGCGGTGTGGGCAGCATGACGACCGAGGTTTGCGCGCCGTTGGAGTGATGCCATCCATCGACCCGCACGGCCCCCACCATCCCGCCTCCACGCGCAGATGATCCGAACCTGCCCGACACGCTGGAGACGACCGTCACCT
This sequence comes from Dokdonella sp., assembly GCF_051958935.1. Lineage (GTDB taxonomy): Bacteria > Pseudomonadota > Gammaproteobacteria > Xanthomonadales > Rhodanobacteraceae > Dokdonella_A. Next base: position 10,013 of record NZ_JBQCFP010000078.1, on the reverse strand, counting down.
CGCGCGAGGTTTCGTGCGGGACCGAACTCAGCGGGGTGCAGGAAGGCTACCTGCGGCGATCCCCTCGAAGCCCGCTGCCGCGGCAGGGAGGAGTCGCTGGTGCTGCTCGGCAAGCTCGTTCAATCGGTCTGACGACCGCGTAGGTCGGCCTTTGCGCCTTGCCCCGCCATGCAATAGCGCATCGTGGCGGAAGGCGCTTCCACAGAAGCGACGCTCGTACGCGGCCACCCTTCATCCGCTCGACCTGGACACGCAAGGCGGATCCGCGTTCACCGCGCAGTCAAGCCGGCGAGGCGGTGCAGTTCGCGCTCGATCGCGAACACGTGCGCATCCTCCGCATGCTGCGCGCGCAGCGCGTCGGCGAGATGGAGCACGTAGTCGCGATTTGCGCCGCTCGGCCCGTGCGCCGCGGCGATCTGGCGTGCGATCGCCGTGTCGGAGGCCGGCCCCAGCCACGCGGCGTTGTGTCCGTCGGCGATGTAGACGAGGCCGTCGACACGGCTGCCGTCGTCGAATACGAGTGGCTCGACATGCCGCAGGTAGCCGTTCTTCTCGCGATGATCGAGCGCATCGAACACCGCTGGCGTGACGAGATAGGCGACACCCGCGCAGCTCGCGCCGGGGTCGCGCGCGAGCGTGAGTACGCGCCCGGGTGCCTCCGGCGTGCCGCGGTGGTCGTGCGAACCCTGCCAGAAACGGCGCGACCAGCCATGGAGGTGGGCGTGCCGGCGGTCGAGGTAGTCGAAGTCCGCCTTCCAGATCAGCGAGCCGTAACCGAACAGCCAGACCGCCGGGGCGCCATCGAAGCGATGGCGCGCTCGATTGAGCGCGGTCGTGTCGTGCGTCATGCCGCGCATGATAGCGGCGCCGGGGCGCCGGTGGCGCCATGCGCGCAATGCCCGCACCGCGTGCGGTCGCACGCGCGTGTACGCTGTCGCCACCCCGATCGCGGGAGCGCGGCATGGCGATGGGCAAGGTGCCAGGGCAGGATCCCGACGCGTACGTCCAGGACGAGGTGATCGAGTGGGGCCATCTCGCCGACCCGTCGAACGGGCCAGTCCTGGTGATCCGCGCGGAGGAATCGCGCGTGCTGTCCGGCTTCCGGCGCGGCCAGCGCCTGCGCACGATCGAGCCGCGCCTGAAACCGGGCGGCAAGGATGAAATGGCGACGCTCGACCTGCGCGAAGGCTTGCGATCGGTACGCCGGTCGCGCGTCATCTCGTGCGTTGGGCCGTCGCATGAACGCGGGCGATGCATGAGCATGCGCCGGCGGTTTTGCCGTTCGCGCCTCGACGCAAGCATCCCGCCGACCTATGCTGGCCGCTTCGCTGCAGGAGGTGCCGCGTGTCTGTCCGATCGGTTTTGATCCTCGCGCTCGTCGCCGTCGCCGGCTGCGCGTCCGAGCCGCCGAAAGCGAACGCGCCGCTCGTGGCGCGCGCACCGTCGGCCGGCGAAACGTCCGCGATCGCCCGCATCGAAACCCGGGGGCGCGCGATCTACCGGCAGGACCTCGTCGCCCAGCGCGCGCGCGATGCACTCGCCGTGCAGGGTGTCGCGATGCCGCTGCCCGACGTCGGCGGCTGGGTCGTCACCGAACGGCCGGAAGGCACGCGCGCGAGCCTGTTCGTCGAGGACGCGGACGCGAACGCCCATGTCGGAGCGGACGTCCTGCTGCCCGCGCCGGGCAAGGGCTTGCCCGAGGTCATCCTGGAGCCGCAACGCGCGCCGGACCCGGCCGAGGCGGCGATGTACCGCGCGCGCCAGACCGCGCTCGCCAACGCGGACGAACTGTGCGGCGCCGCCTTCGGAACGGTGATCCTGCCCGGTGCGGATCGCGGCTGGGAGGTCTACCTGTTCCCGGAATCGGATCGGTCGAAGGTGATCCCGCTCGGGCCGCTGCTGCGCTTCGACGTCTCCGCCGACGGCGGCAACCTGCTGTCGACGCAGAAGTACTCGACCGAGTGCATCAGCATGGCCGACGACGACGCCGACCTGTACGTGAAGCTCGAAGGGCGGCCGCAGGACGAACTGCCGGTACCGATGGACGTGTTCCTGAGCCTCACCTATCCCAAGCCGATCATGCTCGCGACCGGCGGCCACCTGTGGCTGGTCGAGAACGGCCGCATCAAGCCGAAGGGCCCGTGAGGCGCGCATAGCGGAAGCGGCGCAATCGAGAAAAATCCCATTGGCCGTGTATGAGCCGACCGCGGGCGACGGCGGCGCTGCGGATAAGCCGGGGCGCACCGTCGCATACAGGCTGCGCTGCTACGGTGCTGCTCCCGGGCACGTCGGAGTTCACGCACACTCAGCGGCGCGTGAAATCCATGAGCCAGCTGGTTTCCCAGGTCGCGCCGCCGTCGGACGAGGTGGCTTGTTCCCAGTGCGCGCGCTCGGCGCCGTCGTGCGACCACTGGTAGCGGGTGCGCAGCGGTTTGCCGTCGACGACATCGTCGGAATAGAAGCGGCCGATGCCGTTCTCGAAGCGGCCTTTCACCGGCGGGTCGACCGCGCCGTGCGGAGTGCGGCCGTCGAACCACCAGATCGCCCATGTCGCCGTCTTCGGATCGTAGGTGCGCATCGCCGCCGCGCGGTAGCGTCCGCCCGGACGATCGAGCACGTTGTCCTCGAGGTTGCCGTAGCCCTCCATGATCTTGCGCGTGCTCATCGTGCCTTCGAACTCGATCCATTGCTTCGTCTTCGCGTTGATCAGCCGATGGTGGACACGCCAGTCGCCGATCACGAAATCGAAGTCGTGCAGGCCGGCAAGGTCGCCCGCATGGGGGTTTTCGGTTGCGGGCTGCGACGCGCGTGCGCACGCTGCGAATCCGGCGAATGCGAGGGACAGGGCCATGGCGGGCAGGGAACGTGTGAAGGGCATCGGTACGTCCTTGGCGAGCGCGGTACGCGCATGAGCAGGCTGCGCCGTCCGCCCACTCCCTCACAGGGCCATTCGCCCGCCGTGGCCCCGGGCCACTCGCATATCGAGGGCCGCAGCAGCCCGCGCGCCTTCGTCTGGCCGCTCGCTCTCGCGCTGCCACAACCGTCGACCGGGTCGGTGCACGGGACGCGCCCGTGCGGCAAGCGCGTCCGCGCTCAGCGCACTTCGTCGCCTTCGAACGGAATGCGCGTCGCATCCACCGGCAGCAGCGGGCCGAGTTCGTACACGTTCGTGTAGCCGTAGGACTTGAGCGACGTCCAGGTCGAGAGGTTCAGCGATGCGGTCGCCGCCTTCTCGGCGAACGCCTCCGGGCTGTTGCGGAAATTGTTGTTGCAGTAGATGAGGATCTTCGCGTCCTTGCGCGGCGCGATGCGCGCGAGCGTGTCCGCGGTGAACTCGGTGAACGGCAGGTTCACCGCGCCCTTCACGTGGCGCAGGCGGTAGCGCGCCTCGCTGCGTGCGTCGAGCACGATCACGCCGGGTTCGCGCATGAGCGCGAGGAACGTGTCTTCGTCGAGGCGGTGCGATTCGTGTTCGTGCTTGGAGGACGCGACGATGCGCTCGAAGCCGGCGTAGTCGATGAGCGGATTGGCGACCGTCCCGGCGGCATGCGCACTCGAGGCGATGCAGGCGAGGCAGAGTGCGCAAGCAACGATCCTGGACACGGCGATCCTCCGGCGGGCGCGATCGCGCCGTCCCGGCTTGGTGTCCGGGCGGCGCGGAAAGTTCGGCCGGCGCGATGTCCTTTCGCGCCACGCAACGGCGTTCCACGGGCCATCCCTGACCGCGAGGTTCGACCATGCGCCGCCCTGCCCATTCCTCCGTCCCCGCGTTGCGGCCGCTCGCCGCCGGCCTGCTCATGCTGTGCGGCGCCGCCGCGCACGCGGCGACGATCCCCGTCACCAACTGCCAGAACAGCGGCGCCGGGAGCCTGCGCGCCGCGGCGCAGGCCGCCGGCAATACGGATGTGATCGACCTCAGCCAGTTGCAGTGCAGCCTGATCACCCTGACCACGGGTCGTATCGAGCTGCCGAGCTTCGTCACGGTGCAGGGGCCTGGCTCGGGGGCACTCGCGATCGACGGCAATGCCTACGACCGCGTGTTCCAGCACCTCGGCTCCGGCGTGCTGACGATCAGCGGCCTCACCGTGCGCAACGGCAGCGGCTTCCTCGCCGGCGGGTGCATCTATTCGGGCGGCAACGTGCAGCTCACGGATGTCGCGATCCGCGGCTGCAAGCTCATGGGCATCGCCGGCACCAGCACGTATCGCGGTGGCGGCGTGTTCGTCGACGGCATCCTCGGCATGTCCGACAGCCACATCGACGACAACAGCGTGTACTCCGCGCTCGGCAACGCCGTCGGCGGCGGCGCGTACGTGCACGGCGACCTCACGATGGCGAACAGCACGATCAGCGGCAATCGCGCCGACAGCGTCGCCGCGAGCGGTGTCGCCGGTGGTGGCGGCGCGTTCGTGACCGGCGTCGTCGACACGAGCTATTCGACGCTCGCCGACAACGCGGTCTCCGCACTTGCAGCGCCGTTCGGCAGCGGTGGCGCGCTCGTCGCCGGCGGCCGCGCAAGCCTGCGCCATTCGACCGTCTCGGGGACTGAAGCCGGCTTCGTCGGCGGCGTCCAGCTCAAGGGCGGCAACACGACGCCGGCATCACTGATCGCCAACAGCACCATCTCCGGCAATCGCGCGACGGCGGCGACGATCGGCGGCGTCTATGCGAAGGCGGCGCTCACCGTCGCCAATGCGACGATCGCGTTCAATACGGAAGCCGTGCCGCTCGGCGCCGGCCTGTTCCAGACCGGTTTTGCGGCGAACCTGCAGAGCTCGATCATTGCGCGCAACGGCGGAGCGTCGGGTTCGGCCGACGTCGGCGAGGGCCTCGGCGCCTCGTTCGCCGGCGCCAACAACCTGATCGAAAACCATGGCACTTCGCCGGTGCCTGCCGACACGATCGCCGCGGATCCGCGGCTCGAGCCGCTCGCCGACAACGGCGGACGCACGCTCACCCACCTGTTGCGGCCGGGCAGCCCGGCGATCGATGCCGGCAACAATGCACAGGGTTCGCCGACCGACCAGCGCGGCGGCGCGTTCGCACGCGTGAACGGCGTCGCCGCGGACATCGGCGCGCTCGAGACCGACGGCGACCACCTGTTCGCCGACGGCTTCGACTGACCGTAGGAAGGAGGCGCGCAGCCGGTGCATGCTTCCGGGCCGCGGACGCGGCCTGCGTCGCAGGGTTGTTGCGAACGTGCGTGCGCCTTAGCCTTGGCGTCCGGGCCCGGGGGAATTCCCTATGCGACGCTGGCTGTTCGTACTTGCATTCACGTGCGCGTCCGTAGCGCTCGCGCGTCCCGCCCAGGTGCTCGCGCCCGGCGAACGCGTCGGCGGCGCGGACGCCGCGGCCCTGTCGGCGCGCTGGTGGCAGTGGGCATCGGTCGCGCCACCCGGGGCGCGTGCCTACGACGATCCGACCGGCGAGCATTGCGCCGATGCGCAGCAGGGTCCGGTGTGGTTCCTCGCCGGCACGAGCGGCGACGCCGCCGTCGAGCGCCGCTGCAGCGTGCCGTACGGCAAGCACGTGTTCTTCCCGATCATCGCGATGATGCAGCATTCGCCGCGCGGGCGGCACGTCCCGTGCGACACGCTGCGCGACGCGGCGGCGGTCAACAACGATTACCTGCAACATGCCATCGTGAAGATCGATGGCGTGATCGTGCCCGACGCGAGGCGTTTTCGCGCACGCAGCACGGCGTGCTTCGACGCCTACGAACGCGCGCCGTACGTGGACGAGCCGGGCGTGTTCGCGCCCGCGGCGAGCGACGGCTACTGGATCCTGCTCGCGCCACCTTCGCGCGGTCGCCACCACATCTCGGTGCGCGCGAATTACGCCAATCCCGCCGCCGGGGTCGCCGGCGGCGGGCTCGTTCAGTACTTCGACTACACGATCGACGTCGTCGACCCGTCGATCTGACGTCGGTTCAGTCGAGGCCGTCGGCGAACAGCAGGTCGTTCTCGACGCCCATCGTCGCCTGGGCGAACTTGCCGCCGCCGATGCAGGCGCGCATGCTCGCGACGATCCGGCCCGGCTCGACCAGCGGCTCGTCCACGTACGAGCAGTTGTTGCCGTCCGTCGCGATCGCGGTGAGGTAGCGCACCTTGCCGCCGTCGCCGAAGGTCGGGTCGAGGTCGAGCGACGGCGTCAGGCGGATCAGCGTAGCGCCGAGCGCGGAGCCCGATGCGCGGCTTTCGCCGAGGATGACGATCTTGCCGTCACCCTGGCGTGCGAACGAGAACGCCCGATCGTAGTTGTCGTTATCGTCGGCCGGATTAGCGCCGGCGAAGTCGAGGCTGTAGGCGCGTGCGCCGAACGGGCCGATCGAAGTATCGGGCTGTCCATCGGGCCGCCATTTGATCAGCACGACGTCGTAATACGAGTGCGGGCCGCCATAGTCGATGCCGGTGCCGACCTGCAACACCGAGCCGTCCGGCAGGAGCAGCGAGCCTTCGCTGAACACGCGCTTCAACAGATCACCGTAGGCCACGCCGAGATCGCCGGAGGCAATGCCCGGCGCGAAGTTGCCGTAGCCGGCGTCGAGCGTGCCATTCGATTGGAGGCGGTACACCGCCTGCCGACCCGACGCCGGGTTCGGCGCATAGAGGCCGGTCACGACGATGCGACCGTCGCGCATGATGTGCAGCCCTTTCACGTAGTTGATGATCTCGGCCGCCGGGAAATCGGCCTTGCCGTCGACGCCGAATCCGGCGACCGGCGCGCCGTCGGCGGTGTAGTGCGCGAGGGCGAGCCGTCGTGACGGCAGCGCGGAGGCGAAGCCCGCGACGACGATGCCGCCCTGCGGATCGATCTCGAGCTGGCGCGCATCGTCCTCGTTGGTGTTGCCGAGGTCGAACGCGATCGACAGCACGCCGGTACCGAGCAGGCTGTTGTCGAGCTCGCCCGCGGGCGTGAACCGGTAGACCTTGAAATCCGGGCAGCCGCCGAACGCAACCCAGATGCGACCCTGCGCATCGACCTCGGCGTCGCTCGTGAACGCGTCCGGGCAAGGCAACGGATAGGTGCGCACCCCCGCGTCGCCGAACGCGAAATCGGGGTAGCCGTCCGGGTCGAGGCGCCGGATCGACGTGCGCCAGTCGTCCTGCAGGTCCTTCACCCGGCCGATCAGGTACAGCTGTCCGTTCGGTGCACGCTTGAGTGCGGTGACGACCGAATCGAGCTGGATGCCGTAGGGATTGAGGTAGAAACCGAACCCCGGGAATTCGGCGTCGGTGCCGAAGGTCGCGTCGAGCGCGCCGTCTGCGGCGAATGCGGATGCGCCGGCGGACGCTGCGGCGAGGGCGGCGGTGAACAGCAGGGCGGTGCGCATGGCGGTCTCCTCATGGACTTGCCTCGGCATACGCAAGACCGGGGCGCGAGGGATCACGCGATCACGCCCGGCCTTCGCGTCCGGGGTTCCGCGCCGGCTATCGACGAGGCAAGATCGGCGATCGTGGCCGGGCGCACGCGTGCGACGGCCCGCCTGCCCGCCGGAGGTCCGATGCTCGCCACGCTCGTGCTCGTCCTCGCTCTCGCCGCCCCGCCGCAGGAACTGCCGCCGACGCGCGTGCAGGGCGAGGCGACCACGGTGATCGCCCAGTTCACGCCGGGCGAACGCTACCGTTTCCGCCTCGGTGGCGAGGCGGGCGAGTACAGCGAATGGGAGCGCAGCGGCCTCGCGCACTTCGATGGCCTCGCGACGACGATCCGCGTGGCCGCGGTGAAGGGCCGGCGCAGCGGCAAGTGGGCGTCGATCGCGCGCATCGACCTGTATGGTCCGGGCGATGCGGGGCTGCGCCCCCAGAAGTCGGTCATCCTGTCGGTCGATCGCACGACGCAGCAGGTTTCGCCGCAGCTGTGGCGCGGCAAGGACCTGCCGCGCGCGCCGTTCAACGTCGACCTTCCGCGCGGCGGGCCGATCGACCTGAAGATCCTCACCGACACGCCCGGCCAGCTCACGATCGCGTTCGGCGAAACGATCTTCCGCATAGAGGACGACTTCGAGATCACGTCCATCGGCGTGCTCGCCTCCGGTGTCGACGTGCGTTTCGACCCGTTCGTGCTGCTGCAGCGCCTGCCGCCGGCGCGCTGACCGCCGCCGCGTGCTTGCCTCGCGCGCGCAAAGGCCGAAGAATGGATCGACAGGGAAGGCGGGTTGCGGGGGCTCGAGCGATGCAGGCATACGGCCGGATGGATCGGCACACCGTTGCGCGAGCGCGGGTGGCCGCGTGACGGAAACGTCCGAAGAGGCGGTGCGCGAGCGCATCGAAGCCGCCGTGGCGACGGCGGCACCACGCGACCTCGCGCGCCTTGTGACCGAATTGCAGGCCGAACTGCGCCAGATCGCGCGCAGCCAGCGCCGGCGTGGCGCGGCGGCGCCGACACTGTCGACGACGGCGCTGGTCAACGAGGCCTACCTCAAGTTCTGTGGCTCGCCCGAGCTGTTCTCGCGCGTGGACCGCGATCATTTCCTCGCCATCGCCGCACGCGCGATGCGCCACATCATCGTCAACTACGCGCGCGACCGCGTCGCGCTCAAGCGTGGCGGCGGGGCCGTCGTCGAGCCGCTCGACGGCGTCGAGGTCGCCGCGGACTTCAGCGGGTTGCTCGAGCTCGACGACGCACTCGCGCAGCTCGAACGGGCGCGACCGCGCCTCGCCCAGGTGGTGCAGTTGCGCTACTTCGGCGGACTCGGCGAAGCCGAGGTCGCGGCCGTGCTCGGCCTCGACGTGAGCACCGTGCAGCGCGACTGGGTCAAGGCGCGCGGCTGGCTCTACGAGCGCCTGCATCCCGACGCGACGCGATGACCGCGCCGACCGCCGACGACTGGCAGCGACGCGAAGACCTGCTCGACGCGCTGCTCGCCCTGCGCGAGGACGAACGCGACGAGCGCCTCGCCGAGATCCAGCGGCAATCGCCCGACGACGCCGCCGCGTTGCGCGCGTGGCTGTCCGGCATCGAACGCTCGGGCGACTATCTCGGCGCACCCGCCGCGCATGCGCGCATCGGCGGTGCCGTGCTCGGCGCGTGGCGGCTCGACCGGCCGATCGGCCGCGGCGGCATGGGCGAGGTGTGGCTCGGCGCGCGTGCCGACGGCCTGTTCGAAAAGCAGGTCGCGATCAAGTTCATCGGCGATGACCGCCCCGCGCTGCGCCGCAGCCTCGAGGCCGAGCGACGCGTGCTTGCGGGGCTGCGCCATCCGGGCATCGTGCGCCTGCTCGATGCCGGCGCCGCCGACGATGGCCAGCCCTACCTCGTGACCGACTACATCGACGGCCTCACGCTCGATGCGTGGTTCGGGCGCGAACGACCCGCGCTCGCTGCGCGCGTGGAATTGTTCCGCGGCATCGCGGTCGCCGTCGGCTACGCGCACGAACGGCTCGTCGTGCATCGCGACATCAAGCCGGCGAACGTGCTCGTCGACGCGTCCGGCGCACCGCACCTGCTCGATTTCGGCATCGCGCACGCGCTCGCCGGCGACGGCGTCGCGGCGACCCTGGTCGCGCTGACGCCGGAATACGCCGCACCCGAACTCGTCACCTCGAACGCGGCCAGCGTCCGCTCGGACATCTACGCGCTCGGCGGCGTGCTGTATTTCCTGCTCGGCGGCCGCGCGCCGCTCGAACTCGCCGGCCTCGCGCTCGCGCCGATGGTGGAAACGATCCGCACGCAGGAGCCCGCGCGCATCGAGGTCACCGCGGATCCCGCGCTCGCCGCCGCGCCACGCCATCGCATCGCCGACCTCGAGGCGATCGCGCGCAAGGCGCTCGCGAAGGATCCCGCGCAGCGCTACGGCACGGTGGAGGCGATGCTGCGCGACATCGACGCCGCACTCGCCGACCAGCCGGTCGTGGCGCGCGAGGCCGGTCGGCGCGATCGCCTGCGCCGCTACCTCCGCCGCCATCGCGTCGCGGGCGGCGGCGGCGCGGCGTTGCGGCTCGCGCACGCGGCGGGGCTGGCCCGCCCCGGGGGGCAAGCGCGCGAGGGGCCCCAGCAGCAGGCGCGTGGCG
>NZ_JBQCFP010000077.1:0-3889 GCF_051958935.1 Dokdonella sp. | reverse complement strand
TCGGTCGCGAACGCCGCGTTCGGCGCCGTGTCCGAGGCCGTCGTCACGGTCGTGAAGTCCGTGCCGGTCGTCGTCGACGTGACCCAGCCGGCCGGCAGCGCCGGTGCCGTGACCTCGTCGAAGTTCTCGTCCGGCGGGAAGGTGCCGCCGCCGCCGTCCGCCGCGAAGTTCGCCACGACCGTGCAGTCGGCCGTGACCGCGCCGGTGGTGTACGTGTTCGCGCCGGTCATCGAACCGCCGCAGCCGGTCACCGTATCGATGTGGAAACCGCTGTTCGCGGTCACCGTCAGCGTGGCTGTCGCGCCATCGACCACCGACTGGCTGGCCGGCGTAATCGAACCCGACGGCGTGCCGACCACGCCCGTCACGGTGTGGTTGACGATGTCCGCCGCGAAATTCGCGATCACCGTGCAGTCCGCAGTCACCGCGTTGGTCGTGTAGGTGTTGCCTGCAAGCGAGCCGCCACAGGTGCCACCGATCGTGTCGATGTGGAAGCCGCTGCTCGGGGTCTCCGTCAGCGTAGCCGTCGCGCCATCGACGACCGACTGGCTGGCCGGCGTGATCGAACCCGACGGCGTGCCGACCACGCCCGTCACGGTGTGGTTGACGATGTCCGCGGCGAAATTCGCGATCACCGTGCAATCCGCAGTCACCGCGTTGGTCGTGTAGGTGTTGCCCGCGAGCGAGCCGCCGCAGGTGCCTGTGACATTGTCGATATGGAAGCCACCGGCCGCGGTCAGCGTGAACGAGGCCGTGGCGCCGTCGTTGACGGTCTGCGGCGTATTCGGGCTGATCGTGCCCGACGGCGTGCCAACGCTCGGCGTGACCACATGCGTGACCGGCCCTGCGACGGGTTCGTCGGCGCCGATCGCGGGATTGCTCGCAGGACGCGGATCGCCGTCGATGTCGGTCGTGACGCTGCCTACCGATACGCCGGCACCCGCAGCCGGGCTACCCGCCAAAAGGTGCAGGTCCACCGTCGAGAATGTGCCGTTCGCCGCCGCAAACAGCGGATCGGACGAAATGGAGTTGGCGTCCTGGCCCGAACTCAGCTGCCAGGCTGCCAGCGTCGGCGCGTCGGTCGCGGCCAACGACCCGGTGATGCCGCCCGTACCGGACGCGTACAAGTCGTTGAAGTTCGTCGTCGCACCCGTGATCGCTGCGAGGCTGATCGCGTAATTGCTGCCGGTTCCCGATGCATTGCTGCGCGCGTTCCAGATGATGTTGTCGATGTAGTTGCGCGTGCCGGTGGTGACATTGCTGACCAGGCCGAACGTGTTGCTGGCGGAAGCGACGCCGGACCCACCGACGAAGAGGCTGTTGTTGTAGATGTTGTTGGTACCGGCGATCTCGAACATGCCGTACATCACATAGCCCGACGTGATCGGCTGGCCCGCTGCGTCGAAGCCGAGACGCACCATGTTGTTCTGGTACGTGCCGCTTCCCGCGACAGGCAGGATGCCGACGAGCTGGCTGGTCGTCGCGGTCGAGTTGATCGAAAGCGAATGCACGAAGTTGCGCTCGACCAGGTTGCCGGCTACCGAGGCGAAACTGCAGTACAGCGCATAGATCGAGTTGCTGGCCGCACCCGAGTTGTTGCTGAGCGAGTGGATCGTGTTCTGCGAGATCGTGTTCGCGCCGGTACTACCGGTCGAGAGGATGCCGCTGAGCACGACGCCGTTGGGCGTCGTCGAGTTGGCGACCATGTTGCTGACGACGTTGCCGTTCGCAATGACGTTGGCCGCACCGAGCTGGATGCCGTACATCGCGACCGAACCGACGATGTTGTCGGTGATCGCGCCGGCGGCGCTGCCGCCGACCGTGTTGCCGCTGACGGTATGCGTCACGCCAGTCGTCGAACCGACGAGGATGCCGCGGAATCCTACGACGGTGCCCGTGCCCCCATTGTTGATCGTGATCGAGCCGATATTGTTGCCGGTGATGCTGACGTTCCCGACGAAGTTGAAATCGAGAATCCCCTGCACCGGCGAAGTATTCGCCGTCGTCGAACTCGCGTTGACCACGATCGTGGAGGAGCCGTCGAGACTGCCGATCGTGTTGCCGGTGATGGTCGCCGGCGCGTCGGTGGCGCTGGAACCGCTTTGGATGCCGATGAAGGAACTGAGATCCGTCGTCGTGCTGTTGCGCCCCGACGTGACATTGATGCCCGAGATCGTGTTCCCCGCGATGAGGCTGAAGTTGCCGGCGGTCGTGCTCGAGTTCGTGAACGCGATGCCGCGGAATTCGTTGGTCGAGCCCGAGATCGTCGTGGTGCCCGTGCCATCGGAGGCGCCGAAGCCGATCCGGTTTCCGGTGACGCTGAACGCATTGCCGCCAGACGCGACGAGGATGCCGGAATAGCGCTGTGCAGTCGCCGTGAACGTACGCGGCGCAGTCTGGAAGATGCGGTTGCTCGCGATCGTCCAGTTGTTGTTGTTGGCCTGGATGCTGACGCCAGCGGACGAGACCGTCGCGCTGAAGAAGTCGAAGATGTCGTTGTCGGCGATCGTATTGCCGACATTCGGGTTCGCCGCGGTGCCGAGGCCCATGACGCCCTTCGTCATGAGGCTCGCGCCGGCTGGGCCGATCCGGTTGCTGACGACCATATTGTTGCTGTTGCCACCCGCGACGGTGCTCGTCGAGAACAGGACGTTGCCGCCTGCGGTCGCCGCTGTCGCGCTGGACGAGCCGAGAATGGTGGCGTGCGTGATCGTATTGTTCGACGCACCGTTGATGAAGCGCACGGTGCTCGTGCCCGCGGTCGCTGAAACCGTGGTGTTCGACAGCGTCAGCGAATTGCCTGCGCTGTTCAGGCCGTCGATCGTCACGTGGGTCGCACCGGCGAGATCGACCAGCGGACCGCCGGCCGCAATCGCTCCGCTCACGATACGCGCTGCGCCACCGACGGGCTTGACCGAAATGTCCGTGTACGACGCTGCTCCGCTGCTCGCGCCGAGCACGGCGCTGGCCGATTCGCTGGTATCGCCGCAGATCTCGACCGCGATCGACCCTTGATGGGTACCGGCATTGATCGCATCGAATGCAGCCTTGAGCGTGGGATAGCTGGTCGGCCCGGTTGTACCCGCGGTCGCCTCCACTTCCACGGGCGGCGCAGCGTCACAGACGCCGAGAGCCGCGTGTGCCGTCGTGGCGAACATGGGCGTGGCGGCCATTGCGGCCCACGCCAAAGCAGTTTTCAACAAGCGTTTCATACGATACCCCCTGGATCGGTGACGACCTGCTTGCAGAACAGCGAAAACGCACCCGCCGAAAGGCCGATGGGCGCGAGACCAGATAAGCGTTAATTCCCCTGGGACCAACGATACAGCGGTGTCATTGGATCACGCGCAACCCCGAGTATGCCTGGGCGATAGCCCGACGCCCGCCAGCGCTCATGCTGCTCGCGAAGCCAAGGTATCGATCCTTGAATGCCGTTGCCACGTGGCGGCTCCAGCGGGTGGAGCGGGGGGACTATAGCACTCACTTCGGCTGCTTTTCGTGCCTGCAGATCGATCCGTTGGTCGCCCGCCGCGCCGCAAGCGCGATACCTCGGCATGTGGCGGGTGCCTGCCCCAAGAAGCCAGGGCTTGCACCGGCCGGAACGCACGATCTTGCCCGGCCGCACTCGGATCTGACCTTCCGAATCCTTCATTCCGCCGAGCGTCAGAACGGCATGGGAACTGAAAGCTGCTTCTGCGCGACCTGCGCAGCCTCGGGGTTGCTTCCTGCACACGCCCACGCCGGGCGTGTCCGTTCGCCAGCCCTTCGACGGCACAAAAAAAGAGGCCTCCCGCGAGGGAGGCCTCCTGTTTCATCCCAAGGACGGGATCAGTTGGCGGTGCCGACCAGCAGGTTGTCCATCGTCGACCAGCTGCTGTCCGTCGGGTCC
>NZ_JBQCFP010000076.1:0-6817 GCF_051958935.1 Dokdonella sp. | reverse complement strand
CTTACACCCGTGCGGCGGCCCGCGCGGGGCCCGCCGGCGGTCTCGCGGCGGGCCCACGATCAGGGCCGCCGCCCGTCCCCGATCAACCGACCGCATCCCCCGAGCGATGCGCCACCCACGCGCCGACCAGGGCTGACGCGTACGGGATCGCCTGCGCCGCGAGGATCGCGATCCACAGGCGGCCCTCGATGTAGTTGATGCCCGAGGAGTTGATCATGCCGATCACGCAGGCGACGAGGGCGAGGAACAGCAGCATCTCCTCGCTCACCGAGGTGAACGGATTGGGCTTCTTGCCGATGCGTCGGCTCTTCGCGGTGCGGATGAACTCGCCCTTCTTGCGCCAGAGGCCTTCGAAGATGCCGCGCGCGATCGCATGCGAGAGGCTCATGCTCGCGACGGACGCGGCGATCGTGTCCTTCCACGAACACGGCACGCGCACGCGGTAGAGGATGAATCCGAACGCGGCCTTGAACACGAAGAATCCGATCAGCGGCACGAGGAAGAGGTACATCGGCAGCGTGAACCAGCGCGGCGCGAGCACCATGCCGAGCGTCCACAGCATCGCCATCAGCGTGAAAACGAGGTGAAGCGCGTCGCCGAACCAGGAGAACCAGCCGGTGAGGAAGTGGAAGCGCTGGCCGCGCGTGAGCGTGGATGTCTTGGATGTCATCCAGTCCCAGCGCGCCTTCATGATCTGCATCGCGCCGAAGGCCCAGCGGTAACGCTGCGACTTGTACGCCTTGAAGTCGGCCGGGGTCAGGCCCTTGCCCATGAGCTCGTCGACGTAGACGAGTTCGTAGCCGGCCTTCATCAGCCGCAGGCCGAGCTCGGCGTCCTCGCAGATGGTCCATTCGGACCACGCGCCGGTATTGGCGAGCACGTCCTTGCGCACCATCGTCATCGTGCCGTGCTGGATGATCGCGTTGCGCTCGTTGCGATGGTGCATGCCGATGCGGAAGAAGCCGTCGTACTCCCAATTGGTCATGCGGCGGAACGCGTTGTGCTCCCACTCGCGATGCGCCTGCGGGCACTGCACGACGGCGACCTTGGGATCGGCGAAGTAGCCGGTCAGCGCGCGCAACCAGTCGCTGCGCACCTCGTAGTCGGCGTCGACGACCGCGACCACTTCGGCGCGCGGATCGGTGACCTCGAGGCCGTAATTGAGCGCGCCCGCCTTGAAGCCGGGCCATGGCTCGAGATGGTAGAAGCGGAACCGGGCCCCGAGCTTCGCGCAATGCGCCTCGACCGGCTTCCACACCTCCGGATTCTTCGTGTTGTTGTCGAGGACGATGACCTCGTAGTCCTCGTAGTCGAGCGCGGCGAGCGAATCGAGCGTGAGGATGACCATCTCGGGCGGCTCGTTGTAGCAGGCGAGATGGATCGACACGAACGGCTGCGGATCGCCGGGCTGCGGCTTGAGCGGCAGGAATTCGCGCAGCCAGCGCGGGCGCCACAGCACTTCGGTGAACTCGAAGCCGTTGATGAGCAGGATCAGGATGATCGCGAGCTGCGCCGGGAACAGCAGCAGCAACATCGCCCAGTCGAACGGGTCGAGGTAGAAGTCGTAGGGCAGCGTCGCCATCCAGACGAGGATCGATGCGCTGAGCTGGATCAGGGCGAGGAAGAACGCGAGGCCCATCGCGCGGAAGCGGATGAAGTGGCGCGCGAACCAGAACATCGGGAGCAGCGCGATCAGCGAGGCGAGCCCGGCCTTCCACGGCCAGATAGGATCTTCGATCACCGTGCCCGTGAACGAGAACTTCGGCTGCCGACTCGCGTTGAACACGCCCCAGTACGCCTCGACGCGGCCGCCGATGCCTTCCTTCCACGGCTGGTCGATCGCTTCCATCACGTAGTAGTCGATCTTCTCGCGCGCGGCGACGTTGAACCAGTCGCGCAGGAAGTGCGCTTCATCGGCCAGCGAGGGCTGCGCGTATTCGCGGCGGTTGCCGTTCGACGGCCAGCCGACCTCGCCGATCACGATGGGCTTGTCCGGGAACAGCTTCTGCAGTTCGCGGTACTGGCCGAGCACGAAGCCGACCGCGTCCTTGCGCGGCACGCGCTCCCAGTACGGCAGGATGTGCACGGTGATGAAGTCGACGTGCTGCGCGAGTTCGGGGTGGCGCTGCCAGGTGTCGAGCGGTTCGGCCGTCGATACCGGCACCTTCAGCTGCGCACGCGCGCGGTCGAGGTAGCCGATCAGCGACTTCACGCTGGTGTCGCCGCGCAGGATGACTTCGTTGCCGACGATCACGCGGTCGATGTTGTCGTTCTTGCGCACGACCGCGATCAATGCGGCGAGCTCGCTTTCGTTGCGTTCGGAGCGACCCTCGATCCACGCGCCCGCCATCACGCGCAGGCCGTAGAACTTGGCGATACGCGGGATCTGCGGGTTTTCCGCGGTGGAGTAGGTGCGGATGCGCTTGGTGTACTGCGACAGCATGCGGATGTCGCTGTCGAGCTCCGCCTCGCTCGGGAAGATCAGCTTGGTCGGGTCCTGGTAGCGCTGCGACGGGTTGTAGGCGAAGCCCGCGACCTCGCCTTGCCAGTCGGCGATGTGCACCGGCCGGTTGAGGAAGCCCCACAGCCCGATGTTGAGCGCCGCGACGACGAGGGTCAGGGCGAGCGCGCGCCAGAACGACTTGCGCACGACGGGAGGCGGGGTGGCGTTCAAAGAGGGTCTCGGCTTGGGTAAAAACGGGCGCAAAACGCGTTGCAGCATAGCGGAACGCCGCGCGGCGCCTCAATGCGCGGGGAAGCGGAACGGCGTCCCGCGAGCCGCTCGCGGGACGCCCCGGGCGGTCCGGCCGCCGTCCACCCATGCGGTGGGACGAAGTCGCAAGGTGGGACGCAGCCCGCGAGAGCGGACGGGCGTATGGCAGATCCCGGTGCGAGTCACACCGCAGGGTGACGACCTTGCGGCCGTGGATGACCGAATGCGGTGCAACTCGCCGCTTCGCGGCTGCGTCCCACCCTACCGGCTGCGCCGCAATTGCGCGAGCACGATAGGGGCGAGCGCGAGCACCGCCATGCCGAGCAGCGGCAGCAGCACGCTGCGGTGCGCGAACAGGTTGAGCGATACCGTGCCCTCGCGCGCGATGGTCTCGGTAAGCCCGGCGCCGAGCGCGGTCTCGAAGGCGATCATCACGCTGCCGCCGGTCGCCGTTGCCAGCAGGAACAGCCACAACGGGCAGCCGAGGCCGGCGAGCGCGATGGTCACGCCGCCGAACGGGAAGAACGGCACGAGACGCAGGAACATCGCGTAGCTCACCGGGTAGGCGCGGTAGCCGCTGCGCACGCGTTCGACCCACGCCGGCGCGGTGCCGTCGCCGGAGGCGAACGCGGAGCGGCTCGCGAAGAACAGGATCAGGGCGCCGAGCGTCGTGCCGAGCGACGACAGCAGGGTGCCCTCGACGATGCCGAACAGCATCCCGCCGGCGAGCACGACGACCACCGCGCCAGGGATGCCGGTGGCGATCGCGAGCATCATGAGGCCGATCTGGGCGAGCGCGGCGAGCACCGGATGGGCGGTGATCGCGGCGCGCAACTCGGCTTCTTCCTGCGCGACGCGGTGCGGATCGAAGCGATCGAGCGCGCCGCCGAGGAACAGCGCGACGCCGATCGCGACCAGCACGAGCAACGGCAGGAAAGCGCGCAGACGTTTCATCGTCGTCCGTGAGTGAAACCGCTGGACGCAGCGGCGGCGTGGCGCCGGCAAGGATAACGGCAGCGGCGTGCGACCGGTACCCGGCGATGCTTCACGCCGGCGCGCGCGCGTAAACGGTGATTTCCTCGCGGTCGTGGTAGAGCTGCTTCGCGCGAACTTCGATGCGCCGGCCTTTCGTGGCGAGCGCGCCGGCGACGAGATCCAGGCACAGGCGCACCTCGTCGTAGCGCTTCTTCATCGGCAGCTTGAGATTGAAGATCGCATGCCGGCATAGCCCTTCCGCGAGCCAGTGCGCCATCAGTTCGGCGACGCGGCGCGGCTGCTCCACCATGTCGCAGACGAGCCAGTCGACGGCGCGCGGCGGGCGGTAGCGGAAGCCGTCCGCGCGCAGGTGATCGACCAGGCCGGACGCGAGCAGGGCCGCGTCCATCGGTCCGTTGTCAACCGCGGTCACGTGCAGGGAACGCGCGACGAGCTGCCAGGTCCAGCCGCCTGGCGACGCGCCGAGGTCGACCGCGCGCATGCCGGGCTTTAGCCAGCGCTCGCGCTCGCCCTCGTCGAGCAGCACGAGCAGCGCTTCCTCGAGCTTGAGCGTCGAGCGGCTCGGCGCGCTGCGCGGGAACTTGAGGCGCGGGATGCCTCCAGGCCAGGGTGCGGTCGCGGTGCGGTCGGCGATGGCGACGTAGGCGGCATCGGTCGCGGTCATGCACAGGTGCAGGCGCCATTGCGCGTCGCGGTCGATGAGCTTGCGTTGCTTGAGCGCCGCGACGAGCGCCGCCTCGAGGCCGCGACAGAGCGGCGCCAGTTCACGCGCTGCGTCGCTGTCCGGGGCTTCGACCCAGGCGTCGCACCAGCGACGCGGCCCGCCGAGGCCAGCCTCGCCTTCGATCATCGGCAGCAGCACCGAGAGGCGATCCTTCGGCGGCAGGTCGCGCGCTTCGCCGAGCACGCCGAGCAGCTGGCGCGCGAACACGAGGTCGCGCCAGCTTCCGGCGAGCGCCGGCGCATCGTCGCTGACGAACTCGACATAGCCCGTGCCGCGCGCCGCACGTGCGTAGCCGGCACCCGACTGGCGCACATCGAGCGCGGCGAGCTCCTGCGCGCATTCGCCCTCGAAACCGGGGCGGCAGTAGGCGAGCAGGCGGCGGAGGGCGGGTGCGGACATGGGCAGGCGGGCGGGGCGGCTGCGCATGATGCCGGGCCCGCGCCGTGCTGGCGAGTGTGACGGTGTGAGGGGAATGCGCGCCCGGCTCCGTATAGCGTGTCGCCGCCGGAGCTCCCCGGCCGCGGCCAAGGCCGCAGGAGGATCGCCATGAGGAATGCATTCCCACGCCGGGCCGCCGTCGCGGCAGCGCTCGCGGCCAGCGTGCCGCTCGCGGCCATGCACCCGGCCGGCTCCGCCGCGGCCGCGGTCGCGGTCAGCGTGGACACCGGCGCCGACGTGCACCCGTTCAGCCCGCTCATCTTCGGCATCGCCTACGGCGACGGCGCGCGCAACGCGGTGATCGGCTATCCGCTGCGCCGCTGGGGCGGCAACTCGGCGACGCGCTACAACTGGCAGGTCGACGTGCACAACACGGCGTCGGACTGGTATTTCGAGAACATCCCGGGCGCGTCGGACCGCAGCCATGTGCCGCCGCTCGGCAATGATGCCGATGCCTTCATCGGCGAGGCGCGCGATTACGGCGCCGACGTGCTGCTGACGATCCCGACGATCGGCTGGACGCCGCGTGCGGACAGTCCGCAGCAGCACCCGTATTTCGCCGGTTTCTCGGTCACGAAATACGGCGTACAGGAACCGCCCAATCCATGGACCGCCGCGACCGACCCGTGGGACCCCGACGCCGGCAGCGGCGAATGCCTGCCGGCGCACAACCCGTCGCCGAACTGCGTCGCCTACAGCGAGGGCTACCACCTCGTCAACAACGACCCGCACGACACCTCGATCGAGGTCGCGCCCGCGTTCTGGATGGAGTGGATCGCACACCTGCAGGCGACATTCGGCAACGCCGCGAATGGCGGCGTGCGCTACTACTCGCTCGACAACGAAGTGATGCTGTGGAACTCGACGCACCGCGACGTGCACCCGGCGCCGACCACATACGACGAAACCTGGAACAAGGCGTTCGCGTACGGCGGCGCGATCAAGCAGCAGGACCCGGCGGCCAAGGTCACCGGCCCGGTGACCTGGGGCTACTGCGACCTGTTCGGCTCGGCCGCGGACAACTGCGCCGAAGGCAGCGATCGCGAAGCGCACGGCGGCATGCCGTTCGTCGCCTGGTACCTGCAGCAGGTGTGCACGCACCCGCTGGCGGGCGGCGCGCGCGCGGTCGATGTCCTGGATCTCCACTACTACCCGCAAGGGGGCGTCGCGCTCAACGACGACGATTCGGCGTCGACCGCCGCGCGCCGGCTGCGCTCGCTCAAGGAACTGTACGACCCGAACTGGGTTTCCGAATCGTGGATCGCCGACCTCGGCGACAACGACGCCAACCACTACAGCAAGCCGAACCTGATCCCGCGCGTGCGCGGCTGGATTGACCAGTACTGCCCCGGCACGAAGCTCGCGATCACCGAATACAACTGGGGCAACGACGGCACGACGAGCGGTGCGGTCGCGCAGGCCGAGTTGTTCGGCATCTTCGCGCGCGAAGGGGTCGACATGGCGACGCGCTGGGTCGCGCCGGAAGCGAACTCGCTCGCCGAGCGTGCCTTCACGCTGTTCCTGGACTACGACGGCGCCGGTGCGCGCGTCGCCGGCAACAGCGTGCGTGCGCAGAGCGCGAACGTCGACCAGGTCGGCGCCTATGCGTTCACTTCGGGTGGCCGCACGATGGTGTTGCTCACCAACAAGACGACGACCGCGCAGGACGTGGGCGTCGCGTTCGCGAGCGCACCCGGCACGGCCTGGACGCTCTACGGGTTCGATGCGACGCATGCGGTGCATTCGATCGCGACAGGCACGATGGCCGGCACCAGCGTGGCGCTGACCGGTTTGCCCCCGATGTCGGCGAACCTGCTCGTCGTGGCGGGCGCGGACACGATCTTCCGCAACGGGTTCGATTGAACGAGCGCCTCGCGGCGGGCCCCGCCATGGGCGTACCCCCCCAACCCCCCCCCGCCCCGCCCGGGGAGGCGGGTTGGCGGCGT
>NZ_JBQCFP010000075.1:0-2651 GCF_051958935.1 Dokdonella sp. | reverse complement strand
CCGACGAGCTCGAGCTATCTGTGCCGCCCGTATCTCAGCGGCAACAGCGAGACCTGCACGTTCGCGTCGCCAACCGCCGGTACGTACCATGTGCGCATCAATGCGTACACGACGTTCTCGGGTGTCACGCTGACGCCGAGCTTCACGCCGTAAGCGCAGCGCCATCGCGCCAGGGAAGGCGGAACGACGGCGGCCGGTGCGAACCGGCCGCCGTTTTTCTTCACGCGGCCCGCGCTGCAGCGGAACCGGTCGAACGCCGCGGCTTCAGACTTGCGCGGCCTCGAAGCGGTTCGCGTCGCGGTTCTTGCGCACGCGCGCGGGATCCCAGATGCGCCCGTTCATCGCGATGTAGACGCCATCCGGCAGGGTCTGCACCGCACCGACCGCGCAGCCGATGTTGAAGACGGCGTCCGAGCCCTTGAACAGCGCGGGATTCAGCGCGCCGGTGAGCACGACGACCCTGCCGGCAAGGCCGGCGAGCGCCTGCGCCGTCTCGACCATCGTGTCGGTGCCGTGCGTGACGAGCACGTGCCTGTGCGGCTGGCCCTCGATCGCGGCGCGGATCGCCGCGCGGTCGTCGGCATTCATGTGCAGGCTGTCCTTGCGCAGCACCGGCAGCACCTCGAACGTGAATGCGACGCCGAGCGCCTCGAGGATCTCGCCGATCTGCGGTTCGCCGATCTGGAACGTCGACTTGTCGTCGAAATAGATCTTGTCGATCGTGCCGCCGGTCGTGACGATGGTGAGGTGCTGCATGGCCCGGTGTTCCTGCGCTGGAGGACGCGGCTGGGCGCGTCAGGGGGCGCAATTGTCGGGCAGCAGCGCATCGGCGTCCACCGCAGCGGCGAGGCGCGGCAGGCCGGCGCCAGCGAAGGCGTCGAGCGCGGCGAGCGCGCGCCGTTCGCCGCGCTCGCGCCACGCCCATGCCGCGTGCCGTGCGAGCACCGCGGCGGCGAATGCACGCGCCAGCGTCGATGCGAACCCGCGCGCGCCCGCTTCGAGCGCGTCGCGCGAGTCGCGCCGTGCCGCGTGCCATGCGCGCGCAACGTCGAAGCACGCGCCGATGCCGTGGCGATCGCCGCCGGCTTCGTCGAGCAGCACGCGCGCGGCCCGCGCGAGCGTATCGACGCCGTCCGAGCCGAGTGCGCGCAGCACGTCGAGCGCGAGCACGTTGGTCGTTCCTTCCCAGATCGGGAACACGTGCGCGTCGCGCAGGAGTTGCGGGATGCCGGTGTTCTCGATGTAGCCGGCACCGCCGAACGCCTCGCAGGTCTCGCTCGCGATGCGCACGGCGAGGCGGCCGGTCCACAGCTTCGCGAGCGGGGTGAGCACGCGCAGCAGCGCGCGTTCCTCCGGCGTCGCCTGCGCGGCGCGGCCGAGCAGGCCGGCAGCGAAGAACACGAAGTGGAACGCGGCTTCGAACTCGGCGGCAAGCGCGGCGAGCGTCGCCCGGTGCAGGGGGTGCCGCGCGAGCGCGCGGCCGAACGCATCGCGACGCCGCGCATAGTCGGCGGCCAGCGCGAGACAGCGTCGCATCGTCGCCAGCGCGCATACCGCGTTCCAGGTGCGCGTCACATTGAGCATCGGCGCGATCATGCGCACCCCGTGCGCCAGTTCTCCCACCGGTGTCGCGAGTGCGCCTTCGAGGTGGATTTCCGCGGTCGGTAGTTCGCGCGTGCCGAGCTTGTCCTTGAGTCGATCGATGCGGATGCCGTTCCAACGACCGTGCCCGTCGCGCGTCTCGACGAGGAACAGCGCGAGTGCATCGGCGCCATCGCCGGCGCCTTCGGGCCGCGCCAGCACGAGGGCCATCTCGCCGACCACGGCCGAGGTGAACCACTTGCGCCCGTACAGGCGCCAGGCGCCGTCGGCGTCGCGACGCGCGAGCGTACCGGTGCGACTGACGTCGGACCCGCCGGCGGTCTCGGTCATCCACTGGCCGGACAGCCAGAGCCGGGCAGGGTCGCGCGCGAGCAGGCGCGGCACGGCGCGGTCGATCAGCGCCGTGGCGCCGGACGCCTTCAGCGCGGTCGCGGCGCCGTCGCTCATCGCGAGCGGACAGGTGTAGAACTCGCTCGCGATGTGATGCAGGTAGACGCGCGCGAACTGGTCGCAGCGCGCATGGATTCCGTAGCGGCCTTCGTGGCCGGCCGCGACCAGGCCGTAGCGCGTGGCCAGCGCGGCGCCGCGCTGCCAGGCCGGCGTCAACTCGATGCGGTCGACGCGCGCGCCCCAGGCGTCCCATTGCGTCAGCACCGGCTGCGCCGGGGTGCGTGCGCGCGCCTCGCTCCAGGCCGTGGCCGCCTGCGCGCCGAGTTCGTCGAGATCGCCTTCGATCGCCAAGAGCACATCGCGCGGCAGCGCGCGGTCGAGATACGAACGCAGCACGCGGTCGTCGCGGAACTGGTTGCCGAGTACCGGCGCGGCCTGGATGAAGTCCATGCGTATCCCCCGCGGGAAGGCGCGGCCACGATACGCGCCGCCGCGGGCGAGCGGCAAGCCGGGAACCGGGCGGAGCCGCCGCAACCCGGGCGTGGCTCCTGGCAGAGCTTTCGGCGGCCTCCGCTTTGAAGCCCTCCCCTTCAAGTGCCTGACCTGAGCCTGTCGAAGGAAGAGGGTTTGGGTGCCGAGCTGTCGGCCGCCGCCGCTTT
>NZ_JBQCFP010000074.1:0-14263 GCF_051958935.1 Dokdonella sp. | reverse complement strand
GGGCGCGCTTTGTTGTGGGAGCGGCTTCAGCCGCGATACTCCGTCTCGTGCCGACAGGCACGCTCGAGCAACGCAGTGTTCACGCCGCAGCGCTGGCGCGCTCGCAGGGTTTTTGCCAAGCTGCCGGCATGCCGAAGCCGTCGCCCCGCCATCGTTCGATGCATGTCGCCGCGGCATTCGCGGTCGCCGCGTTCGCGGCATCCGCACCTGCGCGCGCGACGCCGGATACGTATCGTTTCGACCTCGTCCACACGCAGGTGTTGTTCGCGGTGGATCACCAGCGCTTCTCGCAGCCGCAAGGACGCCTGCACGTCAAGGAAGGCTGGTTCCAGTTCGACCCCGCGGACTGGAGCAGCGCACGCGTCGACGTCGTCGTCGACCTCGCCTCGCTCGATCTCGGCGACGCCAAATGGAACGACACGGCGACCTCGGGCCAACTGCTCGCCGTCGCGCGCTGGCCGACCGCGCGCTACACGAGCCGCAGCGTCGAACGCAAGGACGCCACCCACGGCGTCATCCACGGTGATCTCACGTTCCACGGCCAGACGCGCGCGCTCGATCTCGCGTTCACCCTCAATCACGTCGGCAACGATCCGTACGCGTTCAAGCAGAAGGCCGGCTTCTCCGCGACCGCGACCTTGCCGCGCTTCGAGTTCGGCATCACGCGCTACAAGGACGTGATCGGTGCCGAAGTGGAACTGCGCATCGAAGTCGAAGGCCTGCGCGACCGCGCCGCCGCACCGAAGAAGGACGAATGACGATGCCGCTCAAGAGCGACGCGACGCGCTGGGGCACCCTCGCCAAGGCGTTCCATTGGACCATCGTGGCGCTGCTGCTCGTGCAGGGCACGCTCGGTCTCGTCATGGTCGAGCTGCCGAAGAAGCCGAGCGTGATCACCTGGTTCACGCTGCACAAGTCGCTCGGCCTGACGATCCTGCTGCTCGCCGTGCTGCGTCTTGGCTGGCGCCTGTTCGATCCGCGCCCGCAGGAACCCGCCTCCATGCCTCCCTGGCAGGCGACCGGCGCTCGCGTCGGACACGCGCTGCTCTATGCGCTGCTGTTCGCCGTGCCGCTGTCGGGCTGGCTGTTCGATTCGGCGACCGCGCTGCGGCCGCTCGTCTGGTGGGGCGTCGTGCCGATGCCGAGCCTCACCGGCGGCGCCGCGCCGGGCCTCAAGGACATCGCCCAGGAAGCGCACGAATGGCTTTTCTGGACGCTCGTGCTCGTCGCCGCAGGCCATGCGGCTGCCGCACTCGTTCATCATTTCGTCAATCGCGACGAGGTGTTGCGCCGTATGCTGCCGCAACGCCGATCGCGCGTCGGCTGAACCCATCCGCTTCCGGAGAACCGCCATGCTGCGCATCCTGACCCTCGCCTTCCTGCTGCTGCCCGCCGCCGCGTCCGCGCGTGACTGGGCGGTCGATGCGTCGAAGAGCACGCTCGGCTTCAAGGGCAGCTACCAGGGCGAAACGTTCGACGGCACGTTCAGGAAGTTCGACGCGACCATCGCCTACGACGCAGCCGACCCGTCGACCGGCAAGTTCGACGTCACGGTCGATCTCGCGAGCGCGGACACCGCGAGCGCCGAGCGCGACGATTCGCTCAAGGGCAGCGACTTCTTCGCCGTGTCGAAATTCCCGAAGGCGCACTTCGTCACGGAGTCGTTCGCGAAGGCCGCCGACGGTCGCGTGACCGCACGGGGCAAGCTCACGATCCGCGACCAGACCAAGCCGGTCACGCTCGAGGTGACGTTCGCCGAAACCGGCAACACCGCGACGCTCGACGTCGCCACCGTGCTCAAGCGCGCCGACTTCGGCCTCGGCGCCGGCAGCGACTGGTCCGACGTCGGCGCCGACGTCTCCGTCCACGGCCATCTCACCCTGACGGCGAAATGACGGAACTCAGGGCAAAAGATTGAAACACGAAGGACACGACGGACACGAAATGGAGCGACGCCCCGATCGAAGCGCGGATTTCGTGGATCTGTCGATTGCGTCGGTAGCGCAGCCATGCACGGATCCTCGAGCCATGCGCGACGTCGACGCCACAAAGCGTCTTCCGTCATGTCCTTCGTGAAAAGGCTTTCCGCTTGGTTCTGCTTCCCTCATGAGTCCCTCATCGATCTGGCAGCGGGTGCGGGCGCGCCTCGTGCGCGAACCCGCGCGCGCAGGCGAGGGTGTCGCGCACGGCGACCAGGCGGCGCAGAGCCTGCGCGCGCTGCTCGATGATCCGCAGATCCCGAAGGCCGTGCGCGAGAGCCTCGCGGCGGAGTTCGCGCGGCTCGAATCGATGCTCGGCAAGCTCGAGCGCGGCGAGCTGCACATCGCCGTGTTCGGCCGCGTCAGCGTCGGCAAGTCGGCGCTCGCCAACGCGCTGCTCGGTGAAGACGCGTTCACCGTCGGCGTGCTGCACGGCACGACGCGCGAAGCGGGCCAGCGCGCCTGGCGGGAAGTCGCCGGCGGTGGCGTGCACCTCATCGACACGCCCGGCATCGACGAACTCGACGGCGAGGCGCGCGAACGCCTCGCCTACGACGTCGCCGGCGTCTGCGACCTCGTCGTGTTCGTCGTCGACGGCGACATGACGCAGCGCGAGCGCGATGCGCTCGCGACGCTCGCGCTCACCGAACGGCCGCTGCTGCTCGCACTCAACAAGGCCGACCGCTACCGCGAGGACGAACGCGACCGCCTGCTCGAACGCCTGCGCGAACATGCAGCGGGGCTCGTGCGTGCCGACGACGTCGTCGCGATCGCGGCGCAACCGGCCGCGATCAAGCGCGTGCGCGTCGCCGCCGACGGCAGCGAACAGGCCGAACTCGTCGAACAGGTGCCCGAGCTCGGCGCGCTGCGCGCGCGCCTGCTCGCCGTGCTCGAACGCGAGGGCCGCACGCTCGTCGCGCTCAACGCGAGCCTCTTCGCCGGCCGCGTCGCCGACCAGGTCGGCGCACGTATCGCCGAGGCGCGACGCGAACTCGCCGGCACGGTGATCCGCCAGTACTGCATCGCCAAGGCACTCGCGGTCGCGCTGAACCCCATTCCGGTCGCCGACCTGCTCGCCGCCGGCGCCCTCGACGGCGCGCTCGTCATGCACCTCGGCCGCGTCTACGGCCTGCCACTGACGAAGAGCGAGGCGGGCACCTTGATCGCGGTGATCACCGCACAGCTCGCCGCACTGATGGGCGCGATCTGGGGCGTGCATCTCGTCGCTTCGGCACTCAAGGGCCTCAGCGCCGGCGTTTCGACCGTCGTCACCGCCGGCGCACAGGGCGCGCTCGCCTGGTACGCGACCGAACTCGTCGGGCGCGCCGCGGAGAAATACCTCGTCGCCGGCAAGTCCTGGGGCGAGCTCGGGCCCAAGCGCGTCGTCGCCGACATCGTCGCGAACCTCGATCGCGACTCGATCCTGCGCGAGGCGCGCGAGGAAATCCTGCGGCGGCTGCGCACGCGCTCCGCGTGATGTCCGCTCGACCGGCTGCGGCGGCCGACGCTGCGCGCTGCCCTCGCGATGGCTTTCGTCCCGGACATCCGTATTGATCGACGTGCGCCGACCGCATCCGCGAGGTTTCCATGTCGCTTCGATCCCTGATCTTCACCGCCCTGCTCGCGCCTGTCGCCGCGCTCGCCGCCGATGGCGACCCCGACGGCGGCTTCGCCGGCGGCGGCCTCGCCACGCGCGTCGTCACATCGCCCTTCTACGTCGTGAGCGCCGATGCCGCCATCGACGCGGGCGGGGACGTGCTCGTTGCCTCCACCGAGGGCGTGAGCAGTGGCAGCCGCGCGACCAGATTCGTCGTCGCCCGCTTCACCGCCGATGGCGCGGTCGACGAAGGCTACGGCGACGCCGGCGTCGCGCGAGTCGATTTCAGCGACGGCGCGGCCGACTACCCCGCCTACGCGAGCGTGATCGCCACGGCGCCGGGCGGCAAGGTCGTCGTCGCCGGGCGCATCGGCAGCGGCAACGACACCGGCATTGCGCGCCTGCTCGTCGACGGCGTGCCCGATCCCGCGTTCGGCGACGCTGGTCGCGTGCGCCTCGCACTCGGCAATGGCAGCGGCAACAACACCGTCTACGGCCTCGCCGCCGACGCGGACTCGCGAACCTGGGCCCTCGTCGGCACGGTGCCGTCGCACACGCTCGTGCGGCTCGCCGAAGATGGCACCCCTGATGCCTCGTTCGGTGACGGCGGCGTGCTCACGCTGTCCGCGCCGTGCTGCTATTCGCCGCTCGCACTCGCGTTCGACGCGCAGGGTCGCATCCTGCTCGCGGGCAGCGCGAACACGAATGCAGCAACGATGGCGGTGCAGCGGCGGCTCGCCGACGGCGAGCTCGACACGACGTTCGGCGAAGGCGGCACGATCGTCGTGCCGATCGATGCGAACTCGGCCGTGCAGCGCGTGCTGCCCACGCCGGACGGCGGCATCGTCGCGATCGGCAACAGCGCTTCGCTCGCGGGAGGCAACTCGGCGAAGGGGCGCATCACCGCGTTCAAGCTCACCGCCAATGGCGCGCTCGATGCCGGGTTCGGCGACGCGGGCGTCCGCATCGTCGATTTCGGCGGCGAGGAGGACGGGCTCGGCTTCCCGGACCTGCATGCCGTGCTCGGTGCGGACGGCAAGGTCGTGATCGCGCGCGCCACCTCGCAAGCGGCCGCCGTGCGCGTCGCGCGCCTGCTGCCCAACGGTGCACTCGATGCGACATTCCCAGGCGGCGGCAAGCAGACCTTGCTGCAGTCGATCGGCGGCCTGTCGTTCGGCACCGTGCTGCTCGCGCCGGGCCGGCTTCTGCTCGCCGGCGCGTACGGTACGACCGGCGATCTTGCGCTCTACGCCGGCGCGTGGCGCGACGGCGACGGCCTGTTCCGCGACGGTTTCGAACACGGCGCAGTGACCCGCCTAGCCCTTGGTCCCGGGCGTGGCGGGCGCATTGCCGGCAATGCGCACCTCGGTGCCCGCGGCGATGCCG
The DNA here is from genome assembly GCF_051958935.1 of Dokdonella sp. Classification (GTDB taxonomy): domain Bacteria; phylum Pseudomonadota; class Gammaproteobacteria; order Xanthomonadales; family Rhodanobacteraceae; genus Dokdonella_A. The sequence continues at coordinate 9,301 of NZ_JBQCFP010000074.1, read as the reverse complement.
TCGGGCGGGTTCTGGATCACGCGGTCGTTCGCGTCGAGGCCTGAGCCGAGCTGGATCGTCTTGCCGTAGTCGCGCGCGATCGTGACCGTCTTCATGACGATGCGGTTGTCGGCATCGACGGTCGCGACACGCAGGCCGGCCGCGTCGAAGATCAGGGCGCTCGCGGGCACGCTCAAGGCGGTTGCGTCGTGCGGCATCGCGAGGCTCACGTTCGCGTACGCGCCAGGCAGGAGTGTGCCGGCGGGGTTGTCGACGACGAGTTGCATCAGCGTCGTACCCGATTGCGCGTTCACCGCCTGCGCGGACGCCTCGACCGTCGCCGTGTAGCGCTTCTCCGGGTGCTCGGGCACGCTCAGCGTCGCCCGGGTGCCGGGCGGCACGTCGGGCACGAAGTTCTGCGGCACGTTGACGTACACGCGCAGCTTGCGCGTGTCGGAAACGACGAACAGCTCCTGCCCCGCCGCACTGCCCGCGTTGACGAGGGCGCCGACGTCGGTGTTGCGCGCGGTGACGATGCCGTCGAACGGCGCGACGATGCGCGTGAAGCCCTTCAACGCGATGTAGCGGTCGACGTTGGCCTTCGCCGACGCGACCAGCGCGCGCTTCGCCGCGAGGTCGCCGGTCTTTTCGTCGACGTCCTGCTTCGATACCGCGTTCGACTGCAGGATCTTCTGCCAACGCTCGGCAGTGATGCCGGCGAGCTTCTCGTTGGCCTGCGCGGTCGCGAGGTCCGCGCGCGCCTGCTGCAGCTGCTGGTCGAGGTCGGGCGTCTCGATCTCGGCGAGCAGTTGCCTCGCCTTCACCGGCGTGCCGATGTCCGCGCTCCAGCTCTTGAGGAAACCGCTCGTGCGCGCGTACAGCGGTGCGCGCGCATAGGCTTCGAGGCGGCCGGGCAACTTGAGTTCGTCACCGTCCGCGCTCGCGCTCGGCGGCGCGACGGCGACGGTCGGGATCGCCTGCGCCTCGGTCCATTTGCGCAAGCGCGCGTCACCGCGGCTGCGCGCGAGCACGCCGGTAGCGACGATCGCGACGGCGGCGAGCGCGCCGACGACGCCGGCGATGCGCAGGCCGCGTTTCGTTCGACGGGTATCAGACGGCGACATGGGGAACTCCGATGGCAGGGGCCGCGGGCGCTTTCTTGCCGTGGCGCGAATGGATGATGCTGAAGACGACCGGCACGAACAGCAGTGTCGCGATCGTCGCGAAGACGAGGCCACCGATCACCGCGCGGCCGAGCGGGGCGTTCTGCTCGCCGCCTTCACCGAGGCCGAGCGCCATCGGCGCCATGCCGATGACCATCGCGAGCGCGGTCATGAGCACGGGGCGGAAGCGCACGAACCCGGCCTCCAGGGCTGCCGCGGTCGCATCGCCGAGCAGGTCGAGCTTCTCGCGCGCGAAGCTGATCACCAGCACGCTGTTCGCGGTGGCGACGCCCATGCACATGATCGCGCCGGTCAGCGCGGGCACGGACAGGGTGGTGTGCGTCGCGAACAGCATCCAGACGATGCCGGCGAGCGCGGCCGGCAGCGCGGTGATGATCACGAACGGATCGCTCCACGACTGGAAGTTGACGACGATGAGGAGGTAGATCAGCACGATCGCGCCGAGCAGGCCGAACGACAGGCCCGCGAACGCGCTGTTCATCGTCTTCACCTGGCCGAGCATCGACACGCTTGCACCCTTGGGCAGGTCGGCCTTGCTTGCGTCGATGATCTTCGACAGGTCGGCCGCGACCGCGCCGAGATCGCGCCCCTGCGTGGTTGCGTAGACCTGCACCATCGGCAGGATGTCGTACTGCGACACGACGGCACTCGAGGTCGTGCGGTCGATGTCGGCGATGCCGCCCAGCACCTGCGGCGTTCCGCCCGACGACGGCGTCACCGGCAGGTTGCGGAGGTCCGCGAGCGAATCGACCGAATACTGCGGCGTCTGCATCACGATGGAGTAGGACACGCCGTTCTGCGGGTTCAGCCAGAACGTCGGCGCGACCTGGCTGGACCCCGCGAGGTTGACCACCATGCTGTTGGTGACGTCGCGCTCGGTCACGCCCGCGTACTGGGCGCGGCTGCGATCGACGTCGACCTTGAAGCCGGGGCTCGCGAGCGACTGCTGGATGCGCGCGTCGACGACGCCGGGCACGTGGCGCACCTGGGCGAGCAGCTTCTGCGCGTAGGCGTAGTTTTCGGCGACGCGCGGACCGCGGACCTGCAGGTCGATCGGCGCGGGCGCGCCGAAGTTGAGGATCTGGCTGACGATGTCGGCCGGCAGGAACGAGAACGTCGCGCCCGGGAACCGGCGCGGCAGTTCCTCACGCATGCGCCTGACGTATTCCTCGGTCGGTGCATGGCCTTCCTTCAGCGCGATCTGGATGTCGCCGTCCTGCGAGCCGATCAGGCCGGTGTTGTTGTAGGTCATGTTGATGCTGCTGATCGGCATGCCGATGTTGTCGGCCAGCGCCGCGAGCTCGTCCGGCGGGATGATGCTGCGCACGGCCTGCTCGATCCGCGCGAACGTGTTCGCGGTTTCCTCCACGCGCGTGCCGACCTGGGTGCGCACGTGCATGAGGATTTGGCCGCCATCGACTGCCGGGAAGAAGTTGCGGCCGAGGAAGGGCAGCAGCGCGAACGAGACCAGGACGAATGCCATGAAGCCGATCACGAACGCGCGCCGGCGACCGAGCGCAAGCTCGAGCACGCCGTGATAGCCCGCGCGCACGCGCTCGAAGCGCGCCTCGAATGCACGCTGGAAGCGCACGAGCGGGTTGCGCGACGGCGGCAGCGGGGATTCGGCGCCGTGCCCAGCGCCCGCCCTCACCCCACCCTCGGCTCCGCCGATGGTTCCCGCCTCTCCCGCTGCGCGGGCGGGGGACATCGGCAGGTGGCCTGCGGCCACCGGTTCCTTGATGGGCTTCAGCATGTACTTCGCCATCGTCGGCACGAGCGTGCGCGACAGGATGAACGAGCACGCCATTGCTAAGATCACCGCCTCGGCCATCGGCACGAACAGGAAGCGCGCGACGCCGTCGAGGAAGAACATCGGCACGAACACGATGCAGATGCACAGCAGCGAGACGAACGCGGGCGTCACGATCTGGGCGGCGCCGTCCATGATCGCCGTCTCGACGTCCTTGCCCTGGTCGAGGTGCCAGTTGATGTTCTCGATCGTCACGGTCGCGTCGTCGACGAGGATGCCCACCGCCAGCGCGAGGCCGCCGAGGGTCATGATGTTGAGCGTCTCGCCCGCTGCCGCGAGCATTGCGATCGCGCCCAGCACCGACAGCGGGATCGAAATCGCAATGATCACCGTCGAGCGCCAGCTGCCGAGGAACAGCAGGATCATGAGGCTGGTCAGCACCGCCGCGATCACGCCTTCCTTGGCGACGCCGCTGATCGCCGCGCTGACGAACAGCGACTGGTCGCCGACCGGGGCGATCTTCAGCCCCTCCGGCAGGCTCGGCGCGAGGTCCGCGACCTTCTGCTTGATGCCGGAGATGATCGACAGGGTGGAGATCGCGCCGCTCTTGAGCACGGACATGAGCACCGAGCGGCCGCCGTTCACGTGCACGATGTTGGTCTGCGGCGGATTGCCGTCGTGCGCGTTCGCGACGTCGCGCATGTAGACCATCGTGCCGTTGACCGCCTTGATGGGCAGGTCGTTGAGCGCGTCGATGTCCTTCGGCGCGTTGTTGAGCAGCACGTTGTATTCGAAGTCGCCGATCTTCTGCGTGCCGACCGGCGTGATGAGGTTCTGCGCGGCGAGCGCGTTGGCGACGTCCTGGCCGGACATCCCGCGCGCCTGCAGCGCGGCCGGGTCGAGGTCGATCTGCACCTGGCGCGTCTTGCCGCCGAACGGATACGGGATCGCCGCACCCGGCACCGTGACGAGGCGGGTGCGGATCGTGTTCATGCCGAGGTCGGCGAGGTTCTGCTCGGTGAGGCCCTCGCCGGACAAGGCGAGCTGGATGATCGGCACCGTCGCCGCGCTGTAGTTGAGGATCAGCGGCGGCGTCGTGCCCACCGGCATCTGCTTGATCACGGTCTGCGACACCGCGGTCACCTGCGCGTTCGCGGTGCGGATGTCGACGTTCGGCTGGAAGTAGATCTTGACGATGCCGAAGCCGTTGTACGAGTTGGCTTCGATGTGCTCGATGTCGTTGACGGTCGTCGTCAGCACGCGCTGGTACGGCGTGACGATGCGACCCGACATCTCGTCCGGCGACAGGCCGGTGTATTGCCACGCGACGCCGATGACCGGGATGCGGATGTCCGGGAAGATGTCGACCGGCGTGCGCAGGCCCGCAAGGACCCCGGTGATGAGGATGAGCAGCGCGAGGACGACGAAGGTGTACGGGCGCGTGAGCGCGACGCGGACGATGCCGATCATGCGGAAGGCCAATGTTGCTGCAGGCGCGAATTATCGGTGCACGATTGGCATTCCCAAGCCTGGCGCGGATGAAGAATTGTTCATGTTACGAGGGCCGAGGGCGTTCCCCATTGGAGGAGCCCACCCGGTGGCGACCCCCCAAGCCCACGGCAAGAGCGAATGTCAGCCGGGCGCAGCGTGCGCTCCTACGCCGCCTCGCGCGCAGCCGGCCAGCGGCACCCGCGCAGGCGGTACTCGCGAAGCGCGTGGTGCCGACCGCTCGATGGCATCGCCGCCGCCACGGAAGCGCAGCCGGAGCGAGCCGTCATCCGGCGTGCGACGATCAACACGCCAGGCGCATGCGCGTCCCGTGCGGCGCGTTGTCGTCGATGGTGAAGGCATAGCCATGCAGGCGTGCGATCGCGGCGACCAGCGGCAGGCCGAGGCCGTGGCCGACCGCTTCGTCGGCGCCCGAGGCGGCGCTGCGGTAGAACCGCCGGAGCACTGCGTCGCGTTCGTCCGCGGGGATGCCGCGCCCGTCGTCGGCCACGTCGATGACGACGCGCCCGTCCGCGTTCGTCGCGCGCAGCACCACATGGCCACCGCGCGGCGCGAACTTGATCGCGTTGTCGACGAGGTTGCCGATCGCCTCGAACAGCAGGTGCCCATCGGCGCGCAGCGGCGCGACGCTGCCGAGGTCGAGCGCGAACGCGACCTCCTTCTCCTCGGCGAGCGGCGCATACAGCTCGTGCACTCGCCGCAGCGTTTCGCCGACGTCTACGGTACCGAAGCCTGCACGCCGGCCGATGTCCTCGAGTTCGGAGATGCGCAGCAACGCGCGGAAGCGCTCGAGCAGAGCGTCCGCCTCGACGATGCAGCGCTCGACGAGCTGGTTGCGCGGGTCGCCATCGCCGCCGAGCTGCTGCACGCGATGCAGCTGCGTGCGCAGGCGCGTGAGCGGGGTGCGCAGGTCGTGCGCGATGCTGTCGGACACGCCCTTGACCTCGCCGAGCAGGCGTTCGATCTGCTCGAGCATGCGGTTGACGATCGCGGCGAGCATGTCCAGTTCGTCGCGCCGCTCCGACACCGGCAGGCGCGCGCCGAGATCGCCGCGCATGACCGGCTGGATCGCCGTTTCGATGTCGCGCACGCGCCGCAGCGGGCCGCGACTGAGCAGGTAGCCGCCGAGCAGGCCCGGCACGAGCGTCAGCGACAGCGCCCACAGGAGTCCACTGCGGATGATCGTGCCGACCTGGTCGACGACGCGGTAATCGCGCGCGAGCAGCATCACCGCGCCGTCGCCGAGCCGCAGCGCGACCGCATGCATGCGGCCCGCGCGCTCGCCGCTGATGCGCTGCACGCCCTCCGGCAGCGGATGCACGCGGCCGTCGATCGCGAGCCCTTCGGGCAGGTGCTCGATGTCGCCGGCGACGTAGTGGCCCTGCGCGTCGAACAGGCCCGACGCCATGAGTCCGCGCAGGTCGAGCTGGGTCGTCGCCGCGAGCAGCGCCGGCAGGTGCGCGCGCTCGACCGAAGACAGGTAGCGCAGGCGCTGTTCGAGGATGCTGTCGACGATGCCGTCGAGGTAGCTCGCGGTCTGCCAGCGGATCGCGCCGACCAGCACGACCGTCCAGGCGACGAAGAACGTGCCGTAGACGAGGATCAGCCGCTTCGTACTCGAGCGCCAGCGCCCGCTGAGGCCGTCCTGCCGCGGAGCTGCGTCGGGTCCGTTCACGATGTGCGCATCGCGTAGCCGCAGCCGCGCACGGTGTGGATGAGCGGCTCGAACCCGGGCGCATCGACCTTGCGGCGCAGGCGGCCGATGTGCACGTCGATGACGTTGGTGCCCGGATCGAAGTGGTAACCCCACACCGCTTCGAAGATCATCGTGCGCGTGAGCACCTGGCCGGCATGGCGCATGAGGTATTCGAGCAGGCGGAATTCGAGCGGCAGCAGGTCGAGCGCGGCGCTGCCGCGGCGGGCGGTGCGCGCAATGAGATCGAGTTCGAGGTCGCCGACGCGCAGGGTCGTTTCGCGCGCACCCGCGCCGCGTCGCAGCAGCACCTCGATGCGCGCGGCCATCTCTTCCGGCGCGAACGGTTTGGTCAGGTAGTCGTCGCCGCCCGCGCGCAGGCCGCGCACGCGCGCATCGACGTCGCTGAGCGCGCTGATCATCAGCACCGGCGTATCCACGCCCGCGCGACGCAGCTCCGATACGAGTTCGAGCCCGTCCATGCCCGGCAGCATGCGATCCAGCGTGATCGCGTCGTAGCCGCCCGCGAGCGCGCGCTCGAGGCCCGTGCGGCCATCGCCGACGCAATCGACGTCGTTGCCCGCGGCCTGCAGCTCCGCGGCGATCTCGCGCGCGGTGACCGCGTCGTCTTCGATGGTGAGGATGCGCGCCATGGTGTCCTGGACCGATGCGGCGCAGCTTAGCGCAGCGTGCGATCTCGCTGCAGCGCGCAGGGCGAGGCGGCCGGTCCGTTCTCGCCGCGCCCGGGTAAGCTACGCGAATGACCCACGTCGTCTTTACCTTCGGCGATTTCGTGCTCGACCCGCTCACGCGGGAGCTACGCCGCGCGAATGTGCAACCGTTCCGTGGGCCGTGACGAGCTCGCGTCGGCCGTGTGGGGGCGCACGGACGTCAGCGAAGCGTCGCTGACCCAGGCGATCATGCGCCTGCGGCGCGTCGTCGGCGACGCGTCGTGCAACCGCACGACGCCGCGCCTCGGCTAACGCTGGGCCGACGAACCCACGAACGAGCGCACCTTCGAGCCGTTGCCCGTCGCGAATTCGCCCGCTGCCGCTGCCGAGCCGTCGCCAGGTCGCAAGCGCGGGGCGCGCATCGCATGGGTCGCCGGGGCATCGCTGATGGTCCTCGCGCTCGCCGCATCGGGCGGCTGGTGGCTGTCCACGCATCGCGTCGCCGAAACGGCCGCGGTCACGACGATCGCTCCTGCGGCTGCGCCCGTAGCCGTGATGGTCATGCCGGCGAGCGTCGATGCAGCGGGCGAGTGGGCGTGGCTGCGCCTCGGCCTCATGGACCTCATCGGCAACCAGTTGCGCGACGGCGGCCTGACGACGACGCCGAGCGAAACCACCGTCGGCCTCATCAATGCGAAGCGGCTCGACCCGGAGACGCTCGACGTAGACCCTTCGGTCGCGAAGGTCGCGACCTTGCTGGTCAAGCCGCACGTTTCGCACGCGGGTGGCGTATGGGACGTCGAACTCGCCGCGCACGCCACCCCCGGGACGACGCGCGTCGCGCAGGCGCAGGATCGCGACGTGCTCGTCGCCGCGCGCCGCGCGGCCGATGCGCTGCTGGTCAAGCTCGGCCACACCCCGCCGATGCACCCCGGCGCACCGGAAGGCGTGGAGGAACTCGCTCAACGAATCGCCGCGGCCGGTCTCGTCGGCCAGCTCGATGTCGCGCGCGACATCGCCGGGCACGCGTCGCCCGGCCAGCACGCGCGTCCCGAGATCGCGCTCGCCCTCTCCTACGTCGACTTCTACCAGGGAGACTACGCGGCGAGCCGCGCGCGCTGTGAAGCCCTGCTCGAGCGGGTGCCCGCGGACAAGGACCCGCACATGCGCGCGCTGGTGATCAACCAGCTCGGCGTGATCGATTTCCGCGAGCAGAAGTTCGCCGACGCTGGTGCCGCGTTCGACAAGGCACTCGAACTCCTGCGTTTCGTCAACGACCCGAAGGCGAAGGCGGCCGCGTACACGGGTCGTGGTGGCGTCGACGTGCTGGCCGGGCGCCTCGACGCCGCGACCGCCGAGATGGGCCAGGCGCGCCTGCTGCACGAGATGAGCAATGATGCGTACGGCATGGCAAGGGTCGACCTGAACCTCGGCGCGATCGCGATGTACCGCGGCCAGCCGCTCGCCGCGGCGCCGCTGTTCGAGCAGACCGCCGAGCGCTTCGAAGTGTTGGCGGTGCGCGAGGCGCGCGATTCCGCACTGCGCTCGCTGGCCGAGGCCTACGCGATGCTGGTGGAGCACGACAAGGCCGTCGCGGCGACCGATCGGCTCGTGCAGGAGGATGCGCAGGCTCCGAACACGCGCGAGCGCTGGTGGAACACGCTCAGTCGCGCCGTCGCGCTCGCGGGCGTCGGGCGCCTCGACGAAGCGGTCGTGCTGCTGCAGCGGATCAGTAAGGACGCCGATCCCGACGCCGACGCGGCCGTGCGCAGCGAGGCCGATGCAGCGCTCGCCGACATCGCGTTCGTGCGCGGCGACTACGCCGAGGCCGAGCGCAGCGGGCGTGCCGCCCTGACGCCCGCGCTCGAAAGCGCGAACGACCAGGACTATTTCGGCGTGTGGTTCACGCGTATTCGCGCCTTGCAGGTCAGGGGCGACGTCGCCGGCGCGACGTCGGAAGCCGCCCGCCTCAAGGCGTGGGTGGCGAAGTCGCCGAACGACCGCCGCGCCCTCTACCTGCGCCTGCTCGACGCGCAGCAGGCGCTCATCGAAGGCGATTCCGCGGCGGCTCTCCCCGGCTTCGCCGATGCCCTCGCCCGCGCCGAACGCTCGGGGATTCCCGAAGACATCCTCGCCAGCGCGAGCCCGTACACGGTGGCGCTGGTCACCGCCGGCAAGATCGAGGAAGCCGCCGCGCTCGCCGGGCGCGTCGCGTCGTGGTCCGAACATGACCTCCGCGCCGCGCTCATCGAGGCGCGCGTCCATGGCGCAATGCACAACCAGGTCGCCGCGCAGCGGGCGCAGCATCATGCCAGCGAACTCGCCGGCGAGCGGCCGATCGACGCCGCCGTGCGATAGGCGCGGACCGAGCTAACCCGGTGCACCGCCGTGCTCATGGGAATGAAACGGAATTCACTGCCGTCTGTATCCGGCTTACTCCGTTTTTGCGTCCGTTTTCATGCTCGATGCGGGCGCCGGCGCGCCTGATCGGCGATCGTGGTCCGTCGCCGACAGG
>NZ_JBQCFP010000073.1:0-24830 GCF_051958935.1 Dokdonella sp. | reverse complement strand
CGCCACCTCGTATCTGGAGATCCGGCTTCGCCCCTTGCCGGGGCGAACCCGGGACTGCCACGCTGGTTCGGCGCACAGGACGCCCGACGCCGGCGACGCGCGCCGGGCGCACGGTCCGCTAACATCCGCGTTGTTACAATCGCGGACCCAGCAGCGGATCTCCGATGTCCTACCAAGCCCTCGCGCGCAAATGGCGCCCGCGCCGTTTTTCCGAACTCGTCGGGCAGGAGCACGTCGTGCGCGCGCTCACCCATGCGCTCGACAGCGGCCGCCTGCACCATGCGTTCCTGTTCACCGGCACGCGCGGCGTCGGCAAGACGACGATCGCGCGCATCTTCGCCAAGTCGCTGAACTGCGAGAAGGGGCCGACCTCGAACCCGTGCGGCGAGTGCGCGGCCTGCGCCGAGATCGACGCCGGCCGTTTCGTCGACCTGCTCGAGATCGACGCGGCAAGCAACACCGGCGTCGACAACGTGCGCGACCTCATCGAGAACGCGATGTACGCGCCGACGCGTGGCCGCTACAAGGTGTATCTCATCGACGAAGTGCACATGCTGTCCAAGCCGGCGTTCAACGCGCTGCTGAAGATCCTCGAGGAACCGCCGCAGCACGTGAAGTTCCTGCTCGCGACGACCGATCCGCAGAAGCTGCTCGTGACCGTGCTGTCACGCTGCATCAAGTTCAACCTAAAGCGGCTCTCGCCCGAGCAGATCGGTGGCCAGATGCGCCATATCCTCGGCGCCGAGCAGGTCGCGTTCGACGACGAAGGCATCGACGTGCTCGCGCGCGCGGCCGACGGATCGTTGCGCGACGGCCTGTCGCTGCTCGACCAGGCGATCGCCCACGGCGGCGGCGCGCTGCACGCGCACGAGGTGCACGCGATGCTCGGCACGGTCGAGCGCGCGAAGGTGCGCGTCCTGCTCGAAATACTCGCGGACGGCGACGGTGCGGCGCTGCTCGCGGAAATCGAGCGCATCGCACAGTTCTCGCCCGATTTCGCCCAGGTGCTCGACGAACTCGCCGGCCTGCTGCATCGCGTGCAGTTGCTGCAGCTCGTGCCGGACGCAGCGGGCGAGGAGGGTCCCGAGCTCGCAGCGCTCGCGGCGCGCCTCGCCGCGCAGGACGTGCAGCTCTGGTACCAGATGGCAGTGACCGGGCGGCGCGACCTGCCGCTGGCGCCGACGCCACGCGTCGGCTTCGAGATGGCGCTGCTGCGCATGCTCGCGTTCGTGCCGGGCGGCGCGAACGGTACGGCCATCGCGCGCCCGGCGGCGCCGGTGCGCGCCGCCGCCGCGGCAGCTCCCGTACGCGCGCAAGCGCCTTCGCCGCCCGCACGCGAACCGCTGCGCAACATCGAACCCGCCGCCGAGCGACCGAACGCGCCGCCGCGCGCGTCGATGCCCGAAGTTCCCTCGCCGCCTGCGGTGTCCTCGCAAGTCCCAGCGTCTTCCCCGTCAGACTGGCCCAGCCTGATCGAGCGCGCGGGTCTGCGCGGCCCGGTCGGCCAGCTCGCGCAGAACGCCACGCTCGTCGCGATCGACGGTCACATCGTGCGCCTCGCGATGGACCCCGCGTACGAGCATCTCGCCGAGGGTTCGATGGTCGGCCTGCTGGAACAGCGCCTCGGTGCGGCACTCGGGCATGCCGTCAAGGTTCGTTTCGAACGCGCCTCGACCGGCGCGCAGACGCCGGCCGAGCAGCGCACGCGCGCCGAGCACGCGCGCCGTTCGGCCGCGGAGGAAGCGGTGCAGAGCGATCCGTTCGTGCAGTCGATGATCGAGACCTTCGGCGCTCGCGTGATCCCCGACAGCATCCGCCCCACGGACGGCTGAGTGCGTTCGAAACATGAGACCGATGCCGCTGGTTGAATGCTTCATCTGAAAATGTGCGGCCATGGATGGCCGCTGTTGGACCAGCCGAAGGAAATGGCGTACCCACATCCACAACCCACCCAGATCACGGCGATCCCGGACGGATCGCAAGGATGACCCCACTCATGAAAGGCCCACTCGCCGGATTGATGCAACAGGCGCAGCGCATGCAGGAAGAGATGAAGCGCGCGCAGGAAGAGATCGCGCAGATGGAAGTCACCGGCCAGTCCGGCGGCGGCCTCGTCAGCGTACGCATGAGCGGTCGCCACGAAGTGCGCGCGGTCGCGATCGACCGCAAGCTGTTCGCCGACGACCCCGAAATGGCGGAAGACCTCGTCGCCGCCGCGCTCAACGATGCGGTCAACAAGGTCGCCGCGTTGAACCAGCAGAAGCTCGGCAACCTCGCCTCGGGCATGAATTTGCCGGCGGGGTTCAAGTTGCCGTTTTGAGGCGAGCAGCGCTGAGGGCTGAGGGCCTTGGGCTTAAATCGCCCGCAGCCGGTGCGACGCCTCGCCGGCGATGGGGTGCAAACCTCGTTTCCCGCCGTGTATTCCTCGACCGTTGCAGCCCTTGGCGATCAGCCCTCAACCCTAAAAAAGAGCCATGTCCTCCTCCCCGCTCCTGGCCGACCTCGTCGAAGCGCTCAGATGCCTCCCCGGCGTCGGTGCGAAGACCGCGCAGCGCATGGCATTCCATGTGCTCGAACGCGATCGCGCCGGTGCACGACGATTGGCCGAGCGCCTCGCCGCGGCGGTGGAGCGCATCGGCAACTGTACGCGCTGCCGCACGTTCAGCGAGGATCCGGTGTGTGCACTGTGCGCGGGGACGGCACGCGATCGCAGCCTGCTCTGCGTCGTCGAGACACCGGTCGACCAGCTCGCGATCGAGCAGGCCACCGGCTACCGCGGGCATTACTTCGTCCTGCTCGGGCGCATTTCGCCGCTCGATGGCCTGGGACCGAAGGAGCTCGGCCTCGACCTGCTCGCGCAACGGCTCGCCGAAGGCGAGGTGCGGGAACTCATCGTCGCGACCAACCCCACCGTTGAAGGTGAGGCGACCGCGCACATGCTCGCCCACCTCGCGCGTGCGGCCGGCGTGCGCGCGAGCCGGCTCGCCCACGGCGTGCCGCTCGGCGGCGAGCTCGAGTTCATCGATCGCGGCACGCTCGCGCACGCGTTCGGCGGTCGGCAGGTGTTGTGATTGGTGATCGGTGATTGGTGATTCGGGATTGGTGATTGGTGAAAGCGCGAACGCCGCGTGCATCGTAGGGTCCGCCAGTAATCGACACTCGCTTCGCGGCACCCCCAATCCCAATCACAATCACCAATCACCAATCACCAATCACCAATCACCAATCACCAATCCCGACGCCATGACCGACACCCTGTTCGCGAAAATCATCCGACGCGAGATTCCCGCCGACATCGTCTACGAGGATGAGGACCTGCTCGCGTTCCGCGACATCAATCCGCAGGCGCCGGTGCACGTGCTGTTCATCCCGAAGCGGCCGTTCGCGACGCTCAACGATCTCGCCGACGGCGACGCGGCCCTGGTCGGCAAGCTCGTCGTTGCGGCTGCGCGCTGGGCCAAGGCGCAGGGCTTTGCCGAGGACGGCTATCGCGTGGTCATGAATTGCAACCGCGACGGTGGCCAGACCGTGTTCCACATCCATCTGCACCTGCTCGCCGGACGCGCGTTGCACTGGCCGCCGGGCTGAGGCGGCTCACATGAACTGGGGCGGGTGCGCTCTCGGCGGATCCGGCCAGGTGCGGCCGTCGCTGATCTGGACCACCGGAAGGCGCGCCACGCAGCCTTGTGCCGTCTGCGTCACCGCGGTCGCCTTCCAGGTCACGAACGCGGTGTTCGGCGGCAGGATCTTGCAGTCGTCGCCGACGATGCGCGCGCGCACCGCAGCGAGCTTGCCGGTGACCGCGACCTGCCGTCCGACCGCATAGTCCGAAGGCGACAGCGCTTCGCTGCTGCATGCATAGAAGATCTGCCCCGGCTCGAGCCGCGTGTCGGGCCGGCCGTCGCGGCGCGCGAGCGGGAACGCGAGCACGCCGACGCACTGGCCGTCTTCGCCCGATTCGCGCTCGAAGATGCGGCCGCCCCAGAGCACGACCGCGCCCGCGTGGTCGCCGGCGACCGCTTCAGCCGGCGACGAAAAAACCTTCGATGCCGCAGCACCTTCGGCGGCGACGGCGGGGACCATGGATGCGGCGAGGACCGCGCACAGCAGCGAACGTGGACTCATGGCGGGCTCCCTCCGGGCGAACCGGAACGATGCTAAGCCATCAGCTGTGCGGTTAGTTGCGCGAAGCAGGGCTACTTGCCGCCCGGCACCGGCTTGGGCTGCGGTTCAGGGCGATGGTCGCGGATGATCACCGGCGGGCGCCAGTAACCCCAACCCGGCCCGTAATAACCCCAGCCCGGGCCGTAGCCGTACAGCCACGGGTCGTAGTAATACGGCGAGCGCACGTACAGCGGCCGCTTCGGCCACAGGTACACCGCGCTCGCGTCGACGTGCGGATAGGCGTAGTCGAACTGGCCGACCTTGCCATGATCGGTGCCGGTGACCTTGCCGACGACGGTGACCTCGCGGCCGCGGTCGAATTCCTCCGGATCGTAGAAGCCGGCGTGACAGGCCATGAAACGGCCCTGGCTGGCGTCGCGGCTCGTCGGACGCGCGCTCGCATCGAGTTCGCGCGCGAGGATTTCGAAGCATGTCGAATCCTGCATCGGCTCGACCTTGATGATTTCGCCGCCCCAGCGAACCGCCTGGCCGTCACCGCGCGCCTCGCGCGGCGTCGTGGCGGCGTATTCGCCCTGCAGCGGGCCGGGAATGGTCGCGCAGGAAGCGAGGGTGGCGCCGAGGAGGGCGATCGTGAGTGGGTGTCGCATGCTGGAACCTCATCCGGCGGCGGCGCGGGGCGCCGTCTGCAATGCCGTATGTGCGCATGGTACCCGACGCGCCTGAATGCCGGTTCGTCGCACCGTCAGCTGCGCCGCGGCAGGCGCACGGCGCGCAGGCGCCGACCGAGCGCGGCGATGCGCGCACGTTCCGGTACCAGGCTGCCGTACCGCAGCGCGACGTATTCGCCGACCAGCGCGTCGATCTCGCGTGACCGCTCCGGCACCGCCGCACGCCACCGCGCGCCGAGGTCGAGCGGCCCCTCGTCGGGGCGTTCATCGATTCCGGCACGCGCGAGCCGGGCACGGAAACGCTGCCACGCGCGATCGAGCGGATCGCCCCGCCGCGTGCGCGACTCACGCATCGCCCAGGCAGCCGCTAACCCCATCGTCACCGTGAGAACGATCGTCAGGACGAGCAGGAGATCGCCATGGCTCAGCTGCGACGCCCCGAACTCGGTCAGCAGGGCGTTCTGCCGAAGCGAATCGAACGTGATCACCGAACGCGTCCACAAACGGTTGGCGATATCGAGGTGGTTGCGCAGGTCGCGCAACCAGCCGCCGTACCAAGTGGTCTCCGCGTCGATTTGCGCGGCGCCCAGATCCACGCGTTCCGGGCTGACCGCGGCCGTCGGGTCGACACGCTTCCAGCCGCTGCCCTCGACCCAGGTTTCCGCCCATGCGTGCGCATCGGATTGCCGCACGAGCATGTACTCGCCGCTCCACCAACCACCTTGGTAGCCGGTGACGACGCGTGCCGGGATGCCGGCGGCGCGCATCAGGAACACGAATGCGGACGCATAGTGCTCGCAGAAGCCGGCTTTCGTGCCGAACAGGAAATCGTCGACGGAATCGCGCGCGAGCGGCGGCGGTTCGAGCGTGTAGTCGAAACTCGAATTGAACAGCTTCAGCGCCGCCTGCACCACCCGCGCATCGTCGCCGAGTTCGGTGCGCCACTGCTGCGCGAGGCGTCTCGCACGCGGACCGTAGCCGTGCGGCAATGCAAGCATGCGCTCGCGATCGGCTGGGGCAAGCTCCGTTGCCATCTTCGCGCGAGTGGATGATTGCAGCCGATACTGGCGCAGCGGGGACGTGCCGCGGCGCGCGATGAGGGTCTGGTCGCGGCTCAGCGTCGCCCCGTCGGGCGAGGTCAGCGGCAGGTCGAGCGCCGGCAGCCAGCGTTGATCGCCGCTGCCTTCCAGCGTGACGGTGTAGTCGTAGAAGCTCGCCGGCCCTGTCGACGCCGGATTCGCTTCGCCGGGACGGCCGTCGCTGAGGCGGCGGGTCCAGGTCGTTCCGTCGAAGTCGTTGAGGACGATCGTACGGAAATACAGCACGCGCGCGCTCGGCGGAGGCCCCATGAACTCGGCGCGGAAAGCCGGCGATTCGTCCAGCACGAGCCGCGCGAACTCCCCCGGTGCCATGCTGTCGCTGAGGCCGGTACTGCCGAGCGTATCGTCGCCACGCGACCCCCACATCGGCGCGCTCAGCCGCGGCAGCAGCACGAACGCGGCCAGTGCGAACGGCAATGCGACAGCGAGCAGGGCGCCTGCGGAGCGCAGGTCCCTGCTCATGCGGGGTTGCGCGAGCGGCGCCGTTTGCAGGGCCAGCAACCCCGTGACGACGAGCGCGAGCACCGCCGCGACCACGACACTGAAGGCGAGCGACTGCACGAACAGGAGCGAGGACATCAGCACGAAGAACGAGAAGCCGAGCGCGACACGCGCATCCCGCTCGCGCTCGGCTTCGAGCAGCTTCAAAGCGAGCATGCCGCAGGCGAGCGTGGTGCCGGGAATGCGCCCGAACATGTTGCCGTAGTGCATGACCACGAAGGCAAGCAGCAGTGCAGTGAGCGGGACCCGCAGCCATGCGGCGACGGCGCCCATGGCCCGTCGCCGCGCGACGACGCGTGCGACGAGCGCGACGGCCACGGCGAGCGACACCCAAACGGGCAGATGGCCCACGTGCAGGGCCAATGTCGCGGCGACCGCGAGCGCGACGCGTTCGAACCGCGTGCGATCGAGGCGGTCAGTCGTCGTCGTCGTGGATATCATGTCCGGGCATCAAGGCAAGCGCGCGCAGGCAGGCGCGAAGGTGGTCGGCGCCGAGCCCCGGGCCCAGCGTCTCGTACGGCAAGCGCAAGGTGTATGCGCGCTGGGCATGTTCGGCGGCGACACTCCAGGCGGCCAGCCGGCTGATCCTCGTCTCGTCATCGACGCCACGCAGCGCCGCGTAGTCCAGCGTCAATGCCTCGCCCGCGCGGTTTTCGGCGTCGCGCACGAGCAGGCTGTCGTGGCGTACCGACGCCTTCCACGCGATCAGGCGCGGAGGATCGCTCGGGCGGTAGTCGCGCAGGCCGCCGTGTTCCTCACTCGCGCCGGCGCGGGCCTGCTCGCCGTGGTGGCCTTCGCCGGACGGCAACGGCGGGGCGGAACGTTCCAGCGCCGGGTAGACGAGGAATTCCACGTCGGGATTGACCCAGCTCCAGATGCGGAACAGACCGAGCGGGTACTCGGTCCACACGCGGATGCGGCCGGGCCGGTACCAGCCGCGCCGCGGCCGAACGACGACGACGGCGACATCCGCCGGCTCGTTCGCCGGCAGCGAAAATGCGCTTTCGGACGTATCCAGCCGCAGGCGCAGCGACGCGCGGCTGCGCGCCCCGGGATCGAAGCGCAGGCGCGTTTCAAAGGGTTCGCCTGCATACGCCTCGCCGGCGTGGACGCGCGAAAGCACCAGCCCGCTCGCGACGCGGAAGCCGGCGAACAGGCTTGCGCCGGCGACGCTGCCGAGCAAGCACGTGAACAGGACCGCCGGGTTGTTGCCGTAGTTGAGCGCGCCGATCAGCATCACGAACAGCAGCGCAGCGAACACCAGGCCGAACGGCGTCGGCAGCACGTAGATGCGGCGGCGGTCGAGCCGGATCGGCGGGGCTTCGGGGCGGCGCAGGCGCGTCAACGCGGGCAGGCGGCGCTCGGCGTAGGCGAGCGCGCGCAGGCGCCAGGACGCGAAGGTACTCGGCATCGGTCAGCGTACCGGGGTCGCCTCGAGCAACTGGGCGACTAGCTTGGTGCGGTCGACGCGCGCATTGGCACCGAGGCCCAGGCGGTGCCCGGCGACGAACGGAAACACGGCCTGCACGTCCTCCGGCACGCAGTGCGGGCGCCCGGCGAGCAGCGCGTGCGCACGCGCGGCCGCGAGCAGGGCGAGTCCCGCGCGCGGAGAAAGACCGACGCGGATGTCCGAATGGTCGCGGCTCGCGGCGAGCAGCGCCTGCACGTACTCGATCAGCGCCGGACTCGCCAGCACGCCGGCGCACGCCTGGCGCAGCGCGAGGATCTGCTCCGGGCCCAGGCACGGCGTGAGTGCGGCGATCACGTCGCGGCGGTCGCTGGCGCCGAGCATCGCGCGTTCGGCGTCGCGGTCCGGGTAGCCGAGGCTCATGCGCAGCATGAAGCGGTCGAGCTGCGAATCGGGCAGGGGCCAGGTGCCGGCGAGGTCGAGCGGGTTCTGCGTCGCGACGACGAAGAACGGGGGCGCAAGTCGATGCGTGGTGCCGTCGACGGTGACCTGGCCCTCGGCCATCGCCTCGAGCAGCGCGCTCTGCGTCTTGGGCATCGCGCGGTTGATTTCGTCGGCGAGCAGCAGCTGCGTGAACAGCGGCCCCGGATGGAACTTGAACACGCCCGCTTCGCGCTCGTAGATGCCCACGCCGATGATGTCCGACGGCAGCAGGTCGGAGGTGAACTGCACGCGCTGGAATCCGAGTCCGAGTGTCGCGGCGAGCGCATGCGCGAGCGTGGTCTTGCCGACGCCGGGCAGGTCCTCGATGAGCAGGTGGCCGCCGGCGAGCAGGCAGACGAAGGCGAGTCGTACCTCGTGCTTCTTGCCGAGCACGACCGTGTTGACCTGGCGCACCGCGCGCGCGAGCTCGTCGCGCAGGTCGGCGGGAAGGGGCGGGGTGGTGGCTTCGTTCATGCGTCTCCGTGGTCGTATCGCTTGGAATTCCTACGCCGATCCTCGCGCCGACCGACTTGCCGCGCCAGCGGCCTTGCGGCACTCTGCACCGCCGTTGTGGTCGAACGCAACGGCGCTGCGACGCCAGCGCATGCGCACGCGTCCGCGTGCCGCCACGGCGAACGACCCGAGGACCGCCCGCACGATGTTCCGCCCACTCGAAGTCTTCATCGGCCTGCGCTACACGCGCGCGAAGCGGCGCAACCACTTCATCTCGTTCATTTCGCTGGTGTCGATCCTCGGCATCGCGGTCGGCGTGACCGCGCTGATCACCGTGATCTCCGTCATGAACGGCTTCGACAAGGAACTCAAGGACCGCATCCTCGGCATGGTATCGCACGCGACGATCGAAGGCATCGGCGAAAGCGTGCGCGACTGGCCCGAGGCGCTGAAAGTCGCGCGCGCCGATCCGCACGTGCTGGGGGCGGCGCCCTACGTCGAGCGCCAGGCGATGCTGCAGGGCACGCGCGTGAGCGGGGCGATCATCCGCGGCGTCGATCCCGCGCTCGAAGCGGGCGTATCGGAAATCGGCACGCGCATGGTCGAGGGTCGGCTCGACGAACTCGTGCCCGGCAAGTTCGGCATCGTGCTCGGCAAGGAGCTCGCGATGACGCTCGGTGTCGGCGTCGGCGACCTCGTCACGGTGTTCGCACCGGAGTTCAGCGCGACGCCGATCGGCGCGATCCCGCGCATGAAGCGCTTCACCGTGGTCGGCGTATTCGAGGCCGGCATGCAGGAATACGACTCCGGCCTCGCCGTCATCGCACTGCAGGATGCACAGACGCTGTACCGGCTCGACGGCCCGACCGGTATCCGCCTGCGCCTGGACGACATGTTCCAGGCGTTTCCGGTCGGCCGCCAGCTATCGCAGCAGCTCGGCCAGTTCTACCGCGTGACCGACTGGATGCAGGGGCACAGCAACTTCTTCAAGGCGATCGCGATGGAGAAGAAGGTGATGTTCCTGATCCTTTCGCTGATCGTCGCGGTCGCGGCGTTCAATCTCGTCTCGACCCTCGTCATGCTCGTGCAGGACAAGCAGGCCGACATCGCGATCCTGCGTACTCTAGGCCAGAGCCCCGCCTCGGTGATGGGCACGTTCATGGTGCAGGGCGTGCTCGTCGGCACGCTCGGCATCGCGCTCGGCGTGCTGTTCGGCGTGCTGCTCTCGCTCAACCTCAGCGCGATCGTGCACTGGATCGAACGCACCTTCCACGTGACGTTCCTGTCGCCCGACGTCTACTACATCAGCGAGTTGCCGAGCGACCTGCACGGCTCGGACGTGGTTTGGATCACGCTCACCGCCTTCGTGTTCTGCACGTTCGCGACGCTCTATCCGGCCCGCCGCGCCGCGAAGACGGAGCCTGCGGCGGCGTTGCGGTACGAGTGAGCAGGGCTGGGCGTCGAGGGCTGGCGAAGCGCGGCTCCGCGGACACGATGACGACGATGGATACCATGATGCGAAATCCCAGCGCCCAGCCCTCGGCCCTCGGCCCTGACATCGTCCTGTCAGCAGCGGGCGTCGCCAAGACGTACCAGGAAGGCAACTTGCGCACCGACGTGCTTCGCGATGTCGAGCTGTCCGTCCGGCGCGGCGAAACGGTCGCGATCATCGGTGCCTCGGGCACCGGCAAGAGTACGCTGCTGCACATCCTCGGCGGCCTGGATGCGCCGAGCGCGGGCGAAGTCAGCGTCGACGGCAAGGCGATGTCGCGCCTGTCCGATCGCGCACGCGGTGAACTGCGCAATCGCGCGCTCGGTTTCGTCTACCAGTTCCATCACCTGCTGCCCGAGTTCACCGCGGTCGAGAACGTCTGCATGCCGCTGCTGATCCGCGGCGGCGCGATCGGCGACGCGCGCGAACGCGCTGTCGCGTTGCTGCAACGCGTAGGCCTCGGCGAGCGGCTCGAGCACAAGCCGGGAGAACTGTCCGGCGGTGAACGCCAGCGCTGCGCGGTCGCGCGTGCGCTGGTCACGCGCCCGGCCTGCGTGCTCGGCGACGAGCCGACCGGCAACCTCGACGAGCGCAACGCGGCGCAGGTCTACGACCTCATGTTGGAGCTCAATCGCGAGATCGGCACGGCGCTCGTGCTCGTCACGCACGATGCGAAGCTCGCGGCGCGCGCCGAGCGCGTGCTCGAACTTTCCGGCGGCAAGTTGCACCCGCGCGCCGCCTAGCGCGTAGGCAGGGGCGGAGCCGCGAAGGAACGCGGATACGGCACGAAGCGAGGGCAGGATGCTCCAAGCGCGGATACCGGCCGTCGGCGTGCACGCGGCCCTCTCGATGCTCTGCGGCGTGCTCGCCGTGCATGCGCTGCCGGCGCTGCCGCCGGCCAGTGTCGATCTGGCCCTCGCCGCGGCCGCGTCCTTCGCGTTGGCGCGGCCACGCCTGCGCCTCGCCGGCTGGCTGGTGCTCGGCTTCGCCTGGTGCGCGTTCCGCGCAGGCAGCGCACTCGAGGCCCGCCTGCCGCACGAACTGGAAGGACGCGACGTGCTGGTCAGCGGCGTCGTCGACGGCCTGCCGCTGCGCCGCGATGACGCGACGCGCTTCACGCTGCGCATCGAACGCGCTCGGCTCGACGGGATGGAGTTGCCGTTGCGCGGGCGGGTGCGTGTCTCCTGGTACGACGGAACGCCGGACGAACTCGCCTCCTGTGATCGGTGGCAGTTGCTGCTGCGCCTCAAGCGTCCGCGCGGGCTCGTCGATCCGGGGGGCTTCGACGCCGAGCGGCAGGCACTCGAGCGCGGCATCACCGCGGTCGGCTATGTGCGCGAAGGCGAGGATGACCGGCGGCTGGGCTCGCGCGTTACCTGCATCGACCGCCTGCGCGAGTCGATCGCGCAAGGCATCGACGCACGCGTCGCCGACCCGCACGACGCGGCCCTGCTGCGCGCGTTCGCGATCGGCGACACGCGCGGACTCGACCAGGGCGATTGGGAAGTGGCGCGCGCCAATGGCAGTCCGCACCTCATCGCGATCTCGGGATTCCACGTCGGCGTCGCCGGGCTGTTCGGCGTCGCGCTCGCCTGGCTGCTCTGGAGTGCGTGTCCGCGACTCGCGTTGCGCGTGCCGTATCCGCTCGTGCGCGCACCGGCCGCGCTGCTCGCGGCACTGCTTTACGGCATGCTCGCGGGCGGCAGCCTGCCGACCGTGCGCACGCTCGCGATGATTGCCGTCGTCGCGGCCATGCGCTTCGGCCGGCGCGGCGGCGGCGGTGCGCACACGCTCGCGCTCGCGCTGCTCGCGATCCTCCTCGCCGACCCGCTCGCGACATTGGCGGCGGGCTTCTGGCTTTCGTTCGTCGGCGTCGCGTTCCTCATGCTCGCGCTGGGTCCCGTACGCGGTCGGCTGCGCTTCCTGCGCGAACTGGGCCTCGGCCAGCTCGTCATGACGATCGCGTTGTTGCCGCTGTCGGTGTGGTTTTTCGGCGAGGCCTCGCTGGTCGGCGCGCTGTCCAATCTCCTCGCCGTGCCGCTGATCAGCTTCGTGATCGTTCCGCTGTGCCTCGTCGCCGTGCTCGCGTTGCTGCTCGTGCCGGGCCTCGCCGCGCTGCCGCTCGCGCTCGCCGCCGCGGTCGCACACGCGCAGTGGTGGCTGCTGCAGCAGGCCGCGCGCTGGCCCGGTGCGCACTGGTGGCTGCCCGAGGCGGAGCCCTGGGTGGCCGGTCTTGCGATCGCCGGCGCGTCGTGGCTGTTCCTGCCGCGCGCGACACCGGCGCGCCTGCTCGGTGCACTGCTGTTCGTGCCCCTGCTGTGGCCGGCACGCGCGTTGCCCGGGCCCGGCGCCTTCGAGGCGGTCGTCATCGACGTCGGCCAGGGCCTTTCGGTGCTCGTGCGCACGCGCGGACATGCGTTGCTGTTCGATGCCGGCGCGCGTTTCCCGTCGGGGTTCGATCTCGGCGAAGCCGCGGTGTTGCCGACCCTGCACGCGCTCGGTACCGATCGCCTCGATCGCCTCGTGATCAGTCATGGCGACAACGACCACGCCGGCGGCGCCGTCGCCGTGGCCCGCGCCTATCCCGATGCCTTACGAGCGAGCGGCGAGCCCGAACGGCTCGCGATCGATGCCGCGCCGTGCCGCGCGGGCGAGTCGTGGGATTGGGACGGCGTGCGCCTGCGCATGCTCGGACCTGCTGCGCCCGCGGACGCGGTGCCGACGCGCGGCAACGATCGCTCCTGCGTGCTGCTGGTCGAAGGCCGCGCCGGGCGCCTGCTGCTCCCTGGCGACGTCAGCCGCCGTGTCGAGGCCGGCATCGCCGCCGCGGCCGGGCCGGGGCCACCGCTCGCAATCGTCGTGCCGCATCATGGCAGCCGCAGTTCGTCCAGTCCGCCGTTGCTCGCGGCGCTGCGTCCGGTGATCGCGATCGTATCGGCCGGATGGCGCAATCGCTTCCATCATCCGGCGCCTGACGTCGTCGCGCGCTACACCGCGATCGGCGCGACGCTCGTCAATACCGCCGATGCCGGGGCGGTACGCCTCGCGTTTCCCGCCGACGCGCCGCCGCGGATCGTCGCGCGCGAGCGCGGGCGGCAGTGGCGCTACTGGCGCGAGGGGGCGCCCGATGCGGATTCCCGCGCACCGCCGGCCGGTGCCGCGTCGATGCCCTCACAGACAGCGTCGGCGGCGCTGCTATGATGCGGGGAGCAACGTAATCGGAAGGGTGTCACGTGTTCGAACTCCTGATGGCCGGCAGCTGGGCGATGCTGCCGATCCTGATCTGTTCCGCGATCGCGCTCGCGATCATCCTCGAACGCTTCTGGACCTTGCGCCGCAAGACCGTCGTACCGCCCGGGCTCGGCGACGAAGTGCGCGAATGGGCGCGCACGCGCAAGCTCGACCCCGAACACCTGAATGCACTGCGCACCAATTCGCCGCTGGGCGAGTTGCTCGCCGCCGCGCTGGCGGTGCGCAACCGTCCGCGCGAGGTGATCAAGGAGCGCGTCGAGGATACCGGCCGCCATGTCGTGCACCGGCTCGAGCGCTTCCTCAACACGCTCGGCACGATCGCGCTGATCTCGCCGCTGCTCGGCCTGCTCGGCACCGTGTTCGGCCTGATCCGCATGTTCTTCGCGGTGATGGTCAGCGGCGTCGGCGACCCGCTCAAGATGGCGGGTGGCATCGGCGAGGCGCTCGTGTGCACCGCCGCCGGCCTGTGCGTGGCGATCCCCGCCTACGCGTTCCACCGTTATTTCCGCAGCCGCGTCGCCGGCCTCGTGGTCGAGATGGAGCGCCAGGTGTTCCTCCTCACCGACGAACTCACCGCGACCGCGGAGGCGCCTGCAGCCGCGCCGGCCGGCGCCGTGCGCGTGCCGCGCAGCGCGACCACCGCGGGTTGAGGCGGCCGACGTGAGGATCGCCGCTGCCCGCCGCGAGGACGACTTCGAGATCAACGTGATCTCGCTCATCGACGTGCTGCTGACCCTGCTCATGTTCTTCGTGCTGACGACGACGTTCGTGCAGAACTCGCGCATGCAGGTGAGCCTGCCGCAGGCCGAGTCGAGCGAGCAGACCGAGCAGCGCGACGCATGCGTCGTGCTGATCGATCGCGACGGTCGCTACTACATCGACAACAACGAAGTGTTGAACCCGGGGCTCGATTCACTCAAGGAGGCGATCTCGCGCTTCGCCGCCGACGATCGCTCGCGTGCGGTCGTCCTGCGCGCCGACGCGATGACGCCGCACCAGGCGGTGGTCACCGCGATGGATGCGCTCGGCCAGCTCGGCTTCACGCGCCTGTCGATCGCGATCGCGCAGTCGCAGGCGGCAGGCGCGAAGTGAGCCGGGCAGACGCGGCGACGCGTTCGAGCCTTGCGGTCTACCTGCGCCTTCTCGGCTATGCGCGCCGCTACTGGCCGGTCGCGATCGTGGTGGTCGCCGCGATGGTCACCGACGCGGCCTGCATGGGCCTGTTCGCCGGCACGATCAAGCCGATGCTGGACAACCTCTTCATCGCGCGCGACCCGGCCAGCATCTTCTGGATGCCGATCATCATCGTGGCGATCTTCGCCGTGCGCAGTCTCGCGATCTATGCGACGGACTTCGGCACCGCCTACATCGGGCGCGGCGTCGTGCAGCGGCTGCGCCAGCAGGTGTTCGACCATTACCTGCGCCTGCCGGCATCGTTCTTCGATGCGGAATCGTCCGGCCACCAGATCGCGCGCATCACCTACAGCTCCGAGCAGGTCGCGCAGGCGACCACTGACGCGGTCAAGATCGCGGTCGTCGACGGCCTCAGCGTGGTGGCCTACGTCGCGGTGATGCTGCGCGCGAGTGTGCAGCTCACCCTCGCGCTGCTCGTGATGGTGCCGCTCGTCGGCGCGCTCGTGGTCTGGGTCGGTCGCCGCTACCGGCGCATCAGCCGGCGCATCCAGGGATCGATGGGCACGGTCAGCGGCGTCATCGAAGAGGTCGTCGGCGCGAACCGCGAGGTGAAGGTGTTCGGCGGCCAGGCTTATGAATCCGCGCGCTTCAACGCGGTGTCCGAACAGGCGCGCCGCCTCGGCCTCAAGGTCGCTTCGACCAACGGCCTCTCGAGCGCCCTGGTGCAGCTCATCGCTGCGGTGTCCCTCGCCCTGATCATCTACTTCGCGACGAGGCCGTCTATGCTCGACGTCCTGTCGCCGGGCGCATTCACCTCGCTGATCCTCGCCATGGGAGGCATCCTGCCGTCGCTCAAGCGCCTGACCACGGTGCAGGCGAACCTGCAGCGCGGCATCGCCGCGGCGGACGAGATCTTCGGCCTCGTCGACACGCCGGCGGAACGCGACGAAGGCACGATCGAACTCGCGCAGTGCCGCGGCGAGATCGTGCTGCGCGGTGTCGGCATGCGCTACCCGGGCGCGACGCGCGCCGCGCTGGAAGGCGTCGACATCACCTGCGCGCACGGCAGCGTGACCGCGCTCGTCGGCCGCTCCGGCAGCGGCAAGTCGACGCTCGCGAGCCTCATTCCACGCTTCCAGGAGCCGACCTCGGGCGAAATCCTGCTCGACGGCCGCCCGCTCGCCGACTACACACTCGCGAGCCTGCGCCGGCAGATCGCCTGGGTCGGTCAGGGCGTCGCGCTGTTCGACGACAGTGTCGCGCGCAACATCGCCTATGGTGCGCTCGTCGACGCGAGCGAGGCCGACATCATCGCCGCGGCGCAAGCCGCCAACGCGATGGAGTTCATCGCGCAGTTGCCGCAGGGCATCCACAGCCGCGTCGGCGCGGGAGGCAGCCTGCTCTCCGGCGGCCAGCGGCAGCGCATCGCGATCGCGCGCGCGCTGCTCAAGGACGCGCCGATCCTCATCCTCGACGAAGCGACGAGCGCGCTCGACAGCGAGTCCGAGCGGCTCGTGCAGGACGCGCTGCAGCGGCTCATGCGCGATCGCACCGTGATCGTCATCGCGCACCGGCTCTCGACCGTCGAGCACGCCGACCAGATCGTCGTGCTCGATCAGGGCGGCGTGGTCGAGCGCGGCACGCATGCGACGCTGCTCGCGCGCAACGGCAGCTATGCCGCGCTGCATCGCCTGCAGTTCAAGGACGCGCCACAGGCGGCGCCGGCAGGCGCCGGGGCCTGAATGAGGATCGCGATGCCGCCGGTGCCGCGTGCCCCCATCGCCGAGGCGGGCGGAGCCGCGCGATGAGCGCGTTCGCGCAGCGCATCGCACGCATCTGGTATGACGGTGCACCGGTGCCGTGGTGGCTGCGCTCGCTCGTGCCGGTCTACCGTGGGCTGCGCGCAGCACACCTCGCGCCGTATCGAATCGGATTGCGCCGCGCCGCGCGCGTCGCGGCGCCGGTCATCGTCGTCGGCAATCTCACCGCGGGCGGCAGCGGCAAGACGCCGCTCGCGATCGCGCTGGCCGAGAACCTGCGCCTGCACGGCTTCCGGCCCGGCGTCGTCAGCCGTGGCTACGGCGGCTCCGAACGTGGCCCGCTGCTGCTCGACGACCTGCCCGATCCGCGCCGCGTCGGCGACGAGCCGTGCGTGATCCGCCGTCGCGCGGGTGTCGAGGTCGCGATCGGGCGCGATCGCGCGCGTGCGGCTGCGCTGCTGCTCGATCGCGGCGTCAACGTCGTCATCGCCGACGACGGCCTGCAGCACGTCGCGCTCGCGCGCGACCTGGAGATCTGCGTCGTCGACGGCCAGCGCCGTTTCGGCAATGGACGGTTGCTTCCCGCCGGACCCTTGCGCGAGCCGCTCGCACGCCTCGAATCGATCCCGTTCCGCGTCTGCAACGGCGGCGCCGCGCAGGCGGGCGAGATTCCGATGCGGCTGGTCGGCGATGTCGCCGTTCCGGTGCAGCGCGCGGCACTGACGCGGCCGCTCGATGCGTTCGCCGGCCAGCGCGTGCACGCGGTCGCGGCGATCGGCAATCCCGAGCGTTTCTTCCTCTCGCTGCGCGCGCACGGCATCGAAGTCGTGCCACATCCGTTCCCGGATCATCACGCGTTCGCCGCGGCCGACCTCGCCTTCGGCGATGGCGCGCCCGTGCTGATGACCGAGAAGGACGCAGTCAAGTGCGTCGCGTTCGCCGACGCGCATCACTGGTGCGTGCCGGTACGCGCGGAATTGCCGGTTTCGTTCTTCGATGACGTGGTCGAACGCCTGCGCGCCCTGAAAGCGCCGTGACAGCATGGGCAGGCGACAATCGCGCCGCGTGCCGGCCGGGCGCGCGCCCACCCTCGTGCGAGGTTCCCTCCGTGGACAGTTGCAGTAGCCACAGACGAAGCAGCGCTGCCCGCGCGGAACGGATGGCCGGCTGACGCGATCGCGTCGGCGACGCGGCGATTCCCCGTGGCGGCAGCGTTGCGCCACGACATCCGGAGTCGCCCATGTTCAAGTTTCTCCCGACCGCCATCGGCGGGTCGCCGTTCGCGGCTGCGCTGCCCGCCGCACTGCGCTTCGAGCGCAGTCGCCGCGCGTCGGTTGCAGCGCAGCCCTTGCTCGAGCTCGTTCGGCTCCCGCCCGCCGCGGTGCTCGAGCGCCTGGGCGTCGACGGCCTCGGCCTCGACGCCGACGAGGTCGCCGCGCGCCGCGCCGAGCACGGTCCGAACGTGCTCGCGCCCGCGCGCCGCCGGCCGTTCCTGCTCGACATCGCCCGGCGCTTCTTCATCAACCCGGTCAACGTGCTGCTCGGCATCCTCGCAGTCGTGTCGTGGCTCGGCGATGACGCGATGGGTGCGGCGATCATGCTCGCGATGGTGTTCATCGCGGTATTCCTGTCCTACTTCCAGGAAGCACGCACCGGTCGCGCGGTCGAACGGCTGCGCAGCCTGGTCAGCACCACCGCGACGGTGCGCCGCATGCCCGCCACGGGCGCCGACGGCGTGCGCGCCCCGGCGGCGAAGGTCGAAGTGCCGATCGAACAGCTCGTGCTTGGCGATGTCGTGCATCTCGCCGCGGGCGACATGATTCCGGCCGACCTGCGCCTGCTTGCCGCGAAGGACCTGTTCGTGAACCAATCTTCGCTGAGCGGCGAGTCGATGCCGGTCGAGAAGTTCGCCGCGGCGGACGCCGAGGCCGCGACCCTGCTCGAGGCGCGCAACCTCTGCTTCATGGGCAGCAATGTCGTCAGCGGCAGCGCCACCGGCGCGGTCGTCGCGACCGGCGCACGGACGACGTTCGGCAGGCTGGCCGGTTCCATCGGCGGCGAACGCGCGCCGACGAGCTTCGACGAGGGCGTGCGGCGCTTTGCCTGGCTCATGATCCGCTTCATGGCGGTGATGGTGCCGCTCGTCTTCCTCGTCAACGGCATCGCCAAGGGCGCCTGGATCGACGCCTTCATGTTCGCGGTCGCCGTGTCGGTCGGCCTCACGCCCGAAATGCTGCCGATGATCGTCACGATCAATCTCGCCAAGGGCGCGATGGCGATGGCGAAGAAGAACGTCGTCGTGAAGCGCCTCGGCGCGATCCAGGACTTCGGCGCGATCGACGTGTTGTGCACCGACAAGACCGGGACGCTGACGCGAGACAAGGTCATCCTCGAGCGCCACGTCGACGTGTCCGGCGAGGAGGACGAGCGCGTGCTCGGGTTCGCATTCCTCAACAGCCACTACCAGACGGGCCTTCGCAACCTGCTCGACGTCGCGGTGATCGAGCGCGTCCATGCCGACCGCCGCCGCCGGCTGCAGGAGGAATACACGCTCGTCGACGAAGTGCCCTTCGACTTCACGCGCCGGCGCCTGTCGGTGATCGTGCGCGATCGCGCGGGTCGTCATTTCCTCGTCGCCAAGGGTGCGGTCGCGGAGATGCTCGGCATCTGTGCGCGCGTGCGCGTCGGCGAAGCCGACGTGGCCATCGACGACGTCCGTCTCGCCGGCGCGCGCCGGCTCGCACGCGGCATGAACGACGACGGCTTTCGCGTGTTCGCACTCGGCATGCGCGACATCGAGGCAAAGGCGGCGTACTCGCTGGCCGACGAAACGGACCTCGTGCTGACGGGCTTCGTCGCCTTCCTCGATCCGCCCAAGGAGAGCGCGGCGGACGCGATCCGTGCGCTCGCCGACAACGGCGTCGCCGTGAAGGTGCTGACCGGCGACAACGACGTCGTCACGCGCAACGTCTGCCGCCAGGTCGGGCTGCGCGTCGGGCGCTGCCTCGTCGGCCCCGAAGTCGCCGCGATGGGCGACGCCGAACTCACCCTCGCGGCTCGCGACACCCAGGTGTTCGCGCGCCTCGATCCCGCGCAGAAGGTGCGCGTGATCGAGGCCCTGCGCCGCGACGGGCACGTCGTCGGCTTCATGGGCGACGGCATCAACGACGGCCCCGCATTGCGCGCGGCCGACGTCGGCATCTCGGTCGACAGCGCGGTCGACATCGCCAAGGAAGCCGCCGACATCATCCTGCTCGAAAAAAGCCTGATGGTGCTCGAGGAAGGACTGCTCGAAGGCCGCAAGGTGTTCGGCAACATCCTCAAGTACATCAAGATGACCGCGAGCTCCAACTTCGGGACCATGTTGAGCGTGCTCGGTGCGAGCGCGTTGCTGCCGTTCCTGCCGATGGCGGCTGTGCAGGTCCTGCTGAACAACCTGCTGTACGACCTCTCGCAGACCGCGGTCGCGACCGACGAGGTCGATCCCGGATATCTCGCGCGGCCGCGCCAGTGGGACATGGGTGCTATCACGCGTTTCGTGCTCTGCATCGGCCCGGTCAGTTCGCTGTTCGACTACGCGACGTTCGCGCTGCTCTGGTTCGTGTTCGGTGCGAACTCGCCTGCGAACGCGGGCGTGTTCCAGACCGGCTGGTTCGTCGAGTCGCTGCTCTCGCAGACGCTGGTCGTGCACGTGATCCGTACCGGCCGCCTGCCGTTCGTGCGGAGCAGGGCGAGCCTGCCGCTGACGATCACCGGCGTCCTCATCTGCCTCGCCGGCGCGCTGCTGCCGTACTCGCCACTCGCGCCGAAGTTCGGCTTCGTCGCGTTGCCGGCGATGTACTGGCCGTATCTCGCGTTGATCCTCGCGGCGTACATGGCGCTCACGCAGGTCGTCAAGGCGAAGCTGATCCAGCGTTTCGGCCTGCTGTAGGCTGGCGGGGCGGCATGCGCTTTGCGCGTACCGCCCTACGGAGCTCAAGATGATCCTTGCGGCGTACATGGCGCTCACCCCGGTCGTCAAGGCGAAGCTGATTCGGGCCTCCGCCTGCTGCAGGGCTGGCAGGACGCACGCGCAAAGCGCGTGCCGACAGGTGTGTCCCCGAGGGCGGGCGGCGGCACGCGCGTTGCGCGTACCGCCCTACGGAGCCGATGGCGCGGCCGCGCTCGCGCGGCCGGCGCCGCCGCATGTCCAGGCGCCCCGATCGACCCGCTATCGTCGGCACCGCGCTTGAGTTCGACCGCCACCGGCCGCACCCTAGTCGAACCGGTCCGTCTCACGATTCGAGACGACCGTGTGCAGACTGCCGCGATGCCGCTCGATACCTTCCATCCCGCCGTTTCCGCCTGGTTCCGCCGGGCGTTCGATGCCCCGACCCCGGCACAGGCCGAGGCGTGGCCCGCGATCGCCTCGGGCCGGCATACGCTGATCGCCGCGCCGACCGGTTCAGGCAAGACGCTCGCGGCGTTCCTCGCGGCGATCGACGACCTCGTGCTCCGCGGCTTCGAGGCCGGCCTGCCGGACGAGACCGCGGTCGTCTACGTGTCGCCGCTGAAGGCCCTGTCGAACGACGTGCGCATCAACCTCGAACGCCCGCTCGCCGGCATTCGCGACGAGCTGCTGCAGCTGTGGTTGCCCGACGTCGAAATCCGCACGATGGTCCGTACCGGTGACACGCCGCAGGCGGAGCGCGACCGCATGCGCAAGCGGCCGCCGCACATCGTCGTGACGACGCCGGAGTCGCTCTACATCCTGCTCGGTTCGGCCTCGGGCCGGCGCATGCTGTCGACGACGCGCACGGTCATCGTCGACGAAATCCACGCGCTCGCGCCGAACAAGCGCGGCGCGCATCTCGCGCTGTCGCTCGAGCGGCTCGACGCGCTGTGCGGCCGGCGCCTCGTGCGCATCGGCCTGTCGGCGACGCAGAAGCCGATCGGCGAAGTCGCGCGCTTCCTCACCGGCATGGAGCCGGCCACGGAGGTGACGGTGGACGCAGGGTCCGCACCGGACGGCGCAGTGCCGGTCCGCGCGACCGACATCGCCTGCACGATCGTCGACGCGGGCCACGTGCGCGCGCGCGACCTCGCGCTCGAACTGCCCGAGGCACCACTCGAGGCGGTGATGTCCGGCGACGTCTGGGGCCAGCTGCATGCGCGCCTCGAGGCACTCATCGCCGAACACCGCACCACGCTCATCTTCGTCAACACGCGGCGCATGGCCGAGCGCCTCGCCCGGCACCTGAGCGACAGCCTCGGCAAGGACAAGGTCACCGCGCACCACGGCAGCATGTCGAAGGAGCACCGCTTCGACGCCGAGCAGCGCCTCAAGCGCGGCGATCTCAAGGCGCTCGTCGCGACCGCCTCGCTCGAGCTCGGCATCGACATCGGCGACGTCGACCTCGTCTGCCAGATCGGCACGCCGCGTGCGATCTCGACGTTCCTGCAGCGCGTCGGCCGCTCCGGCCACGCGGTCGGTGGCACGCCGAAGGGGCGGCTGTTCCCGCTCTCGCGCGACGAACTGGTCGAGTGCACGGCACTGCTCGATGCGGTGCGTCGCGGCGAGCTGGACACCCTGCACGTCGAAGCGGCACCGCTCGACGTGCTCGCGCAGCAGGTCGTCGCCGAGGTCGCGAGCCGCGAGTGGAGCGAGAACGAACTCTACGACGCCGTGCGCCACGCCTATCCCTTCACCGGCGTCACTCGCGAGCAGTTCACTGCGGTGCTGCGCATGCTCGCCGAGGGCTACACGACGCGCAACGGCCCGCGCGGCGCCTACCTGCATCGCGACGCGGTCAACGGCGTGCTGCGCGCGAGCCGCGGCGCGCGCCTAACCTCGCTGACCTCGGGCGGCGCGATTCCCGATACCGCCGACTACGAGGTCGTGCTCGAACCGCAGTCGACGATGATCGGCAGCGTGCACGAGGACTTCGCGGTCGAGAGCATCGCCGGCGACATCTTCCAGCTCGGCAACCATGCCTATCGCGTGCTGCGCGTCGAGCGCGGGCGCATCCGCGTCGAGGACGCGCAGGGCGCGCCGCCGACGATCCCGTTCTGGCTCGGCGAAGCGCCGGGCCGCAGCGACGAGTTGTCGTTCGCCGTGTCGCGGCTGCGCGAAGAAGTCGGCGCGCGGCTGGCCGGGGCCGATGCGCTGCCCGGCGAACTGGGCGAGAGCGTGCAGGAAACCGTCGACTGGCTCGTCGCCGAGGTCGGCATCGGCGCGGCGGCCGCGCGCCAGATCGTCGACTATCTCGGCTCGGCCAAGATCGCGCTCGGCGTGCTGCCGACCCAGCACACGCTCGCGATGGAGCGCTTCTTCGACGAATCGGGGGGTACCCAGCTCGTCATCCACACGCCGTTCGGCAGCCGCATGAATCGCGCCTGGGGCCTCGCCCTGCGCAAGCGGTTCTGTCGCACGTTCAACTTCGAACTGCAGGCGGCCGCGACCGAGGATGCGATCATCCTGTCGCTGTCGACGAGCCACAGCTTCCCGCTCGACGAGGTGGCGCGTTACCTCCATTCGAACAGCGTGCGCGACGTACTCGTGCAGGCCTTGCTCGATGCGCCGATGTTCGGCCTGCGCTTCCGCTGGAATGCGACGACGTCGCTCGCGTTGCCGCGCTTCCAGGGCGGCAGCAAGGTGCCCCCTCAGCTGCAGCGCATGAAGGCCGAAGACCTGCTCGCGCAGGTATTTCCCGACCAGGTCGCCTGCCTCGAGAACATCGTCGGCGAGCGGCAGATCCCCGAGCATCCGCTGGTCGACCAGACCCTGCACGACTGCCTGCACGAGGCGATGGACATCGATGCGCTCGTCGCGTTGCTGCAGCGGCTCGAGCGCGGCGACGCGCGCATCGTCGCGCGCGACCTCACCGGTCCCTCGCCGCTCGCCGCGGAAATCCTCGGCGCGCGCCCGTACGCGTTCCTCGACGATGCGCCGCTCGAGGAGCGGCGCACGCAGGCGGTCGGCAGCCGGCGCTGGAGTTCGCCCGAACATGCCGACGACCTCGGCCGCCTCGACCAGGATGCGATCGATGCGGTGCGCGAGGAAGCCTGGCCGCAGGCGCGCGGTGCCGACGAGCTGCACGCGGCGCTCATGGGCGTCGCCTACGTGACAGCGGCCGAGGCGCGCGCGAACCACGGCTGGATGCAATGGCTCGAACGGCTCGTCGCCGACCGCCGCGTCACGCGCCTGTCGGTCGGCATGGACGGTGATTCATTCGCGTGGGTACCGGCCGAGCGACTGCCGCAGTTCGCTGCCGTGTTGCCGGGCGCGTCGCTCGATCCGGTCATCGAGGCGCCGGCCGAGTACGCCGTGGCCGCGTGGACGCCCGAGGACGCGCTCGTCGAGATCCTGCGCGCGCGCATGACCGCGCTCGGGCCCGTTCGGCCTACGGCGCTCGCCGCGTCGCTCGGACTCGACCGCTCCGCCGTCGGCCTCGCGCTGCTCGCGCTCGAACGCAATGGCTTCGTCATGCAGGGCCGCTATTCGGGCGAGTCGCTCGCGCCCGATGGCGAGGTCGAGTGGTGCGAGCGGCATCTGCTCGCGCGCATCCATCGCTACACGGTCAAGCGGCTGCGGCGAGAGATCGAACCGGTCGAGCCGCGCGACTACATGCGCTTCCTGTTCGACTGGCAGCGCGTCGCCGACGGCACGCGCGTGAGCGGGCCCGATGCGCTCGCCGGCGTGCTCGCCCAGCTCGAAGGCTACGAGGCGCCCGCCTCCGCCTGGGAGGGCTCGATCCTGCCCGCGCGCGTCGACGGCTACGAGATCGCCTGGCTCGACGCGCTGTGCCAGGCCGGGCGCCTCGTCTGGACGCGCCTGCGTCCGCGCAAGGGCGGCAGCGAGCGCGCAGGCGGTCCGGTGCGCGCGACGCCGATCGTGTTGCTGCAGCGGCGCAACCTCGACACCTGGATGGCGCTCGCGAACGGCGCGAACCAGGATGCGCCCGCGCTGTCCTCGCGTGCAGAGGTCGTCGCCGAGCATCTGTCGAAGCGCGGCGCTTCGTTCTTCGACGAACTCCTGTCTGGCACGCGCCTGCTGCACGTACAGCTCGAGGAGGCGCTCGGCGAACTCGTCGCATCCGGCCTCGTCCATTCCGACAGCTACAGCGGCCTGCGCGCGCTGCTCGTGCCGTCGTCGAAGCGCCCGTCGACGGCGCGGCGCCGGCATGGTCGGCGCAGCGCATTGTTCGGCATCGAAGACGCCGGGCGCTGGGCGCTCGTGCGTCGCGGCACCCCGGAGAGCAACGACGAAGCGGCGACGATCGAGCACGTCGCACGCGTGCTGCTGCGCCGCTACGGTGTCGTCTGCTGGCGCCTGCTCGCGCACGAGGCGGAATGGCTGCCGCCGTGGCGCGACCTGCTGCGTGCCTACCATCGGCTCGAGGCGCGCGGCGAGATCCGCGGCGGGCGCTTCATCGCCGGCATCGCCGGCGAACAGTTCGCGATGCCGGAAGCGGT
>NZ_JBQCFP010000072.1:0-3794 GCF_051958935.1 Dokdonella sp. | reverse complement strand
CGATCGCCGGCTACGTCGACCGCTTCACGCCGAGCGCGTATCCGGCGACGTTCAGCAGCGCATGCGTCGCGTTCCTCGCCTCGGCGCCGGGCACGAGCCAGGCGTTCCAGCTCGTCGTCTACGACGATACCGGCTGGGATGGCGGTCCGGGCAACCTGCTGGCGTCGGTCGATGCGATCGCGACCGACATCCCGACCACGGCCACCGCCGCGTTCGTGCGCGTGGATCTCTCCGGGCTCGGCCTCAGCATCGCGAGCGGCAACGTCTACATCGGCGTGCAGTTCGATCCGATGGACCCGGGCACCGCGTTCGTCGCATCGGACGTCACCGGCGAGCCGAACGCGGGTGCGGGCTATCTGATGCGCGGCAACCCGGGCGCGCTCGGCTCGTGGGATCCGATCGTCGATCGCTTCCACGACTACCACGCGCTGCTCGTGCGCGCGATCGAGCAGCCCGACGCGTGCGCGACGCCGTCGGACGTGCCGTGGCTGAGCCTCGACACGACCGCAGGCAGTGTCGATCCGCACGCACAGGCGACGATCACCGCCACACTCGACCCGTCGCAGCTCGCCGCGGGCCATTACGAGGCGGCGCTGTGCATCGGCAGCAACGATCCCGCCCACCCGCGCCTCGTCGTGCCGGTCCGCTTCGACGTCGGCGATCGCGTGTTCGCGGACGGCTTCGACGGCTGACGCCCGCACCCTGTAGGAGCGGCTTCAGCCGCGATGCTGCCCGACCCGCTCGCACGCCAAGGCATCGCGACTGAAGTCCCTCCCCCAAGGGCCAACCCAGCGTTCCAGTGGGAGCGGCTTCGGCCGCGATGCTCTCCAGCCTCCGGTCGGGCTTCCTGCGCCAATCCGAATGCGCCGCGCGCCGAAGCGCGTTCGCCCGTGCCTTCCCGCACGTCAAGCCACGCACGCCGCGGGCGCAGATTGGCCGCCGGGCAGAGCGGAGGGTGCGCCAATGTACGCGGCAAAATGGCTCATGGTGTGCGCGGCGATGGTTCCCGGCGTGGGCGCGGCACGATCGTCGCCCGAGGGCTTCTGGCTCGGCACCACCGGCAACGAAAAGGAACGCATCGAGGTCGGCCTCGAGATCCGCCACGACGCGAGCGGCCAGGCGGTGATGAAACTCACCGAGCCGAACATGGGCTACTACGGCATCGACGCCGGCGCGACGACGATCGAGGGCGACCGCGTGCAGAACGCGGGCTTCATGCTCGACCTGCGCGCGCAAGGCGATACGCTCGAAGGCACGTTCCCGGGCCCGCGCGCGCAGGCGCGCTTGCGCCGGGTCGAGGCGCTGCCGCAGCCGCCCGCGCTGCCGGACGTGCCGACCGGCCCCGCGCCCCGCTGGCAGACGCGCCTCAGTGGCCAGGCCTACGCCTCGCCCGTCGTCGCCGACGGCGTCGCCTACATCGGCACGACCGGCGGCGTGTTCAATGCGGTGCAGGCCGGGGACGGCGCCATCGCGTGGACGTTCGCCGTGGGTGCGCCGATCTACGGCGCCGCCGCGATCGACGGCGACGCGCTCTATTTCGTCAGCGACGCAGGCTTCCTGCACAAGCTCGCGCGCGCCGACGGCAAGGAACGCTGGCGCTACGATCTCGGCGACCGCGGGACGCCGCGCATCCTGCCGCATCCGTCGGCGGGCGATTGGGACTGGCAGGCGCCGCGCCCGCTCGTCGCCGACGGCGTCGTCTACGTCGGCGCCGGTGACGGCGGGTTCCACGCGGTCGACGCCGCGACCGGCACGCGCAAGTGGCGCTTCGCCAGCGGCAGCAAGATCCGCAACGGCGCCGCGCTCGACGGCCCGCGCGTCGTGTTCGGCAGCGCCGACCACTTCGTCTACGCGCTCGAGCGCGCCGACGGCCGCGAAGCGTGGCGCTTCGACAGCAAGGCCGAGATCGACGGCGCCCCCCTCGTGCACGGGGGCCACGTGTTCGTCGGCAATCGTGGGCCCGGCCTCCATTCGCTCGCCGCGGCGAGCGGCAAGGAAGAGTGGCGGCTGTTCTTCTGGGGCTCGTGGGTGGAGTCGACGCCGGTGGTCGACGAGGGCGTGCTCTACATCGGTTCGTCCGACCTCGGCCACGTGAGCGCGATCGACCCGGCGAACGGCCACGTGCTTTGGCGCGGCAATGCGTGGGGCTGGACCTTCGGCACGCCGCTCCTGACCACCGACCGTGTTTACGCCGGTGCCGCCGGCGGCGCGCCGTACTCCATCCGCCACGACGCGGGCTTCGTCTCGTTCGAGCGCCGGACCGGCAAGCTGCTCACGCGCTGGCCGATCGCCGACGGCGGCGGCCACCAGTGGGGCATCGCCGGCTCGCCCGCGCGCAGCGGCGACCTGGTCATCGTCGCGACGATCGCCGGCTCCCTGCTCGCGTTTCCGCTCGGCGGCTGATCCGGCAGGGATCGCCACCGCGAGCGCCTGTTCCCGCCGCATTTGCCGCGGCCGCCGCCGCGTGGCACCGTAGCGGCGATCCTGGGGGGCGAATGGCGGACATCACCGAGCTCATCGGCAAGGCGCGCGACGGCGACCGGGAGGCCTCCGAACGCGTGTTCGCGCTGCTCTACGACGAACTGCACCGGCTCGCCGCCGGCCAGCTGCGTGGCGAGGCTGCGATGCGCACGACCTCGCTCGTGCACGAGGCCTATCTCAAGCTCGCCCAGCACGGCGCGATCGAGGTCAACGATCGCGGCCATTATTTCGCGGTCGCGGCGCGCGTGATGCGGCAGATCGTCATCGACCACGTGCGCGCGCGCGCGGCGCTGCGGCGCGGTGGCAACCAGCCGGTCGCCTCGCTCGACACGACCGCGCTGCAGGCGGCGGCGGAGGATCGCGGCGAGGAGGTGCTCGCGCTCGACGACGCGCTCAACCGCCTTGCCGGGCTCGACGCGCCGCTCGCCGCGCTGGTCGAGATGCGTTTCTACGCGGGCCTGGAACTGGCCGAGATCGCGAGCGTGCAAGGTCGTTCGGAGCGATCGCTCAAGCGCGACTGGCGGCGCGCGCGCGCGTTCCTGCAGCGCGAGATAGCAGGCGCTTGATGCATCGATCGCCGCGCCGTCGCGCGGCGCGCTGGGCGACACGGGAGTCGTGATGGTCGATACCGCGCGCTGGGCAGAAATTTCCGCGCTGTTCGACGAACTGGTGGAGCGGCCACCGGACGAACGCGAGCGGCGTCTCGCCATGCTCGAGGCCGCCGATGCAGCGCTCGCGTCCGAGGTGCGCGCGCTGCTCGCCGCGGACGAACAGGATGGCGTACTCGACGCGGCTGCATCGCACGCGCTGCCCGGCCTGCTGGCCGACTCGGCGCCGGCCGATCGCCGTGCGGGCGCGTACCGGCTGCTGCATCCGATCGGCGAGGGCGGCATGGGCGTGGTCTGGCTTGGGGAGCGCAGCGACGGCGCGTTCGAACAACGCGTCGCGGTCAAGGTGCTCAAGCGCGGCATGGACACGCACGCGGTACTGCGCCGCTTCCTGCAGGAACGCCGCATCCTCGCGCGCCTGCACCATCCGCATGTCGTGCGCCTGCTCGACGGCGGCATGAGCGACGACGGCCGGCCGTTCTACGTGATGGACCATGTCGACGGCGTGCCACTCACCGCGCATGCGGCGCTGCAGCACCTGGGGGTGGTCGCGCGCGTCGCGCTGCTCGCGAAGGTCGCCGAAGCGGTCGCCTATGCGCATGCGCAGCTCGTCGTGCATCGCGACCTCAAGCCATCCAACGTGCTCGTCGATGCAGACGGAGCGCCGCGCGTGCTCGACTTCGGCATCGCCAAGCTGCTCGAGGA
>NZ_JBQCFP010000071.1:0-2223 GCF_051958935.1 Dokdonella sp. | reverse complement strand
GGCCCATGCCGCCTTCGCCGAGCACGGAACGGATGAGGTAGGGACCGAGCTGCATGCCGGGCTCGAGCGCATCGGCCGAGCCGGTCGCGGGAGCCCGGCCGATGAACTCGGTGGCGTCGTCAGCGCTGGAATCGCCGTGCATGTCCGCCCCTGTCCGGAGTGCCGTGGGCGCAGTGTAGTGAGTGGCGGGCGGAAAGCTACCGCCCGCAGGTCACGGTCCGCCGGCGGCGGCCATGGCCGGTACCGCCGCCTTGCGCGCGCGCCAGAGCGCCTGCTTGTCCGGCTTGTTCCAGGCCGCGTACAGCTCGATGAAGGTATCGACCACGTCCTGGCTGCGCGGGTGCTGCGCGCCGTAGCCTTCGGCATGCGCGAACACGTCCCAGGCGAGCAGCAGTTCCTTTTCGGCTTCCTCGTACTTGCGCTCGCGCACGAGCACGGTCGCGAACTCGCGGTGGATGATGCCGCGGATCGCGTTGTCGCCGAATGCGGCCGCGGCGTTGCCGACGGCGGTGCGCCCGTGCGCTTCCGCCGCCGCGAAGTCGCCCGCATCGCGCAGCAACAGCGACAGGTTGGATTCGGCAATCACGCTGGCCTGGTTGGTCGGCCCGTACAGCTTGGTCGCCAGCGCGGCCGCGCGTTCGTAGTACGGCCGCGCGTCCTCGTTGCGGCCCTGCTGGCGGATCGCGCCGCCGAGGTTGCTGATCAGCCGCATCGTCAGAGGATGGTCCCTGCCGAACACGCGCTCGACCGCCGGCAGCTGCGGCAGGAGCAGGTGTTCGGCATCGGCGTAGCGCTTCTGCTCGAGCGCGATGATGGCGAGGCCATTGAGCGCGTCGATCGTCTTGGAGTTCTCGGCGCCGTACTGCTTGCTGCGCCGCTCGAGCAGTCCTTCCAGCAGCGGGCGCGCTTCGTCCAGATGCGCGGTGTCGATGTCGATCGAGGCGAGGTCGTCGCTCGTCACGAGCACGTCTTCGTCGTCGTCGCCGAACAGGCGCCGCTGCGCCGCCAGCACGCGCTGCAGGCGCACGCGGGCCTCCTCGGGCTTGCCCGCCATGCCTTCGATCGCGCCGAGCGAGCTTTCGATGGCGAGGCGGTCGCGGTCGTCGGCGGGGAGGCCCTCGACTTCGGCGAACGCCTGCTGCGCGAGCGCGAGCGCGTTCGCCGCGGGTTCGTGATTGAACAGGTTCGTCGCGGCGCGCGCGCGCGTGCGCGCCAGCTCGGCCACGGGCAGGCGCGCTTCCTTGCCGGCCGCGAGCGCCGCGTCGTAGTGGCGCTGGGCGACCGCATAGTCGCCGAGCGAGGAGTAGCTGTCGGCGATCGTTCGCTCGATCGATGCGCGCACCGCCGGCTGGTCGGCGAGTTCGCGCCCGGCGCGTTCGGCCGCGGAATCGAGCACGAGGTGCATGAGGCTGCGGTCCATGCCCTTGGCGCGGTTCGGATCGATGCCGGCGAGCATCCCGCGGGTGAACTCGGCCACGCGGTCGGCCTTGGCCGCCTCGATCTCCGCGATCGCGGCGGAGCGGCGCGCGCGGGCGAGGCCGTCGAGGGCGAGTGCGATGCCGGCGACCAGCGACAGCGCGATCAGCGCGCTCACGGCGAGCCCGAGCCGATGGCGCGCGACGAAGGTGCGGGCGAGATACCAGCGCGTCGGCTCGATCGCCTTGAGCGGCCGTCGCTCGCGGTAGCGCTCGAGGTCGTCGGCGAGCGCGGCGGCGGAGTCGTAGCGGTCGGCACGGTCGGTCGCGAGCGCCTTGCGCAGGATCGCGCGCAGGCCGCCGGGCAGGTGCCGCGCCGACGCGAGCAGCGCGCCGGAGGCATTCGCCGCATCGGCGACCGCGGTATCGCTGTCGATCGCCGCGAGCAGGGTTTCGTGCAGGCGCCGTGTCGAGTGGTGCGCGATCGGCGTGACCGCCGCGGCATCCGCATCGGTGAGCACCTCGTAGAGCATCACGCCGAGCGAGTAGACGTCGCTGCGCGTGTCGATGCCGTGCGGCTGCGCCTGCTCCGGGCTCATGTACAGGCTCGTGCCGGCGCGCTCGGCGACCGTCGCGCTCGCTGCGATGCCGCTGCCGGCGTTGGCGATGCCGCCGATGGCGATGCCGAAGTCGATGATCTTCGGCATCGGCGTGCCGTCGACGCGGCGCACGAGCACGTTGGCGGGCTTGAGGTCGCGGTGGATGATGCCTTTCTGGTGCGCGTGCTGGACGCCGTGGCAGACGCGTG
>NZ_JBQCFP010000070.1:0-39824 GCF_051958935.1 Dokdonella sp. | reverse complement strand
CTGGCTGCAACGCCAAGCCGTGGATCAGCTGCAGGGCGTTCCAGATTTCGGCATGGCCGAGCCGACGTTCGAGGCGATGGCGCGGTACACGTCGTGCGCGCAGGTAGGCGAAGTTGTCCCCGAGCCCAGCGACCGCTTCGCCCTTCGCGTTGGTGTAGCCGCGCATGACGCGGCGCACGCGTTCGGCGCAGACATCGCGACAGAGGTTCTTGTCCGGCTGGTCTTCGGTTGCTTCCGTGTTGCTCACCAGGATGAACCGGCGGTTGCCGCCGTCTTCGGTGTTGAGCTTGGCGACCGCGTGCGCGGTCGTTCCGGAGCCCGCAAAAAAGTCGAGCACTATCGAGTCTTTTGGCATGAAGGCGACTAGGTGAGCGATCAAGCCGCTCGGCTTTGGGAAAGAAAATGCCTTGCCGTCGCCAAATATGTCTCGAACCTCGGCGGTCCCAACTTGCGTATAAGGGCCATCGACCACGGAATACGGCTTCGATCCTCTTTCGTGCCCGTCGTCATTCTTCAAGTACTGTTTGTAGTTGACCTTCCAATTTCCGCTGGCTCCCGTAAATACAAGCTCATCATTTTCCAGAGCTTTGAGTGCACGTTCTCGGCTCCACTGCCATTGCTTCGCAGGCCAAACTTCTTCGCCATTGTGCGGAATCGGATAGCGCAGGTTTTCCCGCGCGTCCATGCTGTTAGTGGCGAGGGGCTGCAGGCGATACGGGCCGCGGTTTTCTAATTTACTATCTTTGTACTTGTAGTACCGAAGGACATTCGGATCGTAGGGGAGCTCTATGCGATCAATCCGTGTTTTGTCCCGAGCAAAACACAGGATGTACTCGTGCAAGCCCACAACATGCTTAGCCTTGGCGCCGCCGCCATAAGATTTCTTCCAGACTAGGGTTTCGATCCAGTTGTCCTCTCCAAAGACCCGGTCCATCAGCATCCCAAGCCGAAACATCTCGTTGTCGTCGATGCTGACGAAGATCACGCCATCCTCTGCGAGCAGGTCGCGCGCAAGCGCCAGGCGCCGATACATGAATTCGAGCCACAGCGAATGGCGGAAGCGGTGGCTCTTGTCGACGAAGCGATCGTTGTAGACGAAGTCGCGGTTGCCGGTGTTGTACGGCGGATCGATGTAGATGCAACGGATCTTGCCCGTGTGCGTCATGCGCAGATAGCGCAGCGCATCGAAATTGTCACCTTCGATGATCAGGTTGTCCCAGGGCGCGTCACCGTGGCTGAGGCTCGGATCGAGTTCGAGCGCGACGAAATCGTCGTTGAGGGCACGGTCGGCCTCGATCTCGTCGCGCTCCCATACGAGGCCGAGCTGACGCTCCGCGTCGCGCCGCTGCAGCAGACGGATCAACTGCTCGCGCGTGTGGTTGTCGTAGCGCCCCGCCGGCGACGGAGGATCAGCGGCGCAGTGATCGGCGTTGCCGTCACGCGGTGTCGGCGCCGTTCCAATCCAGCCGAGCTCGGTCAGGCGGTTCCACGCCAGCTCGATGTGCTCGCGCGGCATCGTGCGTTGCTTGCGTGCCGTCCACGCGTGGATGCGCTCGACCGCCTCGTCGAGCGTCGTCGCGGCGGGGTCGTCATTGGCCGCGACCCAGTGGACGGTGGCGAGCAGCTCCATGCCGTAGGGCGACTCGAATCCCTCGATCAGTTCGACCACACGTTCTAGGCGCGTATCCACCTCGCCTGCTGCGCGCGCCTCGGCGAGAAACGCCGCCGCCGCTTCCCGTGCGCCGGGCAACAGATCGATCTCCGTATCGGGCTTGTCATTGCCGTCGCCGTAACCCGTCGTGTAGTGGCCCTCGAAGCGGCTGAGCACCTGGCGCAGGTTGTCTGCATAAGGTCCATAGGTGCCCTTGGCATAGCGCAGCTTGAGCGGCTCACCGGCGCTCTGCAGGAAGTACAGCAGCTTGTGCACTTCGAGCAGGCTGAGTTCATAGCCGAGACCGAGGTACGCCGCCAGGACCTCGATCACCCGCGCGCGCGCGGGTGTGAGCGCAGGCCGCTCGGTGCGATTGGGCTGCGCCGACGCGGCGGGCGCGCCGGCCGGGGCGTACAGCAGGACGCGCACCTCCGGCAGCGCGGCGAAGGCCGCGTCGATGCGCGGGCGAACGTCCTCCCAGCGCAAGCCGCCGAGGCCGCAACCGAGCGGCGGCAATGCAATCGAGCCGATGCCGCGCTCGCGCACTACGCGGACGAGATCGACGAGGCCCGCGTCGATGTCGGCGAGACGAGACTTGCCCCGCCAATGGCGCTTGGTCGGAAAATTGATGATGAAGCGGGGATGGACGAGTTCGCTGCGCTCGAACACGTGTACGCGGCCCGGCGCGAGCTCGCCTGAACGGCAGGCTGCTTCGTACGACGGCAGCATTTCCGGAAACGCGCGCGCGAACTGCAGCGCGATGCCTTTTCCCATGACGCCTTCGGTGTTGACGGTATTGACCAGCGCTTCGGCGGCGGCCGTCAGCAGATTGCCCTGGCTGAGTTCGATCATGGGTAGTACCAGTCCCTGTGCACGATGACCGCTGGGCGGTGCGCGGCATCTGCGATCGCCTTGCGCGCCATACGTGCGGTAGCTTCGTCGATCACGCCGACTGCAACGATCGCATGCCAAGGCACGCGTTGCCAGACCAGGAACTCGGCCTGCTTGCGGCGCTTGCGATCATTGTCGTCGGGCGTATTGCCCCAGCTCGTGCCGCGGATCACGTCCCACGAAAGAGCGGTGGCGAGCGTTGCCGTGCCCAAGTAGAAGGCGAGAGGCTGCGACGCGGCGTTGCCGTCGGTATGGAGGCACGCGTGGCCCTGTGCTTCGATCGCCTCGGCATCCGCGACGAGATGCAGCACCTGCGACTGCCCGCCGGGGTAGCCTTCGATCTTTCCGCTGCCAATCGCAAACAGCATGGGTGAGCGCGGACAGAAATAGAAGGGCACGTAGTCGGAAACGCAACCACCCGGTCCAAGGGGAACCGTGACGCGGTTGCGCCGCGCCTTGATGTGCGCGTAGGCAATCGAGCGCGGCGCCAACCCCTGCTCGCGGATGGCCGTATCCGACAGCAAGCCTCCCCGCTCGAGGATTCCCCGCAGATTGTCGAGATGGGTGATGTGGTAAATCGCCGTCATGCGCGCTCCCCGGGCGGAGTTTAGCGGTGCTTACCCCCGATGCGGCGGGCG
This sequence comes from Dokdonella sp., assembly GCF_051958935.1. GTDB lineage: Bacteria > Pseudomonadota > Gammaproteobacteria > Xanthomonadales > Rhodanobacteraceae > Dokdonella_A. The sequence goes on along the minus strand of NZ_JBQCFP010000070.1, from coordinate 36,644 downwards.
AGCCGCCAACCCGGCCCGACTACGCAAGCGCCACCGAAGCCGCCATCATTCGCCTCCGACCAGACCGGAGCCGATTCATGAAGGAGAACCGACGCGCGCTCGTCACCGGCGGCAGCGGCGACATCGGCGGAGCGATCGCGCGCGCGCTCGCCGCGGACGGCTGCGAGGTGCTCGTGCATGCACACAGCGGCCTCGAACGCGCGCAGGCGGTGGTCACCGAAATCGGCGCGGCCGGCGGGCGGGCGCGCGCGATCGCGTTCGATCTCGTCGACGGCGAGGCCGCGCGCGTCGCGCTCGAGGGCGAGCTCGAGCACGGGCCGATCCAGGTCGTCGTGCACAACGCGGGCATCCACGACGACGCGCCGCTCGCCGGCATGCGCGAAGAGCAGTGGCGGCGCGTCATCGACGTGTCCCTGCACGGCTTCTTCCACGTCGTGCAGCCGTTGCTGCTGCCGATGGCGCGCACGCGCTGGGGCCGCATCGTGTCGCTGTCATCGGTCGCCGCGGTGCTCGGCAATCGGGGCCAGGCCAACTACGCCGCGGCGAAATCCGCGCTGCACGGCGCGACGCGCTCGCTCGCGCGCGAGATGGCCTCGCGCGGGATCACCGCCAACGTGGTCGCACCGGGCGTGATCGCCGGACGCATGGTCGGCGACGCGTTCGACGAGGCACAGCTCAAGGCGATCGTGCCGGCCGGGCGCGCGGGCACGCCGGACGAGGTCGCCGCGGTCGTGCGCTTCCTGTGTTCCGATGCGGCCGGTTACGTCAACGGCCAGGTCATCGGCGTCAACGGTGGCATGGGCTGAGGGCCGACCTGAACGGCGGAGTGTGACGCGGTTAACCATGCGGCTGTCGCGTGCATCGCGGCAGGCCGCGCCGGCGACGCGCAGGATGCGGCCACCCCTATTGAGAGGAGTGCCCGCATGAACCTGCTCGCCCGTACGCTCGCTGCCGCCGCCGTCGCCGGCCTGTCGATGTCGTCCGCGTTCGCCGAGAGCGCCGCGCCGCGCGCGATCGCCAACGACCTGCACTGGTCGGCCGACCTACCGCTGCCGAAGTCGCCGGCGGCGGTGCGCGGCACCGGCACCGCCGCTCCGGCCGCGTCGCCGGGCATCGACGATGTCGGCGATGCGGACTCGTTCGGCCGCAATCTCACCTGGCTCGGCCTCGCCGACGGCTCGGTCGAACTCTCGGCCGACTGCAGCAGCGGCGCGGAGCATTGCCAGGTGCTCGCGCCCGCGCCCGCGGCGACCGCGTTCTCGTTCTACGACATCGGCCGCATCAAGCTGCCGAAGAACGCGACCAATTCGCTGCTCTGCTACTGGTTCTCGCCGGTGCTCGCGATCAGCTACGACAACCCGACCGCCGCGCCGGTGGTGGCGCGCCTCAACTACGTGCCGACGGTGACGGTCGAGAACGCCGTGCTCGACGATCCTTCGCTGATCGATCCGAACACCGGCCTGCCGTTCGGCGGCAGCCTGCTCACCGCGGTCACCTCGTCCGAACGCTTCGAAGTACCGCTCGCGGCCGGGCAGCACCTGTTCGAGCGCGAACGCGATTCGGCGGTGTGCATCGCGGGCCTCATCAGCAAGCAGTCGCTGATGCAGAACTACGGCCTCAGCGAGGCGCAGGCGCGCCAGTTCTTCAAGAAGCCGACCACGCTGCGGCTCAATGTCGAAGGCAGTGCGCAGTTCGTCGGCGACGCATCGCTCTATTTCGGCCTGCGCGTCGTCGGCGACTGACGCCGAACCATGCCTCGGCGGCGCGTCATTCACGCGTCGCCGCGGCGGGCGCCGGGGTGCCGCCACGACGCAGGCACGCGGCGAGCATCGGCGTCGCCATCAGCGTGGTCACGATCGTCATCGCCATCAGCAGGGTGAACATGCCCGCGCCGATCACGCCGGCGTCGAGGCCCACCTTGAGCACGATGAGTTCCATCATGCCGCGCGCGTTCATGAGCGAACCGACCGCGAGCGACGAGCGCAGGTCGAGCCCGGCGATGCGCGCGCCGCCGCCCGCGCCGAGGATCTTGCCGAGCACCGCCGCGGCGAGGATCAGCAGCAGCGCCGAGGCGCCTGTAGCCGAAAACGCATCGGCGGTCGTCGCGAGACCCGCGAGCGCGAAGAACACGGGCATCAGGAGCAGCACGGCGAGGTGCTCGACGCGTTCGACCAGCGTATCGAGCAGGCGGTCGTCGCGCGGCAGGCAGGCGCCGACGAGGAACGCCCCGAACACGGCGTGCAGGCCGAGCCATTCGGTCGCCGCCGCCATCGCGCAGGTGCCGATCAGCAGGGCGCCGAGCACCGCGCCGCCAGGACGGCCGTCGCGCGCATGCCGCGCGAGCAGCCGTGCGAACAGCGGGCGCAGCGCGCCGAACGCGATCGCGCAGGCGAGCACGAGGCCGCCGATCGTGCGCGCGAACGCGGCGCCGCCGTGGGCGGATATCGAGGCGACCACGAACGCGAGCAGGATCCATACGAGCACGTCGGCGATCGCCGTCGCCGCGAGCGCCAGTTGGCCGACCGGCGAACGCGTGAGCCCGCGATCCTTGAGGATGCGTGCCATCACCGGGAACGCGGTGATCGCGAGCGCCGCGGCCATGAACGAGGCGAACGGCCAGGCGCCGACGCCCGTGGGTGCGAAGCGCGCGTACAGCGCGGGCGCGATCGCGAGCCCGAGCGCGCCCGGCAGCAGCACGCCCGGGATGCCGACCCAGGCGGCCGCGACGAGCTGCGCGCGCGCGCCGTCGGGGGCGCGCAGTTCCGCGCCGACGATGAACATGAAGAGGACGAGGCCGACCTGGCTGAGTCCCTGCAACGCGGCGAGGCCATCCGGCGGGAACAGCGCGGCATGCCATTGCGGCGCGACCGCGCCGAACACGATCGGGCCGAGCACGAAGCCGGCGATCATCTCGCCGATCACCGCGGGTTGGCCCAGCCGGCGCAGCAGCAGCGAGAGTACGCGTGCAGTGGCGAGGATGACGCTCAGCTGCAGCAGCAGGTGCGACATCGGCGCGGTTCCTATTCGCCGGCGGGCGGATCGTAGATCAGTGGCGGACGATCGTGGCCGCGGCGATAGCTGTCGACGATGCGGCCGTACTGCAGGATGCGACGCACCGTGTACATCGTGATGCGCGTGACGTCGCGCACCGGACGGAAATGGCTGAGGCGGAACTCGCCCTGGTAGCGCGAGTCGATCGGCACCGACACGACGCCGAGCCGCTTTTCGCGCGTCGCCGCGATCAGCAGCGCCGCTTCGAACACGAAGTCGTCGGCCGCGAGGTCCGCGAGTTCGAGCGCGGCGAGCGGGTAGTAGCGCTGGCCGCTCTGCGTGTCGGCGATCGGCAGCGCGCAGGCCCACGAGATGCCCCAGTCGGCGACCGCGTTGGCGCGGCGGCGCGCGGGCGGCTGGTTTTCACGCGCGCGGATGCGCGCGCCGATCACGATGTGTTCGGGATGGCGGCGCGCCGCGGCGAGCAGGCGCGGGATGTCTTCGGCGAGATGCTGGCCGTCGCCGTCCATCGCGATCACGGCGTCGAAGCCGAGTTCGCGCGCCTTGCGGAACGCATCGCGCAGGCCCTGGCCCTTGCCGAGCGGCGTCGCGTGGCGGATCAGCGTGTGCGGCAGGTCGGCGATGCACTCGACCGTGCGGTCGGTCGAGCCGTCGTCGACGACGATCACGTTCGGGCAGATCGCGAGCACCGATTCGACCACGCCGCGGATCGCGCGCTCCTCGTTGAGCGCGGGGATCACGACGACGACGCGCGCGGGATCGGTCGCGCTCATGCGAGCACCTCGATCGCGAGCGCGGTGCCGCGACCGGCCGGCAGGCGCAGTCGCGCGGAATGGCCGTGCGCGAGTGCGCCGAGGAGAGGCAGCAGTGCCGCATCGAGCCAGCCGCCACGCTGCGCCGGCACGTCGTCGGCGTCGGCGCTGCCGTCGTGGCGAAGGCGCAACGCGGCGACCGTGTGCGCGCCGCGTTCGGGGCTGAGCACGAACGCGACGCCGACGCTCGCCTCGGCGCGCATGGCCTCGGCGAGCGCGCCGCGCGCGCCGGCATCGTAGGCGGCGAACAGCACCGGCGTGCCGTCCGCATGCGCCTGCGCCGCGGCCTCGAGCAGGGCCACCGCGAACGTGGCGCCGGATGCGGACAAGGCAGTGGACGGCGCGTGGCACCGGGTCGCGACCGTCCAGTAGCCCGTGGCTGCATTGAGCACGGAGTTGTGGAACTTGGTCGGCGAAAGTTCGAGCGGATTCGCGGCGAGCGTCATGCACATATGTTCGGTGATCGCGAGGTCGCCATGCATCGAGGCGAACACGCAGGGCAGTTGTGCCGGCTCGCGCGCGGCCATCGCGCAGGCCTGGCCGGCGACGTCGCAGGCGAGCAGGACGGTTTCGGGCGCGCGCCGGCGTTCGGTCGGCGGCAGCACGGCCGGGCTCGCCCCGCTCGCACCGAGCAGCGCGGGCGAGCCGCCGTCGTGCAGCAGCGCGCAGGCGGCGCGCCAGTCGGCGAGGCCGGGCGAGCGCCAGCCGATACCCTCGACATGCACGGTCAGCACGCCGTTCATGCGGCACTCCCGAACACGAGCGTGCAGTTGTTGCCGCCGAAGCCGAACGAGTTGCTCGCGGCGATGCGCACTGCGCGCTCCTCGTTGGCGAGCGCGAGCTGCGCGCTGCAACGGGGTTCGGGCGTGCGGGTACCGAGCGTGCCGGGTACGAAGCCGTGTTCGATCGCGAGCAGGCTGATCACCGCTTCGAGGATGCCGGCCGCGCCGAGCGTATGCCCGGTCCAGCCCTTGGTCGCACTGGCGCGCGTCGTCGGCGGGAACGTGTCGGCGAGCAGGGCGGCTTCGACTTCGTCGTTCTTGACGGTCGCAGTGCCGTGCAGGTTCACGTAGTCGACGTCGCGCGCTTCGATGCCCGCGCGCGCGAGTGCGTCGGCGAGCGCGAGGCGTGCGCCGAGGCCGTGCGGGTGCGGCGTCGACATGTGGTGCGCATCGGACGATTCGCCGTAGCCGAGCAGGCGCGGCACGCCCGATCCCTCGCGTTCGAGCAGGACGAAGCCGGCGGCTTCGCCGATCGATATGCCGCGGCGGGCGATGTCGAATGGCCGGCAGGCCTCGGGCGAAACGAGTTCGAGCGCGTTGAAGCCGAACAGCACGCTGCCGCACAGCGTGTCGACACCGGCGACGATCGCGGCGTCGACGATGCCGAGGCGGATCAGGCGCTCGGCCTGGGCGAAGATCTTGGCGCTCGACGAACACGCGGTTGCGATCGTCGAACAGGGTCCGCGCGTGCCGAACACCTCCTCGAGGAAGAGGCCTAGCGAGTGCGGCGTGTGCAGCGCGGGTGTCGCGAGGGCGGCGGGGAAGCGGCCGTCCTCGAGCGTGCGGAACGCCTCCTCGGTCGAGCCGATGCTCGCCGTCGACGTGCCGGCGAGCAATGCGACGCGAGCCGCACCATGGCGCGCGACCGCGTCGCGAGCGGCATCGAGGAAGCCGTCGGCGAGCAGGCCGAGCCAGGCGAGGCGATTGTTGCGGCTGTCGTACGCGGCCCATCCGGCCGACAACGGCGATGCCTCGAGGCCCTCGACGCGACCGATCGCGCAGGCGAGCGGCGTCGACGTGAAATCGTTGCCGCGCAATCCGCTGCGGCGTTCGCAGAGCGCCTCGACGTGCGCGCGCCGGCCGCGGCCGAGCGCGGATGTCGCGGTGTACGCGGTGATGGCGAGCGGCGGGATGCGGCTGGGCACGCGGCAACGGGGTGGATGAATGGCCGGAAATTATGACACAGGGTCGCAGGCGCCCCGGTGCGGCGTGCCCCGCTGCTACCATCGCCGCGTTCCGGGCAGCCGCGCGAGGTGCCGATGGTCGATTCTTTCATCCCCCACGGCGATCCCGCGCCGGAGGTACGCCTGGATCTCGTGCGCGCGTTCCTGACCGGACTGCAGGATCGCATCTGCGAGGCGCTCGAGGCGGCCGACGGCGGCGCGCGGTTCGTCGAGGATGCGTGGCAGCGCGGCGAGGGCGCGCTGGACGCGCGTCCGTCCCCCTCCCCCGAGGAGGGGGAGCGGCCCCGGGTCGCCGGTCCGCTTGCGGGCGGGGGCCGCACGCGCGTGCTCAAGCAGGGTGCCGTGTTCGAGCAGGCCGGGGTCAACTTCTCGCTCGTCTCGGGCTCGCGCCTGCCGCCGGCGGCGACCGCGCATCGACCCGAGCTCGCCGGCGCGCCGTGGACCGCGCTCGGCGTGTCACTGGTCGTCCACCCGCGCAATCCGTACGTGCCGACCACGCACATGAACGTGCGCTACTTCGAGGCGCGCCCGGCGCAGCCCGCGGTCGAGCGCAACTGGTGGTTCGGCGGCGGTTTCGACCTCACGCCGTATTACCCGTTCGACGAGGACGTCGTGCACTGGCACACGATCGCGCGCGACGCGGTCGCGCCGTTCGGCGACGACATATACGCGCACTGGAAGCAGTGGTGCGACGAGTACTTCTTCCTCAAGCACCGCAACGAGACGCGCGGCGTCGGCGGCCTGTTCTTCGATGACCTCGCCGCGGGCGGCTTCGAGCGCTGTTTCGGTCTCACGCGCAGCGTCGGCAACGCCTTCCTCGACGCGTACCTGCCGCTCGTCGCGCGGCGCAAGGCGACGCCGTCCGGCGAACGCGAGCGCGAATTCCAGCTGTACCGGCGCGGTCGCTACGTCGAGTTCAACCTCGTCTACGATCGCGGCACACTGTTCGGCCTGCAATCGGGTGGACGTACCGAATCAATCCTGATGTCGTTGCCGCCGCGCGTGCGCTTCGAGTACGCGTACGCGCCGGAACCCGGCAGCGACGAGGCACGCCTCGCCGATTACCTCAGGCCGCGCGATTGGCTGCCTGGGTAAGCCCCTGCGTGGCGACGGCGGCACGCGCTTCGCGCGTACCGCCCTACGTGGTCAAATGCGCGAATGGCCCCAAGCAATTCTCGCAGGACGGAACAGGGCGCACGAGGCGCATGATCCATGCCGGGCATCCGGTCGCGAGTGTGCGGTCCGCATGCTACTTCCACTCGTACAACGAGTAGTACACCGGCGAGACCGGCCCTTCCTTCGGATCGCGCACGAGGCGGCCGCTGCCGTCGTTCGTCATGAAGGTCTGGCTGGGACCGGTGACCGGGATGATCCGGATCATCCAGATGCGGCCGTTCTGGCGGTATTCCTCGACCGTGTCCTCGCCCTGCGTGCGCTTGGTCACTTCGCTGCGCGCGATGCGCTCGTCGGTCGCGGCCTTGTCGCGCGACGCCTTGTCGCGCACGAGGCGCGCATCGGGCTTGGGCAGCGGCGCGAGCGGATCGTCGCTCGGTGCCGGGGCGGCTGCGTCCTGCGCAGGTGCCGATGGCGCCGCGGTCGTCACGCCCGGCTCGTCCATCCCCGGTGGCGGCGGCACGTCGGCTTTGGGGGGCGCGCGATCCGCCGCGATCGCCGCGCCCATCAGGGCGACGAACAGCACGGATGCGAACGGAACGATCGGCTTCATGGCGTCACCTCGAGGGTCGTGTGCGCAGCCTAGCAGACCTGCGTGAACGCGCGCGCGAAGCCTGTCGCGGCCGGTGGCGAAGATTCAGCCGGAGAGGCCGAGCTGCAGCGCGGTCCGCTCGGCCGCGGCCCGATTGATCTCCTGCGGCAGCATCGCCTCGCGCAGCGCCGGCAATGCGGCGGCCAGCAGCGTGCGCGCCTCGGTGCGGTCGCCCGCGCGCAGGCGTACCGCGGCCAGTTCGCTGCGCGCGATCGAGAGGTCGATCGGTTGCGCGCCGACCGCTTCGAAGCCGCCGACGGCCGCGCGCAGTTCGCGTTCGGCCCTGGCGATGTCGCCGCGGTCGAGTGCGAACGCGGCGCGTGCGCGCCGCATGTGCAGGAAGATCGGGTGCTCCGCCGGCGCGAGCTCGCGCCAGAGCCGTTCGGCGTCGTCGAGCAGGGGCAGCCCGGTGTCGGGCCGGTGCATGTTGCGCGTGAGCACGACGAGCTGCCAGGTGAGCATCGCGTACTCGCCCGAATCCTCGCCGTCGATGCGCGCGGCGCGCGCGCGCAGGTCGGTCAGGCGCTCGAACGCGCGCGCGTGCTCGCCGGCGAGCCCGAGCGTGCGCGCCTGCTCGCGCTCGATGCGCCGGCGCACCTGGTGGTCGGCACCGACGCCGGCGCCGTCGAGCAGCGCGAACGCATTGTCGTAGTGGCGCAGCGCGACCGCGTAGTCGCCCGCATTCTCGAGCACTGCGGCAAGGTTCCCCTCGGACACCGCGCGGTCGGCGGCGCCGTCGATGCCGGCGCCGCTCATGTGCCGATCCGATTCGCGCAGCAGCTCGGCCGCCTCGCGGTAGCGACCGAGGTCGTTGACGGCGATCGCGAGGTCGTTGGTGAGTTCCATCATGCGCGCGCCGCCCGGATCGACCACGCGCTGCTGCAGCGCGATCGCCTCGCGCAGCAGGCGCTCGGCTTCGGCGGGGTCGCCGTCGGCGCTCTTCGCGTTCGCCTTCGCACGCAGCAGCAGCACGTGTTCCGGTGATTCCTTCGGCCGCTCGGCGTCGACGCGCGCGAGGCCTTCTTCGGCGATCGCGAGCGCCGCCTCGCCCTCGCCCGCGGTCGCAAGCAGCGCGGCGAGTGCCTGCGCAATGCCCGCGTAGAGATCGAGCGGCGTCGAAGGCAGGGTCCTCGCCTGCGCCATCGCTTCGCGCAGCAGGGCGATAGCCTTTTCGTCGTCACCGCCGCGATGGTGCACGAGCGCGAGCGACTGGCGGCTGCGCAGCTGCTCGACGCGATCGTCGGGCGCGAATCCGGCGCGCCAGTCCGCCGCGCGCTGGGCGGCGGCGAGGGCCGCGGCGACGTCGCCCTTGATGCCGAGCTGGCTCGCGTACTCGTCGTAGTCGTCGGCGAGGCGCAGCGCCTCGCTGCGATCGGCCGGCTGCGCGTCGCGCACGCCTTCGCGCATCAGCTGCAGCCCGGTGCCGACGTCGCCGAGGTCGCCGTAGAGGTGCGCGAGCAGGCGCTGCATCGGCCGCACCAGTGCGGGGTCGTCGCGCTGCGCGAGCTTCGCACGCGCGGCGTCGAGCAGGTCGCGCACGCTGACTTCGCGGCTCATCGCGACGTCGGGCGCGGCGGCCGAGATCGCGTCGCTGAGGAAGTCGAGCGACGCGCGCGCGCGGCTCGCCTCGCGTTCGGCCGCAGTCGCCGCCTGCTGCGCCGCGGCTTCCGCCGCGAGCGCGCGGGTACGCTCGCGCTCGAGCCGCCAGACGAACGCGGCGGCGACGAACACCGCGAGCGACGCGGCGACGAAGCCGGCGCGGTGGCGCGCGACGAACTTGCGCAGGCGGTAGCCGTGCGTCCAGCGCGTGGCACGCACCGGCCGGCCTTCGCGCAGGCGGCGCAGGTCGTCGCGCAGTTCCGTCGCCGTCGCGTATCGGCGCGCGGGATCGGCTTCGGTCGCCTTGGCGAGGATGCCGCGCAGGTCCGCGTCGAGTTTCAACGCGGCGATCGGCGAAGCGCGCAGGTCGGTCGCGTCGCGCCGGCCTTCGAGCATTTCGCGCAGCAGCACGCCGAGGCTGTAGATGTCGCTCGCGGTGGTGATCGCAAGGCCCTGTTCCTGCTCCGGGCTCGCGTAGCCGCGGCTGAACACGCGCGTCGACGTTTCGCGCTGCGATTCTTCGCCCGCCTCGACGAGGCGCGCGATGCCGAAGTCGAGCAGCTTGACCGTGCCGTCGGCAGCGACCATCACGTTGGCGGGCTTGATGTCGCGATGCACGACCAGATGGCTGTGCGCGTGCGCGACCGCGTCGAGCATCGCCTCGAACAGCGCGAGGCGATCGCGCAGCGTCGGCGCGTGCAGCGCGACATGGTCGAGCAGCGGCACGCCGTCGACGTACTCGAGCGCGAGCCAGGGCTGGCCTTCGGCGGTTTCGCCACCGTCGAGCAGGCGTGCGATGTTCGGGTGATCAAGGCCGGCGAGGATCTGCCGCTCCTGGCGCAGGCGCCGCGTCGCTTCGCGCGTGGGGAAGCCACGCAGCAACTTGATCGCGACGGCGCGCTCGAACTGGCCGTCGGCGCGCTCGGCGAGGAACACGGTGCCCATGCCGCCGGCGCCGAGTTCGCGCACGAGGCGCCAGGCACCGAACTCGCGTGGCACTTGCGCGTGCAGGCGCGCCGCGCCGCGTGCGATCGCTTCGGCGAGCGGGTCGCCGTCGGCATCGTCGGCGGCGAGCAGGCGCGCGAGGCGCGCGCGCGAGCCGGTGTCGAGCGAGAGCTTGGCGATCTCCTCCGCACGCCGGCGCGGATCGAGCGTGCGCAGGCGCTCGAAATGCGGTGCCAGCGTGTCGAGCGTCGGCGCGTTCACGCTTCGAGCGCGCTGCGCAGCCAGGCGCGCGCGAGGCGCAGGTCGCGGTCGACCGTACCTTCCGACACCTGCAGCGCCTGCGCGACCTCGATCCGGCTGAGGCCGCCGAAATACACCAGTTCGATCATCTGTGCGCGCCGCGCGTCGCTCTGCTGCAGGTCACGCAACGCGTCGTCGATGCGCACGAGCTCGGCGTCGCCGTCGTTCGCCGCGACGCCGAGCGCGGCGTCGAGCTCGACCTTCTCCGCGCCGCCGCCGCGCTTGGACGCGAGGCGCTGGCGCGCCGCGTCGACGAGGATCTGCCGCGTCGCCTGCGCGGCGACGTGGAAGAAATGGCGGCGATCGCTCCACGCCGCATCGGTGCCGAGCAGGCGGATCAACGCCTCGTGGGCGAGATCGGTCGCGCTCAGCGTCGCGCCCGGCATCTGCCGCAGCGACTGCGCCGCGATCGCGCGCACGTTCGCGTAGACGCGTTCGACCAGCGCCTCGCGCGCACCCTCGTCGCCGTCGCGCCAGGCCGCGATGAGGCGCGTGACCTCGTGGTCGGCCGGCGCTTCAGCCACGGCCGCCCACCCGGGCGCCCGCATGCGTGCACCGAACCGACGGCCGCTGCGGCGGGCCGTGAGGGCTTTCGCCGCGGTTCTTCGTACCAGTCATCGAGCCCGCCTTCGGAACGTTCCCCCATGATCATACGACCTCGACCCATCGCGCAGACTGCGGCAGGGTTCGCACTGGCCCTGTCGACTGCGTTCGCACAACCCCTGCCGGTGCCGCCGCCGACCGGCCCCCTGACGCTGCCCGGCCCGGAGATGGTCACGCCGTGGTTCAACGGCGTGTTCGTGAGCATCGGCTCGGTCTGGGCCTGCGCCAGCGATCCGCCGATCTATGGCACCCGCGTCATGGCCTACACCGGCTTCAGCCATCCGCCACCGGATTTCTCGCCCGCGGTCGGCGAGGTGTTCTACACCCACGTCGTGCTCGGCCACCCAGGCAATCCCTGCGGCGGCAGCGTGGTCGGCCTCGAGCTGCTGCTGCCGCCGGGCGTCGAAACCGCGGTGTCGGCGAACAACCCGACGTTCTGCTTCGCGGTCCTGCCCAACCCCGATCGGCTGCACGACATGAACACCGACCCCGACTACGGCTGCCCGACGACGTTTCCGCAGGGCCTGGAAGGCCTTGCGGTGCGCCCGCTGCGGGGCGGTTTCCAGAACAGCAGCGCCTGGGGCATGGCGCAGGGCTTCTGGCTCGAGATCCTGATCCCGCTGCGCGCGACCCAGGTGCAGCTCGGCAACCAGTCGATCCGCTGGCGTGTCAATCCGGGCATCGCCGAAGTCGACTATCCGCAGGTGCCGCTGTTCGTCAATGGCGACGTGGTCTTCCGCGACGAGATGGAGAACACGCTGCTGATGCTCGACCTGTGCACACTCAATCCCGCGCCGCAGGGCTGCTGAGGCGCGCGCCGGCGTTGCAATGCGGGCGGGCGCGCGCGAAGCTGCGCGCCCGTCGCCTTGCAAGCCCGCCATGCCCCGCCTCGTCCTCATCGACGGTTCGTCGTACCTGTATCGCGCGTTCCACGCCCTGCCGCCGCTGACCAACGCGGCCGGCGAGCCGACCGGCGCGCTGTTCGGCGTCGTCAACATGCTGCGTACGATCCTCAAGCAGCGTCCCGACTACGTCGCGTTCGTCGCCGATGCGCCCGGGCGCACGTTCCGTGACGATCTTTACGCCGAATACAAGGCGAACCGCCAGGCGATGCCCGACGACCTGCTCGCGCAGGTCGAACCGATGCATGCGATCGTCGGCGCACTCGGCTTCCCGATCCTGCGCGTCGACGGCGTCGAAGCCGACGACGTGATCGGCACGCTCGCGCGGCGTGCGGTCGACGACGGCATCGAGGTCACGATCTCGACCGGCGACAAGGATTTCGCCCAACTGGTCGTGCCCGGCATCGAACTCGTCAACACGATGACCAACACGACGCTCGATGCCGCCGCGGTGTTCGACAAGTTCGGCGTGCGGCCGGAGCAGATCGTCGACTACCTCGCGCTCATGGGCGACAGCATCGACAACATCCCCGGCGTCGAAAAGTGCGGGCCGAAGACCGCGGCGAAATGGCTCGCCCAGTACGGCACGCTCGACGGCGTGATCGCGCACGCCGACGAAGTCGGCGGCAAGATCGGCGAGAACCTGCGCAAGGCGCTGCCGCAACTGCCGCTGTCGCGCCAACTCGCGACGATCCGCACCGACGTGCCGCTCGCGCAAGGGCCGCGCGACCTGCACTTGCGCGAACGCGACACCGACACGCTGCGCACGCTGTATCGCCGCTACGAGTTCAATGCGGCGCTGAAGGAACTCGACGCCGGCACCGAGCCGGCCGCGCGTGCCGCACCGGACCTGCCCGCGGCCGAGCTGCCGCAGCGGCGCGAATTCGGCGTGCGCGGCATCTCGCCGCCGCCGGTGCCGAGCACGGATCCCGAACTCACCGGGCCCGGCCGGTACGAACTCGTGACGACCGAGGCGCAGCTCGATGCGTGGCTGGCGAAGCTCGCGGCTGCCGACCTCATCGCGTTCGACAGCGAAACCGATTCGCTCGATCCGCTGCAGGCGCGCATCGTCGGCGTGGCGATCGCCGCCGCGCCGCGCGAGGGCGCCTACATCCCGCTCGCGCACGATTACCCCGGCGCGCCGGCGCAGCTCGACGCCGCACGCGTGCTCGCGCGGCTCAGGCCGCTGCTCGAGGACGCCACGCGGCCGAAGGTGGGCCAGCACGCCAAGTACGACATCAACGTGCTCTCGACCCACGGCGTCGCGTTGCGCGGCGTCGCGCACGACACGATGCTGGAATCGTACGTGCTCAACTCGACCGCATCGCGCCATGACATGGACACGCTCGCCAAGCGCCATCTCGGCTACGAAACCGTGCCGTACGAGCAGGTGGCCGGACGCGGTGCGAAGCAGATCCCGTTCTCGCAGGTCGACCTCGACACCGCCTGCCGCTACGCCGCCGAGGACGCCGACGTCACGCTGCGCCTGCACCGCGCGCTGTGGGGAAAGCTCGAAGCCGAGCCGCGCCTGCGCGAGGTCTACCAGACGATCGAGATCCCGCTCGTGCCCGTGCTCGCGCGCATGGAGCAGCACGGCGTGCTGGTCGACACCGTCGCGCTCAAGCAGCAGAGCCACGAGCTCGCGCGGCGCATGCACGAGATCAACGAACGCGCGCATGCGATCGCCGGCCGCAGCTTCAGCCTCGATTCGCCCAAGCAGCTGCAGGCGATCCTGTTCGACGAACTGAAGCTGCCTGCGCTCATGAAGACACCGAGTGGGCAGCCGTCGACGAACGAGGAAGCGCTCGAGGCCATTGCCGACCAGCACGAACTGCCGCGCCTCATCCTCGATTACCGCGGCCTCGCCAAGCTCCGCTCGACCTACACCGAGAAGCTCGCCGACAACGTCAACCCGCGCACTGGGCGCGTGCACACGAGCTACAACCAGGCGACCGCGGCGACCGGCCGCCTGTCGTCGGTCGAGCCGAACCTGCAGAACATCCCGATCCGCACCGAGGAAGGCCGGCGCATCCGCCAGGCGTTCGTCGCGCCACCCGGATGGAAGGTCGTCGCTGCCGACTACTCGCAGATCGAGCTGCGCATCATGGCGCACCTGTCCGGCGACCCGGGCCTGCTCGCCGCGTTCCACGGCAACCAGGACGTGCATCGCGCGACCGCGGCGGAGGTGTTCGGCCTGCCGCTCGAACAGGTCGACGGCAACCAGCGACGCGCGGCGAAGGCGATCAACTTCGGCCTCATGTACGGCATGAGCGCATTCGGCCTCGCGCGCCAGCTCGGCGTCGGCCGTGGCGAAGCGCAGGACTACATGGCGAGGTACTTCTCGCGTTACCCGGGCGTGCGCGACTTCATGGAACGCGTGCGCGAGCAGGCGCACCGCGACGGCTACGTCGAAACCGTGTTCGGCCGACGCCTCCACCTCGACTACATCCACTCGCGCAACGCCGCGCAACGCGCAGGCGCGGAGCGTGCGGCGATCAATGCGCCGATGCAGGGCACCGCGGCCGACATCATCAAGCGCGCGATGATCGCGGTCGACGCCTGGTTGCAGGAGCGCGAGGACGGTGCGCGCATGCTCATGCAGGTGCACGACGAACTCGTGTTCGAGGTGCGAGAGGATGCTGTCGACACGATCGTCCAGGGCGTGCGCGAGCGCATGGCCGGCGCCGCCGAACTCGGCGTGCCCCTCGTGGTCGATGTCGGCGTCGGCGCGAACTGGGACGAGGCCCACTGAGCACGGACGGACCCACGTCGCGACGCACGCGTCATCGAAGCGTGCTTCACATTGAAAGTGCGGCCACGGACGGCCGCTCTGGATGACCCGACAATCCCTGCACCCACCCCGCGCGGCCCGCCCCGATCCAGCATTCAGGGACGAATGCACGGGCTAACCCAACCATGAATGCCCGCTAAACGATCCCCGAACCGGACTGGAAACTTTCTCGCCCGATCCCGATCTATGTTTCCGGGTGCACGCAACGGCACCCTGGTTGACTCACCTCCCTGAGTGCAACCCGCGAAGCCCGATCCCTCCCCAGATCGGCTTCCCCCGCCCCGAGGGCTCCCCCTGGCCCTCGGGGCATTTTCTTTTGCGTTCGTCCTTGAATGCCGCTGTTTGGCCGGGCTGCGTGCAAGCGTGTGCTACGGCTTCGGGGTCGTCCAGAGCGGCCGTCCATGGCCGCACTTTCAAAGTGGAGCACGTTTCGATGAAGGGTCACGCCAGGCGTGGGTCCCATCAATCGCTGCGCGCAAGCGCATCAACGCTTGCTTCACGTCGCGGGACGCGCAATTTGTGCAACACGTCGTAGGGTGGGACGCAGCGCCGCGGAAGGTCGCGCATGTGCGGATCGCTACTGCGCGGGTCCCACCGGACGCCGCCCCATCGCGTCCCGTATCGCCCATCGCGCAATATGTGCGACACATCGTAGGGGCTGGACGAAGCGCCGGAAGGTTGCGCATGTGCGGATCGCTTCGTGCGCGGGTCCCGCCGGACGCCTGCAAAGCCCTCGATGGTTGCGAGGCATCACGGCACGAGTCCCACCGCGCCACGCCGCACCGCACCCCACCCCTGCATCACTCGCGCAACGCAGCCAGCAGTTCGGCGCGCGGGAGCTTGCCGGTTTCGTTGCGTGGCAGCGCGGCGACCTTGCGCAACGGACGCGGCAGGAAAGCCGCATCGCTCGCCGAGCGCAATTCCTGCAACAGATCCGCCTCGCAGCGGGTCGGGGCGACGACGAGGGCGGCGATGCGGCGCACGCCGGTCGCGTCGGGTTCCTCGAGTTGCAGCACGACCGCGTCCTCGACGCCGCGCAGTGCGCTCACGCGGCGCGTGAGGTCGCCGAGCGAGGCGCGCTTGCCGGCGATCTCGACGAGGTCGGCATGCCGGCCGCGCAGGCGGAACGCATGGCCAGGCAAGAGTTCGACGAGATCGGCCAGGACGACCGGCGCGACGAAATGCGGCGCATCGACGAGCGTGCCGTCGGGCTGCGGCTTCAGCGCGACCTCGGGGTACAAGTGCCAGTCTTCGCCGAGGGCGCAGCGGCGGCGCGCGATCACGCAGGTTTCGGTCGAGCCGAACAGCTCGAGCACGGGTGCGCCGTAGCGCGCTTCCGCTTCCGCGGCGAGTTCCTGCGCCAGCGGCGCGGTCGCCGAGGTGATCGCGGCGAGCGGCGGCAGCGCCAGCGGCTCGCGCAGCAGCGCGCGCAGGTGCACTGGCGTCGTCACCAGCACACGCGGCGCGGGCACGGCGGCGAGTGCGTCGGCGACGTCGGCAGGGAACAGCGGACGACCCGCATGTACGCCGAACGGGCCGAGCAGCGGCAGCAGGATCGACAGCTCGATGCCGTACATGTGCTGCGGCGGCACGGTCGCGACGATCTGCGCGTCCACGCCACCGAGGCCGGGCAGCGCCGCGAACGCACCGACGTTGAGCGCCGTGCTCGCCCGGAACGAGCCCCAGGTCTTCGCGTTAGGCTTCGGCTGGCCGGTGCTGCCCGAGGTGTAGCCGATCACCACGACCTGATCGGCTGCGATGACGGGAATGTCGTGGCGTCCGCCGTGCACGCCGAGCGGCGGCAGGCGCACGACGCGGCCGTCGAACGCGGGCGGCTCGACGTCGCCGAGGGCGTAGCTGCCGGGATGAGCCGCGAGGATCTCGCCGATGGCCTGCGGCGTGCGCGCGGACGGCAGCAGGTTCGTGCGGCCGCGGCAGGCGACCGCGCACAGCGCGACGAGGAACGCGTAGCGGTCCTCGCAGAGGTTGATCGCATCGGCGTGCGACGGCAGTGCCGCCGCGACCGCTCCGACGTCGGCGAGGAACTCGGCAGTGCCGACGGGGCGGCCGCCGCGCCAGGCGAGCGTGCGCGCCGCGTCGGCGCGCGCGAGCAACGGCAATGCCGCGCATGCTGCGACATCGCCTTCGGGTACCGCCGACATGGATGCCCTCCCCTCGAAGCCAGCGTTGCCGTCCAAGCCGGCAGGCGCCGTGCCCGCTAGCTCCGCACACTCTCCCCGGTGATAGCGTCGCGGATCGGCGTCGGCCGCTCAAGTCCCCCGGTTTCGCCGTTCAGGATCGCATCGATGCCGGTCGGAAAGGCATGGCGCACGTCTTCGGCTCGGCGCGCGGGCGGCTCGCCATGGCGATTGGCGCTGGTCGACACGAGCGCGCCGCCGAAGACGCGGCACAACGCGGCGGCCGGTGGATGCGCGGTGACGCGCAGCGCGATGCCGGCATGGCCGCCGGCGATCCACTCCGGCACGCCGGCCGCGCGCGGGAAGATCCAGGTGTGCGGCCCGGGCCAGCTTGCCTGCGCGCGTTCGAGCGCAGCCGCGGGCGTCGCGGCGAGGTCGATGTAGGGCGCGACGTGCGCGAACTCGGCGCCGATCAGCAGCACACCCTGCGTCGGCGGCCGCTGCTGGAGCGCGAACAGGCGCTCGACTGCGGCATGGTCGTGCGGATCGCAGCCGAGCCCGAACACGGCCTCGGTCGGATAGGCGACGATGCCGCCGCGGCGCAGCACGGCGACGCCCTTGGCGAGATCACCAGCCGATGAGGCGGCCGTCATCGCGGTTCAGCCTGCCGTCTTCTTGGCGGCACTCTTCTTCGCGGCGGCCTTCTTGGCGGGAGCCTTCTTTGCGGCTGTCTTCTTGGCCGCAACCTTTTTCGCCGGCGCCTTCTTCACTGCTGCCTTCTTCGCGGCGGCTTCCGCCGTTGTTTTCGCGCTCTTCGCCGGCGCCTTCTTGCCGAAGCGTCCGCCGCGCTTGGGCCGGTTTGGCGCCGCCGCGAGCAATTCCACGCATTCGGCCTCGGTCAGTTCGCGCGGCTCCTTGTCCTTCGGGATGCGCGCGTTCTTGTCGCCGTCGGTGATGTACGGCCCGTAGCGGCCGTTGAGCACCTGGATGCCGTTGCCGAAGTCCTTGATGATGCGGTTGGCGATGAGTTCGGCCTTCTCGCGGACGAGTTCGAGCGCGCGCGGCAGTTCGATCGTGTACGGATCGTCTTCGGGCTTGAGCGAGGCGTACATCGCGCCGTGCTTCACGAACGGGCCGAAGCGCCCGACGCCGACCGTGATCTCCTCGCCGTCATCGGCCTGGCCGAGCTTGCGCGGCAGCTTGAACAGCTCGAGTGCTTCCGCGAGCGTGATGGTGTGCATGCTCTGGCCCGGGCGCAGGCTCGCGAACGTCGGCTTGTCCTCGTCGTCCTTGCTGCCGATCTGCGCGAACGGCCCGTAGCGGCCGAGGCGCACCTGCACGGGCTTCCCGCTCTTGGGGTCGATGCCGAGTTCGCGGGCGCCGGTCGCCTCCGAGCGGTCGACGGTCTCGCTCTTCTCGTCGACCGTGGCCTTGAACGGCTTCCAGAACTTCTCGAGCAGCGGCACCCAGTCCTCTTCGCCGCGGCTGACTGCGTCGAGTTCGTCCTCGAGCTTGGCGGTGAAGTCGTAGTCGACGTACTGGGTGAAGTGCCCGGAGAGGAACTTCGCGACCGCGCGGCCGACGTCGGTCGGGCGGAAACGGCGGCTGTCGAGCGTGACGTACTCGCGGTTGAGCAGCACCTGGATGATGCTCGCGTAGGTCGACGGGCGGCCGATGCCGTATTCCTCGAGCGCCTTCACCAGCGACGCTTCGGAGTAGCGCGGCGGCGGCTCGGTGAAATGCTGCTCGGCGTCGATCGCGGCGAGCGGCACCGCTTCGCCGATCTGCATCTTCGGCAGCTTGCGGCCCTCGTCGTCGTCCTCCGCGCCCTTCGCATCGCGCCCTTCCTCGTACACGGCGAGGAAGCCGGGATCGACCACGGTCGTGCCGCTCGCGCGGAACAGCGAATCGCCGCCGGCGTCGAGGTCGACGCTGACCGTGTTCAAGGTCGCGTGCTGCATCTGGCAGGCGACTGCGCGCTTCCAGATGAGGTCATACAGCTTGCGCTGCTCGTCGTTGAGGTACGGCGCGACATCGCGCGGGCGATGCAGCGCCGAGGTCGGTCGGATCGCCTCGTGCGCCTCCTGCGCGTTCTTGGACTTGTTGCGGTAGTAGTGCGGCGCCTCGGGCAATGCCTGCGGGCCGTAGTCCTTGCCGATCACGTCGCGTAGTTCATGGATCGCTTCGGCCGACAGGTGCACCGCGTCGGTACGCATGTAGGTGATGAGGCCGACCACACCCTCGTCGCCGAGCGCGACGCCTTCGTAGAGGCCCTGCGCGATCTTCATCGTGCGGCTGGTCGAAAAGCCGAGCTTGCGCGCGGCTTCCTGCTGCAGGGTCGACGTCGTGAACGGCGGCGCGGGACGGCGCTTGCGTTCCTTCGACTCGATGTTGGCGACGACGAGGCGGCCCTGCGCGGAGCGCTCGAGCGCGCTGCGCGCGGCCATCGCGTCGGCTTCGTTGGTGAGGTCGAACTGCTCGAACTTCTTGCCGCGCAGCTTCAAGAGGCGCGCCTTGAAGCGCGTGTCCGGGTGTGCGCAGTCGGCTTCGATCGACCAGTACTCGCGCGCCTTGAACGCTTCGATCTCTTCCTCGCGCTCGACGATCATGCGCAGCGCGGGCGACTGCACGCGGCCCGCCGACAGGCCGCGCTGCACCTTGCGCCAGAGTACCGGCGACAGGTTGAAGCCGACGAGGTAGTCGAGCGCGCGGCGCGCCTGCTGCGCATTGACGAGGTCCATCGACAGCGCGCGCGGATGTGCGACCGCCTCCTTGATCGCCCGCGGCGTGATCTCGCTGAACACGACACGGTGCAGCGTCTTGCCCTCGAGCAGCTTGCGCGCCTTGAGGATCTCCGCGATGTGCCAGGAAATCGCCTCGCCTTCGCGATCCAAGTCGGTCGCGAGGTAGAGCGAGTCCGCCGCCTTGGCCGCCTTGGCGATCGCATCGACGTGCTTCTCGTTCCTGTCGATGACCTCGTAGTTCATCTGGAAGTGGCGATCGGGGTCGACCGCGCCCTCCTTCGGCACGAGGTCGCGCACGTGGCCGTACGACGCCAGCACGTGGAAATCCTTGCCGAGGTACTTGTTGATCGTCTTCGCCTTGGCAGGCGACTCGACGATCAGGAGGTTCTTTGCCATGTACGGTCCTTGGCGGTCGGTGCGGGCGCGGCGCGGATCGCGCGGGTAGGGTCACCGGCAGCGCCGGGACGGGCGCGCCGACGGCACGCGGTCGTTCTCTCTATATTTAGTGGAAACACGCCGCGTGCCGGCCTGTCAAGCCGACCAATGCCGCCGGTCGTCCCGGCCGGCGCCGTGCGTGTGTGCGGCCGGATCGGCGCAACACAAGGCGGGATTCACCTTTTTTCATCGGAGTGGACCGGCCCGGCGGGCATAGCCGCCCCGTTCGGCGACGACCTCGCCCTCGAGTTCGAGCATCAGCAGCATCGACGACAGCGCCGCGACGGGCAGGCCGCTGCGCTCGGCGAGGGTGTCGATGCCGAGCGCGTCGTGATCGAGGGCGGCGTACAGGCGGGCGTAGTCGGGGTCGTCCGCGCGCGCGGCCGTGCCGAGCCGGCACGGGGCGGGCAGCGCGGCGGACGGCTCTTCGAGCCCGCCCAGGCGTTCGCGCAGGCTCGCGCCGAGGCGCTGCGCGAGCGGGGCGAGCTCCGCGCCGATCTCCTCGGCGGTTTCGACGAGCCTGGCACCCGTACGGATCAGCTGGTGGCAGCCGCGCGAGAGCGGGTTGTGGATCGAGCCCGGGATCGCGAACACCTCGCGCCCCGCTTCGGCAGCCTGGCGCGCGGTCAGCAGCGAACCCGAGCGCAGCCCGGCCTCGACGACGAGCGTGCCGAGCGCGAGCCCGGCGATGATGCGGTTGCGGCGCGGAAAGTGGGTCGGGTGCGGCGGCGTGCCGAGCGGGAACTCGCTGACCAGTGCGCCGCCGCGGGCGACAATGCGCGCGGCGAGATCGCGGTGGCGGGCCGGATAGACGACATCCGCACCGGTGCCGAGCACGGCGATCGTCGTGCCGCCCGCATCGAGCGTGGCCGCATGCGCGGCGCCGTCGATGCCTTCGGCGAGCCCGCTCGTGATGGCGAAGCCCGCAGCGGCGAGCGCGCGCGCGAATGCGACGGCAGTCGCCAAGCCGCCCTGGGTCGCGCTGCGGCTGCCGACGATCGCGAGCTGCGGGTACCAGAGCGCGTCGCAGGCGCCGGCGACGAACAGCGCTGCGGGCGGCGTCGAGGTGTCGTCGAGCAGGGCAGGGAAATCGGCTTCGTCGCAGGCGAGCAGCGCGTGCCGTGGCTGCGCAAGCCAGGCGAGATCGGCTTCGATCAGCGTCGCGTCGGGCGCACGCAGCCAGTCGCGGCACGCCGCATCGCGCGTGCGCTCGTGGCCGCCGCGCCGCGCGAGCGCAAGTGCGCGCGGCGCATCGCCGGTTTCCGCGAGCAGCTCGCGCAAGGTCGCCGGGCCGAGCCCGGGCGCGCGCAGCAGCACGAGCCAGGCTTCGAGCCGCGCGCGGTTCGCCGGGATGTCCATCCGGCGAGTCTAGCCAGCCCCAAAAAGCACGCGGCGCGATGTTGCCATCGCGCCGCGTGCGAAATCGTCGCTCGGGCGTGCCGGGGCACGCCGACAGGTCAGGGCGTGCGGTCGGGATCGAACATGAAGTCGCAGATGTGCACCGGCTTCACCGCATCCATCACCAGGCCGTAGCTCACGCGCTGGAACGTACGGAAGATCATCACGTGGCCGATGTACTCCGGCGGCAACGTCGCGCGCGCGTCGCGCGGATGGAAGAAGCGCTTCACGCTGCCTTCCGGGTAGTCGGTGTCGTCGACGACGTCCTCGCCTTCATGATAGATGCTGAAGGTCTGGCCGTTCTCGATGCCATCCTCGCTGCCGCGCGAGAGTGCGACGACCTGGCGCGGACCGACCGCGTTGAGCGCGTCGCTGAAGGCGACGACGCGCATGTTCTCGGGCACCTTGCCCGGCGCGTGCGGCACGTACTGGTCGTCGTACGGGCGCGGATCGATCGGCAACACGTAGTCGCCGGCCTTGGCCTCGAAGTCGGAGCTGATGATGAGTGCGGACGAGACGTCGGCGCTGCGCGTGACTTCGACGACGCCGAACTCGCGCACTTCGTAACCGAGGAAACGCACGTTGCCCGACAGCGTGAATTCGTTCGGGCCGTGTCGCCAGAGCAGATCCGGCCGGCGGTCGTGGAAATCGTCCTTCGCCTGGCGATGGACCTCGCGCGGACGGCCGTCGTCTTCCGGCGGCATGTCGTAGTAGCGGCCGCTCGGACGCACCAGCGCGAGGCGCGTACCCGGCTGCGCGGCGAGGCCGCGGATGTAGACGAGCTGGCCCGGCGTGCCGCGCAGCTGGTTCTCCTCGATGCCGACCACGTGCGGCGCGTCGCGCAGGTCGTCTTCGCCGACGATGCGCACGTTCTGCAACCACTGCTTGAGCGCGGACAGCGGGATCGGCGGGATCGCGTCCTCGTACGAGGACGAGCGCACGTGCGGACCGAAGCCGCCCTCGGTGCCGAGGCGGTGGTCGTTGATGACGAGCACGTCGCCCGGATAGATGAGGTGCGGGTTCTTGATCTGGCCATTGTCCTGCCAGATCTCCGGCCAATGCCACGGCTTCTTGAGGAAGCGGGCCGAAATGTCCCACAGGGTGTCGCCTTTCTTGACGACGTATCGGTCCGGATGGTTGTCCGCCCACTCCGTCGTCGCGGCGTACACCGTCAGCGTCAGCAGCAGGCCCGCCGAAACCGAAAGGAGTTTTTTAAGCATGACTGCCAATCCCCCGATCCCCAAAGGTTTTCCCGAGTGTAATGGAAAAGTTAGGCGCAGGAAAACGAACTGCGTCGCAGCCCCGGAACGCCACGGCGGGCCTCCCCGGCGGCCCCGAGCCGGGCCGTCGGGACTGCCGTGGCCGGCCCGCGCCGGCTAGAATGGCTGGCCCGGCCCTTGCACCACCCGCCCCGGCCGCATACTGGGACTGCCATGGCCCTGCTTCCGATCCTCGAATTCCCCGATCCCCGCCTGCGCACGAAGGCGCAGCCGATCACCGTGTTCGACGCTGCGCTCAAGCAGCTCGTCGCCGACATGTTCGAAACGATGTACGCGGCGCCCGGCGTCGGTCTCGCCGCGACCCAGGTCAACGTGCACCAGCAGCTGCTCGTCGCCGACATGTCGGAGAACTCCGACCAGCCGCTCGTGCTGATGAACCCGCGCATCCTCGAGAAGGACTGCGTGCAGGTATTCCAGGAAGGCTGCTTGTCGTTCCCGGGCATCTTCGCCGACGTCGAGCGCGCGCTGCACGTGAAGGTCGCCGCGCAGGACGTCGACGGCAACGCGTTCGAGCGCGACTTCGAAGGCCCGCTCGCGGTCTGCATCCAGCACGAGATGGATCATCTCGTCGGCAAGGTGTTCGTCGACCACCTGTCGCCGCTCAAGCGCTCGCTGCTGCTCAAGCGCCTCGAGAAGAAGCGCCGCCAGAGCGCCTGACCGCCGCTCGCACGCGTCAAAGCGAAAGCCTGAAACACGAGCGCACGGAGCACACCGCGAAGAGCTCATTCGGAGAAGATGTTCTCCGACCTTTTTCTTGCTTCTCCGTGTGCTCCGCGTGCTCCGTGTTCCAATCTTCGCTTTCGCTTGAGGATTCGAATCGCCATGCCCAAACCCTTGCGCCTCGTTTTCGCCGGCACGCCCGAATTCGCGGTGCCTTCGCTCGAAGCGTGCCTCGCGAGCGGGGCCGAGGTGGTCGCGGTCTACACGCAGCCGGACCGGCCGGCCGGGCGCGGGCGCAAGCTCGCCGCGAGCCCGGTCAAGCAGGCGGCGCTCGCGGCGAACGTGCCGCTCGAGCAACCGCAGACCTTGCGTGATGCGGCCGCGCGCGCGCGCCTGGTGGCCTATGCGCCGGATCTTCTCGTCGTGGTCGCCTACGGCCTGATCCTGCCCAAGGCCGCGCTCGCACTGCCACGGCTCGGCTGCTGGAACGTGCATGCCTCGCTGCTGCCGCGCTGGCGCGGCGCGGCGCCGATCCAGCGCGCGATCCTCGCCGGCGACGCCGAAACGGGTGTCGACCTCATGCAGATGGAAGCCGGCCTCGACACCGGCCCCGTGCTCCTCGAGGCGCGCACGCCGATCGCGGCCGAAGACACCGGCGGGAGCCTGCACGACCGGCTCGCCGCGCTCGGCGCGCAGACGCTGGCCACCGGACTCGCGCGCGTACTGCGCGGCGAGGCGCTCGTGCCGACGCCGCAGCGCGCCGACGGCGTCGAGTACGCGCACAAGCTCGACAAGGCCGAGGCACGCCTGGACTGGAACGAATCCGCGCTGGCGCTCGCGCGCAAGGTGCGTGCATTCGACCCGTGGCCGGTCGCCGAAGCCGTCATCGACGGCGAGCGCCTGCGCATCTGGGCGGCGGAGGCGATCGACGGCGACGCGGGCGGCGCGCCGGGGCAGGTCGTCGCGCGCCAGCGCGACGCGATCGACGTCGCGACCGGCGCCGGCGTGCTGCGCATCACCGAGCTGCAGCGCGAAGGCGGCCGGCGCATCGCGGTGCGCGACTGGCTCAACGCGCGTCGCGACGGCGTCGCCGCGTGAGCCCTCCGCCGCAGGGTCCTTCGCGCCGCGCGCGCACGCCGGCGGTGCCGCCGGGCGCGGCGCTGCGCGCCGACGCCGCGCGCGCGCTCGCCCGCGTCGCGCTCGACGGCGCCTCGCTGCGCGGTGCGCTCGCCGAAGCGAATCCGCGCGTGGCCGATCCGCGCGACCGCGCGCTGCTCGCCGCTTCGCTGTTCGAATCCTCGCGCTGGTGGTTGCGCTTCGACGCCGTGCTCGCGCATATGCTCGACAAGCCGCTGCCGCCGAAGGCGCGCGAAGTGCGCGCGCTGCTCGTGCTCGCGATCGCCCAGCTCGCGGTGCTTGGGCTGCCCGACTACGCGGTCGTCGCCGCGTCGGTCGAGGCGGTGCGCGCGCTCGGCCAGCCGCAGTACGCAGGCCTCGCCAATGCGCTGCTGCGGCGCTTCCTGCGCGAACGCGCGGCGATCGAGGCGGAGCTCGATCGCGATCCGGTGTCGCGCCATGCGCATCCGCGCTGGCTCATCGACGCGATCGAACGCGACTGGCCGGAGCAGGCGGCCGCGATCCTCGCCGCCGACAATCGCGAAGCGCCGCTGACCTTGCGCGCGAACCGCCGGCGCACGACGCGCGAGACCCTGCTCGCGCGCTTCGCCGATGCAGGCATCGCCGCGCAAGGGCCGGAGGGCCTCGCCGATGCGATCGTGCTCGCCCAGAGCGCGGACGTGACGCGCCTGCCCGGCTACGCGGAGGGCGCGTTCTCGGTGCAGGACGGCGCCGCGCAACGCGTCGCCGACCTGCTCGAGCCGGCGGCCGGCATGCGCGTGCTCGATGCCTGCGCCGCGCCCGGCGGCAAGAGCGCGCACCTGCTCGAGCGCGCCGACGTCGATCTGCTCGCGCTCGACGCCGACGCCGCGCGCTTGCCGCGCGTGCGCGAAAACCTCGAGCGCCTCGGCCTCGCCGCGACCATCGCTGCGGGCGACGCGAGCGAGCCTGCCGCATGGTGGGACGGCCGCCCGTTCCAGCGCATCCTCGTCGACGCGCCGTGCTCGGCCACCGGCATCGTGCGCCGCCAGCCCGACATCAAGCTGCATCGTCGCGGCGCCGACATCGCGCCGCTGGTCGCGAGCCAGGGGCGCATCCTCGCGGCGCTGTGGCCGCTGCTCGCGCCGGGCGGGCGCCTGCTCTATGCGACGTGCTCGCTGCTGCGCGCGGAAAACGAAGCCGTGCTTGCCGAGTTCCTGCGTGGCCGGGATGATGCACGCGCGATGCCGCTCGACGAAGGCTACGGCCACGCCGCAGGCGCCGGTCGCCAGAACCTGCCGGGCGAGGGCGGCATGGACGGCTTCTACTATGCACTGGTCGAAAAAATCGCGTGAACGCCTGCGCCCGGCCGTGCGCGCCGCGCTCGCGGGCGTGCTCGCCGCTGCGCTCGGCGCCTGCGGCATGCTCGCGCCGCCGGGCTCGCTCGGCGTGCGCGCCGCCCAGCTCGCGCGCTACGACGGCGGCGCGACGCTCGAACTCGGCCTCGACTGCCGCCTGAGCGGGCCGATGCAGGACGCGCTCGACCACGGCATCCCGATCACCTTCGTCGTCGACCTGCGCGCGGGCGATTGGCCGCGGGTCAAGGCGCGCGCGACACGCACGATCGAACTGCGCTACTTCCCGCTGTCGCGCCGTTACCAGCTGCGCCTGGACGACGCCGACGACGTGCGCAGCTTCGCCACCCAGGCCTATCTCGTTTCCGCGCTGGGTTCGCTGCGCCTGCGCCTGCCGGCCGAGTTCGCAGCGCTTGCGAACGGCACGCCATTGCACGTGCGCGCGGCGATCGACCCGACCGCGCTGCCGGGTGCGCTGCGCCTGCCGGCGCTGTTCGAACCGGCCTGGCGACTCGCTTCGGCGGACAGCACGTGGCCCGTCGCGACGCACTGAACTTCCTGCTGCGGCGCGTGCTGCCCGCATTGGCGGTGGCGGCACTGCTGGTCGCATCGCTCAAGCTCGCCGAGGACGCGGCCGCCGACAGCACGCGCTTCGCCGCGCACTACCGCTGGGTGCTCGGCGCCGCGCTGGTCGCGCTCGTCGTGCTGGTCGGCGCGATCGGCCAGCGCCTGTGGCGCCTGCGCGCCGACGTGCTGCGCGGCGTGCCCGGCGCCAGGCTCAACCGGCGCCTGCTGCGCCTCTTGATCCTGCTCGCCCTGCCGGCGAGCGTCCTCGTGTATGGCTTCGCGCTGCGCTTCCTCGACGCGACGATCGACAACTGGTTCAACCTGCGCCTCGAGCAGGCGCTCGACGACGCGCTCGAGCTCGGTCGCGTGGTCGTCGACGAACACCTGCACCGTGACGAAGGCGCGAGTGCGCAACTCGCACAGCGGCTCGGCGACGAGCCGGCCGAACGCGCGCAGGCACTGCTCGACGACGCGATCGACGGCCTCGGCGCGATCCAGCTCAGCGTGCTCGGCGGCGACGGCCGGATCGAGGCGAGCGCGAGTTCCGATCCGCGCTACCTGCAGCCGCCGATTCCCGACAGCGCGGTGCTGCTGCGCGTGCAGGGCGATCGCCGCTACGCCGCGGCGGAGCCGTTCGACAACGGCCTCGCGCTGCGCGTGGTGCTGCCGATCACGACCGCCGCCGGCGTGCAGGCCGAGGAGCGGTTGCTGCAGGGGTTGTTTCCGCTGCCGGCGCGGCTGCAGCCGCTGACCGCGCGCATCGAACGCGCGAATTTCGATTTCCAGCGCCTGAAGTTCCTGCGCGGCTCGCTCAAGCTCACCTTCGCACTGATCCTCACCTTCGTGCTGCTGCTGTCCGTGCTCGTCGTCGTGCTCGCCGCGTTCGGCCTCGCACGCCGGCTCGTCGCGCCGATCGGCCGCCTCGCGGCGGCGACGCGCGCGGTCGGTGCCGGCCGCTACGACACGCCGCTGCCCGCGCCGAGCGACGACGAATTCGGTTTCCTCGTCGCCTCGTTCGCGCAGATGACGCGCGAACTCGAGTTCGCCGGCGCACGCGCGCAGAAGAGCGCGCGCGAAACCGAACAGCAGCGGGCCTGGCTCGAGGCCGTGCTCGAACGGCTCTCGGCGGGGGTGCTCGGCTTCGATCGCGACGGCAGCCTGCGCGTCGCGAACCGCGCCGCCGACACGATCCTCGGGGTCGACTTCGAGCAGTACGTGGGCGCGAGCGCGGGCGAGATCGGCCGGCAGCACGTCGAACTCGCGCCGTTCACCGAACCGCTCGCGCGCCACCTGCGCGACGACGTGCGCGAATGGCGCGAGGAAGTCGTGCTCGACACCGCGCAGGGCCGGCGCAGCCTGATCGTGCGAGGCACCGCGCTCCCGCAGCAGGCCGGCTACGTCGCCGTGTTCGACGATCTCACCGTGCTCAACCGCGCGCAGCGCGACGCGGCGTGGGGCGAGGTCGCGCGCCGCCTCGCGCACGAGGTGAAGAATCCGCTGACGCCGATCCAGCTCGCCGCCGAGCGGCTGCGCCGGCGCTTACACGGGCGCCTCGCGCCCGAGGAAGGCGAACTCATCGACCGCGCCACGCACACGATCGTGAGCCAGGTCGAGGCGCTCAAGACGATGGTCAATGCGTTCGGCGACTACGCGCGGCCGCCGCAGCTCGCGCCGCGGCCTTTCGCGCTGCACGCACTGCTCGGCGAGGTGCTCGACCTGTACGAGAACGACCAGCGCCTGAGCCTCGCGCGCCAGTTCGCCGCGGGCGAACCGCGCGTGCGCGTCGATGCGGTGCGGCTGCGCCAGGCGCTGCACAACCTGATCAAGAATGCGCTCGAGGCGATCGGCGAAACACGCAAGCCGCAGCTCGTCGTCGCCACGCGCGTGCTCGAACAGGACGGCGAAGCGTGGGTGGAGCTCTCGGTCGCCGACAACGGACCCGGCTTGCCGGCCGATTTCGGCGAGCGCTGGTTCGAGCCGTACACGACCAGCAAGACGCGCGGCACCGGCCTCGGCCTCGCCGTGGTCAAGAAGATCGCCGAGGAGCATGGCGGCAGCGTACGCGCGGAGAACCGCGCCGAAGGGGGCGCGCGCTTTACCGTGCGCTTGCCGCTCGACACGTCGCGCGACTGAGCGGCATCGCGCGCCCGGCGCGCTCGCGCTATCCTCGCTGTCTCCTTTTCGCAACGCTGGAACGGGCGATGGCCGCAGCCGCACGCGTACTCGTGGTCGACGACGAGCCGGACATCCGCTCGACGATCCGCGACATCCTCGAAGACGAAGGCTACGCGGTCGACCTCGCCGAATCCGCCGCGGCCGCGCGCGAGGCGCGCCGGCGCCAGCGACCCGACGTCGTCCTGCTCGACATCTGGATGCCCGACCTCGACGGCATCAGCCTGCTGCGAGAATGGAACGAGCGCGGCGGCCTGCCGTGTCCGGTCATCATGATCAGCGGCCACGGCACGGTCGAAACCGCGGTGGAGGCGACCCGCCTCGGCGCCTGGGACTTCATCGAGAAACCGATTTCGCTCGCCAAGCTGCTGCTCGTGGTGGGGCATGCGCTCGAAGCGGGGCGCCTCAAGCGCGAGAACGAGGGCCTGCGCCGCCAGCTGCCTGCACCCGGCGACCTGGTCGGGTCCGGTCGCGCGATGCAGGCACTGCGCGCGCAGATCGACAAGATCGCCGCGCACGACACCGGCGTGCTCGTCGCCGGCGAGCCGGGCACGGGCAAGGAGACGATCGCGCGCGCACTGCACGATCGCAGTGCGCGCCGCGCCGGTCCGTTCGTGACCGTCGCGGCGGGCGCGATCGCGCGTGAAACCGCGGCGCTCGCGCTGTTCGGCGCCGAGGATGCGAACGGCGTGCAGCACGGCCTGTTCGAACAGGCGAACGGCGGCACGCTCTACCTCGACGAAGTCGCGGAGCTCGACCCGGAATTGCAGCTGCGCCTGTCGAGCGTGATCGAGCGGCGTGCACTGATCCGCTGCGGTGGCCACGAGCCGGTCGCGCTCGATGCGCGGGTGATCGCCGCGACCGCGCACGACCTCGGCGCGCTCGTCGCCGCCGGGCGCTTCCGCGAGGAGCTCTACTACCAGCTCAAGATCGTGCCGCTCGCGGTACCGCCGCTGCGCGAGCGCGGCGACGACATCCCGGAGCTGCTGCGCTACCACACCGACTGGTTCGCCAACCGCGACCAGCTGCCGTACCGCAATTTCCCGGTCGCGGTGCAGAACCGCCTGCGCCATTACGCATGGCCCGGCAACCTGCGCGAACTGCGCAACCTCGTCCAGCGCCTGCTCGTGCTCGGCAGCACGAGCGAAGTCACGCTCGAGGAAGTGGAAGCCGCGCTCGGTTCGGGCGGCGCGGTCGCGACACCGACGCCCGGCGCGCCCGGCATCGACTTCTCGCTGCCGCTGCGCGAGGCGCGCGAGCAGTTCGAGCGCGCCTACCTGCTGCACCAGCTCGATGCGGCCGGCGGCAGTGTCGGCAAGCTCGCCAAGGCGGTCGGCATGGAGCGCACCCATCTGTACCGCAAGCTCAAGGACCTCGACATCGATCCGCGCGCCCCCGCGCGCGAAAACCAGGGCGTGTCCAATCCCTGACGACCCGGTGACGGCCCCGCGGCGTTCAGCTATCGTTTTGCTGCATTGCGGAACTTCCGCGCCGACGCCCGGTCATAACGGACAGCTTCGTTCACACTCCCTGGGCACCGCCGCCTCGCGCGACGGAGCCCTTTTTTTTTTTCGGCGCGATGCGCCGCTCGAAAAGAAGGAACCAAGACACATGCGACTCGACGGCAAAGTGGCAATCGTGACCGGTGCGGCGAGCGGTATCGGCAAACGCATCGCCGAGGTGTACGCGGCGAACGGCGCGGCGGTCGCGATCGCCGACCTCAACCTCGACGGCGCGCAGGCGACCGCGAAGGAACTCGTCGACAAGGGCGGCAAGGCGATCGGCATCGCGATGGACGTGACCGACGAGGCCGCGGTCGACGCCGGCGTCGCCGCGGTCGTGAAGCAGCTCGGCGCGGTCGACATCCTCGTTTCCAACGCGGGCATCCAGATCGTCAACCCGGTCGACACGTTCTCCTACGCCGACTGGAAGAAGCTCATGGCGATCCACGTCGACGGCGCGTTCCTCACCACGCGCGCGTGCTTGCGCCACATGTACGCGCGCGGCAGGGGCGGCGCGATCATCTACATGGGTTCGGTGCATTCGAAGGAAGCGTCGAAACTGAAGGCGCCGTACGTGACCGCAAAGCACGGCCTCATCGGCCTCGCCAAGGTCGTCGCCAAGGAAGGTGCCGAGCACGGCGTGCGCGCCAACGTGATCTGCCCCGGCTTCGTGCGCACGCCGCTGGTCGAGAAGCAGATCCCGGAACAGGCGAAGGAATTCGGCATCTCCGAAGACGACGTCGTGAAGAAGATCATGCTCAAGGACACCGTCGACGGCGAGTTCACGACGGTCGACGACGTCGCCGCGTGCGCGTTGTTCTTCGCCGGCTTCCAGACCAATGCACTGACCGGGCAGAGCATCATCGTCAGCCACGGCTGGTGCATGCAGTGAAGCGCCGGGTGACGGGCGCCGCGGATCGCCAATCCCATCCGCGGCCGCGCCGGGCCCGCGCATCCGCGGCGATGCCTTCGCCGCTGGACTCGGCGCGCCAGTACGAAATGGTGGCGCTCGTGCTGCAGGGCGGAGGCGCACTGGGTGCCTACCAGTGCGGCGTCTACGAGGCGCTGCACGAAGCGGGCATCCGGCCGTCGTGGTTCGCCGGCACGTCGATCGGTGCGATCAATGCCGCGATCCTCGCCGGCAACGCGCCGGAGCGGCGCGTCGAACGCCTGCAGGAATTCTGGAACACGATCTGCGCGCCCGCCGACGCGATCGCCTGGCCTCTCGCTGCGCTCGCCGGGATCTCCGACTGGCTGCCGCCGAGCGCGCCGCTGAGCGCATGGATCAATGCGCTCGGCGCCTGGGGTGCGCTCGCGCACGGCCAGCAGGGTTTCTTCACGCCGCGCCTGCCGCCGCCGTTCGCGTTCAGCGATGGCAGTGCCGCCGCGACGAGCTTCTACGACACCACGCCGCTGAAGGCGACACTCGAGCGGCTCGTCGACTTCGATCGCCTCAACGCCGATGGCGTGCGCCTGTCGATCGGCGCGACCAACGTCGCGACCGGCAATTTCCGCTACTTCGATTCCGCGCGCGAACGCATCCGGCCCGAGCACGTGCTCGCCTCCGGCGCCCTGCCCCCGGCGTTCCCGGCCGTTGCGGTCGAGGGCGAGCTCTACTGGGACGGCGGCCTCGTTTCCAACACGCCGCTCGAGTACGTGCTGGAATCATCGCCGCGACGCGACACGCTCGTGTTGCAGGTCGATCTGTGGAGCGCGCGCGGGCCGTTGCCGAAGACCGTGTTCGACGTGCTCGAGCGGCAGAAGGACATCCAGTATTCGAGCCGCACGCGCCAGGGCACCGACCAGGTCGCCGCCCGCCAGCGCCTGCGCAACGCGCTCGGCCTGTTGCTGGAGCGCATGCCCGGCGGCCGCCTGCCGGAGGATCTGCGCGGCGAACTCGAGCCCTGGCTCTGCGACCGCGTCTTCAACATCGTGCACCTGATCTACCGCGCCAAGTCCTACGAGGAGCAGTACAAGGACTACGCGTTCGGCGCGGCCACGATGCGCGAGCACTGGAGCGGCGGCCTCGACGACATGCGCCGCAGCCTCGCCCGCCCCGAGTACTTCATCGTCCCCGATCGTGACCTCGGCGTCGTCACGCACGATATCCATCGCGCGGGTGGGTAGGCGGCTGCCGGTCGAAAGCGGTTTTTCGCCCGGCTCGCCGCCGAAGCCATGTCATCCCGAATCACGCTGGTGCGTTGGGGAGGCCACGGCTGCCGAATCGGGGAGTTTCGATGGAACCTGCGGGCCCACGTGTGTCCGGCGCGCCGACGCGCGATGATGGGCGGATGGAACCGGACTTCATCGCCCGCCTGCGTACCCAGCTCGGTGGCCCTCGCGACGGCGCACTCCTGCGCTTCTCGCTCGGCAACGCGCTGCTCGGCCAGGGCGACGCCGCGGGCGCGGCGGTCGCGTTGCGCGAGGCGCTCGCGTTCGACCCGCACTACTCGGCCGCGTGGAAACTGCTCGGCCGCGCGCTCGCCGACGCCGGCGACGTCGCCGGCGCGATCGAAACGTTCGAGCGCGGCATCGCGGTCGCGCGCGAGCGCGGCGACGAGCAGGCCGCGAAGGAAATGGGCGTATTCCTGCGCCGCCTGCACAAGCCCGCGCCCTGAACCGCCTGAACGCCCTGCTGCTGTTGTCGATCGCACTGCTCGCGGGCGGCGGGGTGCGCTGGGCGATGCAGCGCCCGATCGCGCGGACCGCCGGCGTGCTCGTGCCATCGGCGCCGCACCAGGCGGACCCGGCCGACCCCAACCCCGTGCTGCACGGCGACTACACGCTGCAACCGCTCGCCGATTTCGACATCGAGGCGCGCGTGCTGTCACGCGAGGACTACACGTTCGACGCGGGCGCCTCGCTGTCGCCGACCGACCTCGCGCTCGGCTGGGGCCGGATGTCCGATACCGCGACGATCGACGCGCTCACGATCGAGCAGTCGGTGCGCTTCTTCACCTACCGCTGGCGCGATGAGCCACCGATCCCGCCCGCGGAGATCGTGCGCTCGGCGACGAACCTGCACGCAATCCCGGCCGACGCGGCCGTCGCGCGCGAACTCGGCCGGGTACGCGTGGGCGAGATCGTCGAACTGCGCGGACGCCTCGTCGAGGCGAGCCGCGCCGACGGCTGGCGCTGGCGCAGCTCGCTCAGCCGCGAAGACAGTGGCGCGGGCGCGTGCGAACTCATGCTGGTCGAGTCGATCGAGCGGCGTTGACCGAAGAGGCCGGGCGCACGCCGCCTTCTCTTGCGGGAGCGCCGGCGGCGCGCTCCTTTGAGGGCTGAGGCTGAGGCGCGAATGGCCAGCGGTTTTTCGGACGAGGGCTGCAAGAACGCGGTTCGCTCCGTCGGAGTCGAAGGGCCACGCCGCGGCTGCGTTTCGACTGCGCTCGCTGCGCGAGCTTCGCTCGACGCGGACGGAGCGGTGGCGAAAGCTTCACGCGGCGGATCGAAGAGCACCGCGACTGAAAGTCGCTCCCACGAGAAGCGTGCGTCGACCGGCAACCTCAGCCCTCTGCCCTCGGCCCCGGCGGCACGAACGAATTCGGCCACCGCTTGTACGTCCACTGGTACTGCGTGAAGGCCAGCCGCACGCAATCCTCGACGCCGCGGTTGAGCGCGGCGCAGGCGGCCTCGATGTCGGCACCGGCGATGCCGGCCGGGGCCGGCAGGAAATGCACGCGGTAGCCCGCGCCGCGCGGCAGCCGCTCGACGAAACTGAAAAGCACCGACGCCCCGGTGCGCTCCGCGAGTCGCGGCAGCAGCACCGTCGTCGGTGCGGGCACGCCGAAGAACGGCGCCTGCGTGCCCTCGCCCTGACGCGGTTGCTGGTCGGGCAGGATGCCGACCACGCCGCCGGCGGCGAGGCGCTTGTAGAGGGTGCGCACGCCCGCGCCTTCGGCCCGCACCTGCTCGACCGGCAGGGCGCCGCGCGCACGCAGCAGCAGCGGCTCGAGTGCGGCATGCCGCGGCGCGCGATAGAGGATCGCGAGCGGCGTCTGCGCGGCGAGCCAGTAATTGAGGAGTTCCCAGCAGCCGAGGTGCGGCGCGGCGACGATGAGGCCGCGGCCGGCCGCGAGCGCGGCGTCGAACAGCTCGCGGCCACGTACTTCGCGAACCTGCGCGAGCGCGTCCATGGGGCGCTGGCCCCAGATCGCCGCGACCTCGGCGAGCGCCTTGCCGGTCTCGACGAGGCTCGCCCGAGCGAGACGTTGTCTGCTTTCGGCGCTCTCTTGCGTCAATACGACGGAGAGGTTGCGCTCGGCGATGCGGCGGGTGCGGCCATGGCGCAGCCACGACAGCCAGCCGAAGGCCGCGCCGAGCGTGTGCACGAGGCGCAGTGGACAACGACCGATGATGCGCAGGCTGGCGTACAGCAGCGCGACGGGCCAGGACAGGGCAGGAGACGGCATGACGGCGGCGATTGTAAAGGCGCGCGCACGGCGCCGCGGATGGATTGACCGTCACCCATCGCGGGGCGAGCATGCAGGGCTCGCCTGCGGAGACCACCATGATCGCCCTCATCCAGCGCGTCAGCGAAGCGCGCGTCGAAGTCGACGATGCGGTGGTCGGGTCGATCGAAGCCGGGCTGCTCGCCCTCGTGGCGGTGCAGCCCGACGATGGCGAGGCGCAGGTCCAGCGCCTGCTCGAGCGGCTGCTCGGCTACCGCGTCTTCGCCGACGGGGAGGGACGCATGAACCGCTCGCTCGCCGACACCGGCGGTGGCCTGCTGCTCGTTTCGCAGTTCACCCTGGCTGCCGACACGCGTTCAGGTACCCGACCGGGATTTTCGACCGCAGCCGCCCCGATCGAGGCGGAACGCTGGTTCGCCCGGCTGGTCGAATTGTCAACATTGCGCCATCCGAGGGTGGAAACGGGCCGTTTCGGTGCCCATATGAGGATCCATCTGATCAACGACGGGCCGGTCACGTTCTGGCTCGAAGCGCGCTGAAGGACGCCGACGTGATCCACGACGGCAGCGTTTTACGTATTGGGAGTAATGGGCCTGGTCGCGCGCGGGCCCGAGCGGCCGGAGGCCGCCGGCAGGATGCCGGATCCCGATCGCCCGTGCCGACGCCGTGGGCGCCGGGCAGGGCGGTCCCGCCGCGCCCTTGACGCGGCTCCTATACTCACTTTCCTTTGCCGTACAGAAACCTTTCCGGAACCGACATGGCCGCAGAGCACAACCAGGAGCAGCAGTCCGAGATCAAGACCCTGATCATCAAGGGCAAGGAGCAGGGCTACCTGACCTACGCCGAAGTCAACGACCACCTGCCCGACGACATCGTCGATCCGGAGCAGATCGAAGACATCATCGGCATGATCAACGACATGGGCATCGAGGTGCACGAGGTTGCGCCCGATACCGAGACGCTGCTGCCGGAGACGCCGGTCGCGACCGACGACGACACCGCGACCGAGGAAGCGGTCGCTGTGCTCAGTGCGGTCGACGCCGAGGTCGGCCGCACCACCGACCCCGTGCGCATGTACATGCGCGAGATGGGTACGGTCGAGCTCCTGACCCGCGAGGGCGAGATCGCGATCGCCAAGCGCATCGAGGAAGGCCTCAACCAGGTGCAGAGCGCGCTGGCGAGCTTCCCGTGGTCGATCCAGCTGCTGCTGGAGGAATACGACCAGCACATGGAAGGCAAGAAGCGCCTGTCCGAAGTGCTCGCCGGCTTCGCCGACGTCGAGCAGCCGGACGTGATGGTCGCCGAATCGTCCGAAGACGCGGTGGCGGTCGCCGAGGAGGAAGAGGAAGAAGAGGAAGGCGGCGGCGACGAGTCCGATCCGGCCGACGTCGGCCTCGACCTCGCCGAGGTCGCGCGCCGCATGGACGAGCTGCGCCAGATCTACGCCAAGTTCCAGAAGACTGCCGACAAGCACGGCACCGCCGACCGCAAGTCGCAGAAGCTGCGCGACGAGATGGCCGAGGCGTTCCTCAAGCTCAAGCTGCCGGCGATCATGATCGACGGCTTCGTCAAGAAGCTGCGCGACGTCGTCAACAACATCCGCAACCACGAGCGGCTCATCGGCGAGCTGTGCATCAAGCACGCGCGCATGCCGCGCAAGGATTTCCTCAAGCTGTTCCCGGCCAACGAGACCAACCTCGAATGGGCGGACGAACTCGCGCGCAAGCGCCAGAAGTGGTCGCCCGCGATCAAGGTGCAGCGCGACGCGATCGTCGCCGAGCAGGAGAAGCTGATCTCGATCGAGCAGGCGCTCTACCTCGGCGTCGCCGACATCAAGGAAATCAACCGCGCGATGTCGATCGGCGAGGCGAAGGCGCGCCGCGCGAAGAAGGAGATGGTCGAGGCGAACCTGCGCCTGGTGATCTCGATCGCCAAGAAGTACACCAACCGCGGCCTGCAGTTCCTCGACCTCATCCAGGAAGGCAACATCGGCCTGATGAAGGCGGTCGACAAGTTCGAATACCGCCGCGGCTACAAGTTCTCGACCTACGCGACCTGGTGGATCCGCCAGGCGATCACGCGCTCGATCGCCGACCAGGCGCGCACGATCCGCATTCCGGTGCACATGATCGAGACGATCAACAAGCTCAACCGCATCAGCCGCCAGATGCTGCAGGAGATGGGCCGCGAG
>NZ_JBQCFP010000069.1:0-2557 GCF_051958935.1 Dokdonella sp. | reverse complement strand
GCCGCGTTCGACGAGCTCGAACACCCCGTCCTCGTCGAATGCGACGTCGAGTACCCCGGTCGTTCCATCGATCCGCGCGACGATCGCGCGATACGCCGGAATCCCGTTGCGGGCCTCTCCGGCGAGCACGATGCGTCCCTGCGAATCCATGGCGGCATCCAGCACCGAGAAGGGTAGGCGCACGATGCCGCCGGTTCCGAAGGCGGGATCGAGGTTGCCGCGCGCATCGATCTTCAGCACGAAACCGCCGAACGACAACGGATCGATGGCGGCGTCGAACAGTCCCGCGACGATCGCGCCGCCGTCGGCGAGGGGGATGACGGCACGCGCTTCTTCCATGCGTGCATTCAGTTGCAGATCGTCGAATACGACCACGCCAGGGCGCGCGACGTCGCCGCCGAAGCTGGTGTCGAGCGATCCGTCGGCGAGCAGCTTCGCTACGACGATGCGATCGAGCATCGGGGCGCCACCGCCCGGTGCGCCGTGATCCTCGAAGCCGCCGAGCAGGATGCTGCCGTCGGCGCCGACCGCCGCGGCATTCATCGTCAACGCTTTCGCATCCGCGGTCGGGAGGAGTTCCTGTCGTCCGCCGTCGGCGAACGTCGTATCGATGAGGCCGTCCTGGGCGCTCGCACTTGCGCAGGCGAATGCGATCGACACGGTCAGTGCATGTCTGGTTCGAATCATGGTGGTCCTGTGCAGGGCTTCGCAACGGCGAGTTGCAATGCCGTGTCTTGTAATGGGGAGTGCGCGAGGCAGCGGCCGCCAAGCAGCCGCTGCCTCGGTCGAAACATCAGAACTTCACGGTGATGCGGCCCCAGTAGTAGCGACCCATGAGATCGAAGTCGCTCGGGTCCGTGTTCGCGTTCAGCGTGTTGTTCGCGTACAGCAGCGGCGGCTGCTTGTCGCCGACATTGTTCACGCCGATATCGAAGCGCGTGTTGAGCGATTCGAGGTTGTAGCCGAACTGGATGTCGTGATAGACGGTCGAGCCGTAGTCGGTATACAGGCCGTCGAGCGACGGGTTGCCGGTGCCGTACGGATGCGTGTCCTGCGAAGGCGATGCGGAACCCATGCGGAAGCGATGGATGTAGCGCATCGCCCACGACGCATCGAACGGACCCATCTGCCAGCCGACCTGGCTCTGCGCACGCCAGCGCGGGAAGAGGCACACGCCACCGCCGGCGCCAGGACACGCGGCCGCCTGCGCCGAGCCGTTGCTCATGAAATGCCCTGAATAGTGGTAGATGGTGTTGCCGGGCAGGTCGGGTGCGGTCTGCAGGTCGTAGTTCCTCAGGTACGTCGCGTTGAGGCCAAGGGTGAAGCGACCGAACGAGAACTCCGGCAGGCGGTAGTTCATCGCGAAATCGACACCACCCACGTCCACGCGACCGAGGTTGCCGGTCGGCTCGATCAGGGTCTGGATCTGGCCTTGGCTCGGACCGCTCGGGTAACGGCGGATCAGCGGACAGAACGCCGTCTGGCCGGCCGAGCAGAGGTCGATGACCTGCTGCGCGCCGATGCGCACGATGTTGTCGTTGAGATAGAGGCGCCAGACGTCGGCGCTGACCGACAGGCCTTCCAGCCAATGTGGGTCGTACACGACGCCGAAGTCGAACGACTTGCCCTTCTCCGGACCGATCGGGAAGCCGGCGAACGCGGCGCCCGACGCGATCGCGTTGAGCTGCAGCGCCTGGCGGACGTTCTCGTTGACGAAGGAACCGTCGGTTGGAACGTTGACGCAGGCCGGGTTGCCGCCACCGGTGTAGCCGTCGCACGGGTCACGCGAGATCTTCGGTGCATCGCTGCCGGCACCCGCGAAGATGTTGCCGACCGTTGGCGCACGGAACACCTTCGACACCGTGCCGCGCAGCAGCAGGTCTTCGATCAGACGCCACTCGAGGGCGAACTTCGTGTTATTGGTGCTGCCGAACGTGTTGTACTTCGACCAGCGGTCACCCACGGTGAGGTTCAACGCGTGCACGAACGGCAGATCCTTGAGGATCGGCACGAACAGTTCGGCGTATGCTTCCTTGACGTTGTAGCCGCCCTGCAGCGCGGAACCGCACTGGCTGCCGAGGGTACAGTTGCCGTTGAAGTCGACGATGAGGCCAGTGTCGACGTTGGAGTGGATGTACTCGGTGCGGTAGTTGTAACCGACGGCGAGCTGCATCGTGCCAGCCGGCAGTTCGAGCAGGCCGCCGTTCATGTCGAATCGCTTGACCGACTGGAGCGTGGATAGGCTATTCACGCCCGGCGAGGCCGCGGCTCTCAGGGCGGCGATCGAATTGGGGTCTTGCAGGTTGAACGGATTGAACGGCGTGCAGCCATCGATGATGTCGTCCGGACCCGTACCGCAGTGCACCACGCCGTCGCTGCCGAGGAACGACGGGCCCATGGCCGCGTTGAGGATCGACATGTTCGGCAGGCCGTAGGTCGTCGTCGACTGGTGGACGTGGCCGTAGTCGAAGCCCAATTCCCAGTTCCATTGCTGGTCGTTCCACAGCGAGAACGAACCCTTGAAGCCGGTCGACAGCTGGTCGTTCGCCGTACCCGA
>NZ_JBQCFP010000068.1:0-23852 GCF_051958935.1 Dokdonella sp. | reverse complement strand
CGGCGGTGCATCGTCGAGTACGGCGAGCGCGGCCGCCGCATCGCGCCGGAGCCAGGCCGCGACGAATCGCGCGGTGGTCGCGAAGCCGTCGGGATTCGCATCGGCGGGCAGCTGCGCGAGCTTGTGCGCGGCTCCCCGCGAATCACCGCCGATCTCGCGCGAGAACGCCTGGCTGATCGCGCTCGTCGCGCTGTGCGGATCGATCACGAGCGCGCGCTCGTAGGCGGTATCGGCTTCGGCGTACCGGCCCATGTTGGTCAGCGTGTCGCCGACGAGCATCGGCCACTGCGGATTGCGCGGATCGAGCAGTTCGGCGCGGCGGTAGCCGGCGAGCGCATCGTCCCATTCGCCGCGACGGCGCTGGATGTTCGCGATCGACGCGGTGACGTCGGCATTGCTCGGCATGTCGCGCAACGCACGGCGGAACTCGGCGAGCGCGGCCGGGTAGTCGCGCCGGCCGTAGTAGTGCGCGTATCCCATCGCGAGGTGCGATTGCGCGAGATCCGGATCGAGCTCGAGTGCGCGCTGCGCCGCACGCAGGCCGGCGGCGGCACGCGCGGGCGTGTGGTCGAGCGGCAGCCAGTAGGCGTGGCTCTCGAGAAAGGACAGGCGCGCGTAGGCGAGTGCAAACTTCGGATCGCGCGAGATCGCCTGCTCGTACAGCGCACGCGCCTGCGCGGTCGCCGCGTGACGGTCGTTGGCCGTGCCCATCTCGACCTGCAGTGCGGAATATTCCGCACGCAGGAACAGGTCGTAGGCTTCCGCATCCTGCGTCGGCAAGCGCGCGAAGCGGCTCTGGTCGGCCGGCAGCAGCTTCGCCTGCAGCGCCGAAGCGACCTGCTCGGCGACGTCGCTCTGTACCGCGAACGCATCGGCGAGCATGCGCCGATAGCTGTGCGCCCACAGTTGCGTGCCGCTCGCCGGATCGATCAGCTGCACGTTGATGAGCACGTCCGCACCCGACTTCTGCACGTTGCCTTCGAGTACGCTGGCGACGCCGAGTTCGCGCGCGACATCGGCGAGGTCGGCGGGTCGGCTCTCGTAGGCCGCGGTCGAACGCCGCGAAACCACGCGCAGGTCCGAGATGCCGGCGAGCTGGGCGAGGATCGTTTCCTGGATGCCGCTCGCGAAATAGGCATTGGCGGGATCCGCGCTGAGGTTCGCGAACGGCAGCACCGCGATCGAATGCGGCGGCGCGCTCGCGGAACCGCGCGAGCCGCCGCCGCGCAGGAACGACCACGCGGCGACAACGATGCCGAAAGCGGCGAGCAGCGCGAGCGCGACGTGCATGCGGCGCCTTGCGGATCGCGCGGACGCGGCCTCCGGCGCCGCGCCGGCCGCCGTTGCGGAGGATGTGCCGTGCGGTTCCGGCGCGGCCGGGCCGGCGGTCGCGGGCTCCAGCTCGATCCTCTGCGCAGCGGCCACGAAGCGATAGCCGTGTCCACGCACGGTCTCGATGTATTGCGGAGCATCCCCGGTATCCCCGAGCGCTCGGCGCAGCGCGCTGAGGTGCCAGGTCAGCGTGTGCTCTTCGACGATCGTGTCGGGCCAGAGCGCCGCGTAAAGCGCCTCGCGCGACTGCAGGCGCCCCGCATCCTCGACCAGCAGCAGCAACAGGTCGAATGATTTGCGCGTGAGCGAAACCTCGGCGCCGCCGCGCTGCAGGCGGCGTTCGCCGGCGTCGAGCAGGAACGGACCGAACCGGTAGACGGCGCGCCCTGGAATGGCAGATTTCGCGAGCATGGTCACGCCGCAGCGCCGTCACACATGGATCACACGCAAATTACACCCACGCCCACGGCGCAGCACAGGGCGCACGATAGCCGATGTCGTATCCCTTGTGCTCCCCCACGCTGGCGAGGAACCACCCGTGTCCAATCCCTTGCGCCCCTTCCTGCCGCTCGCGCTCGCGGCCATCGCGACGACCGCTTCGAGCGTGCCCTCGCCTGCCTCCGCCCGCGCTCCCACGCACGGGCCCGTGACACGGGCGAGCGCGTTCCCGGCATCGCTCCCGGCCCGCCTCGCCGCACTGCAGCAGGCGCAGGCGGGCGCGTCCATGGCGAACCTGCCGCACTCGCTGTCGCCGAACGGCAGCGTGCCGTGGCTCGAACAGGAAGTATTCGTCACCGACGGTATCCAGGAAGATACGTTCGGATCGGCCGTGGCGATCGACGGCAACGTCGCGATCATCAGCGCGCCGCAGCCCGGTTCGGACTCCGGCGGCATCCCCGCGGGGCCCGGTCGCGCGTACATCCTGCGCAACGAAGGCGGCGGCTGGGTGCAGACCGACGTGCTCACCGCGGACGACGGCGAGACCGGCGACTTCTTCGGTTACGCGGTCGCGATCCAGGGCGATACCGCGCTCGTCGGCGCGCACTTCGCGACGATCGACGGGCACGCGCAGCAAGGCGCGGCCTATGTGTTCCGCTACGCCGACGGCGCCTGGACGCAGACGCAGAAGCTCGTCGCCGACGACGGTACGGCGCAGAGCTTCTTCGGCGCCGCGGTCGCGCTCGACGGCGACCACGCGTTCGTCGGCTCGTACGCCGCGACGATCAATGGCCACTTCGGGCAGGGCGCGGTGTACGCGTATTCGGGCGTGAACGAGGGCTCGCTGCAGCCTTCGGGCGAAATCACCAATCCCGATGGCATCGCCAACGACCAGTTCGGCTACTCGGTCGCCGCGCACGGCGGCAGCGTGATGATCGGCTCGCCGAACACCAAGGTCGGCGACCACGTGTCACAAGGCGCCGTGTTCCTCTACGAGTATGACGGCAGCAGCTGGACGCAGGCGCAGGAGATCGTTGCCGACGACGGCCTCGCCAACGATGCGTTCGGGCTTTCGGTCAGCTACGACGATGCGCACGCGCTCGTCGGCGTGCCGGTCGGCAACGGATTCCTCGGCGAGTTCTACGCGTTCGCGCACGACGGCGGCGCATGGACGCAGACGCAGAAGATCCTCGCGCCCGACGGCGCGACCGACATCTTCTACGCCGTGTCCGTCGCCCTCTCGGGTGATCGGGCGGTCGTCACCTATCCCGGCTACGGCGCCGGCCAGGGCCGCGTCGACCTGTTCGGGCTCGACGCCGGCGGCCACTGGAACCTGCTGCAGGCGTACGAGCATCCGTCGGGCGATCCGAGCGACCTGTTCCCGTACTACGGCTTCGCGGCCGGCATCTCGGGAGGCACCTTCGTCGTCGGCGCCTATGGGCGCAAGGTCGGCGACAACCTCTACCAGGGCGCGTCGTACTTCTACACGCGCGATGCGCTGTTCGCCGACGGCTTCGACGGCGGCTGAGCAACCGGTGCGGTGCCCGCCTCCCGCGCGGCGGGCGTTCGCGATTCCTCAACGCGATAGCGCGTCGGGGTCGTAGCGCTCCATGAACTTCTCGGGGTTCGCGAGCGGCGTGAAGCCGTACTGCGCATAAAGCCCATGCGCGTCGCGCGTCGCGAGCATGAAGCGACGCACGCGCACGAGGTCCGGATGCGCGAACACGAACTCCATGAGGCGCTTGCCGATGCCGCGCCCGCGCGCCGCATCGACGACGAACACGTCGCCGAGATAGGCGAAGCCGGCGCCATCGGTCACCACGCGCGCGAAGCCGAGCTGGCGCGTGCCTTCGTAGACGCCGAAGCAGAGCGAACGCTCGATCGCGCGCTCGACCAGCTCGCGGTGGATGCCGGGCACCCAGTACGACTCGTGGGCGAGGAAAGCGTGGATCGCATCGATGTCCAGGCGTGCGCGATCGGTGGAGAATAGGAGCCCATCGATCGACCGCTCGTGGTGCTCGCCCATGCCCTGCCCGTCCTCCCGCCTGCCTTGGTTGCCGATGCTGCTGCTCGGCGCGCTTGCCGGTTGTGCAACGCCCGTATTCAAGGACGCGCCTGCCGCCTCGCCGGGCGTCGCCGACGTCGCCACAGCACCCGAACGCTATCACGACGCCGAGGTCGTCTGGGGCGGCAAGATCGTCGCGCTGGAAAACCTCGCCGATACGACCGAAGTCCAGCTCGTCGCGTACCCGCTCGCCCGCGGGCAGCGGCCCGACACGCGCGCGCCGTCGCAGGGGCGCTTCGTGCTCGTCCTGCCCGGCTTCGTCGAACCGATGGACTACCCGCCGGGCCGCTGGCTGAGCCTGCGCGGGCGCATCGCCGGCAGCGAAATCCGCACGATCGACCGCAGCGAGGTGGTGCATCCGCGCGTCGCCGACGCCGAGGTGCACCTGTGGCCGCGGACTTTCCCGGATGATCGCGGCCAGTGGAGTTTCGGCGTCGGCGTGGGCGTCGGTATCCGTTGAGTCGGGCCATGGGGATGCGATGAC
The DNA here is from genome assembly GCF_051958935.1 of Dokdonella sp. Lineage (GTDB taxonomy): Bacteria > Pseudomonadota > Gammaproteobacteria > Xanthomonadales > Rhodanobacteraceae > Dokdonella_A. The sequence goes on along the minus strand of NZ_JBQCFP010000068.1, from coordinate 19,533 downwards.
GCACGACCGCGAGTCCGACCGGATTCGACGAGCGCCGACGACCGTCGACTGTCCCGAAACCGCGCGCCATCGACGCGGTGGCACTCGCGGTCAACCGCCTCGCACCGCCATGACGCGTCGCGCGGCTGCGTCGCACCCTATTCGCCGGCGGGCAACGCGAACGCGAGCACGTAGTCGCCGCGCGTGGTCCCGAATTTCGCATGGCCACCCGCCGCGACGACGACATACTGGCGCCCGCCGGCCTCGTAGCTCATCGGCGTCGCCTGCGCACCCGCGGGCAGGCGCATCGTCCACACCTCGGTGCCGGTCGCCGTATCGAACGCGCGAAGGTAATTGTCGGACGTCGCGCCGACGAAGGTGAGTCCGCCGGCGGTCGTGAGCGGGCCGCCGATGTTGGGCGCCCCGAGGATGTCCCAGAACGGCCACGGCGCGCGGTCGCGCGAGGTACCGAGCGGCTTCGACCACGCGATCGTGCCTTTGGCGAGATCGACCGCGACGAGCTTCCCCCATGGCGGCGCGATGCACGGCGCGCCGAGCGGCGACTTCAGCAGCGTGCGGCGCATGCCGTACGGCGTGCCGCGTTGCGAGGCGAACTCCCAGCCTTCGTAACGGCCCGATTCGTACTGTGGGACGAACTCCGCGCGCGGGACCAGCGTGACCACGAACGGCAGTTCCATCACGTTCGCGACGAGCAGGTGCCGCGCAGGGTCCCACGCGCCGCCGCCCCAATTCGAACCGCCTGCGTAACCCGGGCGCTCGATCGTGCCGGCAAGGCTCGGCGGCGTGTAGATGCCTTCGCTCTTCAGCGCCGCGATGCGTTCCCGGCACGCGTTGCGATCCCAGAACGTGAGTCCCCAGGCATCTTCGGGCTTGACCGGCGCATGCGACACCAGCGGCGGCAACGCGGAGAACGGTTGCGTCGGCGACGGCACTTCGCCGTCGACCACGTCCTGCGGCACCGCGCGCTCCTCGATCGGAAACAGCGCCTCGCCGGTCTCGCGATCCAGCACGAACACCTGTCCGGTCTTGTGCAGCTGCACGAGCGCGGGAACGCTGCGCCCGTCGCGCTCGAGGTCGACGAGCATCGGCTGCGAGGCGACGTCGTAGTCCCACAGGTCATGATGGACGAGCTGGCGCCCCCAGACGAACTCACCCGTCGCGACGCGCAAGGCGACGACGGAGTTCGCCCACTGCGTATCGCCGGACCGTACGCCGCCGAAGAAATCGGGGCTCGGCGAGCCCGTCGGCACGAACACGAGGCCGCGATCTGCATCGACCGCGAGCGGCGCCCAGGCATTCGCCGCACCGGTCCAGTGCGCCTGCTGCGCGTCGAGTTCGCCGAACTCGGGGTTGGCGGCATCGGCGGGCATGCGCGCCGTGCGTGGAATCGGGTCCCAATGCCAGATCTCGCGACCGCTGCGCAGGTTGAACGCACGCACGACGCCGAGCTCGAGATCGGTGCCGCCATTGTCGCCGATCGCCGAACCGATCACCGCGACATCGCCGGCGATCGCCGGGGGCGAGGTGACTTCGTACTGGCCGAGACGCCATTGCGACAGGCGCACGCCTCTGGACAGCGCGACTTCGCCATTCGTGCCGAAACCTGCACAGGGCGTGCCGCTGCGCGCATCGAGTGCGATCAGGCGTGCATCGATCGTCGCGAACAGGATGCGCTCGGCGCACGCGGCCGCGGCGTCGGCCTGCGCATCGCGCCACCAGCTGACGCCGCGCGACGCCATCTCGGAGTAGTCGAAGTCGCGCGGCACCTGCGCGTCGAACTGCCAACGCAGCTGGCCGGTCGCTGCATCGAGCGCGAACGCCTTGCCGGTCGCCGTATCGAAGTAGAGCGTGCCGTCGACCATCAGCGGCGTCGCCTCGAACGTGAGCGCGTCCTTCGCGCGCGCGAAGCCTTCGCCGAGTTCGCCGGTTCGGAACGTCCAGGCGAGTTCGAGCCGTCCGACATTCGCGGGCGTGATCTGCGCGAGCGGTGCATGCCGCTGGCCGCGTCCATCGCCGCCATACGCGGTCCATTCGAATGCCGCCTGCGCCGGCAGCGCCGCCGCGAATCCCGCGGCGAGCAGGATCTTCCTCATTGCAGTCCTCCTCCGTTCCGCGCTGATTGGACGCGCGGTCCCGGCGCCGGACAAGCGCGATGGGACGAGCGGGACGCCCGGCGACGCAGGCGGGACGAAGCCCCGCCGCCGTCGGCGCCGCCCGACAATCGGTGTCATGCCGTCACATGATCAGTCGCCGCGCCAGTCCTCGGGCAGCAGCGCGCGATAGCGCCGGCTGAGCAGCAGCTCGGTGCCGTCGCGCAAGGTCAGCGCGAGGTCGCCGTGCGCGCGCGGCGCGACCGCGTCGATGAAGTCCGCGCGCACGAGATGCGAGCGGTGCACGCGCAGGAACCGCGCGGGGTCGAGCCGCTGCGCGAGGCGCGACAGGGTCGCGCGCACGAGATGCGTGCGTTCGCGCGTGTGTACTTCGACATAGTTGCCCGCCGCGGACAGGCGCAGCACGTCGGCGATCGGCACGATGCGCGCGCGCCCACGCTCGTGCACGACGATGCTGGCGAGGCGTCCGGCGCGACCGAGGTCGCCGACGCGGCGCAGGCGTTCCTCATCCGCTGCTCCACCTTCGCTGCCGCGCCGTTCCGCGAGGCGTGCGGCGACGCGATCGAGGCATTGCGCGAACCGGGCGCGGTCGAACGGCTTGAGCAGGTAGTCGAGTGCGGCGACCTCGAACGCACGCAGCGCATGCTCGTGGTATGCGGTCGTGAACACGACCAGCGGATGCGGCGGCGCGGTGCGCGCGAGCACGTCGAATCCGTTCTCCGCGCCAAGTTGGATGTCGAGGAACAAAAGGTCCGGCGCCTGCGCGCGCAGCAGCGCGACGCCGCCGGCGACGTCTTCCGCCTCGCCGACGATTTTCCAGCCCGGATGCGCTTCGAGCAGGCGACGCAGCTTCGCACGCGCGGGCGGTTCGTCCTCGACGATCGCGACGCGGATTTCAGGCATCGCGTTCGAACGGCAGTTCGATCTCGATACGCGTGCCGGCGATGCGGCCGGGCCCGATCGAGAAACGATGCCGGCCCGGATACATGAGTTCGAGCCGGTGGCGCACGTTGGTGAGCCCGACGCCCGGCTCGTAGCCCGGGGCGAGCCCGCGGCCATCGTCCTCGACCGTGCAGAACACGGTCGCATCGTTCGCACCGATCGTCACCTGCACGCGGCCGCGGCCGGAAGCGAGCCCGTGCTCGAACGCGTTCTCCACAAGCGGTTGCAGCAGCAGGCGCGGGATGCGCGCATCGCGCGCCGCCGGCTCGACCTCGACCTGCGTCTCGAGCTTGCCGCGGAAGCGCTCGCGCATGAGTTCGAAGTAGCGCTCGAGCCAGACCACGTCGTCGACCACGCGCACGCGTGCGTCGCCGGTCTCGCTGAGCGCGACGCGCATGAGCACGGCGAGCGCGGCGATCATGCGGTCGGCCGCCTCGACGTCCTCGTGCATGCGGTTGGAGATCGCATTGAGCGTGTTGAACATGAAGTGCGGCTCGATCTGCGCGGTCAGCTGAGCGAGGCGCGCCTGGCCCAGGTCGCGCTCGAGCTGCAGCACGGCGAGTTCGCGCTCGCGCCGCGCGCGCTGGGCGCGCCAGGCGACGCAGGCGCCGGCGATCAGCGCGTAACTGATGAGGTCCTTCTGCAACTCGTAGGCGAAGCCGAGCAGCGGGTCGCCGAATTCGTAGTGTTCGCCCACGAGCGCGTAGACCAACTTGCGAAGCCCGACCATGCCGAGCGTGTGCAACAGCGAGAAGACGATCGCCGCGGCCAGGTGCAGCGGCACGCGCCGCAGCCAGTCCCTGCCCGACAGCGGATGGCGTCGTTCGAAGCGGAAGATGCCGATCGCGAGCACCGCGACGACGACCGCGCTGCTGAGTTCCCAGCACATCGGTTCCCATGCCGGGATGCGGCTGCCGCTGTTGCGATGGCCGATGACGACGTTGATGCCGAGCCAGAGACCGATGCCGAGCCAGGCCATCGCATAGGCGACCCATGGCCGCCAGCGTACGCGGCCGGCGCCATCGCCGGCCGCTGCGACGAGCGGGACCTGCCCACCGGCCTCGGGCACGACCGCCACCTCAGTCCGCCACGTCGGGCTCGAAGAACGACCAGCGCACATCGGGGAAGCGCGCCTTGAGGTCGCCCTCGATCGCGTTGATCGCCTCGACCAGTGCGCGCGCGGAGAGGTCGCCGCGCATCTCGGCCTTCACCGCGACCATGACGTCGACGCCGAGCTGCAGCGTGATCACGTTGAACACGCGCGCGATCTCCGGGCGCTGCTCGAGGAACGCATTGATCGCGCCCTTGAGTTCGGGATCGGCACTCTGCCCGATCAGCAATGCCTTCACCTCGATTGCAACGAACAACGCGACCAGCACCAGCAGCACGCCGATCGCGAGTGTGCCGATCGCATCGAACACGGGGTTGCCGGTGAGCATGGTCAGCAGCACCGCGGCGAGCGCGAACACGAGGCCCAGCAGCGCGGCGAGGTCCTCGCCGAACACGACGATCAGTTCGCTCTGCCGGCTCTCGCGGAACCAGTACCAGAGGCCGTGGTCGCCGCGCGCCTTGTTCACCTCGCGCAGGCAGCCCCACATCGAGAAGCTCTCGGCGACGATGCCGAACGCGAGCACGCCGACCGCGAGCCAAGGCCAGCGCAGCGGTTCGGGTTCGTGCAGCTTGTGCAGGCCCTCGTAGATCGAGAACGCACCGCCGACCGTGAACAGCAGCAGCGCGACGAGGAACGACCAGAAGTAGATCGCCTTTCCGTGGCCGAGCGGATAGTCGGGCGACGGCAGCCGCTTCGCGTTCTTGAGGCCGAGCAGCAGCAGGCCCTGGTTGCCGCAGTCGGCGAGCGAATGCACCGCCTCGGCGGTCATCGCGCCCGAGCCGGTCAGCGCGGCCGCGGCGGCCTTCGACACGAAGATCGCGAAGTTCGCGCCGAGCGCGAAGAAGATCGTCTTGAGCGAGTCGGCCTTGCCGGACATGCAGGATCGTTCCGTGGATCGGGGTTCGCCAGTGTAGGGCGGGACGGGCGCGGAACGGTAGGCGGGCGATGCCGCGACGTCACTTCGCGTGGCGCTGGGGCTTCCCGTGGGTTCTCCGGGGCTGCCCGACGTTACGCCAGGCCGCGCAGAGCGCGTCGTGCAGCAGGTCGGCGCGCACGGCGTCGAGCCGCACGAGCGTGCAGCCCTGGCGGCCCCATGCGCCCTTCGCGGGCGTGAATGCGGCCGGGTCCACGCGCATGAACAGTTCCTGCTGCTCCGGCGCGAGCTTGACCATTCCCCAGTGCGCATCGGGCGCACCGAGCGTCGCGAAAATGCGCTTGCCCACGCGAAAGTCGGCGTGCCCCATGTGCGCGCCTTCGAACGCATCGGGCAAGTCGAGCGCGAGCCGGCGGAAGTCGTCGGGGCGAAGGCCAGGCATGCATCACCTCGACCGCCGCGCGAGCGCGCTCATTCGCCGTCGCCGAGCGCCGCCTGCGTCTTCTTCGGCAGGTTCGCGCGCACGAGTTCGTAGGATCGGCGCACGAAGCCCGCGAGCTCGTCGCGCGTGTAGCGTTCCGGCTCGGTCACGCTGATCCAGAACGCGCGCGCCATGTAGTGCGCGGGCGCCATTCCCGGCTGCTCGCTGAGCTCGAGGAAACGGTCCGAATCGACCTTGAACGAAAGGCGGCCGCGATCGGGGCCGAGCGTGCAGTAAACGACGAACATCTTGTTCGCGACGCTCCAGACGAGGTCCACTTCCCACTTGATCGAGCGCGTCGCACCCGGCCAGCGTGCGCACAGATCGTCGAGGTCTGTTTCACCCAGGCCCGTGACCGGCTTGCCCATCGGCTCGACTCCACCCCAAAACACGCATCCTAGCCCGTCGCGACCGGGGCGGGAACCCGCACCCGCGCAAGGCGCGCGACCGCGCCGCATGGCATGCTTGCGCGGTCGCCCGCCCCCGCTGCCGCATGACCCAGGCCCGCTCGCCGAATCGCCGCCCATCGCGTCCGCGCGGACGTGCGTTCCGCACTGCCGATGGGCGCGTGCTGCGCCTACGCCCGGTGCGCGAGGAAGACATCGACGCGCTCAAGCGCGGCTTCGCCCGGCTCACGCCGGACCAGGTCCGCCAGCGCGTGTTCCATCGCATGACCGAGCTGTCCGACCAGGCCGCTCACAATCTCGTCCATTTCGATCCGGCGAAAACCGCGGCCTTCGTCGTCGTCGACGACGACGGCGAGATCCGCGCCGAGGCGCGCATGCACGTCGACGCGGAAGGCCGTTCGGCGGAGTTCGCGGTGGTCGTCGACCCGACCCTGCTCGGCATCGGCGTCGGCCGTGCACTCATGCAGCGGCTGGTCAGCGAAGGCCGTCGACGCGGCCTCGTCGAGCTGTGGGGCTCGGTGCTCGCCGACAACGCGCTCATGCTCGACTTCTCGCGCCGCCTCGGCGCGCGGCGCGAGGCGGTGCCCGGCGAAGCCGATCTCGTGCGCGTGCGCTTCGACCTCCGCCGCCCGCTGCGCGCCTACGCCTGAGGCTGCGCGGCGTCCACCGCGGGGACGCCGCCACGCCGACGCCGCATCCATTGCTGCAGGCGTTCGAAGTAGAGATAGATGACCGGCGTGATGTAGAGCGTGAGCAGCTGCGAGGTCACGAGGCCGCCGACCACGGCGAGGCCGAGCGGCCGACGCGCTTCGGCGCCCGCACCGAAGCCGAGCGCGATTGGCAGGGTGCCCATCAGCGCGGCGAACGTCGTCATCATGATCGGGCGGAAGCGGATGACGCAGGCATCGACGATCGCGTGCTCGGGATCCTCGCCCTCGCGCTGCTTCTCGAGCGCGAAGTCGATCATCATGATCGCGTTCTTCTTGACGATGCCGATCAGCATGATGAGGCCGACCGCGCCGTAAAGGTCGAGGTCCTTGCCGAACACCATGAGCGTCAGCAACGCGCCGAACACCGCGGTCGGCAGGCCCGAGAGGATCGTCAGCGGGTGGATGAAGCTTTCGTAGAGGATGCCGAGCACGAGGTAGATCACGAACACCGCGAGCAGCAGCAGGATGCCCATGCCCGACAGCGAATCCTGGAACTGCTGCGCGGTGCCCTGGAACGATGCGCTGATCGTGTCGGGCAGGTGCAGCTGCGCGACCGTGCGGTCGACGCCGGCCACCGCGTCGCTCAGCGACATCCCGGGCGCGAGGTTGAACGACACGGTCACCGCGGGCACCTGGCCGAGGTGGTTGATCGTCGCCGGGCCGACCGACTGGCCCGTGCGGGTGACGGCCGACAACGGCACGAGCTGGCTCGACGGTATCGCGGTCGCGTCGCCGGCGCTCGCCTTCGGTGGCAGGGTCGGCGTCACGTAGATCGACGACAGCACCGAGGTATCGGCCTGGCGCGCGGGATCGACCTGCAGCAGCACCCAGAACTGGTCGGTCGGCGTGTAGATCGTCGACACCTGCGCCGGCCCGAACGCGTAGTAGAGCGCGTTCTCGATCGCGTCGGGCGTGACGCCGTAGGCGGCCGCGGCGTCGCGGTCGATCGTCACGTCGAGCTGTGGATTGGCGACGAGCATGTCGCTGCTGACATCGAGGAAACCGGGGAGCTTCGACAGCGCGGCGACGAGCTTTGGGGTCCATTCGAACAGGCGCTTGGTGTCGGTGTCCTGCAGCACGAACTGGTAGGTGCTGTTGGTGAGGCGCCCGCCGATGCGGATCAGCGGCAGGTTCTGCGCGAACGCCTGCAGGCCCGGGATGCCCTGCAGCAGCGGCCGGATCTCCTGCACGACCTCGTCGGCGCTCTTGCGCTCGTGCGGCGGCTTGAGGTTGACGATCATGCGGCCGAGGTTGAGCGTGGCACTGCTGCCGCCCGCGCCGACGAAGGCCATGACGCCCGCGACGTTCGGATTGCTGCGCAGGATGTCCGCGGCCTTGCGCTGCTTGTCCAGCATCGCGTCGAAACCGATGTCCTGCGCCGCCTGGGTGAAGACGAACAGCTGGCCGGTGTCGTCGTTGGGGAGGAAGCCCTTCGGCATGCGCACCGCGAGCACGCCGGTCGCGACGACGAGCGCGAAGAACGTGAGCAACACGATGAAACGATGCCGCACGCTCACGCGCAGGGTGCGCGCGTAGGCCGACTGCAGCGCGTCGAACGCGCGCTCGCAGGCCTGGTACAGGCGGCCGTGCGTGCCGCCATGCAGGGGCTTGAGCATGCGGCTGCACAGCATCGGAGTCAGGCTGAGGCTGACGAAGCCCGAAACGAGCACGGCCGCGACGATCGTGATCGCGAACTCTTCGAGCAGGCGGCCGATGAGGCCGCCCATGAACACCACCGGGATGAACACCGCGGCCAGCGACAGGGTCATCGACACGATCGTGAAGCCGATTTCCTTCGCACCATCGAGCGTCGCGCGCAAGCGGTCCTTGCCCATCTCGAGGTGGCGCGAGATGTTCTCGAGCATGACGATCGCGTCGTCCACGACGAAGCCGACCGCGAGCGTGAGCGCCATCAGCGACAGGTTGTCGATGCTGAAACCGAGCGCGTACATGACCGCGAACGTGCCGACGATCGACATCGGCAGCGCCAGCGAGGGAATCAGGGTCGCCTGCAGGTTGCGCAGGAACACGAAGATCACGAGCACGACCAGGCAAAGCGCGAGGACGAGGCTGAACTTCACGTCGGCGACCGATTCGCGGATGCTCTGCGAGCGATCGTAGATCACGCGCAGTTCCGCGCCCGCGGGCAGCGTGCGCTGGAACGCCGGCAGCATCTTCCTGATGTCTTCGACGACCTGGATCGTGTTCGTGCCCGGCTGCTTCTGGATCGCGAGCACGACGCCCTGCTCGCCATCGATGAGCGCGCCGCCCTTGTCGTTCTGCACGCCGTCGTAGACGCGGGCAACGTCCTTTAGGCGCACCGGCGCGCCGTTCTGGTAGGTCACGATGAGGTCGCCGAACGCGGCCGCGTCGTACAGCTGGCCGCCGACCATCACGTTGTAGATGCGGTTCGGGCCGTACAGCGTGCCGGTGGGCAGGTTCACGTTGCCCTTGCCGATCGCGGCGGCGACAGTGTCGATGCCGAGGCCGCGCGTCGACAGCGCGTCCGGATCGAGGTCGATGCGCACCGCATATTTCTGCGAGCCGTACACGTTGACTTGGGCGACGCCGTTCACGGTCGAGATGCGCTGCGCGAGCGTGTTCTCGGCGTACTCGTCGAGCGTCGACAGGCGCAAGGTCTTCGAGGTGAACGCGACGAAGAAGATGGGCGAGTCGGCCGGGTTCACCTTGCGGAACGTCGGCGGCGTCGTCATCTGGCTCGGCAGCTGGCGCAGCGCGGCCGAGATCGCCGCCTGCACGTCCTGCGCGGCCGCGTCGATGTTGCGGTCGAGCGCGAACTGCAGGGTGATGTTGGTCGAGCCGAGCGCGCTCGACGAGGTCATCGAATCGATCGCGGGAATCGTCGAGAACTGCTTCTCGAGCGGCGTCGCGACCGCCGATGCCATCGTTTCCGGCGACGCACCCGGCAGGCTCGCCGACACCTGGATCGTCAGGAAGTCGACATTCGGCAGCGCGGCGACTGGCAGCAAGCGGTAGCCGACGATGCCGAACACGAGGATGCCGACCATGACCAGGGTGGTCATGACCGGCCGGCGCACGAAGACTTCGGAGACGCTCATCGCCGTGCTCCCGTCAGCCCGAGGCCGGCATGACCTTCACCGCCGCCTTGTCCTCGACGCGCGACTGGCCGTCGACCACGACCGTCTCGCCGGCCGCGAGGCCCAGCTCCACCACCGCTTCGCCGGCGACGACGCGGGCGACAGCCACCTTGCGCTGTTCGGCGGTCTGGTCGCTGCGTACGACGAAAACGTAGGCACCGTCGGGCCCGTTCTGCACTGCCTGCGCAGGCACGACGATCGCACCCGGGTCGTGGCCGATCGTGAGGCTCACGCCGACCAGTTGGCCCGGCCACAGCACGTGTCCCGCATTGGGAAACTCCGCACGCAGGCGCACCGTGCCCGTGCTCGTGTCGACCGCGTTGTCGATGAACGCGACCCTGCCTTCGACCGGGTCGTCGACGCCGACCACGTTCGCCTGGGCGAGCAGCGGGGCCGCCTTCTGCGCCGCCTGCACCCGGCCGAGCAGCGACGAGGGCAGCGAGAAGTTCACGTAGATCGGCTCGATCTGGTTGATCGTCACCAGCGGGTTGGTGTCGTTCGCCTTCACGACATTGCCGGGCTGGATCAGGATGCGCCCGATGCGGCCCGCCAACGGCGCACGGATGTCGGTGTAGGACAGCGCGACGCGCGCGGCGGCGACGTTCGCCTCGTCGACCTTCACGCTCGCGCGCGCGGCGTCGAGGTTGGTGCGGTACTGCTCCATCTGGTCGGCCGAGAGATAGCCCTTGGCCGCGAGGTCCTCGTAGCGCTTCACCTGCGAGCGCGCCTGATCGAGCGTCGCCTGGTCCTTCGCCTGCTGCGCGAGCGCCTGCTGCAGGCTTGCCTGCGCGGGGCGCGGGTCGATGCGGAACAGCAGTTGGCCCGCACTCACGTCGGCGCCGTCCTCGACGAGCGCTTCGAGCAGCTGGCCGTCGACGAGCGACTTCACCGCGACGCTGTTGATCGCCTCGACGCTGCCCGGCGCATTGACGAGCACGGGCATGTCGCGCGTCGCCGCGGTGGCGACGACGACCGGCGCGGGCGGTGCTGCCGGCGGCGCATGGTCACGCGAACACGCCGCCGCAAGCGTACAGGCCAACGCCAGGCCGGCGAACTTCGCACCGCGTTGCATGACTCGCCACCCGTCCATCCGCCACCCACTCCTTTGGATCGATCACGCTATTGTCGCCGATCGGCCTGTCGGGGTTCCCGACAGGCCGGTAAATGCGAGGTAAAGACCCCGCGTGACGATCGGCCCAGGCCGCCGGCTCGCGCTTGATGCGCATGACTTTCGGCATCATCTCGCGCACGCGCCCGGTCTGCACGGGCCGACCGCCGCCAGCCTGATAGAATGAGCGATTCCTGCGCCGCGCCGTTACCGCCGACGCACCCGCCGATGTCCTGCATGACCCGACTGATCCAACCCACCCTGCCGAGTTCGTCCCGCCAGCGTCGCTACTGGAAGGCGCCGCACGGCTCCGCGTTCGCCCTCGCGCTGGCCGAAACGGCGCGCACGCACGCGGGGCTCGTCGTCGCGGTTGCGCGCGATACCCACGCCGCTCACGCACTCGAGGCCGAACTGGCGGTGTTCGCCGGCAGCGACGTCGAGGTGCTGCAGTTCCCCGATTGGGAAACCCTGCCCTACGACCTGTTCTCGCCGCACCCGGACATCGTCTCGCAACGCGTCGCCACGCTGTACCGCTTGCCGACGCTCGCGCGCGGCGTGCTCGTCGTGCCGGTCGCCACGCTCATGCAACGGCTCGCGCCGCGCGGCTACGTCGGCGGTTCGAGCCTCGTGCTGGAGCTGCGCCAGAAGCTCGACATCGCGCACGAGCAGCGCCGCCTCGAGGCGGCCGGTTACCGCAACGTGCCGCAGGTGCAGGAGCCGGGCGATTTCGCGGTGCGTGGCGCGCTGCTCGACATCTACCCGATGGGCAGCCCGGCGCCGTATCGCGTCGAGCTCTTCGACGACGAGATCGAATCGATCCGTACGTTCGATCCGGAGACTCAGCGCTCGGACCACAAGGTCGACGCGGTGCGCCTCCTGCCCGCGCGCGAATTCCCGCTCACCGAGGAGTCGGCGAAGGCGTTCCGCAACACGCTGCGCGAGCGCTTCCCGATCGATCCGCGCCGCTGCCCGCTCTACCAGGACATCAAGGAAGGCGCAACGCCGGCCGGCATCGAGTATTACCTGCCTCTGTTCTTCGCGCAGACCGAAACGCTGTTCGATTACCTCGCCGATGGCGCGCTGTTCGTGCTCGGCGAAGGCGCGCTCGATGCCGCCGACACGTTCTGGACGCAGACCGGCGAGCGCTACGCGCAGCGCGCGCACGACGTCGAGCGCCCGGTGCTGCCGCCGGCCGAGCTGTACCTGACCACGCAGCAACTGCGCGAGCGCCTCAACGTGGCGTTGCGCGTCGACATCGTTTCGAACGCACCAGCCGCCGACCCTGGCGCGGCCGAACGCCACGCCGTCGACCTCGGCACGCAGCCGGCGCCGATGCTGCCGCTCGCGCGCAAGGGTGACGAATCCGGCGAGGCGCTTCGGCGCTTCGTCGCCGCGTATCCCGGACGCGTGCTGATCGCGGCCGATTCGGCCGGTCGCCGCGAGGCCTTGATCGAACAACTCGCCGCCGCGCGCCTGCGCCCGCAGTCGTATGCCGGCTGGCGCGATTTCATCGATGACGGCAACCGTTTCGGCATCACCGCGGCATCGCTGGAACAGGGTTTCGCGCTGACCGACCCCGCGATCACCGTGCTCACCGAGCGCGAGTTGCATGGCGAGCGCGTGCAGCAGGTGCGCCGGCGCAAGCGCGCCGCGCGCGACCCGGAACAGGTGCTGCGCGACCTGTCCGAGCTCGTGCCGGGCGCGCCGATCGTGCACATCGACCACGGCGTGGGTCGCTACCAGGGGCTGATCAAGCTCGACGTGGGAGGCCGCGCGCAGTTCGGCGAGGAGCCTTCGGAGTTCCTCGCGATCGAGTACGCCAAGGGCGACAAGCTGTACGTGCCGGTCGCGCAGCTGCACCTCGTCTCGCGCTACTCCGGTACTGCGCCCGAACTCGCGCCGCTGCACGCACTCGGCGGCGATGCATGGGAACGCGCGAAGAAGAAGGCCGCGCAGAAGGTGCGCGACGTCGCCGCCGAGCTGCTCGCGATCTACGCGCAGCGCGAGGCACGCCAGGGCACGGCGCTGGTGATCGACCGCGAACTCAACGAGCAGTTCGCCGCCGCGTTCCCGTTCGAGGAAACGCCCGACCAGAGCACCGCGATCGAAGCCGTGCTCGCCGACCTCGCCGCGGCCAAACCGATGGACCGCGTGGTCTGCGGCGACGTCGGCTTCGGCAAGACCGAAGTCGCGCTGCGCGCCGCATTCGCCGCCGCGACTGCGGGCAAGCAGGTCGCGGTGCTCGCGCCGACCACCCTGCTCGCCCAGCAGCACTTCCAGAACTTCCGCGACCGCTTCGCCGACTGGCCGATCCGTGTCGAGGTGCTGTCGCGCTTCAAGTCGAAGAAGGAGATCGACGCCGCGCTGGAGAAGCTCGCGGACGGGCGCATCGACGTGATGATCGGCACGCACAAGCTGGTGCAGCCCGACGTGCGCTTCAAGGACCTCGGTCTCGTCATCATCGACGAGGAGCAGCGTTTCGGCGTGCGCCAGAAGGAAGCCTTGAAGAAGCTGCGCGCCGAGGTCGACCTGCTCACCCTCACCGCGACGCCGATTCCGCGCACGCTCAACATGGCGATGGCCGGGCTGCGCGACCTGTCGATCATCGCCACGCCACCGGCACACCGCCTCGCCGTCCAGACGTTCATCAGCCCGTACGATACGGCGCTGATCCGCGAGGCGCTGCAGCGCGAGCACGCGCGCGGCGGGCAGGTGTACTTCCTGCACAACGACGTCGAGACGATCGAGAAGACCGCTCGCGAACTCGCCGAACTCATGCCCGACGCGCGCATCCGCTACGCGCACGGCCAGATGCCGGACCGCGAACTCGAGCTCATCATGCTCGACTTCTACCGCCAGCGCTTCAACGTGCTGGTCGCGACGACGATCATCGAGTCGGGCATCGACGTGCCGAGCGCGAACACGATCATCATCAACCGCGCAGACCGCTTCGGTCTCGCCCAGCTGCACCAGCTGCGCGGCCGCGTCGGCCGTTCGCACCATCGCGCCTATGCCTACCTGATGATCCCGGAAGGGCGTTCGATCACCGCCGACGCGGAGAAGCGCCTCGAGGCACTCGCCTCGCTCGACGAACTCGGCGCCGGCTTCACGCTCGCCACGCACGATCTCGAGATCCGGGGCGCGGGCGAACTGCTCGGCGAGGAGCAGAGCGGGCAGATCGAGGAAGTCGGCTTCTCGCTCTACACCGAGATGCTCGATCGCGCGGTGCGGGCGCTGCGCCAGGGCAAGGTGCCGGATTTCGATCTCACCAGCGAGCACGAAACCGAGATCGAGCTGCACCTGCCCGCGCTGATCCCGGACGATTATCTCCCCGACGTCAACACGCGCCTCACCCTGTACAAGCGCATCGCGAGCGCGCGCGACGAGGATGCGCTGCGCGAACTGCAGGTCGAAATGGTCGATCGCTTCGGCCTGTTGCCCGACCCGGTCAAGCAGCTGTTCGCGGTGACCGCGCTCAAGCTCGCCGCGACGCCGCTCGGCATCCGCAAGCTAGAACTCGGCGCGAGCGGCGGACGCGTGATCTTCCGCCCGAACCCCGCGGTCGAACCACTCACGGTGATCCGCCTGATCCAGTCGCAGCCCCGTGTCTATGCACTGGACGGCCAGGACAAGTTGCGCTTCAAGCTGCCGCTCGAAGGCGCGAGCGAACGGCTGCGTGCCGCGCACGACCTGCTCCGCGCGCTGGGCGCCCGCATCGCGGCGTAGCCGCGCCTTGCGGCGGTGGAAAGCGCTGTTCGAGCGTGAACGGCGCTCGAACTGCATTGGATGTACAGCGATCGCGATCGACGACGCGCGCGTGAATGCCCACTGTCCCGTTCATCCATCGCAACGCCGCGGTTCAGCGGCGCGGCGTAGCCTCGTTCGACGGACAACGGCGTTTCCTTACGCCGCTGTTCTTCCGATTGCCACAATGAGGACACGCCATGAACCTTCGTTCCAGCTTGATCATTGCGACCGCGACGGTCGCCCTGGCCGCGCTGCCGGCGGTCGCCCAGCAGACCACGACGACGGAGACCACGACGACCACGACGGTCAAGAAGGGCCACCATCGCTACGTCTATTACGGCGATCACGACATCTACTTCGCCCCCGAAACCAAGGTGTACTACTGGCGCGAAGGCGACGACTGGCGCTCGGCCAGCGAGTTGCCCGAAACGTATCGCACGTACATCACGCGCGGCGGCGTCAACATCGAACTCGACACCGAGAAGCCGTACGAGCGCAACGAATGGGTGATCGCGCACTACAAGAACCACGATCACGACGACGATTGATGCACGGTTTCAACCTCATCGCCGGCGGCCCCCGGGCCGCCGGCGTTTTCGTTGCCTACCCTGCGCGTGCGCCGCTAGACTTTCCGCGATCGACGACATGGAGCACGGCAGTGAACGCACAGCGCGCAACCACGACAGGCTGGCGATGAAGTCGCCCAACGACCTGCTGCACCGCTTCCAGCTCGAACGTGCCGGTGTCCGTGGCGCGTTGGTTCGCCTGGAGCGGGGGTGGCGCGACCTGCGCTCCAACGGCGAGTACCCGGGCCCGCTCGGCGAACTGCGCGGCCAAGCCGTGGCGGCGAGCGCGCTCTTCACGAGTTCGATCAAGTTCGACGGCCGCCTCTCCGTGCAGCTGCAGGGCAGCGGCGCGCTGCGTCTGTTGTTCGCCGAATGCACGCACGACGGCTGCGTGCGCGGCATTGCGCGCTGGACCGGCGCGCCGCCGACCGCGCCGATCCGGCTCGATCCCGAAGCACGCCTCGCGATCACGATCGAGAACCGCGTCACCGATACGCGCTACCAGGGGATGGTGCCGGTCGAAGGGGGCGACCTCGCGGAGGCTTTCGAAAGCTACTTCGAACGCTCCGAGCAGCTGCCGACCCGCATCATGCTCGCGGAAAGCAGCGGTCGTTGCGGCGGCCTCATGCTGCAGCAGGTCGCGCGCGAAGGCGGCCAGAGCACGATCGACGAGGACGGCTGGAACCGCGTCGGCCACCTGCTCGCGACGACGACGGCGCGTGAACTGCTCGAGCTGCCGCCCGACGTGCTGCTGCTGCGCCTGTTCCACGAGGAAGAGGTGCGCCTGCAACCGGCGCAGCCCCTGGTGTTCGCCTGCACCTGCTCGCGCGAACGCGTCGAGGGGATGCTGCGCTCGCTCGGCCGCGGCGAAGCGGACGCCACGCTCGCCGAACAGGGCTCGATCGAAGTGCACTGCGAATTCTGCAACCGGCGCTACGTGCTCGACGAAAACGACGTCCACGAGGTCTTCCGCGCGATCGAGCCTGCACCACCGGGGGCGACGCGGCACTGATGCCCGCGGATGGCTCCGGCCGCGCGCGGGCCGGTGGCCCTTTCCTGCCGCACTACATCCGCGTCGAATCCGTCCGCCGTTCTCCCTTGAGCGGGCCCGCAGGGCCGGAGTCGAAGGGTCATTCGGCGCACCGCCGGCGCGCGTGACACGAGGCACGCGGCCGGCATGAACAAGGCGAAACCCGCATGGACACCATGACGATCCGCCCGGGCGAGCCCGCCGACGCCGCGACGCTCGCCGCATTCGCCGCGCGCAGCTTCGCCGACGCGTTCGGCGCAGCCAACGACCCCGTGCGCCTGCAGGCCTTCCTCGCTGAAACCTACGGCGTCGATCAGCAGTCGCGTGAACTCGCCGACCGCGACACCATGACATGGCTCGCGGTTCTCGATGGCGAACTCGTCGCCTATGCGCAGCTGCACCGCGGCCCCGCGCCCGCGTGCGTCGGCAGGGCGGACGCGATCGAGCTGCGGCGGTTCTACGTCGACCGCGCCGCGCACGGCCGCGGCGTCGCGCAGCAGCTGATGGACGCGGTGCGGGCGAGCGCGCGCGCATCCGGCGCGCGCGTCCTCTGGCTTGGCGTGTGGGAGCACAACCCGCGCGCAATCGCCTTCTATCGCAAATGCGGCTACCTCGACGTCGGCAGCAAGAACTTCGACGTCGGCGGCGACCTGCAGACCGATCGCGTCATGCGCCTCCCGCTCGATCAGGACGGCGCGAGGTAGCGGCTCGGAGCGATGCCGGTCACGCGGCGGAACATCGTCGCGAACGCGGACGCGCTCTCGTAGCCGAGGTCGAACGCGATCGTCGTGATCGGCTCGCCTGCGGCGAGCCGCGGCAACGCGGCGAAGATCGCCGCCTGGCGCCGCCACTGCGCGAAGCTGATGCCGGTTTCCGTGCGGAAGCGGCGCGTGAACGTGCGCCGGCTCCACGCGAGATCCGCGCACCAGTCGTCGATCGTTTCGTGCGGCGACGGCTGCGCAAGATGGGCACGGCAGCGCGCGGCAAGCCGTTCGTCGGCCGGGAAAGGGATGTCGAGCGGCAATACCGGGGCACGGCGGATCTCCTCGACGATCAGCGAGAACACGAGGTCGCTGCGCGAGCCCTTGCGGTACGGCAGCGGCAGGTCGGCGGTTTCGATCAGGAGTTCGCGCAGCAGCGGCGATATCGCGACCACGCGGCAGTCGGCCGGCAAGGTCGCGTCGATCGCAGGGTCGACGTAGATGCTGCGCGTGCTCACCTGCGCGAGCGCATCCACCTCGTGCTGCATGCCGGCCGGAATCCACACCGCGCGCTCGGGCGGCACGATCCAGCGCCCGGCTTCGGTGCCGACGAGCATGACGCCGGTCGCCGCATACAGCAGCTGCGAACGCCGGTGCCGGTGCCGCCGCACGTGATGGTTCGTCGGCAGCTCGTTCGCCGTGGCGACGATCGGCCCGGGCAGGGCGTCGGCCCGGTTCGCGTGGACGTTGCGCATGTTGGCCCGATCGCAAGGGAAGCTGACCTATTCGATAATGCGGGCAGCCGCCCCGCGATGTCCAATACGCTCATGCGCAATCCCTCCCCTGCTTCCGGCGCGCTCGCCGACGCGCCGATCACGCCGCCCGATCCTGTCGAACGCCCGGCTGAAAGCGCGGCACGCACCGCCTTCCCGATCCTCGCGATGCTGAGCGTCTGCCACCTGCTCAACGACCTCATCCAGTCGCTGCTGCCGGCGATCTATCCGCTGCTCAAGCAATCGTTCTCACTCGACTTCGGGCAGATCGGGCTCATCACGCTGACCTTCCAGCTCACCGCATCGCTGCTGCAGCCATTCGTCGGCATCTATACCGACAAGCGGCCGATGCCGTACTCGCTCGCGATCGGCATGGGCTTCACCCTCGGCGGCCTGCTGCTGCTCTCGCACGCGACGACCTTCCCGGTGCTGCTGCTGGCGGCCGCGCTGATCGGGTCGGGTTCGTCGGTGTTCCATCCCGAGTCTTCGCGCGTCGCGCGCATGGCCTCGGGCGGACAGCACGGGCTCGCGCAGTCGCTGTTCCAGGTCGGCGGAAACGTCGGCTCGGCGAGCGGACCACTGCTCGCCGCCTTCATCGTGATGCCGCGCGGGCAAGGCAGCGTCGCCTGGTTCGCGATCGCGGCGCTCGTCGCGATCGTGCTGCTCGCGCGCATCGGCGGCTGGTATGCCACGCATATCCGTGCCCATCGCGCGGCGGGCATCGCACAGCGTGCGCACGCGCTGCCGCGCCGCACCGTGATCGCGACGCTGCTCGTGCTCGGCGTGCTGATCTTCTCCAAGTACTTCTATCTCGCGAGCATCAGCAGCTACTACACGTTCTACCTCATGCAGAAGTTCCAGCTCGGTGCGCAGAGCGCGCAGCTGCACCTGTTCGCATTCCTCGGCGCGGTCGCGGCGGGCACCCTCGTCGGCGGGCCGGTCGGCGACCGCATCGGCCGGCGCTACGTGATCTGGGGATCGATCCTCGGCGTACTGCCGTTCACCCTGCTGCTGCCGCATGCGAGCCTGTTCTGGACTACCGTGCTCACGATCGTGATCGGCCTGGTCCTGTCGTCGGCGTTCTCGGCGATCATCGTCTACGCGCAGGAACTCGTGCCCGGCCGCACCGGCGTCATCGCAGGTTTGTTCTTCGGCTTCGCGTTCGGCATGGGCGGCCTCGGCGCGGCCGTGCTCGGCGAGCTTGCCGACCATATCGGCATCGAGGCGGTCTATGGCATCTGTGCGTGGCTGCCCGCGCTGGGCCTGCTCGCCTGGTTCCTGCCCGATCCGCGCGTGAAGGCGTGACGGCCGGCGGGACCCGCGCTGCGCGCTCGACCCGCCCTACGAGTCTCCACCGTTGCTCGCGGTGACCTGCGCCCGCGTACGGCGGGACGCGCAATGCGCGTGCCGCCGAAGCGCCGCGGTGGTCGCGCATGCCGCAAGGCTGCGGCGGGACTGGCGCTGCGCGCTCGACCCGCCCTACGAGGTTTCCACCGTTGCTCGCGGTGACCTGCGCCCGCGTGGGGCGGGACGCGCAACGCGCGTGCCGCCGAAGCGCCGCGGTGGTCGCGCATGCCGCAAGGTTGCGGCGGGACTCGCGCTGCGCGCTCGACCCGCCCTACGAGGTTTCCACCGTTGCTCGCGGTGACCTGCGCCCGCGTGGGGCGGTACGCGCAACGCGCGTGCCGCCGACGCACCGCGGTGGTCGCGCATGTCGCAAGATTGCAGCGGGACTCGCTGCGCGCTCGACCCGCCCTACGATTCTCCACCGTTGCTCGCGGTGACCTGCGCCCGCGTAGGGCGGGACGCGCAACGCGCGTGCCGCCGAAGCGCCGCGGTGGTCGCGCATGTCG
>NZ_JBQCFP010000067.1:0-42834 GCF_051958935.1 Dokdonella sp. | reverse complement strand
ACCGCCGGAGTTGTTGACCTGCGGGTTGGTGTTCGGGCCGGTGACGGCCGGGAGCTGCTGGACGAGGTCGCCCAGGGTCAGCTTGCCGGTCTTCTCGATCGCGGCGCGATCGATGGTGACGACCGGGTTGGACGTTTCGATATCGACGCGACGGATGTTCGAACCCGTCACCGTGATCGTTTCCAGCTTCTGGCTGCTGGTGTCATCCTGCGCAAGCACAGGCGCGGCCGACAAACCGACCACCGCCGTGGTGCCTGCGTACAACGCATAGCGCACGGCTTTGAAAAGCTCGTTGCTCGTATGATTCATTACACTCTCCAACGTCAGAGTTGTGTCACAGCTCGGGACATGTGCTCTCCCATCCCTGGGAACGACCAAAACGGTCCACCAAAACCCTCGGCAGTGGGCGATACTAACAACATTCTTACGCCATGGGAATCCCTGAGCGCCGCCTTAACATCCTCTAAAAACCTTTTATAATCAAAAGGTTGCGAGAGTATAATTTTGCGGCAGCGCAGTGGAAGGACACTTGCGCGAGCACGCGCGACGTGCTGGGCCCGCAATTTCAGGCACGCGAAAAAAGCAGCCGCTGCCATCGGCGGCCGCAGGATCGGCATCATCGGGACTGGTTCGGGGGGCGGGCGCAGGCGAGCCGCCACACCGGGGACGCGTCAGAGATCCTGACGGTATTGGATGTACGGGGTGCGCGCCTGGTTGTCGCTGTCGCGCGGCGAATTGAGCGGCGCCGACCAGAGGTTCTGCGCGCCGACACTGAGTTCGCCGCTCCACGGCGTACGCCACGACACGCCGAGATCGAGCGTGGTCCAGCGCTTGCCCGCAAGCGCGGGATCGTCGCTGCTGAGGACGTGTCCGACGATCGCGCCGCGCAAAGAACCGGCATCGAGGCCAAGGCTCAACGACAACTGGTCCAGATCGATCGCCGAAGCGAGCGGGCCGGCGAGGCTGTCGATCGATGAGAGCCGGCCATGTCCGTAGCTCGCAGCGATGTCGAGCGCAGCACCCTGCTCGAAACGCCAGCGACCGCGTGCATACACCGAGGCTTCGCTGCCGAGCGAATACAGCGGCGCGTCCGGCAACGCGAGCGTCGGCAGCGCCGCGACGGCGAAGCCGCCGAGGTTCGGGCTGTTCGTCGGCGCCTGCAGCCACGAGAGGCCGTAGGACAGATCGAGGCCGCCATCGGCGCTCGACCAGCCCATGCCGAGCGCCCCGCTCAGCGTGCCGCGCGACCACGACGCGCCGTTGCTGCAGCCGGGCAGCGAGCACGGCATCGACGTGGCCGGCAGGTACTGGCCGAGCATCGCATCGATGCGCAGGCCATCGGACAACCCCCACACCAATCCGTTGGCCGCACCCTGCCTGCCGGCGAGCGCCCACGACGACGGGCCGCGATAGCCGGGCGTGGCATCGACCGGCGAAGCAACCCAGTCATTCGGCAGCGTGACGACGGCGAGCAACTCGCCATTCGCGCCGGACCAGATCGGCAATACCGATGCACCGTCGAGCGGTTTGCCCGACGGATCGAGCGCAAGCAACTGCTCGACCAGCGGCGTCGCCTTCGTCTGCAACGCCAGCGACGGCAACGGCTGCGCCATTCCCGCGAGCGGGAGCAGCGAAAGCAGCAGCGTGGCGAGGCGGAATTTCATGCGCGGGCGTGTGGACGGGCGAGTGGAAACATTCGGTCGGATTGGGACACGGACGCGCGATCGGAGTTCCTCCAACGCGCATTCCTGCACGCTCACAGGATACCGCGATTCACGAAAAACTAACAGCCCTGCAACGCTCCCGGAGCGTCGATCCGTTCACAGGCCGCGCCTCCGCTTCCGGACTGGACGCGCCAGCGTGCGCGATGGTCGCGTTTTCGACGAGCCGTGACTGGGGCGAGCCGGCGCGCCGCCTGCCGGCGATCCCGGGGCGCCCGGCGCTGCTGCAATACGCACCCCCATCTTCGTGGATACCCGCCTCATGCTTGCAGCCCTTCTCGTCACCGGCGCGCTCGGCGCCACCGGCCTGTCGCCCGACCTCGCCGCCGTCGTCTCCGCCGAGCGCGGATTCGCCCTCGACGGACATCGATTCGGCACGCGGCTCGCCTTCCTCGCCCATTTCGACGCGGACGGCTGGCTGTTCCGGCCGACGCCGGTGCCCGCGCTGCAGGCGCTCGCACGCGATCCGGATGACGGCCGCCTGCTGGAATGGAGTCCGAAGCAGGTGGGCGTGGCCGCGAGCGGCGAACTCGCGGTGTCGACCGGCCCCTGGGCCGCGCATGCAGCGGGCGCCGCGCAATATGCACATGGCCACTTCCTGACGTTCTGGAAACGCGGGGCGGACGGCATCTGGCGCGTGCAAGCCGATGGCGGCATCGGCCACGCGTCGCCGGCGCCGGCCGCTCCGGGTATCGGCGCATTGACCGCCGCCTCGGCGGCCGCACCGATCGACGCGGCCCAACTGCAACAGCGCCGCGCCGCACTCGAGCACGCCGACGACGCGCTGCGCGCGGCGCTCGCCGAGGACCCGGCGCACGCCTACGACACCATCGCCGATGCCGGCCTGCATGGGATGCGCGACGGCGAGCTGCCGGCCGACGGCGCCCCCGCGCTCGAGCTCGTGCGCAAGGACGCGAAAGGCCTCGGCCGCGGCACGCGGCGCGCGCTCGATCTCGCCGCCAGCGGCGACTTCGCCTACACCTTGGGCGGCAGCCCGGACTGCATGGAATGCGGCAGCTACATGCGTGCGTGGCGCTGGCGCGACGGCAGCTGGAAGCTGCTCGTGGACCTCAGCCTCGCCAACCAGTGATCCCGTCGCCGCCTGCAGGCCGGCCTCGGTCTGCAGCGGGAGGGCGACTGGGCCCTTCGGCAGTTGTCGCACAGGGACGCTGGGGGCATATTCGGCCGGTTGTACGTCCTCCTTCGTCGAGAGAACCCGCATGAACTCCCTGCCCACTCGTACTGCCCTGGCTGCAGCACTCACGATCGCGCTCGGCGCCGCCGCGCCGAACGCAACCGCCGTCGATAGCGTGATCGCCGGCCAACCGTCGCTCGACGCGATCGACGGCGCGCGTGGAAATCCGGAGGTGATCCTCCTGCGCGCCGGCGTGTTCGACCCGGCGCGGCAAACGCTGGACACGCGCGCGGTCGGCGCCGCCGCCGCGACCGATTCGAACTACGCCATCGTGCAGTTCAAGCCGGGCCAGCTGAAGGCACGCAAGGACCTCGTCGCACGCGGCATCGAGATCCTCGGCTACGTGCCGAACAACGCCTACTACGTGCGCCTCAACGTCACGCGCCTCGACGCCCTCGCGCAGGACACGTCGGTGCGCTGGGCGGGCATGGTGGCGCCCGCGATGAAGCTCGATCCGGCCCTCTGGAGCGGATCGCGCCTCGGCTCGGCCGCGCTGCAGAACGACGGCGGCTACGAGCTCATGATCCAGGCGTTCGACGGCGTGTCTTCGGCCGCGATCGAAAGCCAGCTCGTCAAGCAGGTGCCCGGCGTCGAGATCACCATGCGCAGCGTGCGCGCCGAGGCGCTGCCGTACGTGCGCGCGAAGGTCGAGACGGCCGCGCTCGATCGGCTCATCGAGGTCGCGACCGGCATCGACGGCGTCGCGTTCGTGTCGCCGTGGATCGCTCCGCACACGACCAATGCGGGCGGCATCGGCGCGATCCAGGGCAACCTCACCGGCGCCTGCGCCGGCAGTGGAGCGGTCTGCGGGCCGACGCCGATGTTCGACCAGGGCATCACGGGCGGCGGCCAGATCGTCGCCGTGGCCGATTCCGGCACGACGCCGAACGCCGCCTGGTTCGCCACGCTCGACAAGGGCAACGGTCCGCACACGGAGGTCACGTTCGCCGAAAATCCGCCGCCGGTACTGCCGGCGATCGGCACGCTGCATCCGGACAACAAGATCATCGCGTACTGGACGCAGCCGGGCGGACCGACCGACTACGACTTCGTCTCCGGACATGGCACGCACACGACCGGTACCGTCGTTGGCGACGCCGCGGGCACGTTCGGCGCGACGACCTACATGCCGTCGACGCCGTACGCACCCAACCACGAACTCGCCGACGGCATGGCGCCGAACGCGCAGTTGCTGTTCCATGACATCGGCCCGAACCAGGCCACGGCCGTCATCACGCAGGACTTCGAAGGCACGCTCGAACAGGCGTATGCGGGCGGCGCGCGCATCCACAGCGACAGCTGGGGTTCGTCGAGCTCGGGCCAGTACACGACCGAGGACGCGAACACTGATCGCGCGACGCGCAACAACGAAGGACTGCTCGTCGTGATCGCCGCCGGCAACGATCGGGCCGGCGCGATGGCCGTCGGCTCGCCCGGCAACGCGAAGAACGCCGTCACCGTCGCCGCGCTCGGCCACGCCGGCAGCCTGGCCAAGGCATCGTTCTCCAATGCCGGCCCCACCACCGACGGGCGCCAGAAGCCCGACGTCGCCGCGCCGGGCTCGGGCACGATCTCGGCCCGTAACGGCACGAGCGTGACCACCACGATCACCGCGCCGCAGACGATTTCCAACTCCGGAACGTCGATGGCGACGCCGACGATCGCCGGCAACGCCGTGCTCCTGCGCCAGTATTTCGCCGACGGTTTCTATCCGCGCGGCACGACCGGGTCGGGCATCCCGTCCGACCTCATCTTCGCCGACGGCTTCGATGGCGTTTCGCCGTTCACGGAGGCCGGCCTCGACGCGTACAACCCGACCGGCGCCGTGATGAAGGCCGTGTTGCTCAACGGCACCGTGCCGACGACGAGCCCGGCCACGTTCCCGAACACGGGCACGGGCTGGGGTCGTCCGTGGCTCGATTCGAACCTGTGGTTCAAGAACACGATGCCGAACGGCGACGACAGCCGCCGCCTGCGCGTGTTCGAACGCACGAATGCATCCGGCCTCGAGACCGGCGACGTCAACGAGTACACGATCGCCAATGTCGGCGCCGGCGTCGAGCTGCGCGTCACGCTCGCGTGGTTCGATCCGGATGCGGCGATCGGCGTCGCCTCGACGCTCGTGAACAACCTCGACCTCGAAGTCGTCGGTCCGGGCGGCACCTACCTCGGCAACCGCTTCTCCGGCAACGTCTCCGTCACCGGTGGCAGCCCCGACGCGAAGGACACGGTCGAACAGGTGCGCCTGACCGCGCCGGCGGCGGGCAGCTACACGATCCGCGTGAAGGGGACGTCGATCCCCGGCAACGGCCGCCCCGGCAGCGACCGCCAGGGCTACGGCCTCGCCGTCTCGGGCAAGTTCGCGTTGCCCGACGCCGCGCCGTTCGCGGCGCCGTCCGCCCCGACGATCGGCAGCAACGGCACCGGCGGCATCAGCGTGAACGCCACCGCCGGTGGTACGCCGCAGAGCTGGCAGCTCTATCGTGCGGAGGGAACCTGCGCGACCGCCGCCGCGGGTGACTTCCACCTCGTCGCCAACGGACCGAGCCTGCCGCTCAACGACGACACGAGCCAGGGCGGCTACAGCTACGCGTACAAGCTGCGCGGCGTGCAGAACGACATCGAAGGCGATGCCTCGCAGTGCGTCGACGTCGTCTCCCTCGACGACTGCACGCTGCAGCCGGACTTCGACGTGCATTCGCTCGCGACCGATGCGTCCAACGCGAGCTGCAGCGTGAACCTGTCGTGGACCGCCGGCGCGTCGAACTGCCCGGCCGCGAACACGGTCACCTACACGGTCGAGCGCGACACGAGCCCGTACTTCACCGCACCGACGACGGTCGCGAGCGCGCTCGCGGCGACGACGTTCTCCGATACGGCCGTGAGCAACGGCACGCCGTACTACTACCGCGTGCACGCGGTCGACGGCATCGGCAATGCGTCGGCGACGTCCAAGGTGGCGAATGCGACGCCGAGCGGCGTCGACGGTCCGGACCCGGGCAACTACCTCGACGACGTCGACACGCACAGCTACCTCACGCTCGAGGCGCCGTGGCAGATCACCAACGTCGCCGCGTCCGCCGGCAGCTACAGCTATCACAACGGCGGCGATTCGGGACCGTACCTCGACAACACCTGCGCGAGCATCACGACGCCGACGCTGGCGCTCACGGCCGGCGCGACGCTGAGCTTCCAGGCGAAGTACGACCTCGAGTTCCAGTGGGACGGCGTGGTGCAGGAGATCTCGACCGACGGCGGCAACACCTGGGTCGACCTGCCGCCGACCGGCGGCTACCCGAGCAGCTTCGCGCAGACGGGCGCCCCGCCGGTGAATGCCTGCGGATACGCGGCAAGCCATGGCGCGTTCAACGGCGTGACCACGGCGGGCTCCAACGCGGATCCGAACAACGGCACTGCAACCGCCGTGTTCAAGCCGTTCACGACGAGCCTCGCGGGCTTCACCGGGCAGAACGTGAAGATCCGCTGGCGCTTCTCGTCGGATCCGGCGTCCGCATTCAGTGGCTTCTTCCTCGACCAGGTGCAGATCAGCGGCACGCCGGGCACGGGCAGCTACATGTGCACGCCGTGACGTGACGTACCACTGACCGCGCGAGCGGGCTAAGCTGTAAGACACCGGCGCGGACTCCCGCGCCGGTGTCGTTTCAGGAGTCGCCGTGCCCGTTCGTCCCCGCCGCCGCTGGTCCAGGCGCCTCGCCCGCTGGTTGCTGCTCGCCGCCGCGGCCTGGTTCGCCGGCAGCGTGCTGCTGGTGCTGCTGCTGCGCTTCGTGCCGCCGCCGCTGTCGGCGGTGATGGCGGCGGACTGGCTCGAGGCGAAGGCGACCGGCGATCGCGGTTTCGTGCTGCGCCATCGCTGGACGCCGTGGGAACGCGTCTCGCCCGCGCTGCCGATCGCCCTCGTCGCGGCCGAGGACCAGCGCTTTCCGTTGCATCACGGTTTCGATTTCGAGGCGATCCAGCGCGCCCTCGAGGAAGCCGACGACGGCGAACGCCTGCGCGGCGCGAGCACGATCAGCCAGCAAGTCGCCAAGAACCTGTTCCTCTGGAATGGCCGCAGCTTCGTGCGCAAGGGTTTCGAGGCGTACTTCACGGTGCTGCTCGAGACGCTCTGGCCCAAGCGGCGCATCCTCGAGGTGTATCTCAACATCGCCGAGTTCGGCCATGGGATCTATGGCGTCGGTGCGGCGAGCGAGCAGTTCTTCCGCAGCACGCCCGAGCACCTCGATGCGCGGCAGTCGGCGCTACTCGCCGCGGTGTTGCCGAATCCCGCGCGCTTCCACGTCGAGAAGCCGAGTGCGTACGTGCTGCGCCGCGCGGCGTGGATCCAGCGCCAGGCGAACCAGCTCGGCGGTGCCGCGTACCTTCCGCGCTGAACCGGACCGCAATGGCCGTCATCCGTCGCGTTGCCGACTCCGCTAGCATTCGCCCGTTCGCCTTTCGCTCTCCGGAAACGCCATGCCCAAGCTCACCGTCGTCGTGCCTGCCTACAACGAGAGCGAGGGCCTGCGCGATTTCCACGCGCGCGTCGCCGCCGTGCTCGACCGCCTCGACCTCGACACGGAAGTGCTCTACGTCGACGACGGCAGCCGCGACGACACCTATGCGGTGATGTCGGCGCTCCGCGCCGGGGATCGGCGCGTGTCGACGCTCAAGCTCTCGCGCAACTTCGGCAAGGAACTCGCACTCACCGCCGGCCTCGACCACGTCGATGCCGACGCCGCGGTGGTCATCGACGCCGACCTGCAGGACCCGCCCGAACTGATCCCGACCTTCGTGCAGCATTGGCGCGAAGGCTACGACGTGGTCTACGGCACGCGCGCCTCGCGCGCCGGCGAAACCGGCTTCAAGAAGATGACCGCGTCCGGTTTCTACCGCGTGATGGAACGCCTGTCCTCGACGCCGATCCCGCGCGACACCGGCGACTTCCGCCTGCTGTCGCGACGCGCCCTCGACGCGCTCAAGCAGGTGCGCGAGCGCCAGCGTTTCATGAAGGGCCTCTTCACCTGGGTGGGCTTTCGCCAGATCGCGGTCGTCTACCACCGCGATCCGCGCCACGCGGGCGAGACGAAGTGGAACTACTGGAAGCTCTGGAACTTCGCGATCGACGGCATCACCTCGTTCTCCGGCGCGCCGCTCAAGCTCGCCACCTACATCGGCCTCGCCGCCTCCCTCGTCGCGTTCGTGTTCGCCCTGTGGGTGCTCGGCAAGGCGCTGCTCTTCGGAGACCCCGTGCGCGGCTATCCCTCGCTGATGGTGGTCGTGCTGTTCCTCGGCGGATTGCAGCTGATGGCGCTCGGCGTGATCGGCGAATATCTCGGCCGTCTATACGTCGAATCCAAGCAGCGCCCGCTGTATCTCGTGGACGAGTATCATCCGCCGGTTGGCTGACGTCCCGATCGGCCTGCGGGGAGAGAGCTCGATGAGGAAGGGGTACGCGTGGCTGGGCGCCGCGGTCGGCGCCGTGAGCCTGTATGTGGGCTACGTCCAGCTGGCCGAACGCCAGCGGCCGATGTTCTTCCACGGCGAGGCGGAGGAACGCGAGGAAGGTCGATCGCCGAGCGAAGGCGACTACTGGGCGATTCGCGTCGGCTACGGCGGCGATGCGCAGCACCTGCGCTTCGAACCGGCCTGGCTGCTCGCTTCGGCGCGCCAGGACAAGGCGATCGCGAGCGGCGTGCCGGCCGGCAGGAAGACTTATCGGCCATCCGCCGACAAGGCCGTCGCGCTCGATCCCGACGCCTTCACCCTGCTCGGTCCGCAGCCGCTCACCGGCGAAGGCTTCGGCGCCGACCGCGCCGCCGGCCGCACCAACGTGATCGTCAGCGACCCGGACAATCCGGCCGTCGCCTGGCTCGGCTCGGATGGCGGCGGCGTCTGGAAGACGACCAACTGCTGCACCGCCGACACGACCTGGACGGTCAAGACCGATTTCCCCGAGATCGCGAGCATGGCGATCGGCGACATCACGATGGACCCGTCCAACCACGACGTGCTCTACGCGGGCACGGGCGACCTGCGCTACGGCTCGATGTCGTTCGGTGCCGCCGGCGTGCTCAAGAGCAGCGACCGCGGCGAAACGTGGCAGTTGCTCGGTGCGGACGTGTTCAACCCGATGTACGGTCCGTCGGCGGGCAGCTTCCCGCAGTACCAGGCGATCGGCAAGGTCGTGGTCGATCCGAACGACGCCGACAACGTCGTCGTCGGCACCAAGACGGGTCTGTATTTCTCGAACGATGCGGGCACGAACTGGACCGGCCCGTGCTACACCAACGCGTTCACGAGCGGTGCCGGCGAACAGCGCCAGGACATGACCGGCCTGCTTGCGGTGAACCGCAGCGGCACGACCTATCTCTACGCCGCGGTCGGTACGCGCGGCAATGCGACGCCGGTGCAGCCGAACCTCAACAAGAACGGCGCCAACGGCGTCTATCGCACGACCATGCCCGCGAGCGGATGTCCCGCGGTCGGTGACTGGACGCTGCTCGCGAACGGCTTCCCGGCCGGCACCGGCAACGGCACGCCGAACACGAGCCGCGGCAGGCTCGAACTCGCGGTCGCACCGAGCGACCCGCTCACGCTCTACGCGATGTTCTCCAGCGTGAGCAGCAACGGTATCCTCGGCATCTGGAAGACGACCAACGGCGGCGACGCCTGGACCCAGGTCGGCACGCCGAGCGGTGCCGGCACGCAGATGTGGTACGACGCCGGCCTCAAGGTGTCGCCGACCGATCCGAACGTGTTGTTCGTGAACGCGGTCGACCTCTACCGCTCGACCAATGGCGGCACGTCGTACGTCAACCTGACGCAGGCCTACAGCGGCGGTCCGGTGCATCCGGACAACCACGCGACCGCGATCGTCGGCAACGATGCGAACCACGTGCTCAACGGCAACGACGGCGGCATCTACTACGTCGACAATGCCCTCACCGCGACGAGCGCGTTCAACGCGAACTGGACCGACCTCAACAAGCAGCTGCCGACGATCGAGATCTACCACGGCGACATCACCGCGAACTTCGCGACCTCGGCGAACGCGGGCGCTACCGCGGGCTTCCAGGACAACGGCAGCGCATCGGTCGTGTTCTCGGGCACGCCGGGGGCCGCCGCGTGGGAATCGACCAATGGCGGCGACGGCATCGTCTCGCGCATCGAGCCAGTGCTCGGCCAGTACTGGTACACGTCGATCTACTACGCGGCACTGTACGTGAGCACGAGCGGGCCGTTCGGCAGCCAGCAGTCGATCTCCGGCAACTGGGGCAGCGACCGCGCGAGCTTCTTCACGCCGTTCGACCTCTACCGCTACGGCGAGCTCGACGTGCCGGGCAGCGCGTGCACGAGCGCAGCCGGCTGCAAGCACATCATCCTCGGCACGCAGCGCGTGTGGGAGTCGCTGAGCGGCGGCCTGCCGACGAGTTCGTGGAGCGCGAAGACGGGCGACCTGACCAAGAACAACCTCATCGTCGGCTCGGACAACCGCTCCTACATCAACCAGATCCACTATTCGGTCAGCGATCCGACCGTGGCGATCGCCGGCACGAACGACGGCAACGTGCAGTACGTGTTCGGCCTCGGCGTCGCCGGCGCCGCGACCGCGGTCAACGTGACCGGCGGCAATGCGGTGCTGCCGAACCGGCCGATCCTCGACGTCACTACCGATCCCGCCAATCCGCTGGTCGGCTACGCTGCGGTCGGCGGCTTCGCCGCCAATACCGCCGCGACGCCCGGCCATGTGTTCCGCGTCACCTGCACGGCGCAGTGCGCGAGCTTCGCCTGGGCCGACAAGAGCGGCAACCTGCCGGATATCCCGGCCAACGCGATCGTCGCCAACCCGCACAACCCGAACCAGGTGTTCGTCGGCATGGACTGGGGCCTGTACTACACCGACGACATCAGCGCGGCGACGCCGGTATGGCAACGGTTCGAAGGCCTGCCGCACGTGATGGTATGGAGCCTCAACATCGACCGCGGCTTCACCACCCTCGCCGCGTTCACGCGTTCGCGCGGCGCCTGGGCGTGGCCGCTGCCGGCCGGGGCCGGCGGCGCCGACCTCGCGGTCACGATCACGCCGCCACAGGGCGTGACGCCGGGGCTGCAGCAGCGCTACACGGTGACGGTCGCGAACGACGGACCCGACGACGCGACCAATGTGCAGCTCGAAAGCACGCTGCCGGCCGGCATCGCGTTCCATCACAACAGCGGCGACTGCACGACCGGTTATCCCTGCGCATTCCCGACCATTCCGGCGGGCGGATCGGTGACGGTGACGACCGACATCTGCGTGCCGCGCAGCTATACCGCGCCGGACCCGGTGGCGTTCAATGCGAGCGTGACCTCCGCGACGGGCGATCCGTCGTCGGGGAACAACGACGCGAGCGCGACCGCGCCGCTCGTGCTGTCGCTGTTCGCGGACGGTTTCGACTGCGGTTGATGGCCCCTCCACGTGCCGGCGTCGATCGACGCCGGGACGGATCGCGCGGCGGCGAGCAGCCGTCGCGCGCCGGCGCTACACTCGCATCCGCGGCAGCGACGTCGCGCTCGAGCGGAGGCGCACATGCTCCAGGTCAAGCATCTCCTCGCGGACAAGGGCGACCGCATCTACACCGTCGCCCCCGATGAACCCGTACTCGTCGCGATCCGCACGATGGCGGACCGCCATGTCGGCGCGCTGCTCGTCATGCGCGGCGCAGAGCTCGTCGGCATCGTTTCCGAGCGCGACTACGCGCGCAAGGTGATCCTCAAGGGCCACTCCTCGAGCGACACGCCGGTACGCGACATCATGACGTCGCCGGTGATCACGGTGAACCCGACCGACACGGTCGATACCTGCATGCGCCTATGCACCGACAGCCGCGTGCGGCACCTGCCCGTGGTCGAAGGCGCGAAGGTCGTCGGCGTCGTATCGATCGGCGACCTCGTCAAGGCGGTGATCAGTGAACAGGGCGAGGAAATCGAGCAGTTGCAGCGCTACATCGCCGGCTGAGCACGGCGCTGCGCGCCGTCACGCCGCGGCGCCTGGCTGGTTCTCCGGCCGTGCCGCCTCGAATTCCGGCAGCGCGAGGCAGCGATCATTGATCGCGGCGATCGTCGGATACGGCGCGAGGTCGACGCCGAAGCGCTTCGCGTTGTAGACCTGCGGCACGAGGCAGGCGTCGGCGAGGCCCGGCGTGTCGCCGTGGCAGAACTCGCCGGTCGCCGCGTCGTCGACGAGGATCGCCTCGAACGCGCGGAAACCGAGTTCGATCCAGTGCTTCGTCCAGCGCTCGCGTGCACCCGCATCGATGCCGAGTTCGCGTTCGAGGTACTGCATCACGCGCAGGTTGTTGAGCGGGTGCACGTCGCAGGCGATCACCTGGGCGAGGCCGCGCACATGGGCGCGATCGCGCGGCATCGCCGGCAGCAGCGGACGATCCTGGTTCACGTCCTCGAGATACTCGATGATCGCCATCGACTGGCGGATCACGCGCTGGCCGTCGACGAGCACGGGCACGGCTTCGAGCGGATTGAGTTCGCGGTAGGCGGGCGCGTGCTGTTCGCCACCATTGTTCAGCAGGTGCACCGGCTTCAGCGCATACGCGAGCCCCTTGAGGTTCAACGCGATGCGCACGCGATAGCACGCGCTCGAACGCCAGTAGTCGTACAGCACGAGATCGGTATGGTTCGACATGCGCGCCCTCCCCTGCAGCCGGATGCCTCGCGTCAGCCGCGCGGCGCCTGCCGCGTGACCGTCTGCTCGATCGCGCCGAAGATGCTCCGCCCCGCATCGTCGGTGATCTCGATGCGTACCGTATCACCGAACTTGAGGAACGGCGTGCTCGGCTTGCCGTCGCGCAGGGTCTCGACCGTGCGCTGCTCGGCGAGGCAGGAAGCGCCCTTGCCGGTGTCCTCGTTGGCGATCGTCCCCGAACCGACGATCGTTCCTGCGACGAGCGGCCGCGTCTTCGCCGCGTGCGCGACGAGGTCGGCGAAGCTGAACTGCATGTCGACGCCGGCCTCGGCTTCGCCGAACCACTGGCCGTTGATCCAGGTGCGCATCGGCCGGTGCAGCTTCTCGCCGCGCCAGGCGTCGCCGAGTTCATCCGGCGTGACCAGCACCGGCGACAGCGTCGAGCGCGGCTTGGACTGCAGGAAGCCGACGCCCTTGGCGAGTTCGGCCGGGATCAATCCGCGCAGCGAGACGTCGTTGACGAGGCCGACGAGCTGGATGTGCGCCGCCGCGGTCGCCGGCGAGGCGCCCATCGGCACATCGTCGGTGACGACGACGACTTCGGCCTCGAGGTCGATGCCCCATTCCTCGCTCGCGGCGAGGATCGGGTCGCGCGGCCCGTAAAAGCCCGCACTCGTCGCCTGGTACATGAGCGGATCGACGTAGAAGCTCTCGGGCACCTCGGCGCCGCGCGCGCGGCGCACGCGTTCGACGTGCGGCAGGTAGGCCGAGCCATCGACGAATTCGTATGCGCGCGGCAAAGGCGCGGCGAGCTGCGCCATGTCGAGCGCGAATGCAGCGGCGGCGGTCCCGGCTTCCAGTTCCGCGGCGAGCGCATTCAGGCGCGGCGCGGTGTTCGACCAGTCGTCGAGCGCCGACTGCAGCGTCGGTGCGATTGAGCTCGCACGCACCGCACGCAACAGGTCGCGACTCACGACGACGAGCGTGCCGTCGCGGCCGCCTTCCTTGAGGGATCCGAGTTTCATGGTTCTGACGTTCCGAATATGACTGGGATGCAGGACCGGCGCGCACGCGCGCGCGTCGGCGTAAGTATTCCATGCCACGCGCCCGCCCGGTTGCCCCGCCGCTCGACGCAGTGGCGCAACCGCGCCACGCGCCAGCGCGCGCTGCCCCTCGCTCAGCGCGCGCGGAAGTGCTTCTGCAGGCCGCTCCAGCACGCCTGGTAATCGCGTTGCCGGTGCGCCGCGGCGAGCGCCTGGGCGGTCGGCCGGATCACCGCGCGCGTTTCGAACATGAAGGCCATCGTGTCCTTGATGTAGTCGGGCTTCGACGTGTCCGCCGCGCTCGCCTTCTCGAACGTCGCGGCATCCGGCCCATGGCCGGTGAAGCTGTTGTGCAGCGAGGCTCCGCCCGGCGCGAAGCCTTCCGCCTTCGCGTCGTACGCGCCGTGGATCAGGCCCATGAACTCGCTCGCGACGTTGCGATGGAACCACGGCGGGCGGAACGTGTCCTGCATCGCGAGGATGCGCGGCGGGAAGATCACGAAATCCATGTTGCTGACGCCTTCGTGCTCACCCGGCGAATGCAGCACGAGGAAGATGGAGGGATCGGGATGGTCGTAGCTGATCGAACCGATCGTATTGTGCCGGCGCAGGTCGTACTTGTACGGCACGTAGTTGCCATGCCAGCCGACCACGTCGATCGGCGAGTGCCCGATCGACGCGCGCCACAGGTGCCCCTGGAATTTCGCGACGAGTTCGAACTCGCCATCGACGTCCTCGTAGGCAGCTTGCGGCACGAGGAAATCGCGCGGGTTGGCGAGGCCGTTGCTGCCGATCGGGCCGAGGTCGGGAAGCTTCAGCAGCGCGCCGAAGTTCTCGCAGACATAACCGCGCGCGGCGCCATCGGGCAATGCAACGCGGAAGCGCACGCCGCGCGGGATCACGAGGATCTCGTGCGGCACCACGTCGAGCACGCCGAGTTCGGTTTCGACGTGCAGTCCGCCCTGCTGCGGCACGATGAGCAGTTCGCCGTCGGCGTCGTAGAACCAGCGGCCCTGCATGTCGCGGTTCGCCGCGTACAGGTGGATGCCCACACCGGCCTGCGCGGCGGGCGAGCCGTTGCCCGCCATCGTGTACAGGCCTTCGACGAAATCGATTGGTTGCTGCGGCAGCGGCAGCGGACTCCAGCGCAGCTGATCCGGCGTGACCGGCCCGTCTCCGAAATCGTTGTGGAAGCCCGGCTGTTCGAACGGCGTGAATGCATTGTGCATCGCCGCGGGCCGGATGCGATAGAGCCAGCTGCGCCGGTTCGCATGGCGCGGCGCGGTGAACGCGGTGCCGGACAGCTGTTCGGCGTAGAGGCCGTGTGCGACGCGCTGCGGCGAATTGCGCCCGACCGGCAAGGTGCCGGCGACCGCCTCGCTCGCGAACTCGTTGCCGAAGCCGGATTGGTAGCCGTTGCTTGCGATCGTCATGGCTCGCCTTCGTCGTTCTTGAGCCCCTCTCCCGCCGGAAGAGGAGCTCGGTTCGTCACAGCACCCCGCGCTTCATCTGGTCGCGTTCGATCGACTCGAACAGCGCCTGGAAGTTGCCCTCGCCGAAGCCCTCGTTGCCCTTGCGCTGGATGATCTCGAAGAAGATCGGGCCGATCGCGTTCTGCGTGAAGATCTGCAGCAGCTTGCGCTGCTTGGTCTCCGGGTCGGCGTCGATGAGGATCTTGTTCTTCGCCAGGCGCGGCACGTCCTCCCCGTGGTTCGGGATGCGGATGTCGATGACGTCGAAATACGTGTCGGGCGTATCGAGGAACTCGACGCCGGCCGCGCGCATGCGTTCGACGGTCGAATAGATGTCGTCGGTGAAGCAGGCGATGTGCTGGATGCCCTCGCCGTGGTAGGCGTCGAGGTATTCGTTGATCTGCGATTTCGGGTCGCTCGATTCGTTGAGCGGAATGCGCACGATGCCGTCGGGCGCGGTCATCGCCTTCGACACGAGACCGGTCTTCGCGCCCTTGATGTCGAAGTAGCGGATCTCGCGGAAGTTGAACAAGCGCTCGTAGTAGTCCGACCACTTCTGCATGTTGCCGAAGTAGAGGTTGTGCGTGAGGTGGTCGATGAACGTGAGGCCGAAGCCGGCCGGGTTCATGTCCGCGCCTTCGATCGCGACGAAGTCGTTGGCGTACGCATCGCCGTCGCGCGGCACGAGGTAGAGCATGCAGTCGCCGATGCCCTTGACCACCGGCACGTCGATCGCGCGCGAGACGGCCTTGTGCGCGATGCGCTCGCCGCCGTTCGCGATCACCGCCTGCTCGACCTCCGCCACGGGTTTCCTGAAGCGGATCGCGAAGCCGCACGCGCACGGGCCGTGCTGCGCGGCGAAATCGGCGGCGAAGGAATCGGATTCCTCGTTGACGAGGAAGTTGACGCCGTTCTGCCGATACACGGTGATCGCGCGGGAACGATGCTTGAGCACGGCGGAAAAGCCCATGCGCTCGAACAGCGCATGCAGCTCCGCGCCGCGGCCGGCCGGCGCGGCGAATTCGACGAATTCGAACCCGTCGATGCCCATCGGGTTGTCGAATGTCGTGACCTGCATGCCGAGGTTGGGTTGGGCGTTCATGGCGGCCTCCGGTACTGAGACGTGCTAAGATAGTTTCATCTGAAACTTAATTCAAGCGGCATCGCCATGGCCGACCACGCCCCGCTCGAACTCGAGCGCTTCCTGCCGTACCGCCTGTCGATCCTGTCGAACCGGGTCAGCCAGGCGATCGCGCGCGAGTACCAGGACCGCTTCGATCTTTCGATGACGGAATGGCGCGTGATGGCGGTGCTCGCGCGCTATGACGGCGAGGGCCTCTCGGCGAGCGAAGTCGCCGCGCGTACGGAGATGGACAAGGTCGCGGTGAGCCGCGCGCTCACGCGCCTCGTCGAGGCCAAGCGCGTGTCCCGGCGCGCGCACGACGGCGACAAGCGTCGCTCGGTGCTGCGCCTCAGCGCGGCAGGCTGGAAGGTGCACGACACGGTCGCCCCACTCGCCCGCGCCCACGAGCGCTCGATGCTCGCCCGCTTGGAACCCGACGAACGACGCGCGCTGCTCGCGATCCTCGACAAGCTCGCGCCGGTGTGAGAGGCGGGGATTGGTGATTCGGGGTTGGGGACTCGCCGCAGGCACCAGCCTGCCGGCTTTTTCCAATCCCGAATCCCCATCCCCAATCCCTGCCCCCTAGCGCACCCCGTGCATGAGCCGCTGGATCAACGGCGCGATCAGGAACAACACGACACCGGCGCCCGCGAGCGCCCAGAAGCCGAGCGTGTAGCCGCTCAGCGCCGAGCCCGTGGTCATGCCCGTCTCGCCGCTCACCCACGCGGCGAACACGCCCGACATGTTGTTGCCGTTGGCGATCGAGAGGAACCAGCCGCCCATCGCGAAGCCGACGTAACGCGGCGGCGCGAGCTTGGTCACCATCGACAGGCCGACCGGCGACAGGCACAGCTCGCCCACCGATTGGATCACGTACACCATGAACAGCGTCCAGAACGGGATCTTCTGCTGCGCATCGACGAGGTAGGTGAGCGCGTACATGAGCAGCAGGAACGCGAGGCCGTTGCCGACGAGGCCGAGGCCGAACTTGCGCGGGATCGACGGCTCGACGTTGCGCTTGCCCATCCAGATCCAGATCGCCGCGATGATCGGCGCGAGGCCGATGATCGCCAGCGAGTTGACCGACTGGAACCACGCGACGGGGAATTCCCAGCTGCCGAACATGCGGTCGACGATGTTCTGCGCGAGGAAGTTGAACGAACTGCCGGCCTGCTCGAAGAACATCCAGAACAGCGCGTTGAACACGAAGATGATCAGCATCGCGACGACCTTGTCGCGCGCGACCTTGCCCTCGCGGATGCCTTCGACGAGCAGCATGACGGCGAGACCGATGAACAGCACGCCGAGGATCACGATCAGCGCGGTCGCGCCGAGCTTGGACAGGAGGAAGTACACCAGCGGCACGCCGATCGCGGCACAGCCGAGCACGATGCCGATGCCGCGCGCCTGCGGCACGTCGGCGGGTGGGCGGCCAATGCCCTTGAGCTGGCGCCGGCCGATCCAGAACCAGATGAAGCTCAGGATCATGCCGATGCCGGAGGCGAGGAACACGACCTTGTAGTTCTGCTGCAGCGGCGTGTCGGTGATGACGCTCGCGAGCCAGCCGGTGACCAGCGGAGACAGGAAACCGCCGAGGTTGATGCCCATGTAAAAGATCGTGAAGCCGGCGTCGCGGCGCCGGTCTTCGGGACCGTAGAGCTGGCCGACCATGGTCGAGATGTTCGGCTTGAACAGGCCATTGCCGACGATCACGAGGGCGAGGCCGAACAGGAAGACCTCCTGGTGCGGGATCATGATCACGAACAGGCCCGAGGCCATGATCACCGCGCCGATGAGGATCGAGCGCTGGTAGCCGATCAACTGGTCGGCGACGTAGCCGCCGAAAAGCGAAGCGGCGTAGATCAGCGCCAGGTACGCGCCGTAGACGTCGTTCGCGGGCGCCTCGCCGGTGCCGGAGCCGCCGTAGAACTGCGCCACGATGTACAGCGTCAGCGCCCAGCGCATGCCGTAGAACGCGAAGCGTTCCCAGTACTCGGTCATGAACAGCATCCACAACGGGGCCGGGTGGCCGAGGCGCTGCGGGAAGCTCGGGAGCGCGGCGGGCGCGCCGGGGCTGGCGGTGGACATGGATTCCCCTCGAAGTGACGTATCGCGAACGTGTAACCGCTGGCGCCCGCCGCGTCAAACCGCAGCGCAGCGGGATTCGCCGGAACGAGCGCATCGGCGGCCAGCCGGCGGCCCTCGAACCGGCGTTCAGATGCCCGGCTCCGGTCGCGCCCGATCCGGCGTGACGCACCGCGCCGGGAGGCGTCAGGCCACGCCGATCTCGGTGCGCACGTCGACGAGTTCGGGGAAGAACGTGAGATCGAGCGCCTTCTTGAGGAACGAGACGCCGGACGAGCCGCCCGTGCCGCGGCGAAAGCCGATGATGCGCTCGACCGTCTTCATGTGGCGGAAGCGCCACAGCTGGAAGCTTTCCTCGATGTCGACGAGCTGCTCGCACAGGTGGTATTCGGGCCAGAAGTCGCGCGCGCGCTCGTAGATGCGCTTGAACACCGGCACCAGTTCCGGCGTGCGCTGGTGCGGCCGGCTGAAGTCGCGCTCGAGGCTCGCAGCCGGCACCGCGTGGCCGCGCCGGGCGAGGAAACGCAGCACTTCGTCATAAAGGCTCGGTTCGACCAGCGCGCGGCGAAGCTCCGCCTGCGCGGCCGGGTCATGGTCGAACACCTTGAGCATCGCCGCGTTCTTGTTGCCGAGCAGGAACTCGATCGTGCGGTACTGCTGCGACTGGAACCCCGACGCGGGCCCCAGCACGTGGCGGAACTCGAGGTATTCCGACGGTGTCAGTGTTTCCAGCACGCCCCACTGCGCGAACAGCTGCTGTTGCACCTGCTTCACGCGGGCGAGCACCTTGAGCGTGCTGTCGACGTCGTCCGCGCGCAGGCGTGCGACCGCCGCACGCAGTTCGTGGATCATCAGCTTCATCCACAGCTCGGCGACCTGGTGCTGCACGATGAACAGCATCTCGTCGTGATGCGGCGGATCGCTGAGCGGCTTCTGTGCGGACAGCAGGACCGGCAGCTGCAGGTAGCCGCCGTACGTGGTGCGGTCGCGCAGGTCGAGCTCGATGCCCTGCTCGAGCGGGCGCAGGTTGTGCGGGTCGTTCATCGGCAGCCACGATCGTGAGAGCAGGCCAGTGTAACCCGCATCGGCGATGCTGCGCCGGGCCTTGCGGTCGCGGCGGCCTCTTGCTTACTGTTCCGCTCCCGTCGCCGCGGCCGCACGCCGGCCCATCCGGCACCGTATTTCCGAGCGCACTCGCGCCGTGCGACACCGCAACGGAGGCTGTCTTGTCCATCGCCGCCACCTTCGAGATCGAATTCCTGCAATACCTCGACGCGGACGGCAAGCTCGTCCGCGACGACCTGCCCGCGATCGCACGCGACATCCGCCAGCTGGTCGAGCTGTACAAGGAAATGCTGTTCGTGCGCGTGTTCGACGCCAAGGCGGTCGCGCTGCAGCGCACCGGCAAGCTCGGCACCTACGCCTCGTGCCTCGGCCATGAAGCCGCCCATGTCGCGATCGGCAGCGCGATGCAGGAAGACGACGTGTTCGCGCCGATGTACCGCGAATACGGCGCGCAATTCCATCGCGGCGTGAAGCCGCGCGAGGTATTGCTCTACTGGGGCGGCGACGAGCGCGGCAGCGACTTCTCCGGACCCGCGCACGACTTCGCCTGGTGCGTGCCGATCGCGACGCAGTGCCTGCACGCGGCCGGCTCCGCGCTCGCCTTCAAGGTGCGCAAGGAGCCACGCGTCGCGGTCACCGTCGTCGGCGACGGCGGTTCGTCGAAGGGCGACTTCTACGGCGCGATCAACGTCGCCGGCGCGATGCAGCTGCCCCTCGTCGCGGTCATCGTCAACCACCAGTGGGCGATCTCGGTTCCGCGCAAGATGCAGACCGGCGCGAAGACGCTCGCGCAGAAGGGCATCGCCGCGGGCCTCGAATGCCTGCAGGTCGACGGCAACGACCTCATCGCGATGCGCGCGGCGATGGATCACGCGATCAAGCGTGCGCGCCACGCCCACGGCGGCATGGTCATCGAGGCGGTCACCTATCGCCTGTCCGACCACACGACCGCCGACGATGCGCGCCGCTACCGCCCCGACGACGAAGTGAAGTCGGCCTGGGCGCGCGAGCCGCTCAAGCGCATGAAGGCTTACCTCATGTCGCTCAATGCGTGGACCGACAAGGAAGAGGAAGGCTGGAAGGCCGAGTGCGCGACGAAGGTCGACGCCGAGGTCAATGCCTACCTTGAAACGAAGTCGCAACCGACTGGGGCGATGTTCGACTACACCTGGGGCGAGCTGCCGGCGGACCTCGCCGCGCAGCGCGCCGCGGCGCTCGCCGCGGACGAGCCCGCGCACTGATCATGGGCATGGGAGCGGCTTAGCCGCGATGCCCTTCTTCGCGATGCGCCGAAAGCCAAGGCATCGCGGCTGAAACCGCTCCCACCGAATCGACCAACGACCACGGATCCAGCGGAATGGCACAGATCACCCTCATCGAAGCCGTCACCCAGGCGCTCGCATACGAGATGAAGCACGACCCGAGCGTGGTCGTGCTCGGCGAGGACGTCGGCGTCAACGGCGGCGTGTTCCGCGCGACGGTCGGCCTGCAGGACAAATTCGGCGCCGAGCGCGTGATCGACACGCCGCTGGACGAACTGACCATCGCCGGCCTCACCGTCGGCCTCGCCGCGCAAGGCATGAAGCCGGTCGCCGAAGCGCAGTTCGAAGGCTTCATCTACCCGATGATGGAGCACATTGCCTGCCACGCGGCGCGCCTGCGCACGCGCACGCGCGGCCGCATGACCTGCCCGGCCGTGTTCCGCGCGCCATGGGGCGGCGGCATCCGCGCGCCGGAGCACCACTCCGAAGCGAACGAGCACCTGTTCACCAACATCCCCGGCCTGCGCGTGGTGCTGCCGTCGTCGCCGGGGCGCGCTTACGGCCTGCTGCTCGGGGCGATCCGCGACCCGGACCCGGTCATCTTCCTGGAGCCCAAGCGCATCTACCGCCAGTACAAGGAAGAAGTCGCCGACGACGGCGAAGCGCTGCCGCTCGACGTCTGCTTCGTGCTCCGCGACGGCGGCGACGTCACGCTCGTGACCTGGGGCGCGCAGGTGAAGGAAACGCTCGAAGCCGCCGATGCACTCGCCAGTGAAGGCATCAGCGCCGAAGTCATCGACGTCGCGACGCTCAAGCCGCTCGACTTCGACACGATCCATGAATCGGTGCGCAAGACCGGCCGCTGCGTGATCGTGCACGAGGCGCCCCGCACCGCCGGCTTCGGCGCGGAGATCGCCGCACGCCTCGCCGAGCACGCGATGTACGACCTCGTCGCACCGGTCGAGCGCGTCACCGGCTACGACACGCACATCCCGCTGTACCGGCTCGAGATGAAGTACCTGCCCAGCGTCGAGCGCATCGTCGCCGCCGCGAAGCGCACGCTTGCCGCGAGCTGAGCAGGCCCGGGAGCCACACGATGACCACGATCGCGAACGTCCTCGTCGGCCTCGTCGCACTGCTGCACCTGTACTTCCTCGTGCTCGAGATGTTCCTCTGGACTACGCCGACCGGTCGCCGCGCGTTCGGTACGACGCCCGAGTTCGCGCAGGCGTCCAAGACCCTCGCGGCGAACCAGGGCCTCTACAACGGCTTCCTCGCCGCGGGCCTTGCGTGGGGCCTCTTGGAGGGGGCCGCTGGATTCCACATCAAGCTGTTCTTCCTTTCCTGCGTGGTCGTCGCCGGCCTGTACGGCGCATGGACGGTCAGCCGCAAGATCCTCTACGTGCAGGCGTTGCCGGCGATCGCCGCGCTCGTTCTGCTGCATTTCCACTGACGGCGCCGACGCGCCGAGACAGGAACACACTGCCATGGCCGACATCAAGACGTTCCATCTTCCCGACCTCGGCGAGGGCCTGCCCGACGCGACGATCGTCGAATGGCTGGTGAAGGTCGGCGGCATCGTGCGGCTCGACGAGCCGATGGTGTCGATGGAAACCGCGAAGGCGGTGGTCGAAGTGCCGTCGCCGTTCTCCGGCAAGCTCGTCAGGGTGCACGGCGACAGCGGCGACGTGATCGCGACCGGCGCCGCGCTCGCGGAATTCGAACTCGACCCCAACCTGCCGCAGCGCGCCGAAGCGGAATCCACCGGTCACCACCACGGTCCGCCGAAAGCGGCCGCCGCCGCGCCCGCGAAAGGCGTCGGCGCCGAAGCGCCCGACCACCGGGGCGTGGTCGCCTCCGACGAAGGCGGCGAGATCGCGAGCGGCGGCAAGGCGCCGCGCGCCGACGAAGGCACCGTGGTCGGGGCGATGCAGTCGAGCGACCGCGTGCATGCCGAGCAGGCGACGAGCATCGGCGGCGTGAAGGCGGTGCCGGCGGTGCGCGCACTCGCCAGGAAGCTCGGCGTCGATCTCGCGCGCGTGTCGCCGAGTGGCGCGGGGGGTGTCGTCACGCTGCAGGACGTGAAGTCCGCGGCGGCGGCGGGCAGCGCGAAGGTCGGCGCGGCGCCGGCAGCGACGCCCGCGGCGGCACGTGCCGGCGCGGCGCCGGCATGGTCCACGCCGTCGCCGCCGGCGGCCGCGCAGCGCACGACGCTGTCCGCCGCCGGCAAGCCGATGCGCACGACGCCGCCGACGGTCGCCGCGACCGGCCAGCCCGAACAGCTCAAGGGTGTACGCCGCAACATGGCGCGCGTGATGGCGGCCGCCCACGCCGCGGTCGTGCCGACCACGCTCAGCGACGACGCCGACATCCATGCCTGGCTGCCGGGCAACGACATCACCGGGCGGCTCGTGCGCGCGATCGTGCGCGCGGCGAAGGCCGTGCCTGCGCTGAACGCGTGGTTCGACGGCGACAACCTCACGCGCACGCTGCATCCGCACGTCGACATCGGCATCGCGGTGGATACCGACGACGGCCTGTTCGTGCCTGCACTGCGCAACGCCGACATGCTCGATGCGGCCGGCGTGCGCGCTGCGGTGAACCGCCTGCGTGCGCAGGTCGAGGACCGCAGCATCCCGCCGTCGGAGCTTTCCGGCTACACGATCTCGCTGTCGAACTTCGGTGTGTTCGCGGGCCGCTACGCGACGCCCGTGGTGGTGCCGCCGTGCGTCGCGATCGTCGCCGCCGGCAAGGGCCGCCACCAGATGACGCCGGTCATGGGCGGCTTCGAATCGCACCGCGTGATCCCGCTGTCGCTGACGTTCGATCATCGCGCCGCGACCGGCGGCGAGGCGGCGCGCTTCCTCAAGGCGATGCTCGACGACCTCGCGCTCGCGCAGTGAACCCGTGAAAGCGAACACGACGCGAGCGACGGTCGAGCAGGCGTATCCCGGCCTCATCGCGGCCGCGGAAGCGGCGATGGCACGCGCGCACGCGCCGCACTCGCACTTCCGCGTCGGCGCCGCACTGCAGTTCGACGACGGCCGCGGCGACCGCTTCGTGCCCGGCTGCAACGTCGAGTCCGATGTCTATGGCCTCACCATCTGCGCCGAACGCAATGCGGTGTTCGCCGCGGTCGCGCAGGGACGCGGGCATCCGTCGGCGATCGCGGTGATCGCCGACACCGACGAGCCGGTCGCGCCGTGCGGCGCCTGCCGCCAGTGGCTGCACGAGTGCGACGTCGAACGGCGCCTGCACGTGTTCCTGCTCACCCGCCGCAGCGACGCCGTGCGCGAATGCGGCACCGGCGACCTGCTGCCGGAAGCGTTCGCGCTCGGTGCGGACGAACGCGCCGCGCGCAACCCCTGGCGTTGAGCGGAGCTTGTGTTCCGGCGCCACTGCGACGTGACGGAGGTCCCATGCACCACAGCCGCCTCAGCAACATCGTGATCGACTGCGAAGTCGACGACCTCGCATCCGCGGCCGAATTCTGGAGCCGCGCGCTCGGCAAGCCGATCGTCACGACCGACCAGGACGGCGACGGCAGGTACGCCGAACTCGCGACCGCGGCAGACGAGCCGCAGATCCTGCTGCAGAAGGTCGACCATCCCTCGCGCGTGC
Source organism: Dokdonella sp. (assembly GCF_051958935.1). GTDB lineage: Bacteria > Pseudomonadota > Gammaproteobacteria > Xanthomonadales > Rhodanobacteraceae > Dokdonella_A. The sequence continues at coordinate 18,565 of NZ_JBQCFP010000067.1, read as the reverse complement.
ACCTGGACATCGAGACCGACGACATCGAGGCCGAGGTCCGCCGTCTCGAGGCACTCGGCGCGCGGCGAGTCACGTTCCGCGAGCGCTGGTGGGTGATGGAGGCGCCGACCGGGCACCGCTTCTGCGTCGTCCGGCGCCAGCGCGAGGCATTCGGCCCGCACCTCAACGAGTGGCCCGACGTGGACTAGCAGGATGCTCAAAAAGGCGCTATCCAGCGCTTTTTCAACTCAGCGAGTCCGGCGCATGTCCGGACTCGCTTCCGGGATTCAACGACGTGCGTCGTCGACTCGCGAGCGATCCATCCCTGGATCGCGTCCGCAGGCTGTTTTTCAACAGCCTGCCAGGGCCCGGGCGGGGTCGTCCGGCTTCCGATCGGCGAACACCGCGCGCTGGAATCACCCGGATACATCCGCTGCGGATGCCATTTCGCCGTTCTCCCGGCAGGACGAACGCCAAGGAAAAGGCCGCCCGAAGGCGGCCTTTTCGAGAGACCCGCGACGCCACGCTCAGGGAATCGTGATGTCCGCACCGGACTTGTCGTACCAGTACTGCACGAGCGTGCCCGGGAACCCGGTCGTCGCCGTCGTCGTCATGTGGGCATAGCCGTAGCAGGTACCCGTGGTCGACGTGCCCAGCGACGAGCAGTCGAAGCGGAAACCGAGATAGCCATCGGCACCCGCGCGCCACGCGGTCGGGGTTCCGCTCGTCGCGAACGTCGATGCCGCTCCGATCGTCGCACCCGCGGAGAGCACCGCATACGTGCCCGCGCTGGTCACCGCGCCGTTCGGTGTACCACCGCCACTCGGCCAGAAGAACGACAAGCCGCTGTTGTTCCATGGGTTGAAGTTGTAGGTACCGGCCTGGCAGACCGAGTCGCTCGTCGTGCAGGTCGTGGCATCGAGCCATTTGATGTAGACGCCGACCGGCGTCTGCGGAAGCGCGATATTGACGATGCCGCTGTCGACGATGTTCGGATCGACCGGGAACTCGAAACCGCTGCGGAAGATGAGGTCCGGGTGCGGGTCCACCGTGAGGGACAGCGGCACGGCCACGACCGGCGTTGCGGGATCGTTGCTGTGCACGCACAGATACGTCGAATACGAGCCGGGCGCGAGGGTCGACGCGTCGATGCCGACATCGACCGTCGCGGGCGTGCCGTTGTGTGCGCCGACCGTGCCGCTGGTCGGTGCCAGTGCGACCCACGCCACCGTCGAAGGCGTCGCGCAGGTCGCCGCGTCGGACGTATGCAGCGTCCAGCTGAGATCGGCGCCGCCGGGATTCGAAATGGTCAGCGAGGTCGACGTCGCGTTGCCGGTCTCGACCGATTCGTCCAGCGCTCCCGGCGCAACCTGCGCGACGGGATCGTCGGTGACGACCGGCACCTCGACGCCGTACGTGCAGTTCTTCACCGGGCCGGAGTTGCCGTCGTTGAACGCGCTGCCGATGCGATTGATCTCGGCCTGGGTGTAGCCGAGTGTCGCGGCGGCATCGATGACGGCCTGCGCCGCGTCCTTCTGGTTCGTGTTGCTGCCCGTCATGGACAAGCCGGTGAAATACGCCTTGTCGAACCGCTTTGCGCCATTGGCGGGATCGGCGGCGACGAACGCATCGCGCGCGACGAGGTTGCACGACGACCAGTACTGGCCGGCAGAGTGGATTTCCTGGTTCTGGACTGCCGCATACGTGTTGCTGACCTGATAATTCAGGACGCGGCCGGGCCAGAACGGGTTGTGGCCATCCCAGCTGTAGATCCAGAAGTAAGCGGGGTCGCTCGGCGTCCACTGGTTCGGGTAGTCGCGGCTCCATGCACCGCCGGTGTAGTCGCCGAAGCCTTCGGACAGGCCTTCGTTCTGCGACAGGTTGCCCCCGGTGATGAAATCGTGGATCGCGTGACCGAGCTCGTGGATGAGCACGTCGGCGTCCTGCGCGTCGTCGACGCCGCCTTCGCCGAACGAGAGATCCTCCGCACCGGAGTCGTAGCGCGAGTTGTCGTCGCCGCCGAAGCCGTGCGGATCGACGTGGATGCCGCCCGGATGGTTCAACGGCATCGCAGGCACGCCGAGCGTTACGTTGACGTACTTCATGTATTCGCTGATGTGGTGATAGGCCATCACCGCATCGAACGTGATCGCCGATCGGGTCACCGTGAAATCGGTCGACGGGTGCGACGGGCATGCCGCGTCGGTGGGCGATTCGATCTCGGCGCAGACGACGTAAGGTCCCTTGAGGACCCAATTGCTGCCTTCCTGTGTGATGTCGTTCAAGGTGACGGGCACGAGCGCGGCGGTGAGCTGCGTCGTATCGGCGTTGTTGCCGTCGACATAGCCGGTGGCACCGTAGGCGACCTTCGCGTAGGAAAGCGGATCCGGCGTCCACACCTTGCCGGTGCCGTTGGCGTAGGCGGCGCGATCCTGGGCACGCAGGATTTCGCCGGTCTGCGCGTCGACGACGACGTCCCACGCGCCCGCGAGCCCTTCGCGCGCCGCCAGGCGCACGCGCCACACATGGCGCGTGCCGTCGTCCGCGACGTAGGCCATCGCCGTGGTGTCCGCGTAGCGCGCCTCGGCGACCCGCAGGTAGGCCAACGCGCCTGCCACGGCCTCGTCGGCGGACAGGATGACGCGATTGACGAACGCACCGACGCCGGCGACCGATGCATTGGCCACGTGCACGATCGTGCCGTCGGCGGCCACGCTGACCGCGATGTCGCTGCCGTAGACGGGCAGCCCTTCCTGCTGCTGGCGGAAACGAACGACCGAGAGCGCGCTGCCGTCGCGCATCGTCGTGCGCACGAGCTCGGACGCATCACCCTTCGTCAGCCCCAGCACGCCGAGGCGCGCGTGCACGAACTCACGCGCCATCGACTCCGCATCGGCCGGGCGCGCGCGGAACGCGGGGCGACCGAGGGTGATCGCGACGCCGTCGGCGCGGTACCTGTTGCCCCCGAAGCTGGTACCCGATTCGGGCGGAACCACGCCCCGACTGAGCGACCCGCTGGTGGCCGGAACCGAGCTCATTGCCCATGCGCCGACGCCGGAAAATGCCATCAGCACGCCTGCAGCGAGTACGCTGCGCCTGACACGATTTTTCATTGATTTCCCCGAACGGATGAGTGGACGTCTCTGCCGCGGTGGAGCACGACTTCCCGATCATATAGTCTGGTCCGCGGTGGCCGCCTCCGTCTGCGGCAGGGGTCGTGTATGATGCGCGCCCCCGGATGGCATCCATTCATCCGTATAGAAGGATATACGCAGCGATGAGCAACTACCTGTTCACCTCCGAATCGGTTTCCGAAGGCCATCCGGACAAGGTCGCCGACCAGATCTCCGACGCCGTCCTCGACGCGATCCTCGCGCAGGACCAGCGTGCGCGCGTCGCCTGCGAGACGATGGTCAAGACCGGCGTCGCGATCGTCGCCGGCGAGATCACGACGAGCGCATGGATCGACCTCGAAGCGCTCACGCGCAAGGTCATCCTCGACATCGGCTACGACTCGAGCGACGTCGGCTTCGACGGCGCGACTTGCGGCGTGCTCAACCTCATCGGCAAGCAGTCGCCCGACATCAACCAAGGCGTGGACCGCAAGAAGCCGGAAGAACAGGGCGCGGGCGACCAGGGCCTGATGTTCGGCTACGCGACCAACGAGACCGACAGCTTCATGCCGGCGGCGATCCACCTGTCGCATCGCCTCGTCGAACAGCAGGCGAAGGTGCGCAAGAAGAAGAACTCGCCGCTGCCGTGGCTGCGCCCCGATGCGAAGAGCCAGGTCACGCTGCGCTACGAGAACGGCAAGGCGGTCGCGAGCGACGCCGTTGTGCTGTCGACCCAGCACGACCCGTCGGTCAAGCAGAAGGACCTCATCGAGGCCGTGCGCGCCTACATCATCGACCCGGTGCTGCCGAAGAAGTGGCTGCACAAGGGCACCAAGTTCCACATCAACCCGACCGGCAAGTTCGTCATCGGCGGCCCGGTCGGCGACTGCGGCCTCACCGGCCGCAAGATCATCGTCGACACCTATGGCGGCTGGGCGCGCCATGGTGGCGGCGCGTTCTCGGGCAAGGATCCGTCCAAGGTCGACCGCTCGGCCGCGTACGCCGCGCGCTACGTCGCCAAGAACATCGTCGCAGCCGGCATCGCCGACCGCTGCGAGGTGCAGGTGTCCTACGCGATCGGCGTCGCCCACCCGACCTCGATCTCGGTGACGACATTCGACACCGGCCGCATTCCGGACGAGAAGATCGAGAAGCTCATCCGCAACCACTTTGACCTGCGCCCGTACGGCATCATCAAGATGCTCGACCTCGTGCACCCGATGTACCAGGCGACCGCGAGCTACGGCCACTTCGGCCGCACGCCGTACGAGGTCAAGCACGCGAACGGCACGAAGTTCACCGCATTCTCGTGGGAGAAGACCGACAAGGCCGACGAACTGCGCAAGGCCGCCGGCATCAAGTAACGCGTTCGCCCTTTCCTCGGGAAACGGGCATGGGTACGACGGGCCGCGATGCGGCCCGTCTTTTTTGGCGCGCTGCCGTCCGGTTGCATCCGCGGCAGCAGCGTTGCGGCGATCGCATGCCGTCGGTCGATCGACTCCTGCTCAGCCGTCGAAGCCGTCGGCGAAGATCACACCGGTCAGCACCGACGATTCGACGAGCACGAAGATGTCCGAAAAGCCGTTGGTGTCGTCGGGATCGATGTTGCTCGCCTGCGATTCGAACGCCATCGACAGGCCGCCCGCCTTCGCCGCGAGCGAATAGCCCGACGGCTGGTTGCCGGGCTGGTCGACCGCGTTCGTACTGAGGAGGCCGGGCGCGCCCGCACCGGGCACGTAGAGGAACACTTGTGGTACCCAACTCGCGCCGACCTCGAGAGAGCAGGTGACGAGCACCGAGCCGATGTCCGAGACGGCCGACGTCGAGCAGTTGTCGTACTCGTCGGCGGGAACCAGGGCCGGACGCGGGATCGCGATCGTCGTCTGGGTCTGGCGGTCGTGCAGGTAAACGCCGCTGTTGCCGGTGCTGTCGACGCCGTTCGCATAGCCGAGGCCGCCGTAGCCCCGGTTCTGGAAGCTCAGGAAACGGCCGCTCGGCGAGATCGCCGCGCGGTATGCGAGTGCGCTCGAACCGTTCGCCGCGGCGGCGCCGCGGCTCACCAGTTCGGTCGTGTTCGCCTGCAGGTCACGCACGTAGACCTGGCCAGTCGTCGCGCCGGGCACCATCGCGGTGCCGCAGATCATCGTGAGGTAGCGGCCGCTGTCCGACAGCGCGTGCGGGTCAATCGCGCACTCGCCGCCCGACGGGCTGCCGTCCGCTTTGACCGAAGCCATCTCGACCTGTCCGGTCTGCATGTCCTTCACGAACGTCTCGGGCCAGCTGCCGGAAGGCACGCCGAAATTCGCCGCCGACGTCTCGAACGCGACGTAGCGGCCGTCCGCCGAGATCGACACGGTATCGTCGTCGGTGCCCGAGCTGGCCGCCTCGCCCGTTGCGGTCGCGCTGACGAGATCGAGCGCGCCGGTCTGGCGATCCTTGCGCGCGACCTGCCAGTTGGCGCCGAGCGGGCCGCCGAGGGTCAGGAAGGCAACGTAGCGCCCATCGCCGGACGCGGCCGGCGTCTCGCCGCGAATGACCTCGCCCTGTAGCGTCGCAGACACGACCTCGACGAGGCCGGTGTCCATGTCGATCGCGACCGCGCGGTCGCCGTTGTAGGTGTCGCCGGCGATCCAGTTTTTCGCCGCGCTGGAAAAGACCACGGTCTTGCCGTTCGACGACAGGTCGACCGCCGAGGAGGCGCCATCGGGTTGCATGCCGGCGCCGGGCACGAGGCGTGCGTAGATGAACTCGGCGTGGGCGGGACCGGCCAGCATGGCCATGCTCCACAGCGCGAGCGCGCAGGTTTGCGTGCGGAGGATCGGTGCGACATTCATGTTCGGGACTCCCGGGTCGTGGATCGGTCTGCGTCAATCCACTACGTGGTTTCGCTGGCGATCCCCGAAACCCGGCGGCGACCGGACCCAGCGGCTTCACGCATCCGGACGAGTCCGGTAGCCTTGGTCCGAAGGCTCGGCCGCTCGGACGCAGAGCCTCCCTCCCCGTACCGAAAGCACTCCGCCATGCCGCCCAGCCTCTCGCTGCATCCGCCACGCGCCCTCGCCCTCCTTTTCGCCTTCATGGCCTCGTTCGCGCCGCCGGCCAGCGCCGGGCGCGTCGAACCGCCGGTGGAGCTGCTGTATGCGCCGGGCAATTTCCTCGTCGCCGGCAAGGTGCTCGAGGTCGACGAGCAGGCGGGTCGCATCGTGTTCGAGCGCAAGGACGTGCTCGGCAAGGGGCGCCCGCCCGAACAGATCGATGTGCGCGCGTCCGCTTCCGCGATCGCGCGGGTCAAGCCGGGTGGCCGCTACATCTTCGGCTACTCGCTCGCCCGCGCCGACGCGCGCGATCCGCTGCGCACGGTGGCCGACCCGCGCGGCGCGATCCTCCTGACCAGCATCGGCCTCGACCCCGCGCTGTTCGACGATACGCCGCTGGCGCGGTCGATCCTCAAGGCCGGACGCAGCGAGCACGGCCGCGAGTCGCGGCGCTTCTTCGACCTGCTCATGCAGGGGCTCGCGGGTGGCGATGCGTCCCTGCAGAACCTCGCGGCCGGGGAAATCGCGCTCGAACGCGAAATCGGCGAGCGGCTCGAGGACTCGAGCGCGCGCGCGCTCGTGGAAAAGGTCGCCCGCGACGAACATACGCCGCCGAATGTCCGCGCCTCCCTGCTGAAGTCGGCCGCCGAACGCCCCGGCGACCTCGGCGACTGGTGGCGCGCGGCCGCGCTCGACGTAGTGACAACTACGCCTCCAGGCGGATATTCTGGCCATTCTTCGGCGCTGGCGGAACTCATCCTGCTGGCGCTCGAGGAGCTCGACCAGCACGCGGTCGCGGTGCCCTCCGATGCACTTTCGCATTGGGTGCGCAGTCCGACTCCGCCGGTGGCCGAGCGGGCTTGTCTGATCCTGCGCAAACACTCCGCTTCGGACGAACGCGACGCGATACGCGCCGCGCTGGCCGAACCGGAGCTGGCGGACCGGACACGCACATTCTTGAACGATCATCTGCGCCGCCTCGACATCATGGACTCGAAGCTGAAGGCGCGGAAAGGCGGAGCCGACTGATCGTCCATTCCCGGGGCAGGTGACGGCCGCCTGCCGCAGCGGAGAAGCAAAGAGCCGCCATCGTCTTGGGGAGTTGCATCATGGTTCTATCGCGTATCCTGCCCGCTGCGCTGGGCACGGCCGTCTGCGCTGCGTTCGGCGTAACGGCCGCGCCGGTGTCGGTGACCACGCCGACCACCAGCGCACCTGAAATCCTTCCGACCGTCATGCACGCGGCCCGCGCGGACATCTCCGCACCGCTGCGCGACATCCTGCGCAACATGCCGCCGGCTTCGCCGATGGGCACCGAGCAGGAGCCGTTCGAGATCCCGAACATCCTGCTCAAGCCCGCGGGCCGCGCCAGCTCCTTCGTGCCGGACTACTCGCGCATGCAGACGCACGGGACCGGCGTGCCCGCCCCGACGGTCGACCTCAGCTTCGAGGCGATCAGCTCGATCACCTCCGGTTGCGGTTGCCTGCCGCCGGATACGAACGGCGACGTCAGCGACACGCATTACATCCAGTGGGTCAACTCCTCCTGGCAGGCGTTCAACAAGGTCACCGGCGTGCCGGACCCGAACACGCTGACGCCGCGTCCGGGCAACTCGTTCTTCGTCGGTTTCGGCGGCAAGTGCGAAACGACGAATTCGGGTGACCCGCTGGCCGTGTGGGATCCGCGCGCGCAGCGCTGGGTCATGAGCCAGTTCGTGACGAGCTCGCCGTTCGCGCAGTGCGTCGCCGTGTCGACGACGTCAGATCCGTTCGGCACCTACGCGCGTTACGAGTTCAACTGGCCGAACTTCGGCGACTACCCGCACATGGGCGTGTGGACGACCGACGGCGGCAGCCAGAACGCGTACCTGCTCACGACGCACGAATTTTCCGGCTCGAACGCATTCCTCGGCGCGTCGATGATCGCGTTCCAGCGCGACAAGATGCTCGCCGGCGATCCGACGGCGGCAGCGGTGCGTTTCCCCGGTTTCGATGCCTACGGCGTCGAGCCGATCAACCTCATGGGTACGCTGAACGCCCCGACGAACGCCTGCCCGAGCTTCGTGCACTTCGACTCGGTCTCGAGCGAATACCTGTTCTGGGACATGTGCATCAACTGGGCGACGCCCGCGAGTTCGACGATCACCTCGAACCCGACGCGCATCCAGGGCGCGCCGTTCGTGCCGTTCTTCGACGACGTGCCGCAGCAGGGCACCGCGTCCGGCCTCGATTCGTTCGGCACGCACATCATGTATCGCGCCAATGCGCGAGCGTTCCCGGCCGACGCGCCGACGCGCGTCTCGCTCGTCGTCAACCACGTCGTGCAGGGTGACGTGCAACAGGGCGGCATCAACTGGGTCCATTTCGACCTCGACGACCACGGCGCCAACCCGCCGACGCCGACGCCGCTCGACCGTCACATCGTCGACGAGGGCGTGTACGCACCCGACAGCAACACGCGCTGGATGGGTGGCATCGCGATCGACGGCAGCGCCAACATCGGCGTCGGTTTCTCGAAGTCGAGCTCGTCGATCCATCCGCAGATCGAGATCACCGGCCGCACGCTCGACGATCCGGCCGGCACGCTGCGTGACGAATCGAGCTGCACCGACACGATCGCCAATGGTTCGCAGACCAGCACGAGCGCGCGCTGGGGCGACTACTCGTCGATGTCGGTCGACCCGGTCGACCAGTGCACGTTCTACTTCACGACCGAGTACTACCCGACCACCGCCGGTGGCACCTGGCACACGCGCGTGTGCTCGTTCAAGTTCGACAACTGCGGCGATCCGAACTACGCGCTCGTGGCGCAAACGCCCAAGCGCGTGGAAATGTGCGAGGCGACCGCCAGCGGCGATCCGAGCTACGGCCTGCGCGTTGGCGTCCTCAATGGCTTCAGCGGTCCGGTGAACCTCGTCGCCAACGGCCTGCCCGCGGGTGCGACGGCGCAGTTCTCGAGCAATCCCGTCAATGCGCCGGGCTCCACCACGTTGACGCTCGCCGGCGGGTCGACCCTGCCGTCGGGTGAGTACGACTTCAGCGTCGAAGCGACGAGCGGTTCGCTCTCGCGCAGCATCGCGCTCGAACTCGGCGTTTCGGCCGCAGCCCCGGCGCAGGTCACGCTCATCGCGCCGGCCGACGCTGCGGCGGGCGTCAAGGTGCGCCCGCAGCTCAACTGGGGCACGGTCGCTGCCAATGAGCGCATCTTCGCCGACGGTTTCGACGGCGTGGCCCCGCCGCCGATCGTGGTCGGCAGCGACGCGCTCGAGTACCTCGTCGAAGTCGCCAGCGACTCGGGCTTCAGCAACATCATCGCCAGTGCCACGGTGACGGGCACGACCTGGACCGTCGACACGACGCTGTCGAGCACGACCACGTACTACTGGCGCGTCACGCCGAGCAATTACTGCGGCCCGAGCGTTCCGTCGGCCACGTTCTCGTTCACGACCGGCACCCCGGGCACCTGCCCGGCCGGCACGACGGCGAACACGGTCTACCAGGAGAACTTCGATGCAGGCGCCGGCGGCTGGACCGCGGCGGGCACCGGCGGCACGGGTTGGACCCAGGGCGCGGCCCCGGCCGGCACGGGCTTCACCACGCCGGTCTGGAAGGTGCCGAACAACACCGTGAACAGCGACCGCACGCTGACCTCGCCGGCGATCGCGCTGCCGGCCGGTGCGCAGTCGATCATCCTGTCCTACGACGCGTACCACAAGTCGGAGCAGGATCCGCCGAGCGGCTGCTGGGACAGCTCTTCGCTCGAGGCGAGCACGAACGGCACCACGTTCGACTACCTCGACGCGAGCCGCATGTTCACCGACCCGTACAACGGTACGTCCTCCCCGGGCGCGCCGCTCGCCGGTCGCCTGAGCTGGTGCTTCCCGGGCCCGGCCGGCACCTCGGCGCCGTCGCACGCGGTGGTCGATCTCGACAGTTTCGCCGGCCAGTCGATCAACCTGCGTTTCCGCATGGTGACCGACTCGAATACCGCGGCGGCTGCGCCGAACGGCCTCGCCATCGACAACGTCAAGGTCGAAGCCTGCCAGTAAATGGCATCGCCTGACCTGTTCCAGGGAAACGGGCCGCCTTGCGCGGCCCGTTTCTTTTTCGACGCTCCGAGTTTCTCCGCCCCGACACACGTCGCGCCCGCCTGCCCCAGGCGGCTTCGCGCGCCACGTATCTCTTTATCCGGAACAAGCGATATAATCCGCCCCTGCCTTCCGCCGAGGGGCGCTGCAGCGGGTTTCCCGCGACGCTCGGCGGGCATGCATCCCATTGCAAGGGCGCCCCGGGTTCGCCGACGCGAATCCTTCGCCACGGCTGCGCGTGCGCGCGCGGCGTTGCGAAAAAACCCGGAGATTGACCAATGAACGCTGTCGCCAAGAACCCGCCTGCGCACGACCACAAAGTGCGCGACCTCGGCCTCGCCGACTGGGGCCGCAAGGAAATCGACATCGCCGAGCAGGAGATGCCCGGCCTCATGTCGATCCGCAAGAAGTACGCCGCCGCCCGTCCGCTCGCCGGCGTGCGCGTGACCGGCTCGCTGCACATGACGATCCAGACCGCGGTGCTGATCGAGACGCTCAAGGATCTCGGCGCCAACGTGCGCTGGGCCTCGTGCAACATCTTCTCGACCCAGGACCATGCGGCCGCCGCGATCGCCGCGTCGGGCACGCCCGTGTTCGCGTGGAAGGGCGAGACCCTCGAGGAATACTGGGACTGCACGCTCGACGCACTCAGCTTCGCCGGTGGCAAAGGCCCCGAGCTCGTCGTCGACGACGGTGGCGACGTGACCCTGCTGATCCACAAGGGCTACGAGCTCGAGAACGGCTCGGATTGGGTCAACACGCCCTCGTCGAACCACGAGGAGCAGGTGATCAAGAACCTGCTCAAGCGCGTCGCCAAGGAGCGTCCGGGTTTCTGGGCCGGCGTGGTCAAGGAATGGAAGGGCGTTTCCGAAGAGACGACCACCGGCGTGCATCGCCTGTACCAGCTCGCCGAGGCCGGCAAGCTCCTCGTGCCCGCGATCAACGTCAACGACTCGGTCACCAAGTCGAAGTTCGACAACCTCTACGGCTGCCGCGAGTCGCTCGCCGACGGCCTCAAGCGCGCGATGGACGTGATGCTCGCGGGCAAGGTCGCGGTCGTGTGCGGCTACGGCGACGTCGGCAAGGGCTCGGCGCACTCGCTGCGCGCGTACGGCGCACGTGTGGTCGTCACCGAAATCGACCCGATCAACGCGCTGCAGGCCGCGATGGAAGGTTTCGAGGTCAACACGGTCGAGTCGACGCTCGGTCGCGGCGACATCTACGTGACGACCACCGGCAACAAGGACGTGCTCACGCTCGAGCACATGCAGGCGATGAAGGACCAGGCGATCGTCTGCAACATCGGCCACTTCGACAACGAGATCCAGGTCGATCGCCTCAACGCGTCCGGCGCAGTCAGGACCAACATCAAGCCGCAGGTCGACAAGTACACGTTCAAGGACGGCCGCTCGATCTTCCTGCTCGCCGAAGGCCGCCTCGTCAACCTCGGCTGCGCGACCGGCCACCCGAGCTTCGTGATGTCCAACAGCTTCTCGAACCAGACGCTCGCGCAGATCGACCTGTGGGCGAACAAGGACACCTACGAGCCGAAGGTCTATATCCTGCCGAAGAAGCTCGACGAGGAAGTCGCGCGTCTGCACCTCGAGAAGATCGGCGTGAAGCTCACCACGCTGACCGCCGAACAGGCCGCCTATCTTGGCGTCGCGGTCGAGGGCCCGTACAAGCCGGACCACTACCGCTACTGAGCGGCGTGCTGGCCGATACGGGAAACGGAACGGGCGCCGCGAGGCGCCCGTTTCGTTTCACGCGGCATCCCCCACGCGCGCTCTCGATTCGCGCGCGTCGGTGACCGGAGGCTTGCCGAACATGCGGCCGTACTCGCGCGTGAACTGGGGGACGCCCTCGTAGCCGACGGGGTAGGCGGCGCGACTCGCATCCGCACCCTGCGACTGCATCGGGTTCCGCGCGGCACGTTCTTCGGCGCGCCGGACCAGGACTTGCCGGTGGGCCACGTAAGGCCATTCACGACGCGGTTCACGCATGCGCTCAATGAGAACCCGGCGCTGCCGAGCGAAGGCTCGAAGAACGCGCGCGCCCGACCTGATGTCGTACGACCACGCCGAACGCTTCAGCGTGCGGCTCAACCTCGACAACGTGTCGTATCGCCACTATTTCCGACCGCGAGCACTTCGAGATCATGCCGGGTGAACCCCGCAACGTGGTGCTGACGCTGGACATGAGCTTCTGATGGCCTGGCGGAGGCGCGCAGCGCCTCCGTCTTCTGAGCGTCGCGGCGTCATCGCCGCTACCCTTCACCAGCGCAGATGCGCGGGCGCCCGGTCACTGCCGACGGCGCACGCGCGATGGCAGCACGCATCGACGAAATTCCGTATTGCGCCCGCGGCTGGCAAGCGATCACGGCCGCCAGTTCGCGTGGCGCTCCCAGAAGTCGACGCTGCGCCGATACGCATCGCGATCGATCGGCACGCCGGAGCCGCCCTCCTCCACGCCGAGCGCATTGCGCATCATCGTGATCGGCACCATCGGGATTTCCTGCGGCTCCATCGTGTAGAGACAGCCGACGATGCCCCACTCGGCGTCGATCGGCGTGCCCTCCCTCGCGAGCTGCGCGCGGTCGTAGAGGATCGGCAGCAGGTAGCGCGCGACCGGCGGCTCGATGCCCTCGAACCAGCGCACGAGCACCGGCAGTTCGGCATCCGAACGAGCCTCGTAGGCGGAACGCAGCCGGTGCCGGTTGTCGTCGGTGATCGCGACGACCGAGCAGCGCGTCGAAGTCCAGTTGCGGTGCACGTGCAGCTTGCAGAACGGCGCGTAGCCGTCGAGCACGCGCAGCGGCGGCTCCCGGTTGAGGTGCTGCACGAACGCCTCGGCGGTGCAGTCCTGGATCGCCGTGATGCGGCGATCGCGTGGGAACAGGCGGCGGCGGGCGAAGGCGGTGAGGGCGATGGTCATGCTTCTTGAGGGCTGAGGTCCGAGGGCCGCAGGGTGGCGCTTGCGCGCTCAGATCGGCGCGCCGGGTGGGATCGTGGGTAGCGGGCGCAGCTTCACCGACTTGGGGTCGGCGAGGTATTTGCGGATGGTTTCCGCGGCGAGTGCGCGGCTTGCGCCAGTCGAGTCGTTGCCGGCCTGCCTGCGAAGCCAGTCCTGCCATTGCTGCAGCGACGTGCGCACTTCGGCATCGACCTGCGCGTGCAGGCCGCCGTCGTCGAGCACGTGCAGCAGCGTATCGAGCGCGACCCAGTTCGCGGCGTCCTGCACCGCGGCCGCGCCCGGCGCGTCGGCGCCACGCACATCCTGCTGCCACGTGCCACGGAACACGGCCGCGAGCACGTCGGCGACGCCGGGCTGCTGCGCGTCGCGCGCGTGCTGCCAGGCGAGCCGGTTGAGGCGCTCGGACGCGAACAGGAACGCCGTCGTCTGCGCCGCTGCGGCTTCCACCGCCGCGAGCGGATCGAACACGGGACCCGCCTTCGTCGCGAAATACTCGCGGTTGCGCGCGTAGTCATTGCCGGGCGGCGTGACGAGGTCGAGCACGTTCGCCGGCAGCGCGAGTTCGTGCGCACCGAGATTGGCGACGAGGCGATCGAGCGCCGCGCGCTGCGTCGTTGCGGCGACCGGCGTCGTACCCGCGCTGCGATCGCCCGCATCCGAATACGCGTAGGCGGCACCCGCGAGCAGGCGCGCGACCGCCTCGGTCTGGTAGCGATGCAGCAGGTACACCGGCACGAGGCGCGCTTCGAGTTCGCCGACCTGGCGCGCCGGCGGCAACACGCCGATCGAGAAGTGCGCGAGCGCCGCGCGCCGCGCGGCCATCAGCGCATCGAACGTCTTCAACGCATCGGGGCCGGAGTCCCAGAGCAGGCCGTCCGGCTCGGCATCGCCGGGGCTGCGCGCGTCCTGGTCGCTCACGTAGCGGAAGCCCGCCCTGGCGATGTCCGCGCGCAGCTGGGCCAGCGACGCCGCTTCGCTGCCCGGCGCGAACGGCGCGTACGCATGCGCGACGATGAAGTCGTCCCATGGGCCGACACCGACACCGTAGGGATGCTCAAGCGAGAGGCGCCCGTCCGCGCCGAGCGCGAGCAGCGGATGCGGGTAGTCCATCACCGAGCCGTTGCCGTGGCGGCTCGCGGCGAAGTTGTGCGCGAAACCGAGCGCGTGACCGACTTCGTGCGCGGCAAGCTGGCGCAGGCGTGCCAGCGCCATGCGCTCGGCCTCGTCCTTCAGTTCGGCAGCGTTCGGCTTGTCGTACGGAGCGAGCAGGCTTTCGGCAATCAGGATGTCCTGGCGCACGCGCTGCGAACCGAGCGTGACGTTGCCGCGGATGATCTCGCCGGTGCGCGGATCGACGATCGGCTGGCCATACGACCAGCCACGCGTGTGGCGATGCGCCCAGGTGATGAGGCTGTAGCGCACGTCCATCGGGTCGACGCCTTCGGGCAGCAGCTCGACGCGGTAGGCGTCCTTGAAGCCGGCCTTCTCGAACGCGCTCTTCCACCAGTTCGCACCTTCGAGCAGCGCCGAGCGCACCGGCTCGGGCGTACCGCGGTCGAGGTAGAACACGATCGGCTTCTTCACCGGGCTCGACGCCGCGGCGGGATCGGTCTTTTCGAGGCGAAAGCGCGGTTGCACGCGGCGATCGAGGGCCGATGCGAGCGGCTGCGCATAGTCGTACCAGCCGACGCTGAGCCCGCCGGATGCCGGATGGTACGCGCGCGGCACGAAGCCCGGCGACGGCAGGCGCACGAAACTCAGGTGCTGGCGCACGGTGAGGCTGCGCGGGTCCATCGCGACGTCCTTGACGAACGCGCCCTCGGCGGGGCCGCGGAACGTGAGCAGGCCTTCGAGTTCGGTGTTGTCGGGAAAACTCTTCGCGTCGGCGAGCGAGGGCGCGCTGCGCTTGTCGTCGACTTCGTATTTCCCCTGCTTCGCCTGTTCGAGCCGCTCGGCGATGCCGTGGCGGTCCGAGACGAGCAGCGCGCTCACGTCGACGAGCACCTCCGGGTCCGCGTCCTTGCGTTCGGCGACGATATCGCCGGCCCAGAGCACCGACTCGGCGAAGGCCTGGCGCACGCTGAGCACCTCATCGGCGTTGTCCGACACCGCGCGGAACCGGGTGTTGTCCTCGACCAGCAGCATGCGCGCACCGACGCGGCGCCATTCGACCAGATGCGAGTCGCTGCTCTGGCCGCGGTCGAGCCCGACGTCGTTCGAGCCGAGCGCCCACGGCAGCGAGCTCGTCATGAGGAACGGCTGGCCGAACGCGCGCACGCCGAGCAGCACGCGTCCCTTCGCCTCGTCGCGATACACGTCGAAGAAGCCCGGCACCGACGACAGACCGCGCGTCGCCACCGTGAAACCGGCGACCGCACCGCCCGCCTTGTCCGCGGGCGACGGCGCCGCCTGCAGCGCCGTCGCGAAAACCGCCGCCAGGATCCCGCCCGCCATTCGCACGACCTGCCGCATCGTGATTCCCCCGCCGTCGCCAAAGCGGCCATTCTGCCCGCTGCCATGGCGCGCGCGCACAGGCCGGAGATCACGGTCGGCTGGACGCACATCATCCGGCCATCTATCTCTCTATCCGGACAAAGAGATATAGTTGCGCATCCGCCGTCGCCGATCCAATTCATGGCCAGCCCCGCTCCGATTTCCTTCGAGTTCTTCCCCCCCAAGACCGACGAGCAGCGCGCGACGCTCGAAGCCGCGCTGCCGAAGCTCAAGGCGCTCGCGCCCGAGTACGTCAGCTGCACGTTCGGCGCCGGCGGTTCGACCTTGAGCTACACGCCCGAGACGATCCGCCACCTGCGCGAGGAACATGGCCTCGACGCCGCGCCGCACCTCTCGTGCATGGGCGGCACGCGCGAGGAGATCCGCGCCCTCCTCGAGCGCTACGCGCAAATGGGCTGCCGGCGCATCGTCGCGTTGCGCGGCGACCTGCCGTCGGGCATGGCGAGCTACGGCGATTTCCGTTACGCGAGCGACCTCGTCGCCTTCATCCGCGAGGAATGCGGCGACCGCTTCCACATCGAAGTCGCGTGCTATCCGGAAGTGCACCCGCAATCGGACGATGCACACGCGGACCTGCGCCACTTCAGGACCAAGGTCGAGGCCGGGGCGAACGGGGCGATCACGCAGTACTTCTACAACCCCGACGCCTATTTCCGCTTCGTCGACGCCGCGCGCCGCGCGGGCATCACGCTGCCGATCGTGCCCGGCATCATGCCGATCGCGAACTTCTCGCAACTCAAGCGCTTCTCCGACCTCTGCGGCGCGGAGATCCCGCGCTGGCTCGGCAAGCGCCTGCACGCCTACGGCGACGACGTCGAGTCGATTCGCGAATTCGCCGCCGAGGTCGTCGCGGAACTGTGCGACCGTCTCGTCGCCGGCGGCGCGCCGGGCCTGCACTTCTACACGCTCAATCGCGCCCGCGCGACGCTCGCGGTGATCGAGCGCATGCGCCAGCGCTGACGCACGCCGGGCACGGCCGCTGCGGCTGTCGGTGGCCGATCCGCTGCCGCCGGCCACAGCGGCCGCAGGTCGGCCGGCGCTCAGGCGGCCGCGACGGCGGCCTCGTGCACGCCGGCCACCGAGCGGCCAGAGGGATCGGCCGCCTTCGCGAACGCCGGGTCCCAGGCGAGCGCGGCCGGCGACGAGCACGCGATGGACTTGCCACCCGGCACGGTCGCCGCGCACGCCTCGCCCGGGAAATAGCGCTCGAAGATGCGCCGGTACAGGTACGCCTCCTTCGTCACCGGCGCGTTTGAGGGCCAGCGCGATGCGGCTGCGGCGAACTCGCGGTCGCCGACCACCTGCTCCGCATGCGCCTTGAGCCCGTCGATCCAGCCGTAGCCGACGCCGTCGCTGAACTGTTCCTTCTGGCGCCAGAGGATCGCGTCGGGCAGCGCGCCCGCGAACGCTTCGCGCAGCACCGCCTTCTCGATGCGCCGGCTGCCGTCGGCGTTCATGCCGGCCATCTTCTCGCTCGCGTCCATCGTCATCGCGACATCGAGGAATTCGAGATCGAGGAACGGGACGCGCGCCTCGACGCCCCACGCCATCATCGCCTTGTTCGCGCGCAGGCAGTCGTAGCAGTGCAGCGCGTCGAGCTTGCGTACGGTTTCCTCGTGGAAAGCCTGCGCCGACGGCGCCTTGTGGAAGTAGAGGTAGCCGCCGAAGATCTCGTCGGAACCCTCGCCCGACAGCACCATCTTCACGCCCATCGCCTTGATGCGCCGCGCGAGCAGGTACATCGGCGTCGATGCGCGCACGGTGGTGACGTCGTAGCTTTCGATGTGCCGGATGACTTCGGGCAATGCGTCGAGTCCCTCCCAGAACGAATAGACGAAGCCGTGGTGCACGGTACCGAGCGCGTCGGCGGCGATCTTCGCCGCGGCGAGATCGGGGGAGCCTTCCAGGCCGATCGCGAACGAATGCAGGCGCGGCCACCACGCCTCGCTGCGGTCGCCGTCCTCGATGCGCTGACGCGCGTAGCGCGCCGCGCACGCGGCGACGAGCGAGGAATCGAGGCCGCCCGAGAGCAGCACGCCGTACGGCACGTCGGTCATGAGCTGGCGATGCACGGCGCGCTCGAACGCATCGCGCAACACCCGTGGCTCGACCCGGCGGCCACTCGTGTACGCGTGCTCGCGCCACGGCTTTTCGTACCAGCGGTGCAGGCTGCCATCGGCACTGTCGTAGACGTGCCCGGGAGGAAACGCCGCGATGTCGGCGCACAGGCCAACGAGCGCCTTCATCTCCGAGGCCACGCACAGGCGTCCTTCGGCGTCATGACCCCAGTACAGGGGGCAGACGCCGACCGGGTCGCGCGCGATGAGATAGCGTTGCGCCGCCGAGTCCCACAACGCGAACGCGAAGATGCCGTTGAGCTGCCCGAGCCAGGTCGCCGGCGACTGCGTGCCAGCGGCGCGATACAGGGCGTTGATGACTTCGCAATCGGAGCCGCTCGTGTAGTCGTAGGCGTGCTCCGCGCGCAATTCGCCGTGGTTGTAGATTTCGCCGTTGACCGCGAGCGCGAGCGTGTCGTCGCGCGAGCGCAGCGGTTGCGCGCCGCTCGCGGGATCGACGATCGCGAGTCGTTCGTGGACGAGGATGACGCCGGTGTCGACGTAGACACCGCTCCAGTCCGGGCCGCGGTGGCGTTGCCGCTGCGAAAGCTCGAGCGCGCGCGCGCGCAGCCCGGCGAGATCGTCGCCGGGTTGCAGGTCGAACAGGCCGAATATCGAACACATGGTGGGTCTCCTCTGCGGCCTTCCCTGCCCGCATGGGTCGGTTGAAGCAGGCCTCCGTGCCCGCTTCGCGATGGGCGCGCGAATCCGCGCGGATCGCGAGCCCGAAAACGACGAAGGCCCGC
>NZ_JBQCFP010000066.1:0-13154 GCF_051958935.1 Dokdonella sp. | reverse complement strand
CACGCGCTGCGCGCGTGCCGCCGCACCCACGCGATGGCGCGCAATCAATGGCTTGGCGCGGCAGCGGCCATGCGCGATCGGTTATCCTCGCCGCGATCACGACCGACCCGGAACGACCGCGCCGCATGCAGGACCACGACGACGTCGCCTTGTGCGTGGATCTCGACGGCACGCTCGTCCACACCGACCTGCTGCACGAATCGGTGCTCGCCCTGCTGCGGCGCAAGCCGCTCCACCTCTTGCTGCTGCCGCTCTGGCTGCTGCGCGGCAAGGCGCACCTCAAGCGCGAGATCGCGCGGCGCGTGGAAGTCGACGTCACCCGCCTGCCGTACGACGCGCGCGTGCTCGCCCTGCTCGATGAAGCCGCCACGCGTCCGCGCGTGCTGTGCAGCGCGTCGGACCGGGCCTTCGTCGATGCGGTTGCCGCGCACGTCGGCGGCTTCGACGCCGCGCTCGGCAGTGACGGCGACACCAACCTCGGCGGTGCACGCAAGGCGCAGGCACTCGTGGCGCGCTACGGCGAGCGCGGCTTCGACTACGTCGGCGATGCCACGGCCGACGTCGCGGTCTGGGAGCACGCGCGCCGCGCAATCGCCGCGAATGCGTCGCCGCGCGTGCTCGCACGCCTGCGCCGGTCGCGCACGGTGGACGCGGTGATCGAGCGCCGCGATGGCGCCTGGCGCGCCGCGGTGCGCGCGCTGCGGCCGCACCAGTGGTCGAAGAACCTGCTCGTATACGTCGCGGCGATCGCCGCGCACCGCGTCTTCGAGCCCGACGCGCTCTACGCGACCACGCTCGCGTTCGTCGCGTTCTGCCTGTGCGCATCGGGTGCGTACGTGTTCAACGACCTCGTCGACCTCGACGCCGACCGCCGCCATCCGCGCAAGCGCGCGCGACCGTTCGCGGCAGGGCGCCTGTCGATCGCGGCGGGGCTCGTCGCCGCGCCACTGCTCGTCTTCGCCGGGTTCGCGCTCGCTTCGCTGTTGCCGTCGCGCTTCGCCTTCGTGCTCGGCCTGTACGTGGCGACCACGTTCGCCTACTCGCTGCTGCTCAAGCGCGTCGTGCTCGTCGACGTCATCGTGCTCGCCGCCTTGTACACGCTGCGCATCGTCGCCGGCGCGGTCGCGATCCCGGTCGACGCGTCGGGCTGGTTCCTCGCCTTCGCGATGTGCCTGTTCCTCAGCCTCGCCCTCGTCAAGCGCTATGCCGAGGTGCACCGCGTCGCGGCGAGCGCGCAGGCAAGCGTCGCCGGTCGCGGCTATCGCGCCGCGCACCTCGCCTGGATCGGCAGCTTCGGTGCCGCGGCGGCGGGCACCAGCCTGCTCGTGCTCGCGCTCTACGTCGACAGCACGAAGAGCGCGGCGCTGTATCGCCATCCGCACTGGTTGTGGCTGCTCCTGCCGCTGCTCGGCGCGTGGCTGCTGCGCGTGTGGTCGCTCACGCGGCGCGGGCGCATGCACGACGATCCGGTCGTGTTCGCGCTGACCGACGTGCCGAGCCTTGCGGTGCTCGCGGGATTCATCGCCACCGTCGCGATGGCGGCGTAGGGTGGCGGGACGCGCTGCGCGCGTATCGCCCTACACGCTTCCACCTCGCTGCTGCGGGCGCGACGGAAGCCCGGTACTCTCGTAGGGCGGTACGCGCGCAGCGCGTGCCGCCGACCGCCGACAAGCGAAAGCATCGCGGCTGAAGCCGCTCCCACGGAAGACGGAACCCGGCCCTCACAGCATCCGCATGAGCTCCGGCATCAGCGGCAGCTTGCGCACGCGCACGGTGGTCGCCGCGTAGACCGCGTTGGCGAGCGCGGGCGCGACGCTCGGCACGCCCATTTCGCCGGCGCCGACGGGATCCGCGTCGGAGGCGACGATCTCGACTTCGACGTGGCGCGGCGACTGCGCCATGCGCAGCAGTGGATAGTCGGGGAAGTTGTGCTGCTGCACCTGGCCGTCCTTGACCGTGATCGCGAGGTGCAACGCGGTCGAGATGCCGTCGATCGTGCCGCCCATCATCTGCGCCTCGATGCCGAGCGGATTGACGACGCGGCCGACGTCGACGACGCAGACGGCGCGATGGATGCGCAGCTCGCGGCCCTCGACCGATAGCTCGAACGCGTGCGCGGTGTAGCCGCCGAACGTGAAATGGCAGGCGATGCCGATGCCGTGTCCGTCGTCGCGCCGTTCACCCCAGCCGATCTTCGCCGCGCAGCGGCGCAGCACCTCGGCGAGGCGCCCGGTGTCGAACTCGGGACCGCCGTGGCCGGAGTAGGGAATCCTGCGCGGTTCGCCGAGCATCGCCAGGCGCAGCTTCACCGCGTCCTGCTTGCTCGCGAGCGCGATCTCGTCGATGAAGCTCTGCACCGCGAATGCGTGGAACGTGTGCAGCGGCGCGCGCCACCAGCCGCGCGGCATGCCCGAGTCCACGGAAAAGAAGGTCTTGTCGAGGTTGGCGACGAGCCCGGCGGGGAAATCGTCGGCTTCGAGGCAGCCGGTGCTGATCGGCCGCTTGCGGCCACCGCCTTCGCGGTACGGCCGCGGCGTCGCCGCGCAGCGATGCGTCCAACTGCTGACCTGCTTCTTGCGATCGAGCGTCGCGCTGAGCGCGTGCACGCCGAACGGGCGATAGAAGTCGTGCTGCAGGTCGTCCTCGCGCGTCCACATGAGCTTGACAGGGCGCCCGGCCGCTTTCGCGATGAGCACCGCCTCGGCGACGAAGTCGTTCTCGAGGCGCCGGCCGAAGCCGCCGCCCGCGCGCGTCATGCGGATTTCGATGTCCTTGCGCGCGAGGCCGGTCATGCGCGCGATCATCGCCGACGCGCCGCCCGGGCTTTGCAGCGACGCGACGAGGCGCGCGCTGTCCTGCTTGATCTCGATCAGCGCTCCGGGCGGCTCCATCGTCGCATGCGCGAGGAACGGCACCTCGTAGCGCGCCTCGACGACATTGCGCGCCTGCTTGCGCGCCTGCGCGACGTCGCCGTCGCGGCGCACCGGGGTGCCGCCTTCGTTGCGATCGAGCAGTTCGTTCGCGCGCGCGGCGAGCGCGCCGCTCGATTCGCCGCTCCACGGACCTTGCTTCCACTGCACCTTGAGCAGATCGCGTCCCTTGAGCGCGGCCCAGGTGTGTTCGGCGAGCACGGCGACGCCGCTCGCGAGCGGGCCGTCGAAGGGCTCGCCGGGCTTCGGGCCAGCGATCGCGATCACGTCGACGACGCCGGCGACCTTGCGCGTCTCACGGTCGTCGAAGCTGTCGAGCGTGCCGTCGAGGTAAGGGCAGCGCAGCATCACCGCGACGAGCGCGTCGGCCGCGTATTCGTCGATGCCGAAGCGGCTGCGGCCGATCACGATGTCGCGCGCGTCGACGACGCGCGTCGGCTTGCCGATGATGCGGAATTGCTCGGGCTTCTTCAGCGCGACCGGACCGTCCGGCGGCGCGATCGCCGCCGCGCTGCGCGCGAGCGCGCCGTAGGTGAGCCTGCGGCCGTCGGGGGCGAGCACTTCGCCGGACTCGGTGCGCAGCTGCGTGGCCGGCAGGTTCCATTCCTTCGCCGCGGCTTGCACCAACAGCCAGCGCGCGGTCGCGCCGGCGAGGCGCAGGTCCTTCCAGCCGTCCGATACGCTCGTGCTGCCGCCGGCGCCTTGGTCGCCGTAGCGGTTCGACGGCCCCTTGTCGGTGTCGATGTAACCGTAGGGCAGCTGCACGACGCGCACCTGCGACCAGTCGACGTCGAGCTCTTCGGCGACGAGCATCGGCAGCGAGGTGATCACGCCCTGGCCGATCTCGCAGCCACGCGCGCCGATCACGATGCGGTTGTCGCGCTCGATGCGCACGAACGGCCCGAGTTGGGTGAGGTCGTCGCCGAGCAGTTCCGGCGGCACGCCCGGTGTGGGGGCCGCGCGGGCACGACGGAAGCCGACGACGAGCGCGCCGGCCGTGCCGAGCGAGATCGCGAGGAAGCGGCGCCGGCCCGCATCGACGCGCGCGCTCACTTGCGCTCTCCCTGCATGAGTTCGGCCGCGCGCAGGATCGCCTTGCGGATGCGCGGGTAGGTGCCGCAGCGGCAGAGGTTGCCGATCGAGGCGAGGTCGTCGTCGCTCGGCTTGGGCTTGCGCTTGAGCAGGTCGACCGCGGCCATGATCTGTCCGGCCTGGCAGTAGCCGCACTGCGCGACGTCCTCTTCGATCCACGCCTGTTGCACCGGATGCAGCGCGTCGCGTTCGAGGCCCTCGATGGTGGTGATCTGGTGCGTCGCCGCCGCGCTCATCGGCAGCACGCACGCGCGCATCGCCTTGCCGTCGAACAGCACCGTGCACGCGCCGCAGTTGCCGATGCCGCAGCCGAACTTGGTGCCGGTCAGGCGCAGGGTATCGCGCAGGAACCAGAGCAGCGGCATCGCAGGGTCGCCGTCATGGAAGTACGGCTTGCCATTGATCGTGACCTCGAGCGGTTCCCGCGGGCGAACGGGACGCCTGGCCGAATCGGCGGCCTCGACATGGGCGGAATCGGCGGCGTGAGGGGGCTGCTCGGGCATCGTGCGTCTCCGTGACGCGCGGGGACCGTGCCCGCACGCGTGTGATCGTCGCATTGTCGCACGGCGTTTCGCGCCTGCCGAGCATCGCTCCGGCGCACCGAGCGCCACCTTTCGTCGCATACGGTGGAACGCGAAGGGCGGGTCGAGCGCGAAGTGCGAGGCCCGCCGCACCCTCGCACGCCGGCGGCGAGTGCTTCGCGGGTACCGCCCTATCGGGGCAACAGGCGCCAGATGAAATAGACCGGCAACCCCGCGAGCGTGATCAGCGCACCCCAGCCGGCATCGCCCGGGTGCTGCCAGATCGTCGTGCCGACGACGCCGGCGACGACGACGAGGAACACGACCGGCAGCAGCGGATACCACGGCGTGCGGAACGTCGCCGCGTCGATCGACTGGTGGCGGCGGTACCAGAACAGCGTCGCGACGACCGCAGCCATGCCGAGCCAGTCGCCGACGGTCGAATAGTTGAGCAACTGGTCGAACGTGCCGGTCCATGCGAGCGCGCAGGCGGCGACCGCGAGCAGCAGCAGCGCGATGTTCGGCGAGCGCCAGCGCGGGTGCAGGATGCCGGCGGCGCGGAAGAACACGCCGTCGGCGCCCATGACCTGGAACACGCGCGCGGCGCCGATCATCGAGATGTTGACGAAGCCGAGCGTCGAGATCGCGATGCCCGCCGCAATCACGCGTGCGCCGGGTTCGCCGAACGCATGGCGCATGAGGTCGGCGGCCGGTGCCTTGCTCGCGGCGAGGCCATCGTGGCCAAGCACGGCGAGGTAGGCGAGGTTCGCGAGCAGGTAGCACAGGGCAACGAGCAGCATGCCGAAGATCAGCGCGCGCGGAATCGTGCGCTGCGGTTCGCGCACCTCGCCGGCGATGTCGTTGACGTAGTACCAGCCACCGTAGGAGAACAGCACCGGCATCAGCGCGCCGGCGAACGCGAACGGGCTGATCGGGCCGGTCGGCGCGGTCGGCGGCGGCGCGCCGCGCACGGACAGGCCCACCGCGATGAGGATCGCGATCGCGGCGAGCTTGAGCACGGTCAGGATGTTCTGGGTCCATGAGCCCGCGCGGATGCCGAACCAGTTGATGCCGGCGAGGAACACGATCGTCGCGACCGCATACGGGCGCGCATCGGCGAGCGTGACGCCGGCGGCCGCGGCGGCGTACTCGACGAACACGGTCGACACCGCGGCGATGCTGCCGGAGTGGTTCACGACGAGCAGGTTCCAGCCGTAGACGAAGGCGACGACGAGACCGAACGCGTCACGCAAGTTCACATAGCCGCCGCCCGCGTTCGGTCGGCGCGTGCCGAGCTCGGCGTAGCAGAGCGCGCCGATCAGCGCGATGACGCCGCCGACCCCCCATGCGAGCAGCTGTTCGCCGGCCGAGCCCGTCTGGCGCGCGATCGACGCGGGCGTCAGGAAGATGCCCGAGCCGATGATGCCGCCGACCACGACCATCGCCGCGTCCCAGGCGTTGAGGCGACGCGCGTAACCGACCGGCGGTGGCGCGGATCCGGCCGGAGCCATGTCGTTCATGCGATGGGCCTCGTCGTGCCTGGGGCGTCGGCGGATCATGCCCGAGTCGCGCGCGATCGTCTGCCGCCGCCGGGCGCGCACGACCGGTCCTGCCCGCGCCACGCGCCGGCGCAGGGCGATTGACGCGGTCGGTCCGAGGTCCTAGATTGCGGCCCGCCTCCGGCCCCAGGGGCTTGTGGCCTGGAGCGTATCGTCCGCGCGCGTAAACATGGCCCGAATGTCGTCGGCGACGCCGGTTCCGGCACGTCGGGCATCGCGCGCACATCGCGTTCGAAGAGGCGCGCAGCCGCCGGTCCGGTTGCGCGGAGCCCAGCGTTTTTCCAATCGCACGCCGGAGAGGTCGGTCGGCGCGTGCCGGGCGGCGCCGCCGCCGTCATCACCGGGAACTGCAATGAACGTGAAATCGATGCGCTGGGCGAGCTGCCTCCTGTTCGGCATGCTGGCGACCCTCCCCGCGGCTGCGCGCGCCGAGGAAGAAGGTGAACACGACGACGCCACCGCACGCCGCCGGGCGATGGCGCAGTGGTACAACGACGACTTCGCGGCCGGCGATGCCAACCTCAGCCGCAAGCAGGTGCTGTTCTCGCCCGCGTACGAACGCTTCCTCAACGACGTGGCCAAGCGCGAGCGCGAGCGTCATGCCGTGCTCATGCCGGCGAGCGGCACCTCCGACCCCGTCATCGATTCGCTCGCGCCGTTCGTCGCCGCGGCGAACGGTAGCTGGACCAACATCGGCCCGACCAGCGCGAACTTCGCGCAGAACGGCGGCACCCTCAACGTGACCGATGCAGGCCGCGTCAACGCGATCGTCACGGATCCCGCGAACGCGAGCGTCATCTACGTCGCCTTCTCCGGGGGCGGCGTCTGGAAGTCCACCGACGGGGGCCTGACCTGGGCGGCGAAGACCGAGACGCTCGGTTCGCTCTCGGTCGGCGCGCTCGAGATGGCGCCCGATGATGCCGACACGCTGTACCTCGGCCTCGGCGATCCGTTCGACGGCACCGGCATGGGCCTGGTCAAGTCGACCGACGGCGGCGACCACTGGAGCACCATCGTCTACCTCGGCAACTCGACGATCATTCCCGACATCGAGGTCGCGCGCAGCGACAGCCACATCGTGCTCGCCGCGACCAACGCGGGCCTCTACCGCTCGACCAATGGCGGTACGAGTTTCAGCAAGGTGACGATCGACCCCGCCTCGCCGACCGGCGACCCGTACGTGTGGACGATCACGTGGGGCGGCGGCACCACCTTCGTGCTGAGCCTGGAAGCCGATCCCGGCAACGCCAACTACCAGACCAACGGCCAGATCTGGCGCTCGACCGACAACGGCGCGACCTGGACCCGCTCGAGCGGCATCACCGACACCAATGGCATCACGCGCCTGGCGGTGGCGGCGGCGCCGTCCAACCGTGACATCATGTACGTCGAGGCGGCGAACAACAATTCCTACCTCGGCTCATCGACCGACCTCGCCAACTTCTTCAAGTCCACCGACAACGGCGTGACCTGGACCGGCATCGGCAAGACCGGTGCCTCGTACAAGACGTACACGAACACCAACAGCGAAACGTCGTCGGTCAATACGCTGCTGAACGGCCAGGGCTGGTACAACCAGCTCGTGCTGGTCGATCCCGCGAACCCGAACCTCGCGTACTTCGGCGGCGCCCTGCTCGCCGCGAAGACCGCCGACGGCGGCGCGACCTACTCGCAGGTGAGCAACTGGCTCGCGCGCTTCAGCCTGCCGTACGTGCATGCCGACTTCCATGCCGGCCACATCGCCGCGAACGGCGCGCTCTACTTCGGCACCGACGGAGGCATCTTCCGCTCGCTCGACAATGGCGCGACCTTCACCGACGCGCTCAATCGCGGCATCGCCTCGCACCTGATCTACCAGGTCGGTTCCTCGACCGCGAACCGCGACGCGGTGATCGCGGGCCTGCAGGACAACGGCACGCGCGTGCGCGTGGGCAACTCGGCGGTGTTCAACCAGATCATCGGCGGCGACGGATTCGGCTGCAACATCAACCGCGGCAACGCGAACCAGATGCTCGGCAGCCTCTACTACAGCCGCGTCTACAAGAGCACCAACGGCGGCACGAGCTTCTCGAGCGCGTGCAGCGGCATCACCGAGTGCAACAATCCGAACACGGCGCCGTTCACCACGCGCATCGCAGAATGGAAGGGCGACGCGACCGGCAATACCGTGTTCACCTTCAGCAACGCCAAGGTCTACAAGAGCACGAACTACGCCGGATCGTGGAGCGCGCTCGGAACCACCGGCCTGCCGACGAGCGGTTTCGCAATCCGCAACGTCGGCGTCGCGCGCAGCAGCGTCAACACGGTCGGCATCGTCGCGACCTCGGGTCGCGCCTACATCACCACCAACGGCACGAGCTGGACGCAGGTCGGCAACACCACGACGCTGCCGGGCAACGGGCTCAGCCTGTCCGCGATCAGCTTCGATCCGGCCAACGCGTCCATCGTCTACATCGCTTCGGTCGCGCCGGAAGCGGCATCGAACCACCTGTGGCGCTCGACCAACGGCGGCAGCACCTGGACGGCGATCGACGGCAATGCGTCGGGTTTCCCGCACGGCATTCCGGTCAACGACATCGTCGTCGATCCGCAGGTGTCGAGTACGCTGTACGCGGCGACGCACCTCGGCGTGTACGCGTCGGACGACAGCGGCGCGACGTGGACGCGCTACGGCGCGGGCATGCCGCTGGTGAACGTCACCGGCCTTTACGTCGCCGAGGACCGCAGCCTCGTGCGCGCGGCGACGTTCGGTCGTTCGGCGTGGGAATTCGTGCCCGAGGGCAACGTCGCGCCGGTCGCCGGTTTCAGCTTCACCACGAACGGCCTCACCGCGAACTTCACCGACGCCTCGACCGACAGCGACGGCACGATCGCCTCGCGCTCGTGGAACTTCGGCGATGGGAGCGCGCCTTCGACGGCGACCAATCCGAGCCATACCTATGCAACGGGCGGCTCGTACACCGTCACGCTCACCGTGACCGACAACGGCAGTGCCAGCAACAGCACCAGCAAGACCGTCGTGGTGACGGCGCCGACATTCACCGTCACCCCGAGCTCGAGCGGCAACGGCACGATCTCGCCCGCCACGCCGCAGACGGTCGCGAGTGGCGCGACGAGCGCGTTCGTGCTGTCGCCGGCCACCGGCTACCACGTCGCCCCGGTGACGGGCACCTGCCCGGCGGGCGTGTTGAATGGCGGCAACTACACCACCGGCGCGATCAGCGCGAACTGCACCGTGATCGCGAACTTCGCGCCGGACGTCGCCGACCATCTCGCCTTCGACCCGGTGGCTGACGTGATGCAAGGCGCGGGGCTCGGTCCGGTCACCGTGTCGATCGTGGACGCCGGCGGCAACACCATGACCAGCGACTCGACCTCCGAGGTCACGCTCTCGACCAGCGCCTGCGGCGGCACGGTCGTGCTCGGCCGGGCGACCGTCAACCAGGGCGTCGCAAGCTTCCCGGCGAGCGTGGCGCAGCGCTTCTACACGCTCGCGTCCGCCAAGGTGCTGAGTGCGGACAGCGGCAACCTCGCCGGCAGCGCGACGTTCGATGTCGTCGCCGGCGGCGAGTACCTGTTCGCCGACGACTTCGAGGTCTGCCGCCTCTGACGTCGCCGTCGCGGCAACGGTGCCGCGACCGGCGCGCCGGGTGACGCAGCGGTCCGGCGGACGCATGTCCGCCGGCTCGCGTCCGCTGCAGGAACGTCGCGTGCCGGCGACATGATATTCGGTCATAAGCGAGCCGATCGCGCCGCGCACCAGACGCGATCGACAGCGCAATCGCCGGCAAAACCGCAGGGTGCCGGCGCGCGGGCCGTTTGCCGCCCGCGAAATGCCACGCCATTGCGTTCTGCTGCGCTGCACGAAAGAATCCGCACGCCGCCGATCCGCATGAAGGACGTCGCTTGAGTTCCGCATCCGCGCCTGTCGTGGCGCCCGCCACCACCCGTCCCTGGGTCGTCGCCAAGTTCGGCGGCACCAGCGTGTCCACGCGTCCGCGCTGGGAGACCATCGCGCGCATCGCCGCGGCTCACCATGCACGCGGACGCAACGTGCTCGTCGTCGTGTCCGCGCTGTCGGGCATCACCGACATGCTCAAGTGCATCGCCGAGGCACGCAAGGACACGATGGCATGCCGCGAGGCACAGGTCGGCATCGTCGAGCGGCACAACGCATTGCTGCGCGATCTCGAACTGCCGGTGCGCAACGCGCTCGACGGCTGGCTCGCGCGGCTCGACCAGCTCATCGTCGATGCGCGCCGCGAATCGGCCGCGCTCGACTGGCAGGCGGAGACCTACGCGCTCGGCGAACTCATGTCGAGCACGCTCGGCGTCGCCTTCCTCGGCATGCAGGGCCTCGAGGCGCGCTGGCTCGATGCGCGCGAGCATCTGCTCGCACAGCCGCTGGCCAATTCGGGGGCGTGGGCACGCCATCTCTCTGCGAGCGTGCCGGCCGTGCCCGATCCCGCGTTCGCCGCCGCGCTCGCCGCGCGCGGGCAGGTGTTCATCACGCAAGGCTTCATCGCGCGCGACGGTGACGGCGGCACCGTACTGCTAGGGCGCGGCGGGTCGGACACGTCGGCCGGCTACTTCGGCGCGATGCTCAGGGCCGAGTGCGTCGAGATCTGGACCGACGTGCCGGGCATGTTCAGCGCGAATCCGCGCATCGTTCCCGAAGCGCGCCTGCTCGCCCGGCTCGACTACGAAGAGGCGCAGGAGATCGCGACGACCGGCGCGAAGGTGCTGCACCCGCGATCGCTCGGCCCGCTGCGCCGTGCCGGTGTGCCGCTGGTGATCAAGGACACCAACCGGCCGCAGCTCGCCGGTACGGAGATCCGCGCGGTCGCCGCCGACGCGGCGCCCTGCGTCAAGGCGATCAGCGCTCGCAAGGGCGTCACGCTGGTGTCGATGGAAACGATCGGCATGTGGCAGCAGGTCGGCTTCCTCGCCGACGTGTTCGCCGAGTTCAAGCGCCACGGCCTCTCGGTCGACCTCATCGGATCGGCCGAGACGAACGTGACGGTGTCGCTCGACCCGACCGAAAACCTGGTCGATTCGGACGTGCTGTCCGCGCTCGCGACGGATCTCGCGAAGATCTGCCGCGTCAAGGTGATCGCGCCGTGCGCGGCGATCACCCTGGTCGGGCGTGGCATGCGCGCGCAGCTGCATCGCCTGTCCGGCGTGCTCGCCGAGTTCGGTGCGCTCGACGTGCACCTGATCAGCCAGTCGTCGAACAACCTCAACCTCACCTTCGTCGTCGACGAGTCGCTCGCCGACGACCTCATCCCGCGCCTGCACGGGTTGCTGATCCGCGCCGATGCAATGCGCGTCGAGGACGGCGCGGTGTTCGGGCCGAGCTGGCGCGAACTCGGCGAGCCGGCCGTGGCGAAGCGCGAAGCGTGGTGGCGGCGCGGGCGCGATGCACTGCTGAAGGTCGCCGGTGAAGCGTCGCCGCGTTACGTCTATTCGCTCGACGCGGTGCGCGCGCAGGCGCGTGCATTGCGTGCGCTCGGCGCGGTAGACCGCTGGCACTACGCGCTCAAGGCGAATCCGCATCCGGCGATCCTCGAAACGCTGCACGAGGAGGGCTTCGCGTTCGAGTGCGTCTCGCCCGCCGAAGTCGAAGCCGTGCGCCGCACGCTGCCGCAGCTGGCGGCCGAGCGCATCCTGTTCACGCCGAACTTCGCGCCGCGCGAGGAATACGCCGCCGCGTTCGAACTCGGCGTGCGCGTGACGCTCGATGCGCTGCATCCCTTGCAGCACTGGGGCGAACTATTCGAAGGCCGCGAGCTGCACCTGCGCGTCGACCTCGGCAGCGGCCGCGGCCACCACGACAAGGTCCGCACCGGCGGCGACGCGTCGAAGTTCGGCCTCGCGCTCGACCAGATCGACGCGTTCCGCACGCTCGCGCGCGAGCGCGGCGCGCGCATCACCGGCCTGCACGCGCATCTGGGCTCGGGCATCCTCGATGCGGGCCACTGGGGTTCGGTATACGCGCAGCTCGCGAGCCTCGCCGAAGGTTTCAGCCGGATCGAGTCGCTCGACATCGGCGGCGGACTCGGCGTGCCGTCGCGCCCCGACGAAAGCCCGCTCGACCTCGCCGCGCTCGGCGAGTCGCTTGCCGAAGTGAAGCGCGCGTATCCGCAGTTCGCGCTGTGGATGGAGCCGGGGCGCTTCCTCGTCGCCGACGCCGGCGTGCTGCTCGCGCGGGTGACGCAGACCAAGCGCAAGGGCGGCGTGCACTATGTGGGCGTCGACACCGGCATGAATTCGCTGATCCGCCCGGCGCTCGACGACGCCTGGCACGAGATCGTGAATCTCACCCGTCTCGATGACGCACCCGAGGCGATGGTGCAGGTGGTCGGCCCGATCTGCGAGAGTGGCGACGTGCTCGGCGCGAACCGCCGCCTGCCCGAGTGCCGCGAAGGCGACGTGCTGCTGGTCGCGCAGGCCGGCGCGTATGGCGCGGTGATGGCTTCGCATTACAACCTGCGCGAGCCGGCGGTGGAGGTGGTGTTGTGATGGACCGGCGCTGCGTGCTTTTACCCTCTCCCCGCCGGGGAGAGGGCAGGGTGAGGGGGCGGCCGTGGTGAAGCGTCTCAATGTTGAACGAGCGCGTGCGCTGCGTGTCGCGCAGACTGACGCAGAGCGCCTCCTGTGGCGCCGTTTGCGGAATCGCGCCTTGCTCGATTGGAAGTTTCGCCGACAGCACGAAATCGGTCCCTATATCGTCGATTTCGTCTGCACCGATGCGGGCCTGATCGTGGAACTCGACGGCGGTCAACATCTCGGGCAGGTCGAGGCGGACGCCGCACGCACTCGATGGCTACAGCGCTCCGGTTATCGTGTGCTGCGGTTCTGGAATGATGACGTGTTGAAGAACACCGACGATGCGCTGGAGCAGATCCTGAGGGCGCTGCCGGCGGAACAGCGGGGTTCCGGCGAGCCGGATGTCGCGCTCCGCACGTGGGCGCCCCCCCGCCCGCCCCCCCCGGGGGGGCCGGGGGGGGGCAAAAAGGTGGGGTGGGTTGGCGCCGCGCGGCGCCCGGGCG
>NZ_JBQCFP010000065.1:0-4382 GCF_051958935.1 Dokdonella sp. | reverse complement strand
AATCGAGCGAGTCGGGCCGCACGTGGTCTTCGATGAGCGCACGCGATCGCAGCAGCAGGGGCGACTTTGCGCGCGTCGACTGGATGCAGTCGCGCTCGTTGCAGCGGCGCGCGAAGGCGAGCAGCCAGCGCACGAGTGCCGGGTCCAGCCGCGGCCGGATGCGCAGCGGCGCGTCGGGTTTGAACAGCCAGCGCAACGCCTGCCCGATCGTGCCGGGCGCCGCCAACGGCCCCGCATGGCTCGGCGTGAGCGTGCCGCAGTTGCCGTGCGAACTCGCGCAGCCGGCCGTGCCCTGCTCGAGCACGGTCACGCTGCGGCCTTCGCGCAGCAGGTAGTGGGCACAGGCGAGGCCGATCACGCCCCCGCCGAGGATCACGACGTCCGAAGGTCGAGCGGTCATGCGGCGATTGTACGGACACCGTGCGGATCGTGCGGGCCGGCGACGGCGCGCGCCGGCCTTCGGTCGGCAAGGAAACGCCGGAAGGATCGATCGCGTCCGCCGCCTGCGTCACCGGTGCGTTACAGGCCGTGGGCGACCGCGGACACGCAGCGAGCGCGCATGCATCATGCCTGCGCCCGGCGAGTCATACGCGCCGGCCGGCTCCGCCGCGGGACGGATACCGGCCGGTCCTGGTCGCGTTCCGGGGTAATCTGGCATCAAATGTGCAGTTTTCACGGCAGGGGCATACCGCCCGTGGGGAATTGGCACATGAAGGTCTCGACGAACGAACTGCTGCTGGCTCTGCGGGCGCCGAATTCCGGCTGGCTCGCCGCGCTCATCTG
The DNA here is from genome assembly GCF_051958935.1 of Dokdonella sp. Lineage (GTDB taxonomy): Bacteria > Pseudomonadota > Gammaproteobacteria > Xanthomonadales > Rhodanobacteraceae > Dokdonella_A. The sequence goes on along the minus strand of NZ_JBQCFP010000065.1, from coordinate 3,599 downwards.
CGCGCTCGACGAAGCCCTGCAGGACCCCGACTTCGCCGAGCCGCAGCGCGAAATGGTGCGCAGCCTGCTCGACGCGGGTGGCGTCCCGCACGCGGTGGCCCAGGCGGCGAACGAGCGCCTGACCCGCTTCGAGGAAACCGTCAAGGACCTGCACTCGCTGCTGGTCATCCCGGAGCCGGAAGCGCCGCCTGCGCCGGCCGCCCGTCCGAAATTGACACTTTGTGTAACTGCGGCCTGAGTCCGGCGCCGCCACAGGGACAAATTCGGTCACTCCCGGACCAAGCTTCCGCCGCCGTGCCGGCGTTGACGCGGCACGCCATTTCGGCGAGCGTTCGGCCATGACGTCGTCGTCCGGGCGCCTCGCCGCCATCGCCGCACTCGCCCTGCTGCTCGCCGCCTGCGGCGCGCTGCCCCGCCGCGGCGAGCCGCCGCTCATGGCCGGAACGCCGCGCGCAGGGGCGGCCAATGCGGTGTTGTTCCGTGCGATCGCGCTGGTCGGCACGCCGTATCGGTGGGGCGGCAACACGCCGGATTCGGGCTTCGACTGCAGCGGCCTCGTCGGTTACGTCTACCGCGACGCCGCGGGCGTATCGCTGCCGCGCACGTCGTCGGCGATGAGCGAACTGGGCCGGCGCAAGCTGGCGATCGACCTGCTGCAGCCCGGGGATCTCGTCTTCTTCGAAAGCGGCCGCACGATCGGCCACGTCGGCATCTACGTCGGCGAGCGCCGCTTCGTGCATGCACCCAACAGCGGGGGCACCGTGCGCCTCGACAGCCTCGACGGCGCATGGTGGAAGGACCACTTCGTCTACGGCAAGCGGATCCTGTGAGTGGTGATTCGTGATTCGTGATTGGTGATTGTGAGACAGCTTTGCCGAATCACGAATCACCAATCCCGAATCACAATTCAATGCTCGTGTCCGCCCGCGCCATGCGCATGGCGGTGCGCGATCTCTTCCTCGCTCGCATCGCGCATGTCGGTGATCTCGACGTCGAACGTGAGCGTCTTGCCGGCGAGCGGATGGTTGAGGTCGACGTCGATGACGCTCGAGCCGACTTTGTGCACCACGACCATGCGCGGGCCCGCTTCGCGCGTATTGAGCACCGTGCTCATGCCCGGGCGAAGGTGCTCCGGATGCTCGAAGTACTTCTTCGGCACGCGTTGCGTGAAGTTCGCGCGGCGCTCGCCGTAGGCCTCGGCCGGCTGCACGACGACCTCGAAGTGATCGCCGACGGCGCGGCCGAGCAGCGCCTTCTCGAGGCCCGGGATGATGTTGCCGTGGCCGATCAGCACGGTCAGCGGTTCGCCGCGCTCGCGCGACGAATCCACCGGCTCGTCGCCGCCGTCGCTGACCACGTAATGGAAGGAAACGACTTTGTTCGCCTCGACGTTCACCCACGCGCTCCAGTCTTAAAAAAGCGAGCGAGGATAGCAGGTTGCGCCGCCCTCGTCATTCAGCCGCGGCGAAGCGCGCACCATGCGCCTCCGGACCGAACGCGGTCACGAGCGCGAGCAGCACGGCGACCACCGCGATGAAGCTCGCCATCGCGAAGCCGTAGTCGCCGCCGCGCTGGTCGGCGAACCAGTTGAGGAACGGTGCCGTCGCCGAGGCGAGCAGGTTGCCGCCCTGGTAGGCGAAGCCCGGCAGGGTCGCGCGCACGGCGTCGGGCGACAGCTCGTTGAGGTGCACCGGCACGACGCCCCAGGCGCCCTGCACCATCACCTGCAACAGGAACACGCCGACGCCGAGCAGGATCACGGAACCGCCGAACGCCCACAGCGGGATCGCGGGCAAGGCGAGCAGTGCCGCGGTCACGATCGCGCGCCGGCGCCCGACCCGCTCGGACCACGACCCGAAGAACAGCCCGCCGGCGATCGCGCCGAGGTTCAAGGTGATCGTGAGCCACGCCACGGTCCGGGTATCGAAATGGTGCTGCTCCTTGAGGAAGGTCGGGTACAGATCCTGCGAGCCGTGGCTGAACAGGTTGAAGCACATCATGAGCACGACGAGATAGGCGAACAGGCCCCAGCGTCCACGCATCGTTTCGATGAAACCCGGTCGCGCCGACGCCGCATCGCGCGCCGCGATCCACACCGGCGACTCGGGCACATGGCGGCGGATGTACAGCACGAGCAGCGCCGGCAGCGCGCCGACGACGAACATGCCTCGCCAACCGATGTGGTCGAACAACAGCAGGTAGACGAGCCCGCCGAGCAGGTAACCGCAGGCATAGCCTTCCTGCAACAGCCCGGACACCGCACCGCGCGCCTTCGCCGGAATCGACTCCATCGCGAGCGATGCACCGATGCCCCACTCCCCACCCATCGCGACGCCGAACAGCGCGCGGATCACCAGCAGCGCCGTCAGCGACGGCGCGAAGGCCGACGCCGCCTCGAGCACGGCGAACAGCACGATGTCGACCATCAGCACCGGCCGTCGTCCATAGCGGTCGGCGAGCCGGCCGAACAGCCATGCGCCGAGCGGACGCATCGCGAGCGTGAGCATCAGCGAGAACGCGACCTCGGTCTTGCCGACGTCGAACTCGCGCGCGATCTCGGGGATCACGAACACGAGCAGGAAATAGTCGAACGCGTCGAGCGTCCAGCCGAGGAAACTCGCCAGCACCACCTTGCGTTGGCGCGCGTCGAGTTCGCGCAGGACCGCGAGGAAATTCATCGGCGACCTCGTCCGGACGAAGGAAGCGGAACGCTACCACAGGCCTGTACGTCCACCGCGCTTCCCGCGGCCCGCCCCTGCGGCTACGCTCGCATGTCCAGCACGAGGACGCCGGACGCATGCCGCACGCCGCAGACAGGGACATCGCACGCCGCGTGGCCCGCCGCTATCGCCGCCCCTGGCACCGCGACTATGCACGCGCCAAGGTGCGCATGGACCCTGTCTACGCGGCGGTCGCCGACGTCGTCGACGACGCGCCGCTGCTCGACATCGGCTGCGGCCTCGGCCTGCTCGGCTTCTACCTGCGCGAGCGCGGCTGGCACGGCCATTACCTCGGCGTCGATTTCGACGCATCGAAGATCGCCGAAGCGTGCCGGGCCGTGAACGGCGAAGCGAACCTCGCTTTCGACGATGGCATCGCGCAGAAGCTGCCGCCATTCGAGGGACACGTCGCCCTGCTCGACGTACTGCACTACCTCGGGCGCGACGAACAATCCGCGCTGCTGCGCGAAGCGGCCGCTCGCGTCGCGCCGGGGGCCGCGCTGGTGGTCCGCAGCGTGCTGCGCGACCGCGGCTGGCGCTTCCGCGCGACCGTGGTCGAGGAATGGTTCCTCCACGCGCTGCGCTGGATGCGCAGCCCCGCAAAATACTATCCGCTGCGTGAGGACATCGAGCAACCCCTGCTCGACGCCGGCCTCGTCGTCGACGTGCATCCGCTCTGGGGCCGCACGCCGTTCAACAGCTTCGTCATCGTCGCGCGCCGTCCGCGCACGTAGGGCGGTACGCGCGCAGCGCGTGCCGCCGAAGCGCTTGGCCAAAGCGAAAGATGCATGTGGCGAGCTCAACCGGTCGATGCAACAGCGGCGCTCAGCCTCTCGGCCGGCGTTCTGAAGCCCAAGGTTTCTCTGGGCCGTTGATTCA
>NZ_JBQCFP010000064.1:0-35050 GCF_051958935.1 Dokdonella sp. | reverse complement strand
AGCTGCAGGTCGAGCAGGCGGAAGTCGCTGGCGAAGCCGGTCGGCGTGCGCAGGTTGGTGCGGCCTAGGCCGTTGTTCGCGAGGCGATCCAGGTGGCTGAAATCGATCAGCGACAGCAGCACCGCGGCATTGCCCGGCGCGCCCTCATGCCAGCGCCAGGCGAGTTGCACTGCGCCGATGCGCGAATCATCGCCGTGCAGGTGCTCGCCTGCGAACGCGCCCGCGGTGAGTTGCAGGCGATCGTAGTCGCCGAACGCGATCGAATGATCGACGCTGACACCGGCAGGCCGCAGGTCGCGATCCCAGACGAGGGGGGACAGTTCGAGCGGGAGCGGCGTCTTGCCGATCAGCAGCGCGGTCGACTCGCCCGCGTGCCAGCGGACGAACAACTGGTCGAGGCCGGCGCCGTCGCTGCGCTCGTTGTCGTTGTTGATGCGGTTGTCGCGATTGGCGTCGGAGCCGAGCGCGAACTTCAGTGCGCCGCCGATCTCGAGGTCGGCGCGGGGTGTCCAGGTGAGGCCCGGACGCACGCGGCCGCGCACGCGTTCGAGCGTCGGGCTCGGCCGCACGCCGGGGATGCCATTGGTGTGTTCGTAACGCAACGTCGCATCGCCCGACCAGGCGATCGTCGATGCGACCGGCGCGTCTTGCGGCGCCTGCAGCAGCGGATCGTCGCTGGCCTGCGCCGCAGCGAAGGCCGGCGCAGCGACGAGGGCGAGGCGGCACAGGAAGGCGAGATGGCGCATGCTCAGACTCTCAGGCGGGCAAGGTCGGCGGCGAGCTCGGCCGCAGTGGTGTAGCGCTCATCCGGCACGCGGCGGAGACAGCGCAGGATCACGCTTTCGAGGTCGGGCGGCACCTCGGGCCAGAGGGCCGATGGCCGCATCGGTTCCTGCTGCATCTGCGCCATGTAGATGTCCATCGTCGAGGTGCCGCTGAACGGCAGCCCGCCGCAGAACATTTCGGTCATGAGCACGCCGCAGGACCAGATGTCGGCACGCTCGTCGACGTTCCCGCCCGCGAGCTGCTCGGGCGCGCAGTAGTTCGGCGTGCCGAGGAAGGTGCCGGGTTCGGTGTGGCCCGGCTGCACGCGCGCGGTCGGGCGCGCGATGCCGAAGTCCATGAGCTTCGCGTTCGCATTCGCCTCGAGGATGAGGTTCTCCGGCTTGATGTCGCGATGCAGGACCCCGACCGCGTGCGCGGCGCCGAGGCCGGCGGCGAGCTGGCGTGCGATGCGCAGTCCTGCCGAGTAGGGCACGCGCTTGGCGTCGCGCAGCAGGTAGCGCAGGGTGAGCCCGCGCACGTATTCCATCGAGATGTACGGCACGCCGCCGATCTCGCCGAAATCGAACGTTCGCAGCACGTTCGGATGGGTGATGCGTCGGGCGAGCTTGATCTCGTCCTTGAGCCGCTCGAGCTGGGTGCCGTCGGTGAGCGCCCCGGGCTTGACCATCTTGAGCGCGACGAGGTCGTCGAGCTCGAGATCGTTCGCCTTGTAGACGACGCCCATGCCGCCTTCGCCGAGCACCGAGATGATGCGATAGCGGTTGCCGAGCACCGCGCCGGGGACGATGCCGAGCGCGGTCTTCGCGCCAGGCGAGGGCGCGGGCGTGCTGCGCGCCTGCGCCTGCACGACGGTGCGATCCGACGGTCGTTCGCTCGCCGCGCGTTGCCATGCGTCGGCAAGCACGGCCGCGCGCGGCTTGGCGCTGTACGCGCCCGTCACCGCGTGGACGGCGGTCGCGCCGTGTTCTCGCGCGAGCGCTTCGCCGAACGCGCCGAGCGTGAGCAACTGCCCCGGCGCGGCATCGCAGAGCAGGCGATGCACCTGCGCCTGTGGCATGCCGAGCAGCGCATCCCCGCCGTGCAGCAGTTCGCCATCGACGACGCTGCCCGCGGGCGCGGACTGGCGCTGCGTGGTCGCCGCGTCGAGCAGGTCGGCCCAGCACGCGAGCGCGCGGCGATGCGCGTCGTCGCCATCGAACGCGAACAGCCAGCGCGCGCCCTCGGCGGCGTGCAGATCGGCCGCATGCGTGCGTGCCGCATCTTCGAGGCGTGCCTGCAGTGCGCCGAGATCGGCGACAGCCTGCGCCGGCGTCGCATCGCCGCGCTCGGCGAGCAGATGCCGGAACTCGACGCCGAGCAGGGTCGCCGACGCTCGCCGCGGCATCGTGTCGGATGCGCTGCGTCGGCGCGTCGGCGCGTCGGGGACGGCATCCGCGGCCGGCTCGGGCAGGAAGCGCGCGAGGTGGCCGACATAGCCTTCCATGTCGCTCTTCTCGCGCAGCTCCGATAGCAATGAGTCGAACGCGTGCGACAGCCGGCCGAGGTCGTCATTGCCACCGCTGCCGATGCGCGCCTGGTAGTTGCCCGCGGCCGCTTCCTCGGCCGCCTGCGCCATCCGCCGTACTGGGCTCAGGATGCCGCGCGAGAGCAGCAGCGAGAGCAGCAGCGCGGCGATCATCGAGGCGATGCCGGCGAGTGCGACCCAGTTGAGGATCGCGCGGTAGCCCGAGACGAAGCGATCGGCCGAGGCGAGCACGAGCACGCTGCCGAGCTTGCCGTCCGCGGCCGTACCCATCGGCCGCGCGCGGCCGATCCAGTCCTGGCTGGCGAAGCGCAGGCGGAACTGCTCGACCGCGCGACCGCCGTCGAGCGCCGAACGCAGGGTCGGATCGAGCGCGGCGATCGCCGGCGCGAGTTCGGCGCCGTTCGCCGCATCGAGCGAACTCGCCGCGAGCGCGACCTTGCCGCCGACCGGGATGCGGAACGCGACCTGCGCGCCGCTCGCCTGCGCGACCTTCTTCGCCAGCGTGTCGTCGACGCCCTGCGCGACGAGCAGGTAGCCGAGCAGGTCACGGTCCTGCACGATCGGCATGATCGCGGCCTGGTAGAGCTCGTCGCGCTGGCGCCAGTAGCCCGCGAACGGCGGCGTGTCGTGCAGCGCCGCGGCGACGAGCGGGTCGTCGACGAGCGATTCCTGCACCGACTCGTTGCGGTCGCTGCGCACGAGCGTGTTGCCCCGGCCGTCGAGCAGGATGCCGAGATCGAAGCCGAACTCGCGCTGGCGCTCGAGCAGGAGGTCGTGCATCGAGCTGAGGTCGGGGCCGCTCTGGCCCTCGACGCCGGGCAGCGCGCCGCCGCCGGCCGCGCTGCCGATGTAGCGCGCGAAGCCGGAATCGGACGCGACGAGGCGCGCATTCGATTGCAGGGTCTCGAGGCGGTGCTGCTCGAACTCGCGCTGCACCGCATCGCTCGTCGACACCGCCTTGTCGAGTGCGTCGGTCGCGATGCGCTGGCCCTGCGTGTAGGTGACGAGCACCGCTGCACCGAGCGCGAGCGCGATCAGCAGCGCGGTCGCGAGGAAGAAGCGCAGCGCGAGCGGCAGGGTGAACCCCTTCGCGGGGGACTGCTCAATAGCCGGCATCGCTGGCCCTTCCGTATGGCTTGCCGAATTTGTTGAGGTGCGGCGGCACGCGTTTCTGAGTGAGATCGAGCTCGATCGCGAGCGGCTTGCCGCCGGCAGCGAGCTTCTGGTGCCACGGCGTCGCGCGGTCGTGCCAGACGACGAGGTCGCCGCTGCCGGCCGGCAGACCCTTCAGCACGAACTTGCCGGCCGCGTCCGGGTGGGTGAAGTACGGCGTGTCGAGCACGAGGATGTGGCCGACCATCGACTGGTGCACGTTGCAGAACACGCGTACGTAGCCGGCCTGCGGGAAGGCGATCGACTTGCCCTCCCCGTTGCCGTACACGCCGACGTCGAACGTGTTCGCCGCCGAGGTCGAGAACGCGTTGTGCAGGATCGGGTCGCGGTTCGGGAAGCGCACTTCGCTGCCGACCGTGATCGGCAGGATGCGCGGCATGAACTGCTTGCGCTGCGTGCCCATCACGTACGGCTCGTTCGCCGGCGCGACCTTCGGCGGGTTCGCCGGGCGGAAGTAGACGACCGCATCGGCGGCCTCCTCGCTGCGCAACGCCTGCCCGTCCGAAACGAGCGTGACGCTACCCGACAACTCCGCGGCCTGCAGCGGAGCCGATAGGATCGCGGCCAGCACCAGCCTTCCTGCACGCATGCATTTTCCCCCAGGCCCGTCGGGCACGACGCAGCCGCGCCGCTCCCATGCTCCGGCCGCATCATAGAACAAGGTCATGCGCCGGTACCGGACCGCGGACAGCGGAACGGCGGACGCTCGGGGCCACTGGACCGGCTCTGGCGCGATCGGCTGACACACGGGGCGATCGCGCGATGGCTCGCGCGGCACCACGCTTTCGTTGCGCGTGCTCGTTGGCCTTTCACGGGTGGGTCGGCGCTGCCTGCCCCACCCGTGTCGTGATTCCCGCGAAAGCGGGGATCCATCGTGATTTTTGGCCTTCGTGGAGCAGAGCAGGAGCAGGAGCGCAAGCAGGAACGCGGCAGCGTGAAGTCCCCTGCCGTCGTCCCGGCGAAGGCCGGGACCCGGCGTCTTCGGCCTCGAAACGTAGAGCTGGATTTCGGCTTTCGCCGGAATGACGAGCTCTTGCTTGCGCGTTGCTCTTGCCCTCCCGCTCGACGCCGCGGCGAGCGGAACCGTGATGCCGCCGCGCCCGGGCGAACCGGGCCCTTCGCGGCTACCCGCTTCGTCCGCCGCCGGACGAACCGACAAAAAAGAAGGCCGCCCCAGGGCGGCCTTCCGATTCGCGTCGTACCCGCGTCCCTTACAGCAAGGGCACGAGCAGCAGTGCGACGATGTTGATGATCTTGATGAGCGGGTTCACCGCCGGGCCAGCCGTGTCCTTGTACGGGTCGCCGACGGTGTCGCCGGTGACCGCGGCCTTGTGCGCATCCGATCCCTTGCCGCCGAAGTTGCCGTCCTCGATGTACTTCTTGGCGTTGTCCCATGCGCCACCGCCGGTCGTCATCGAGATCGCGACGAACAGGCCCGTGACGATCGTGCCGATCAGCAGGCCGCCGAGCGCCTGCACGCCCGCCATGGGTCCGCCGATGACGCGGAAACCGAACGCGACGACGATCGGCACGAGCACGGGCAGCAGCGAGGGCAGCATCATTTCCTTGATCGCGGCCTTGGTGAGCAGGTCCACCGCCTTGTCGTACTGCGGCTTGCCGGTGCCGTCCATGATGCCCTTGATGTCGCGGAACTGGCGGCGCACTTCCTCGACCACCGCGCCGGCCGCACGACCGACCGCTTCCATCGCCATCGCGCCGAACAGGTACGGGATCAGGCCGCCGATGAGCAGGCCGATGATCACGTAGTGGTTGGAGATGTCGAAGGTGTAGATCTGGTCCGGATGCTCGACACCGAGCTTGTGCGTGTAGTCGGCGAACAGCACGAGCGCCGCGAGGCCTGCGGAGCCGATCGCGTAGCCCTTGGTGACCGCCTTGGTCGTGTTGCCGACTGCGTCGAGCGGGTCGGTGACGGCGCGCACTTCCTTCGGCAGCTCCGACATCTCGGCGATGCCGCCCGCGTTGTCGGTGATCGGGCCGTAGGCGTCGAGCGCGACGATCATGCCGGTCATCGACAGCATTGCAGTCGCCGAAATCGCGATGCCGTACAGGCCCGCGAGGTGGTACGCGCCCCAGATCGCCGCGCACACCGCGATCACCGGCCATGCGGTCGACTTCATCGAGATGCCGATGCCGGCGATGATGTTGGTCGCATGGCCGGTCGTCGACGCCTTCGCGACGTGGCGCACCGGGCCGTACTCGGTCGCGGTGTAGTACTCGGTGATGACGACCATCGCGCCGGTGAGGATGAGGCCGATCACCGCGCAGCCGAACACGTTCATCGCGCCGTACTGGCTGGTCGCCATCAACTGCGTCGTGACCGGGTAGAACGCGATCAGCGCGAGCACGCCGGAGACGATCACGCCCTTGTACAGCGCGGTCATGATCTTGCCGCCGGAGTGCTTGACGAAGAACGTGCCGATGATCGACGCGACGATCGACACGCCGCCGATCACGAGCGGGTAGAGCACCGCGTTGGCGCCCGCCTGCGCGGCCATCACGCCACCGAGCAGCATCGTCGCGATCAGAGTGACGGCGTAGGTTTCGAACAGGTCCGCCGCCATGCCGGCGCAATCGCCGACGTTGTCGCCGACGTTGTCGGCGATCACCGCCGGGTTGCGCGGGTCGTCCTCGGGGATGCCGGCCTCGACCTTGCCGACGAGGTCGGCACCGACGTCGGCGCCCTTCGTGAAGATGCCGCCGCCGAGGCGCGCGAAGATCGAGATCAGCGAGGAGCCGAACGCGAGGCCGACCAGCGCATGCAGCGCCTGGTCCTGCGTCCTGCCCATGTGCATGAGCGTGACGAAGTAGCCGGCGACGCCGAGCAGGGCGAGGCCGACGACGAGCATGCCGGTGATCGCACCGCCGCGGAACGCGACCGCGAGCGCGGCCGGGATGCCGCCGCGCGCGGCCTCGGCCGTGCGCACGTTGGCGCGCACGGAGATGTTCATGCCGATGTAGCCCGTGAGCCCGGACAGGATCGCGCCGATGCCGAAACCGATCGCCGTCGCCCAGTCGAGCGCGAAGCCGATCACGACGAGCAGCACGACGCCGACGACCGCGATCGTGGTGTACTGGCGGTTGAGGTAGGCGCGCGCGCCTTCCTGGATCGCCGCCGCGATCTCCTGCATGCGCTCGTTGCCCGCCGGCTTGGCGAGGATCCAGCGGATCGACCATCCGCCGTACAGGATCGCGAGCACCGCGCAAGCCAGCGCGATCGTCAAACCGTGTTCATGGAACAGCATCGAACCCTCCCTTGACTCACAGGACTAGACAGGAAAACCCCGGGAAACAGCGCGCAACTCGCCCGAGTATAGCCATGCCCCGAAGCCGCGCGCATTGGCGCGCCGCAACACGCCGCGCAACCGGCGCGCGCGGGATTTACCGGACGCGGCAGCTCGCTTCACGCGGCGGCGCGCCGCCACGAACGGCAGCGCCGGAGCGGACGCCGCGCCGGAACGCGGATCAGTCGGCGATGTCGTAGCGCGGCAGCTTGCGACGCACCGGCGCGTTCTTCAGGCGCACGTAGTCGGGCAGGCCGTCGCGCAGGTATTTCGGCGGATCCTCGCCACGGATCAGCGGTTCGAGGTAGCGCCGCGCCGCCGCGGTGATGCCGTAGCCGTCGCGCGATATGTAGCCCTTGGGCAGCTTCTTCTCGTGGTTGGCGACGCGCTCGAGCGGCGCGGGTTCGATCTTCCAGCGGTATGGCGCGTCGGAGATACGCACGATGACCGGCATCACCGCATTCCTGCCGGCGAGCGCGTACTCGACCGCGGCCTTGCCGACCGCCCACGCCTGCTCGGCGTCGGTCTTGGAGGCGAGATGGCGCGCGGAGCGCTGCAGGTAGTCGGGCAGGGCCCAGTGGTACTTGTAGCCGAGCTTCTGTTTGACGAGCTGGGCGAGCACGGGCGCGACGCCGCCGAGCTGGGCGTGGCCGAACGCATCGCGCGTGCCGGCCTCGGCGAGGAACTGGCCGGCTGCGTTCTTCAGCCCCTCCGAGGCGACCACGGTGCAGTAGCCGACGCGCTCGACCGTCGCCTTCACGCGCGCGAGGAAGGCGTCCTCGTCGAAGGCGACCTCGGGGAACAGGATCAGATGCGGCGGGTCTCCTGCCTTGCGCGCGGCGAGCCCGCCGGCGGCCGCGATCCAGCCGGCGTGGCGCCCCATCACCTCGACGATGAACACCTTCGTCGACGACGCGCACATCGACTCGACGTCGAGACTCGCCTCGGCGACCGACACCGCGGTGTACTTCGCGACCGAGCCGAAGCCGGGGCAGCAGTCGGTCACCGCGAGGTCGTTGTCGACCGTCTTCGGGACGCCGATCACGTGGACCGGATAGCCGAGCTCGCGCGCGATCTGCGAGATCTTCAGCGACGTGTCGGCCGAGTCGTTGCCGCCGTTGTAGAGGAACCAGCGCACGTCGTGCGCCTTCAATACCGCGATCAGCCGTTCGTAGCGCGCGCGGTCCTGCTCGAGCGATTTCAGCTTGAAGCGGCACGAGCCGAACGCGCCGCCCGGTGTCTGGCGCAGCGCCTTGATCGCCGCGGCGGTTTCCTTCGAGGTGTCGATGAGATCCTCGCGCAGCGCGCCGATGATGCCGTTGCGCGCGGCGAGCACGGGCACCTTGCGCCGCCGCGCGGTGTCGATGACCGCGGCGGCGGTCGCGTTGATGACCGCGGTGACCCCGCCCGATTGCGCGTACAGCAGCTTGCCCTGGCTCATTCCCGCTCCTTTTCTCCACGTTCCTGCGCAGCCGGCGTGGTTTGACACCATTCAGGCCAGCCGCTAGCGTTGTCGCCATTCTAGGCGCGCCGAGGGGTGCGTCGCGTTCCCCATCGTGAGCATGAGCGCCGCGAGGCGCCATCGGAGCACCATGCGACTCGTTCTACTCGGCGCGCCCGGTTCGGGCAAGGGCACCCAGGCCGAGCTGCTCAAGGCCACGCTCGGCGTGCCGCACGTGTCCACCGGCGACCTGCTGCGCGCGGCGGTCAAGGCCGGCACGCCGCTCGGCCTCAAGGCGAAGGCGGTCATGGAAGCCGGCCAGCTCGTGTCCGACGACATCGTGCTCGCGATGCTCGAGGAGCGCCTCGCGCAGCCGGACGCGAAAGCGGGTTTCATCCTCGACGGTTACCCGCGCAACGTCGCGCAGTGCGCCGCGCTGGCGAAGCTGCTCGCGCGCATCGGCCAGCCGCTCGAGGTCGCGATCAAGCTCGACGTGCCGAGCGAACTCATCGTCGAACGCATCGCCGGACGCGCCGCTGCGCAGGGCCGCAAGGACGACACGCCGGAAACCGTGCGCGAGCGCCTGCGCGTGTACACCGAACAGACCGAGCCGGTCGCCGGTCATTTCGCCGAGATCGGCAAGCTCGCCATCGTCGACGGCGTGGGCGAACTCGCCGAGGTGTCGGCGCGCATCGTCGCCGCGCTGCCGCGCGCCTGCCCGAACGCGGCGCGCCGCGCGCCGCCACGCATGGACACACGCCACGCTTCCCTCGCCGCCCGCGTGATCGGGTTGTGCCTGCTGCGCACGCCGCCCCAGGATCTGCCGCACGCGCCGCCGCTCGTCGTCGGATTCGCCGTGGCCGGAGTCGCGCTCGCGACGCTCGTCGGTGCGATGGTCGGCTAAGCCGACGACCTGTTGCCGCGTGCGCTCCTTTCCACTGGCGTGCTGCTCGCCCTGAGCGCGCTCGCGCTCGCGATACGGCGCCTGCGCCACCGCTGGGTGCAGACGGCGACCGCGCTTCTGGCGAGCGATCTTGCGATATCGCTCGTGCAGACGCCGTTCCTGCTCGCGATGCTCCCGATCACCGATGCGCCGACGGCGACCCAGGCGCTGTTCGGCTGGGTGCTCCTGCTGACGTTCTTCTGGCAGCTGGGCATCAATGCGCACATCATGCGCCACGCAATGGACGCGAGCTTCGGTTTCGCGCTCGTGCTCGTCGCGACTTGGGCGATCGCGAACTGGTCACTCGCCCACCTGCTGCTCGGCGGCTGAGCGGACGCACGAACGGAGACATCGAGTCTTGAAGCTGCACATCCTCGGCATCTGCGGCACTTTCATGGGCGGTATCGCCGCGCTCGCGCGCGAACTCGGCCATGAGGTCGAAGGCTCGGATGCGAACGTCTACCCACCGATGTCGACCCAGCTCGAACGGCTCGGCGTCGCGCTGAAGCCGGGCTACGCCGCGGACCATCTCGTGCCGCCGCCCGATGTCGTCGTCGTCGGCAACGCGATGACGCGCGGCAACGCCGCGGTCGAGCACATGCTCGACGAGCGCCTGTGCTACGTGTCGGGCCCCCAATGGCTCGGCGAAACCGTGCTGGCGGAGCGGCGCGTGCTCGCGGTCGCCGGCACGCACGGCAAGACCACGACGACGTCGCTGCTTGCATGGATCCTCGAATGCGCCGGTCGCGCCCCCGGCTTCCTCGTCGGCGGCGTGCCCGCGAACTTCGGCGTGTCGGCGCGGCTCGGAGGCAAGCCTTCCCTCGCCCCACCGTCGGCATCCGCCGACGGTTCCCCCCTCTCCCGCCTTGTGGGCGAGGGACGGTCGTCGCCGCCTGCGGCGGCGGATTTCGTCATTGAAGCGGACGAATACGACACGGCCTTCTTCGACAAACGCTCGAAGTTCGTGCACTACCGTCCGACCATCGCGATCCTCAACAACCTCGAATACGACCACGCCGACATCTTTCCCGATGTCGCGGCGATCCAGCGCCAGTTCCACCATCTCGTGCGCACGGTGCCGCGCAACGGCCGCCTCGTCGTCAATGCCGAGGATGCGCGTCTCGACGAGGTGCTCGCGATGGGCCGCTGGACGCCGGTCGAGACGTTCGGCATCGACGCCGGCGACTGGCGTGCACGGCTCACCGCGGCCGACGGATCGTCGTTCGTCGTCGCTCACGCCGGGCGCGAGTTCGGCGAGGCGAGCTGGGCCTTGAGCGGCCGCCACAATGTCATGAACGCGCTAGCCGCGATCGCCGCCGCACACGCGGCCGGCGTCGAAGTCGCGATCGCGGTCGCCGCGCTCGCGTCCTTCCGCAACGTCGCGCGGCGCATGGAACTGGTCGGCGAGCACGCGGGCATCCGCATCTACGACGACTTCGCGCACCATCCGACCGCGATCGCGACGACGCTCGCAGGCCTGCGCGCGAAGGTCGGCGCCGCGCGCATCCTCGTCGGCATGGAGCCGCGCTCGAACTCGATGCGCATGGGCGCGCATGCGGACGAACTCGCGCCGTCGCTCGCCGATGCCGACGCGGTCGTGTTCCTCAAGCGGCCGGAACTGCCATGGGACGCCGCGCGCATCGTCGACGCACTCGGCGGCCGCGGCCGCACCGCGGCGAGCGTCGATGCGCTCGTCGCCGACCTGCTCGTGCAGGCACGCGCGGGCGACCACGTCGTGTTCATGTCGAACGGCGGCTTCGAGAACGCGCCGCGCCGGTTCGCCACGGCGCTCGCCGCGAAGGGATGAACGCTGCGGATGCGCCGCCATCCGCGATCGACGGGTGGCGCGGCGCGCGTGTCGGGTGCGGCCGCCGACCTCTCGTGTTTTTCGCTAGACTGACCGCGTGCCGCTCGTCGACATTCCGCTGTTCCCGCTGTCCGCCGTCCTCTTCCCGGGCGGCCCGCTCAGCCTTCGCATCTTCGAACGCCGCTACCTCGATCTCGTGCGCGATTGCGCGCGCGACGGCGCCGGCTTCGGCGTGTGCCTGATCCTCGCCGGGCGCGAAGCGGGCGAGCCCGCCGTGCCGGCCGCGATCGGCACGCTCGCGCGCATCACCGACTTCTGCACCTTGCCCGACGGGCTGCTCGGCATCAGCGCCGAAGGCGGCGAGCGTTTCCAGGTCGCGACGACGCGCGTGCGCGACAACGGCCTCGTGCACGGCGAAGTCCGCTTCTGGCCGGACGAACCCGGCGTCGAGGTGCCGCCCGAGCACGGCCTGCTCGCGACGATCCTCGAGCGCCTGCTCGATCAGGTCGGCGGTGCGGCGGCGAAGGTCGATCGCGCCCGCTACGACGATGCGAGCTGGGTCGGCTTCCGCCTCGCCGAAATGCTGCCGCTCGCGCAGCCGGAGAAGCAACTCCTGCTGCAGATGACCGACCCGGTGCAACGCCTCGCACAGCTGCAGCACTACATGCCGCGCTTCCAGCGCGGTTAGGGCGCGATCGCGCGCATCGTCGATCGCATCGGTTTTGGACGACAATGCGGGCCGACCACATCCGGCCGCCACCGCGATGCCCGCCTGCGAGGAATCCACCATGAAATACCTGCACACGATGATCCGCGTGCACGACCTCGACGCCGCGTTGAAGTTCTTCTGCGAGGGCCTCGGCCTGCGCGAGATGCGCCGCAAGGAGAATCCGGCCGGCAAGTTCACGCTCGTCTTCCTCGCCGCCGACGAGACGCCGGATGCGGAGATCGAGCTCACGTACAACTGGGGTTCCGACGAGGACTACGGCTCGGCGCGCAACTTCGGCCATCTCGCGTTCCGCGTCGACGACATCCATGCGACCTGCGCGCACCTCGCCGCGATGGGCGTCGTCATCAACCGGCCGCCGCGCGACGGCCACATGGCGTTCGTGCGTTCGCCCGACCGCATCTCGATCGAACTGCTGCAGAAGGGTGATCCGCTGCCGCCGGCCGAGCCGTGGGCATCGATGCCGAACACCGGCACCTGGTGACGCGCAAGAAGCGGAGCGCGCGGCGACGCCGTCGCCCGCGATGATCGCGTCTCCGATCGCCGCGAGGACCTGCCGCGTGCCTGCTAATGCTCCATCGCCGCCTGGGGCGGCGCTCGACCGTTTCGACCGCGCGCGCATCGAGCGTGCACTCGATGCCGATGGCTTCGCGCACGTCGCCGGCTTCCTCGATGCGAAGGGCTGCCGCGAAATCGCCGCGTGCTACGACGACGAAGCGCGCTTCCGCAGCACGGTCGTGATGGCACGCCACGGCTTCGGCCGTGGCGAGTACCGCTATTTCGCCTATCCGCTGCCGCCGTGCATCGCGCACTGGCGTGCGGCGCTGTACGAACGCTTCGTGCCGATCGCCAACCGCTGGCATGCGGCGATGGACCTGCCGGCGGACTTCCCGGCCGCGCACGCGCACTTCCTCGCGCGCTGCCACGCGGCCGGCCAGCGAAGACCGACGCCGCTGCTGCTGCGCTACGGGCCGGGCGACTACAACTGCCTGCACCAGGACCTGTACGGCGCACTCGTGTTCCCGCTGCAGGTCGCGATCCTGCTGTCGCAACCGGGCGAGGACTTCGACGGCGGCGAGTTCGTGCTGACCGAGCAGCGCCCGCGCATGCAGTCGCGCGCGCAGGTCGTGCCGCTGTGCCGCGGCGATGCGGTCGTGTTCGCGGTCAACCAGCGCCCGGTGCAGGGTTCGCGCGGCAACTATCGGGTCGCGATGCGCCATGGCGTGAGCCCGCTGCGCCGCGGTCGGCGTCATACGCTGGGACTGATCTTCCACGACGCGACCTGAGCGTCGCGTCGCCGCGCGCGCTCAGCGCTCGCCGCGCGGGCCGAGGCGGAAGCGACACGCATGGCCGCCGCGCAGTAGGCATTCCAGGTGCTGCACGGGGCGGCCGGTCGCCGCTTCCATGAATGCGAGATCGAAGCGGCACACGTCCGGATGCGCCTTCGCGAGCGCATGGAACACGCAGTTGTACGCCTCGACCTGCGTCTCGCCGTCGCGATGCACCGCGAGCGCCTCGTAGCCGAGCGCATCGAGCTGCTCGGCGAGCGCGCGCGCGGTCTCGTCGTCGTCGACCGTGGCGATGCGCTCGGCCGCGGCGGCGCCGAGCTCGCGCCCGATCGTCGCGAGCAGCGCCTGCACGCCGGCCTTGCCGCTCGATGCGTAGAGATGTTCGAGCACGCTCGTCGCGATCAGGCCGTAGTGGCGCGGGAACAATTCGCGTCCCTCGGCCCGCAGCACGTAGCGCGCCTGCGGGCGCCCGCCGCTCGGCAGCGCGAGGCCGCGCTCGACGAAGCCGGCGGCGATCAACGCGGTCAGGTGCTGCCTGACCGCGTTGTGGCTGATGCCGAGCGCGTCGCACAGCGTCTCCACGGTCACGCCCTGCGGCGCGAGCATCAGCCGGCGCAGCAGGCGTTGCTGGGTGGGTCCGAGCTGCGCGAGCGCGCTGGCATGCTTCATCGCGTCGCTCAACTCGCCTTGGCCGGGAACTGCTTGGCGATGCCACCGGCGAGCGCGTCGGCGATCGTGTCCATGTGCGCCTGCATCGCGCTCCAAGTCTTTGCCGCCGCCGCGGTATCACCCTTCATGAGGTCGCCGACCAGCTGCGCGTGATGGCCGGCGTGGGTGACGAGCAGGTTCTTCACCGCGCTCTCGGGCAGGTTCGGGTTGGCGCCGGAGAGGAACTTCGCGATCGCGTCCGCATTCGCCGTGAGGTCCTGCATCGCCTTCGCTCCCGCTGCATTGTCGCCGGCCTTGCCCGCATCGGTGAGGGCCTTCACGCCGCCCCAGTGGCCGGCGAGGAGTTCGAGCATCTGCTTGCCCGCGGCGTCGCCGTAGAAGCCGCCGACCGCGTCGGCGATCTGCCTGGCATTGGCGACGACCGCGTCGGCCGCCTTGTTCGCGGCGGCGTCATCGCCGGCCTTCACGGCGTTGGCGTAATCGCGCGTGGTCGCGGCATGGCCCTGCCAGAGTCCGCGCATCGCTGCATGGAGCTTGGGCGCGGCAGGTGCGGTGGTCGCCGCGGCGCGTGTCGGTGCGGCCTCGGATGTGGTCGCGCACCAAGGCGCGGCCGTGAAGGCGATCGCCAGCGCGAACACGCCGGCGAGGGCAGGGAGTGTTTTCATCGTGGGTTCCTCGAAGGGTCCGCCATGTGACGGAACACCATCGTGCCGGGCCACGCACGATAGTAAACCCACCTATGTGCAAAGCGCGCGCTATCGACTCAAGAGCGCGCCGCGGCGTCCTTGAAGGCGGCGCGTGCGGCGTCGATCGTCGCCGCGATCACCTCGTCCGTATGCGCGATCGAGACGAAACCCGCCTCGAACGCGCTCGGCGCGAGATAGACGCCGCGCGCGAGCATCGCGTGGAAGAAGCGGTTGAACGTCGCGACGTCACAGGCAGTCGCCTGCGCATAGGTTTCCACCTTCGCCACGTCGGTAAAGAAGAGGCCGAACATGCCGCAGATGCGATTGACGCTGAGCGGCACGCCGGCTTCGGCCGCGGCAGCGGCGAACCCGTCCGTGACCAGGCGCGTGCGGCGATCGAGCTGCGCGTGGAAGTCCGGCGTCCGGATCAGTTCGAGCATCGCGAGCCCGGCCGCCATCGCGACCGGATTGCCGCTCAGGGTGCCGGCCTGGTAGATCGGGCCCGCGGGCGCGACCTGCTGCATGATCTCGCGCCGGCCGCCGTAGGCGCCGACCGGCATGCCGCCGCCGATGATCTTGCCGAACGTGCTGAGGTCGGGCGTGATGCCGTAGTGCGCCTGCGCGCCGCCGAGCGCGACGCGAAAGCCGGTCATCACCTCGTCGAAGATGAGCAGCGCGCCGTGTCGCGTGCACAGCTCGCGCAGCGCGGCGAGGTAGCCCTCGCGCGGCAGGATGCAGTTCATGTTGCCGGCGACCGGCTCGATGATCAGCGCGGCGATCTCGTCGCCGTGTTCGGCGAAGAGCTGCCGCGCGGCCTCGAGGTCGTTGTACGGCAGGGTCAGGGTGAGGTCGGCGAGCGCCTTCGGCACGCCGGGCGAGGTCGGCACGCCCAGCGTGAGCGCACCCGAGCCCGCCTTCACGAGGAACGCGTCGCCGTGGCCGTGGTAGCAGCCTTCGAACTTCACGATGCGCTGGCGCCCGGTGTAGCCGCGCGCGAGGCGGATCGCCGACATCGTCGCTTCCGTGCCCGAGTTGACCATGCGCACGACCTCCACCGACGGCACGATCGCGGCGATCGTCTCGGCCATCGTCACTTCGGCCGCGCACGGCGTGCCGAACGAGAGGCCGTCGCGGATCGCCCGCTCGACCGCTTCGCGCACGGTCGGGTGGTTGTGGCCGACGATCATCGGGCCCCACGAGCCGACGTAGTCGATGTAGCGCGTGCCTTCGACGTCCCACAGGTACGCGCCGTCGGCGCGCGCGGTGAAGAACGGTTCGCCGCCCACCGAGCGGAACGCGCGCACGGGCGAGTTCACGCCGCCGGGGATGCGCGCCTGCGCGCGCTGGAACAGTTCGTGGTTGGTCGTCATCGTCGGCTCGGATCGGATTCGAAGAGATCGCTGAAACGGCGCGCGGCGGCGCGCACGTCGCGCGCGCCGAACAGGGCCGAGATCACCGCGACGGCGTCGGCGCCGGCATCGATGAGTCCGTGCGCATTGTCATGCGTGATGCCGCCGATCGCCACCAGCGGCAGGCCGAACGCCTTCGCCTCGCGCAGCAGGCGCGGCGATGCGACGCGCGCATGCGGCTTGGTCGGCGAGGCGAAGAATGCACCGAACGCGAGGTAGTCGGCGCCTGCTGCGGCGTAGTGTCGCGCCCGTTCGAGCGAGTCGTAGCAGGACACGCCGACGATCGCCTGCGCGCCGAGCCGCGCGCGCGCCTCGGCCGGTTCCGCATCGTCTTCGCCGAGGTGCACGCCGGCCGCGCCGACCGCGGCCGCGAGGTCGACGTCGTCGTTGACGATCAGCGGCACGCCATGGCGTGCGCAGAGCGCCTGCAACGCGCGCGCCTCGGCGAGCCGGCGCGGCGCATCGGCGGTCTTGTCGCGGTATTGGAGCAGGCGCGCGCCGCCCTCGAGCGCGGCCGCGCAGGCTTCGCGCAGGTCGGCGCGCGGACCGTCACTGATCGCATACAGGCCGCGCACGCGGCTGCTCGAGGTCGTCATCGGTGAAAAGTCCTCGCCGGGGCGTGCTTCCGCGCACGCGCGCAAGCTGCGAGAATACAAGGCCTTTCGTTCCCGATCGTCGTCTCGAAATGTCCGATACCGCCTCCGCCGCCGTCGACGCGCCCTACCGCACCTTCATGTGCGTCGTCTGCGGGTTCCTCTACAACGAAGCCGAAGGCTGGCCCGCGGACGGCATTCCGGCCGGCACGCGCTGGGAAGACGTGCCCGAAACCTGGACCTGCCCCGATTGCGGCGTGACCAAGTCCGACTTCGAGATGGTGGAGATCTGAACCGCGCCGTTTCCAGCCGCGGCACGCGTCAGTCTGGATCCAGCGCGACGACGCGATAGCCGGCGTTGCGATGGAGTTCGCGCCCCTGCAGCGGGCTTGCGGCCGGGACGACCGCCGTGCGTACGCCATAGTCGGCGGCGAGCTGGTGCACCTGCTCCGATGTCAGGCGCGCGTACGCGGCATCGAGTTCCCCGGCCACGTCACGCCGCGTCGAAGCCGCCGGCAGCGAATGCGCGGTGACCGCGTCGAGGCGATGCATCCACTCGCCGAGGCCGGCGCCGCCGTCCGGGTTGATCTTGAATTCGACCAGCGTCGAGCGGTCGCTGCGCGCGGTGAAACCGATCTGCCCCGGCGGCGTCACGTACAGGCCTGGCGGTCCGCTCTGGCGGATCCAGCGCGTGATGTCGGCCCAGTCGTCGGCGGCCTGCGCTTCGTCGACGATGCGCAGCGACGGTGGCGCATGGCGCGCGAAACCCGCGGCGAGGGCGCCGACGCCGAACAGCACGGCCAGCGCGAGCGGCCAGCGCTCGCGCGTTTCGCGCGGGGCCGGCGGGTTCGAAAGCAACGCGAGCGCGGCGAGTACGGGCACGAACATGCTCAGGCGCAGCAGTTGCAGGCGTGCGATCCAGCCGGTGTGCAGCACGTAATAGTCGAGATAATGCACGAAGGTCAGCAGCATCAGGCTTGCGACGACCTGCAGCAGCGGGCGGAACCGGTCGCTGCGCTCATCGGCGCGTGCGCGCCAGCGGCGCCACGCGAGCGCGAAGGCGACGCCGTACAGCGCGACCGCGGCGACGCGGTCGGCGCGGAACTCGAAGTGCTGCGGCATGCGGAACGCGACGTCGTCGACGCGACCGATGCCCTCGACCAGCCCCGCATGCAGCAGGGCCCACACGTCGAGCAGGCCCGGGCTTGCGATCACGAGGGCGGCGGCAAGGCCGGGCAACCAGCGGCGTGGCTGCGCCGCGACGCCGCTCGCGCTCGCGATCGTCGAGAGCACGATGAGCCAGACCGCACCGATCTGCAGGTGCACGAGCGCGGTGGCACCGGCGAGCGCGAACGCGAGGTTCCAGCGCCGCCGCACGAGCGCGTCGATGCCGAACAGGATCGACGCATGGGCGAACGTCGGCGGCATGATCGGGCCGTTGCCGAGGAAGCGGTTCGCCTCGACGCCGCGATCGAGCCAGGCGAGGCCGATCGCGATCGCGACGCCGAGCAGCAGGCGCCGCGCGGGCGCGAGTCCGAGCGTGCCGCCGAGGCGCCAGAGGCCGGCGAAGATCGCGGCGAGGCCGACCACGGTGAGCAGCGCGAGGGCGCCGTTCTCGCCGAACGGGATCGACAGCATCGCCGCGACCCAGGTGAAGACGTGGTGATGATGGAAACGGATCGATATGCCGAAATCGCCGGGCAGGTAAGCGGGATCGAGGATTCGGCGCATCACCGGCAGCAGGCCGGCGTGGTTTTCGCTGCCGAGGTGGATGCCGCGATCGAGCGCGATCGCGAGCGCGGTGCAGGCCGCGACCATGCCGCTCGCACGAAGCACATCGGACGCGCGCGTCCGGCCGGGATTCGAATCGTGGGGCATGGCGCGTTCCGTTCGGGGTGCGACATGCTATCCGCCGTTGCCCCGGGATGTCTTCGCGCGCACCGCTCCGGCACACTACGAAGCTTCGAGCCGGCCCGGCCGCGGGTCGCCGGCAGCGCGCGCGGAGTCCCGACGACATGAACATCGATGCCGTCATCCCTTGGGTCGACGGTGCGGACCCGGCGCACCGCGAGCGCCTGGAAGCCCATCTCGCGAGCCGCGGCGGCGGCCGCCCGCCGGCCGCGCGCGCGACCCGCTTCCACGACGCGGGTGAACTCGACTGGTGCGTCGCCTCGATCCTGCGCTTCGCGCCGTGGTTCCGCCGCATCCACATCGTGACCGACCGCCAGACGCCGGCGCTCGTCGCGCGCCTGCGCGGTACGCCGGAGGCCGGTCGCGTGCACGTCGTCGACCACCGCGAGATCTTCGCCGGCCACGAACAGTGCCTGCCGACGTTCAACAGCCGCACCATCAGCGCGATGCTCTGGCGCATTCCCGACCTCGCCGGGCACTACGTCTGCTTCAACGACGACTTCATGATCCTGCGGCCGATCGAGCCCACGGCCTTCTTCCGCGACGACGGCGTGGTGCTGCGCGGCGAGTGGCATGCGCAGCGCGACCACGCCGCGTTCGCCGGCGTGCGCCGGCTCGTCAAGCGCGTGCGTGGCGGCGCGGCCGAGCGCGCAGGCAACCGCGAGGCGCAGGAGCTGAGCGCACGACTCGCCGGTTTCGATCGCCGCTACTTCCGCTTGCCACACGTGCCCTATCCGTACCGCCGTGCGACCCTGCAGGCATTCTTCGACGCGCACCCCGGCCTGCTCGGGCAGCAGCTCGCGCACGCCCTGCGCTCACCCGAACAGTTCCTCGCCGAAAGCCTCGCCGCGCACCTCGAGATCGCCGCCGGCCGCGCCGTGTTCGACGACGGCCTGCGTGTCGTGCAGCTCAAGCCCGGTGAGCAGCGCGAATGGCGCCTGCGCGGGAAGCTGCGCGCCGCGGACCGCGACGCGCGCATCGCGTTCGCGTGCGTGCAGAGCCTGGACCAGGCGAGCGAGGCATTGCAGCGCGACATCGCGGCGTGGCTCGACCGCAGGATCGAGCCGGCGGCGGCGCTCGCGCCGCGCTGAAACGGCGCGCCAGCGTCCCGCCTCCTCACGCCCCGATCGCGTCATCCGGGTGACACGCGCGCGGCACCCGCAACCGGTGCAATGGCGCCATCCCCAGCCGAGGAGGTGCCATGCGCGTGTTCTTCCCGATCGAGGACGCCGTCGTCGACGACGCCACGGGCGTGCTCGTCCCCTATCGTTGCGGACTCGCCTGCGCGAACGAATTGCGCGGCGACCTGACCCTGCGCGACGGCGTCTGGAGCGAGCGGGCTGCGCCGGGCCCGGCGCTGCCGAGCCGCGCCGTGTCCAGCCCCCTGCTCAGCGCTGAATCGTCAGCTCGTCGCCCGGAGTCAGGCCCAGCTTGCGCGCCTGGCCCGCGTTGAGCTCGAGCACGTAGCGCGCCGGTGCGCCGCTCGAATAGGCGGGGCAGGGGTCGGCGAGGCACGGCGGCACGTCGTGCTGCACGCTGACCAAATGGCGATCGGCGTCGAAGAAGAGCATGTCGAGCGCGATCTTCGTGTTCTTCATCCAGAACGCGCGCGGGATGTCGTCCTGGAACACGAACAGCATGCCGTGGTCCATCGCCATCTCGGTGCGGTCCATGAGGCCATGCGTGCGCGCGGCGTCGTCCTCGGCGATTTCGATGGAGTAGCGCTGGCCCTTGAGCTCGACGTACGGGCCCTGGGCGGCGCAGGACTGGATCAGCGCGGCGAACACGAGGCCGGCGGCGAGCCGCGCGAAGGGGGACGGATGGCTCATCGAAGGCTCCTCGGAGGAAGGGTGCGCTCAGCCGAGCGCGTAGCCGAACTGCTGGCGGAACTGGTCGGCGAACTCGGGGTAGCTGAAACGCTGGTTCTGCGTACCCGGGTGCTCGATCTTGAGCGTGCCCATCAGCGAGGCGATGCGGCCCGTGGTCGGCCAGTCCATGTCGCGCATGAGGCCGAAGATGAGGCCGGCGCGGTAGGCGTCGCCGCAGCCGGTCGGGTCGACCACGCGGCGCTCCTGCGCGGGCGGGATCACATGGCTCTTGCCGTCGGCGAGGATCGTCGAGCCCTTCGGCCCCTGCGTGACGATGTAGGCCTTCACGCGCTGCGCGATCTCGGCGGCGCTCCAGCCGGTGCGCTGCTGCAGCAGCTGCGACTCGTAGTCGTTGACGATCGCGTAGTCGGCCTGCTCGATCATCGTGCGGAATTCCTCGCCAGAGAACAGCGGCATCGCCTGGCCCGGGTCGAAGATGAAGGGCATGCCCATCTCGGCGAACTCGCGCGAATGCTGCAGCATCCCGTCGCGGCTGTCCGGCGCCACGATGCCGAACGTGACGCCCTCGACGTCCTTCACGTGGTGGTCGTGCGAGTTGAGCATCGCGCCGGGATGGAACGCGGTGATCTGGTTGTTGTCGAGATCGGTCGTGATGAAGCACTGCGGCGTGAACAGGTCCTCGAACACGCTCACGTGGTCGAGGCGGATGCCGCACTGCTTCATATGCTCGCGGTACGGGCCGAAGTCCTGGCCGACCGCGGCGAACGGGATCGGATCGTCGCCGAGGAGCTTCAGGTTGTAGGCGATGTTGCCGGCGCAGCCGCCGAACTCGCGGCGCATGCGCGGCACGAGGAACGACACGTTCAGGATGTGCACCTGGTCGGGCAGGATGTGTTTCTTGAACTGGTCCTGGAACACCATGATGGTGTCGTAGGCGAGCGAACCGCAGATCAGTGCAGACATCGGGGCATCCGGAAACGGTGGGCAGGGAGCGCCCGCGGCGCCCAAAACCGGCGAAGCTTACCGGGCGCGGCGCCCGCCGGGAATCCTCGCCCGGCCGGCGTCGGGCGCGGGCACCGCTGCCGAACCCTCGAAAAAGCACGCTGCGGGAAGGGTTTTTTAACTCGAATGTCCTTGCCCGCGCATCGTCACACGACTAAAATCGCGCGCTTTTCCCGCATTCGGAGCGCCCGCGAGGGCGATTCGACGCACACGAGGAGTGCGGCCGCGCCGGCGACCCTGGCCGGCAAGGCGGAACGGACGCGGCCCCGCGCCCGCACATCGCATGCGAACCGGACAGGACGACCCGGCATCGCACCCACCCGCAATTCCAAAGGCTCGCGCCGCACCCATGTTCAAAGGCTTCCGCGGACTCTTCTCCAACGATCTCTCGATCGATCTCGGCACCGCCAATACGCTGATCTACGTGCGCGGGCAGGGCATCGTCCTCAACGAACCCTCGGTCGTCGCCATCCGCCAGGACCGCGGTCCGGGCGGCCCGCGCTCGATCGCCGCGGTCGGCGGCGACGCCAAGCTCATGCTCGGCCGCACGCCGGGCAACATCATCACCAAGCGTCCGATGAAGGACGGCGTCATCGCCGACTTCACGATGACCGAGGAGATGCTCAAGCAGTTCATCCGCAAGGTGCACCGTGCGCGCATGTTCCGTCCGAGCCCGCGCGTGCTCATCTGCGTGCCCTGCGGCTCGACCCAGGTCGAGCGCCGCGCGATCAAGGAGTCGGCCGAGTCGGCCGGCGCGCGCGACGTCTACCTGATCGAGGAGCCGATGGCCGCGGCGATCGGCGCCGGCATCCCGGTGCACGAGGCGCGCGGATCGATGGTGCTCGACATCGGCGGCGGCACCTCGGAAGTCGCGGTCATCTCGCTCAATGGCATCGTCTACTCGGCATCCGTGCGCATCGGCGGCGACCGTTTCGACGAGGCGATCATCAACTACGTGCGCCGCAACCACGGCACGCTGATCGGCGAGGCGACCGCCGAGAAGATCAAGGTCGAGATCGGCTGCGCGTTCCCGCAGTCGGAGGTCAAGGAGATCGAGGTGTCCGGCCGCAACCTCGCCGAAGGCGTGCCGCGCATGTTCACGGTCAATTCGAACGAGGTGCTCGAGGCACTGCACGAGCCGCTTTCGGGCATCGTCAGCTCGGTGCGCAGCGCGCTCGAACAGACGCCGCCGGAGCTGTGCTCGGACGTCGCCGAACGCGGCATCGTGCTGACCGGTGGTGGCGCGCTGCTGCGCGACATCGATCGCCTCATCTCGGAAGAGACGGGCCTGCACGTGCACGTGGCCGACGACCCGCTCACCTGCGTCGCCCGCGGCGGCGGCCGCGCGCTGGAGCTGATCGACCTGCACGGCAGCGATTTCTTCGCGCCGGAATAGCCGGGAATCGGGAATCGAGAATGGGGAATGGTAGAAGCGCACGCGCGCGTACTATCCCGCCCTTGCGATTCCCAGCTCCCGATTCCCCATTCCCGGCACGATGCGCACCGACAATGCCACCACGCTGTTCGCCGAGGGCGCGGTCAGCACGTTGCGGCTGATCGTCTACCTCGCCGGCGCGATCGGGCTGATGGTGCTCGACCATCGCGGCAACTACCTCGAGTCGCTGCGCCGCGCGGGCGGCCTGCTGATCGAACCCGTCTATCGCATCGCGGCGCTGCCGGCGAACCTCGCGCGCGCCACGCGTACCGCGGTCGCGACGCAGGACCAGCTCGCCAGCGAGAACCGCGCGCTGCGCGAGCAGCTCCTGTTCGCGCAGGCACGCCTCAACCGCCTCGACGCGTTGGTCGCGCAGAACGCGCGCCTCAAGGACCTGCTCGATGCGCAGAAGAACCTCGGCCTCGCCGTGCAGTTCGCCCGCCTCATCAACGTCGACCTCGACCCCTATCGGCACCGCATCGTGCTCGACGTCGGCGCGGGCCAGGGCATCGACGTCGGCCAGCCGGTGATCGACGCGCAGGGCGTTATGGGCCAGATCGTCGAGGTGCTGCCGAACAGCTCGATCGCGATGCTGATCACCGACGCGACGCACGCCATCCCGGTCGTCGTCGAGCGCACCGGCCTGCGCACGATCGCCTACGGCAACGGCGAGATCGACAAGCTGCAACTGCCGACCATCCCGATCAGTGCCGACATCAAGGTCGGCGACCGCCTGCTCACGTCCGGACTCGGCGGGCGCTTCCCGGCCGGCTTTCCCGTCGGCGAAGTGCGTCAGGTCGGCCAGGACAAGAGCGGCATGTTCATCGCTGCGGTCGCGCGGCCCGCCGCCGCACTCGATCGCAGCAGCGAAGTGCTGCTGCTGCGCGACCAGCCGCAGCCGTACGGGCCGCCGGCTCCGCTGGAGGAGGTCGGGCCGCCGGCCGAGCTCGCCGGTCCTGCGCCATCGTCGCCGGCGCCCACGCCATGAGCCGCCTGCGCGCGCGCACCTGGCTGTTCGCCGGCAGCATCGCCTGCGCGTTCCTGCTGCAGCTGATGCCGCTGCCGCTGATGTTCGAGCCGCTCAAGCCGTACTGGATCGGCCTCGTGCTCGTCTACTGGGCGATCGAGACGCCCGAGCGCGTCGGCCTCGGCTTCGCCTTCGCGATCGGCGTCGTCGCCGACCTGCTCGTCGGCGAACTCCTGGGCGAGCAGGCGCTGCGCCTGCTCGTGCTCACCTTCATCGTGCTGCGTTTCCGCGCACGCCTGCGCTTCTTCCCGGTAGGGCAGCAGTCGCTCGCGCTGCTCGCGCTGCTGCTCAACGACCGCATCGTCATGCTGATGGCGCGCGGTTTCTCGGGCGAGCCGATGCCGGCGGCGACGTTCTGGCTCTCGCCGTTGACCGGGATGGTCGCGTGGCCGTTCCTGTTCCTCCTGTTCGACGACCTGCGCGCCCGCCTGCGCGCGCACGAATGACGGCTGGCCGATGCGCATGCGCCGCTCCCGGTTCCGCAACGGCGGCTACAAGCCGCTGAAGGAAGCACGCCAAGAGGAAGCGCTGTTCCGCCGTCGCGCACTCGCCGGCTTCCTCATCATCGTCGCCTGCCTCGCCGCGCTCGGCGTGCGTTTCTCGTTCCTGCAGATCGAGCGGCACGACGAGTTCAGCGCGCGCTCGGAGGCCAACCGCGTGCTCACGCGCCCGCTCGCGCCCGCGCGCGGCCTCATCTACGACCGCAACGGCGTGCTGCTCGCCGAGAACGTCGCCGCGTTCCGCCTCGAGATCACGCCCGACCAGGTGCAGGACCTGCACGCGACGATCGGGCGGCTCGGCGAGGTCGTGCCGATCAGCGAGGACGACATCGAGCGCTTCGACGCGCTGCGCAAGGGCAAGCGCTCGTACGAGGGAATGCCGATCCGACTGAAGCTCTCGGAGGAGGAAATCGCCCGGTTCTCGGTCAACCGCTGGGCCTTCCCCGGCGTCGACGTCGTGCCCTACCTGACCCGCTCGTATCCGCTCGGCGAGGAGTTCGCGCATACCGTCGGTTACGTCGGCCGCATCGACCAGGCCGATCTCGCCAAGCTCGACAAGGGCGACTACGCCGGCACCACCCACGTCGGCAAGACCGGCATCGAGCGGTACTACGAGGACCGCCTGCACGGCGAGGTCGGCTACGAGAAGATCGAGGTCAATGCCGACCATCGGCCGATCGGCGAGCCGCTCGGCCGGGTCGCGCCGAAACCGGGCGAGAACCTCTACCTCAGCATCGACGCACGCCTGCAGGAGGCGACCGAAGCCGCGTTCGAGGGGCGGGCCGGCGCGGCCGTCGCGATCGATCCGCGCAATGGCGAGGTGCTCGCGATGGTCAGCGTGCCGAGCTTCGATCCGAACCTTTTAGTCAACGGCATCGCCAGCGTCGACTACGCCGCGTTGCTCGAGGCCGACGACAAGCCGCTGCTCAACCGCCTGCTGCGTGGCAACTATGCGCCGGGCTCCACGATGAAACCGTTCGTCGGCCTTGGCGGCCTCGAGCTCGGCCTGCGCCGTCCCGAGGATACGGTGCTCTCGACCGGTGAATTCTTCATCCCGGGCCAGTCGCGCGCGTATCGCGACGACGTGCGGGGTGGCCAGGGCCGCGTCGACCTCGTGCAGGCGATCGCCAAGTCGGTCAACACCTACTTCTATTCGCTCGCGCTCGACATGGGCATCGATCGCTTCAGCGGGTTCATGACGCGTTTCGGCTTCGGCCAGCCGACCGGCATCGACCTCATGGGCGAGGGCAGCGGCGTGCTGCCCTCGCGCGAATGGAAACGCGGGCGCTTCAACCAGCCCTGGTACCCCGGCGAGACGGTGATCGCGGGCATCGGCCAGGGCTACTGGGTCGTGACGCCGCTGCAGCTTGCCAACGCGGTGTCGACGCTCGCCGCGCGCGGCGTGCCGCACACGCCGCACCTGCTGCGCGCGGTGCAGCGCGGCGTCGACGCCAAGGTGGAACCGGTGCCGCTGCCGCCGCCGCGCAGGAACGTGATCGAGCGCGCCGCGAACTGGGCGGCGGTGCAGCAGGGCATGACCGAGGTGATGCGCAGCGGCACCGCACGCGGCATCGATGCCGGCTTCCCGTATCCGATCGCCGGCAAGACCGGCACCGCCGAGCGTTATTCGCGCACCGGCACGGAATGGACGAGCATCAGCGCGAGCCCGATCGAGCGCCACCAGGTGCTGTTCGAAGCGTTCACGCCCGCCGACGACGCGCGCATCGCGGTGATCGTCGCGCTCGAGGCCGGGCGCAGCGGCGCGCACGACGCGGCGCCGATCGCGCGCAAGATCCTCGACGCCTGGCTGCCGGGCGACCAGCAACGCCAGGCCGAACTCGCCGCCGCCGGCCAGCAGGGAGCGGCATCGCCGTGATCGACGAACTCTTCCACGAATGGCGGCATCGCCTGCTCTCGATGTGGCGAAAGCCACGCCTCGACCTGCCGCTGTTCGGCGCCCTGCTGCTGCTGATGGGGATCGGTCTCGGCACGCTGTACAGCGCCGGCGACAAGGATGTCGGCCTGGTCGTCTCGCAGGGGTTGCGCTTCGTGCTCGGCCTGCTGCTGATGACGATCATCGCGCGCGTGCCGCCCTTGACCCTTCGCAACTGGACGCCATGGCTGTACGCGGCGAGCGTCGCGCTGCTCGTGATCGTCGTCATCCACGGCGAGGGCCGCGGCGCGAATCGCTGGCTCGACCTCAAGGTCGTGCGCTTCCAGCCTTCGGAGCTGCTCAAGCTCACGATGCCGATGATGATCGCGTGGTATCTCAACGGCCGGCCGTTGCCGCCGGGCTGGACCACGCTCGGTGTCGCCGGCGCGCTGATCGCGGTGCCGGCGGCGCTGATCGCCAAGCAGCCCGACCTCGGCACCGCGCTCCTGATCGTCGCGAGCGGTGCCTTCGGCATCTTCCTGTCCGGGCTCGCCTGGTGGCGCATCGGTGCGCTGCTCGCGGCATTCGCGGGCATGGTCCCGGTCGCCTGGCACTTCCTGCACGACTACCAGAAGAACCGCGTGCTCACCCTGCTCGATCCCGAGGCCGATCCGCTCGGCAATGGTTGGCACATCATCCAGTCGAAGATCGCGGTGGGATCGGGCGGCGTGTGGGGCAAGGGATGGCATCACGGCACGCAGTCGCGCCTGGAATTTCTGCCCGAACACACGACCGATTTCATTTTTTCCGTATTCGCCGAGGAATGGGGGCTGGTCGGCGTGCTGCTCCTGCTCGCGCTCTACGTATTCATCATCGCGCGCTGCCTTTGGATCGCCGCCGAGGCGAAGGACACCTACGCGCGCCTGCTCGCCGGCGCGATCAGCATGTCGTTGTTCGTTTACGTGATGGTCAACGGCGGCATGATCACCGGCATGCTGCCGGTGGTCGGCGTGCCGTTGCCGCTGGTGAGTTACGGCGGCACGTCCGCGGTGTCGCTGCTCGCTGGCTTCGGCGTCCTGATGTCGATCCACGCACACCGCAAGGCGCTCGCGAGCGCTTAGTATACGAGTTCACCGTCGGGAGACTCGACATGGTCCGCTCGTTCATCTTCGCATCAGCCTTGCTCGTCGCGACCGCCTCATCGGGCATGGAACTGAGCCCCGATGGATCGGGCCAGGTGCTGCTGTTTCCGTACTACACGGCCAGTGATGGCCAGGACACGCTCGTCACGATCGGGAGCCTCGGTGAACACGCGCAGATCGTGAAGGTCCGTTTCCTCGAGGGCTACAACAGCCGGCCCGTGCTCGATTTCGACCTCTACCTGCCCGCCAACGAAATCTGGGTCGGCGCGGTGACGAAGGCGGCGGACGGTCGCGCGATGCTGCGTACCCCCGCTTCGACGTGCACGGTGCCGGCGCTGCCCACGGCCGGGGCGGTCTTCAGCACCGCGCAGTTCGACGGCAGCGGCGGGTTGCCTGCCGACGCGGGTCCGCGCGGCGTCGAGCGCACGCGCGAGGGATTCATCGAGGTCATCAGCGGTGGAACGATCGCTTCGGAGACGTCCACCTACAGTGCCATCGTCGGGCTCGAACGCACCTGCACACCGCTGCCGGGGTCGCTGTTCGAGGACATCGACGGGCCTGGGGAGACGATCTACGGCACGGCTGCCGTGATCAGCGTCGGCTTGGGCCTGTATTACGCCTACGACGCGACGGCGCTGGACGGCTTCTCGCCCGATCCGCTGTACTCGCCGGCGATGGGTCCCCTCGACCCCTCGCTCGCGAACGCGGGCGGACACCTCGCGGGCGCCGATGCGTCGATTCCCGGTTACGGGCTCGTGCATTTCGACCGCAAGATTGACGCGGTCAGCGCCGTGCTCGCGAAGTCGATACTGTACAACCAGTACGTCGCGCCATCCGCGCTAGGTGCGAGGAGCGACTGGGTGGTCTCCATGCCGACGCAGCGCTACTACACGGACCCGGCGATATCCGGCAGCACGACGGCGCTACCACCATTCGACGAGGTGTTCCATGCGCCCGGTGTGGCGCCGCTGAAGTTCGTCGACCCAACGATCTATGACCGCCTCGGAAACCCATGCCAAGGCGACTACTGCCAGTACGAAACGGAGTTCCATCTCGATCGTGCCGTCAACGTCATCGCGTATGCGACGCCGCAGCAAGCCGAAGCAGGCGCCTCCGGTGTATTCGCATCGCGCCTCGCGACGTACCTGTACCCGTACCAGGAGTCGGGCCATACGCGGCTGCAACCGCGCTATTTTCGAGCGATGGAAGGGGTCGACCTGAGTCCCTCGCAGCAAGGTCACGTCTGCGTGTCCGGCGTGCCCGCCGTGGGCTTCCTCGCCTACAACCTCGTCAACGCCAATGCGCAACCCGGGCGCCTTGCCAACTACGGCGGCATCTACCGCGATCAGTGGTACGGCGCCGGGGTCAGCCCGCGGGATGGGCAATGGATACACGGGTGCAACCCGAACGAATGAGTGGACGGGACCGCTGCTGTGCGCATCGCCCAGCAGCGGTCCAGGATCACAGGCAGTGGAGCAGCCCGTCGTAGACCGTGAGCGGCGTGCCCGGCAGCGGCGTGTCCAGCGGGTCGTCGCCGGCGAGCGCAGAGAGCAGCGCCTCGATCGTCGTGTGCGGTGCGATCGGAATCGGGCACTGCCAGCTCGGCTGCTGCACGTCCAAGGCACCCGTGGCCGGGTCGATGTCCTCGTTGCTCGCCGCGAACGACCACACGCAGCCGCCGATCCGGCCCGAGCCGCGCTGCACCGAACACTGGAAGCGCAGCGGCGTGATGTTGCTGAAGTCGCCTTCGCAGAAGGTGTCGCCGCAGATGTCGTCGAAATCGACGGCAAGACGCGCGCGCAGCGAGTACCAGGCTTCGAACTGCGCGTCGGTGGTGAAATAGCTGTAGGGATCGGTGTAGGTCACGCGATGCGACTGCGCGTGGGCGGAGCCCGCGGCGGCGAGCAGCATGGCGAAAGCGGCGATGAAGCGACGGAGCATGGTGTCCTCCCTGGACGTTGCGCGACGCGGCCACCATGGCGGCGCCGGAACCCGTACAGCTTCCGCTCGCGGGGGGACGCGCGCGACCCGGCGGCGGCGCGGCGGCGCGTAGGACATCCGCGTGCCGTGCGTGCGACGGCGTCGTGGCGAGCCGTGGGACGCTCGCGCGCATACCGACAGGCCGACGCGCGTCCCGGGTGCGCGCGGCGGGACTTGCGCGTTGCGCTTGAATGCCCAACTCGCTCGAGCCCCGCGTTCGAACGCCGTGCGCGATCCGGTCGCGCGGCGTGGCGCGATGGTAGAGTAGGCGCATGCAGGCATTGCTTCGCGCCGCGCGCGCTCATCTGGTCCTCGTGTCGATCTGCCTGCTGGGCGCCGGTCGCGGCATCGCTGCCGCGGCGAATGGCGATGTCGCTGCGCTCGGCGCCGACGAACGCGCGTTCGCGGCCGAGGTCGCGCGCGAGGGTGGGCCGTCGGAAGCCGATGTGCTCGCGACGCTCGCGGGTGCCAAGGTGCAGCAGTCGATCCTCGATGCGATCGCACGCCCGGCCGAGGCGACCAAGCCCTGGAGCGCCTACGCGCCGATCTTCCTCACCGACAAGCGCATCGACGACGGCGTCGCGTTCTACCGCGCCAATCGCGAGCTGATCGAGCGCGTCGGCAGGGAGCACGGTGTCGCACCGGAGATCATCGTCGCGATCATCGGTGTCGAGACGAGCTACGGTGCGAACACCGGCAAGTACCGCGTGCTCGATGCGCTGGCGACGCTCGCGTTCCACTATCCGCCGCGCAGCAAGTTCTTCCGCGGTGAACTCAAGCAGTTGTTCCTGCTCGGTGACGGGCATCTCGCCTATCCCGTCGATGCCCTGCGCGGCTCGTATGCGGGCGCGATGGGCTGGGGCCAGTTCATGCCGACGAGCATCGCCAAGTGGGCGAAGGACGAGGACGGCGACGGCCGCATCGACCTCTGGGGTTCGTTGCCGGACATCACGGCGAGCATCGCCAACTATTTCGCCGAGCACGGCTGGCAGCAGGGACAGCCGGTCGCGGTGCGCGCGCAGCCTGCGGCCGATGCGCGCGTGCTGCCCGATCCCGGCCTCGACCCGGTTTATCCGCTGCAGCAGATGGAAGCGTGGGGCTATGCGCCGCTCGAGCGCATCGACGCCGACACGCCGTCGACCCTGCTCAAGCTCGACGGCGAGCATGGCGTCGAATACTGGCTCGTGTTCGGCAATTTCCGCGCGATCACGCGCTACAACAAGAGTCCGTTGTACGCGATGGCCGTGTTCCAGCTCGCGCAGTCGATCGCGCGCGGGGCGGCGGCGCCGTGATGCGCTGGCGCATCGCCGCCTGCGCCGGCCTGTGCCTCGCGCTCGCGGCCTGCGCCGGGCATCGTACCCGCGGCGACGCGGGCGCCTCGCGCGCGCCGCCGCGCGAGAACGCGCGGCTGCCCAACGACACCTCGCGGCCGCAGTCGGAGCGCTATGCCCAACATGCCGACGACGGCCCCGCGGCGCCGCCGATCGACGTCAGCAAGATCCCCGAACCCGTGCCGAAGGCGGAACCGCGCTCGCGCTACGGCAACAAGGAAACCTACAGCGTGCTCGGCCGCACCTATCGCGTGTTGCCCGATTCGCGTGGCTACGTCGAACGCGGCATCGCCTCGTGGTACGGCAACAAGTTCCACGGCTACATGACGTCGTCGTTCGAGCCGTACGACATGTACGCGTTCAGCGCCGCGCACAAGACGCTGCCGCTGCCGAGCTACGCGCGCGTGACCAACCTCGACAACGGCAAGAGCGTGGTCGTGCGCATCAACGACCGCGGCCCGTTCCACGAAGACCGCATCATCGACCTCTCGTACGCGGCCGCGGTGAAGATCGGCGTATGGCCGAAAGGCACCGGTCGCGTCGAGGTGCGCGCGCTCGATCCGGCGCGTCCCGACGAGCTGCCGCCGTCGCGTGTCGCCAAGGCTCCGCCACCGACCGATCGTGATGCTCCCGTTCCGGCCCGGGTGCCGGCCGCCGCCGCACCTGCTTCCAGCCCTCAGCCCTCGGCGCACAGCCGTGAACCCCGCATCTACCTCCAACTCGCCGCGTTCGGCGAGCGCGCCAATGCCGAACGCGCGCTCGAGCAGGCGAGGCGAGCGGGGCTCGACCAGGCGGGCATCGAATCGGTCGCGGACGCCGGACGCACCGTGCATCGCCTGCGCATCGGTCCGCTCGCCGACACGGAAACGGCCGATGCGCTCACCGCGCGCATCGAGCGGCTCGGCTTCGGCGTGCCGCGCCTCGCGATCGAGCGTTGAGCCGCGTTGCGCCTGAACGGTTCGCATCCGCGCCCTCGATTCGCCCGTGTATTGACCGATGTGCTCTGCGACAATCCGAGCTTTGTTGTTAGCCGGACCCGACCTCGCGATGAAGCTGCCGTTCCTGTTCGCCCCCGCCGTCCTCCTCGCCCTCGCCGGCACCGCCGTGCGCGCCGATCCGCCCGCGCCCGCCACGCAGGCGCCCGCCGCGGCCCCTGCGTTGCCGACCCCGCAACCGGTCGCGAAACCCGCGCCGGCCGCGCCGGTGCCGGGCATGGGCGCGGGTCCGACGCCGCCCGCGCCCGCGATCGACGCGAAGAGCTGGGTGCTGATGGATTACGCGAGCGGCCAGGTGCTCGCCGAGAGCAACATGGACCAGCGCGTCGCGCCCGCGTCGATCACCAAGGTGATGACCTCCTATGTGGTCTCGGCCGAGATGGCGCAGGGCAAGATCCATCTCGACGACCAGGTCTTCATCAGCGAGCGCGCCTGGCGCTCCGGCGGCGCCGGCACGGACGGCTCGACGAGCTTCCTGCAGCTCAACAGCAAGGTCGCGCTCAAGGACCTGCTGTACGGCATGATCATCCAGTCCGGCAACGACGCCGCGATCGCGCTGGCCGAGCACACCGCGGGTTCGGAGGAGACCTTCGCCCAGCTCATGAACCAGTACGCGGCGAAGATCGGCATGACCGGCACGCACTACGTCGACGCGAGCGGCTTGCCCAACCCCGACCATTACACGACCGCGCACGACGTCGCGCTGCTGTCGCGCGCGCTCATCCACGACTTCCCCGAGGAATACAAGATCTACGCGATCAAGGATTTCGAGTGGAACGGCATCAAGCAGCACAACCGCAACACGCTGCTCTGGCGCGACGAGACCGTCGACGGCATCAAGACAGGCCACACCTCGGAAGCCGGCTTCTGCCTCGCGACCTCGGCCAAGCGCGGTGAACAACGCCTCATCGCGGTCGTGATGGGCGCGCCGAGCGAGAAGCAGCGCGCCGACGACAACCAGGAACTGCTCAACTACGGCTTCCGCTTCTTCGAGACGAAGAAGCTGTACGCGGCGAACGCGCCCCTCGCGACACCCGAACTCTGGAAGGGCGCGGTCGCGACCTTGCCGCTCGGCGTCGCCGAGGACGTGCTGGTCACGTTCCCGCATGGTCGCTACAACGAACTCAAGGCGAGCCTCGAGATGCCCTCGCGCCTGGTCGCGCCGATCGGCAAGGGCCAGCAGGTTGGCACGCTCAGGGTGCAGCTCGACGACAAGGTGCTCGCGCAGCGCCCGCTGATCGCGCTCGACGAGGGCGCCGAAGGCGGGTTCTTCAAGCGCCTCGGCGACGGCATGTGGATGTGGTTCAAGGGCGACGCCGGCGCGAACGTGTCGTCGGCAGCGCCGAAGGGTGAATGAGCCGCCGCTCGCGGCGACGTTGAAAATCGCCGCGCGCGCCGTCATCTCGGGGGCATGGACGAAGCGCCGCACACGATGCGGCGCTTCGCGTTTCGCGCGCCGTCATGGCCGCGCTTGCCCCGAACCCATGGATCACCGATGCTGACCGCAATGAAAGACCTCGACGACATCCGCCCGCAGAGCCCGGACCAGGGCTTCCAGTTCCCCGGCGTGTTCGAAATCAACGCGATGGGCAGTGCATCGGCCGAGCTGGAACGCAAGGTCGGCGAAATCCTCGAAGGCCTCGGCCTCAGCGTGCTCGCCGGATCGCAGCGCGTGCGGCCCTCGCGCGCGGGCAACTACGTGTCCGTGTCGGTGAGCTTCACCTGCCCGACGCGCGAACTCTACGACGCCGCGCACGCGGCGCTGCGCGCCGATCCCGCGGTGCGCTGGACGCTCTGACGCAAGCGCATCGCTGCGGGGGAAGTGGCGTCAGCCGCGATGCCTCCGCAGGCCGACGGCGGCACGCGCTGCGCGCGTACCGCCCTACGGGACGAACGCCGCGGCTTGCGCCGCTTCCTCCATGACAGCGTGTAAGGCCTTGGCCCACCGTCGCGAAGAGCATCGCGGCTGAAAGCCGCTCCTACTGCTTCGCGGCGGCCTTTTTCTCCGCCGGCGATTGCCAGTCCGCGGGCGGCTCGAGCGTGCCCTTGCGCTGCATCGCGAGGCGCATCGCCTCGATCTCGCCGTGCGCGATCGAATCACGCAGGTAGGCGAGCGCCTCCGCGGACGTCGAGAGGCCGCGCATGCCTTCCTGCCACCAGTCGAGGCGGCGCGCGCTCGCGATGTCCGCCGCGGTCATCGCATCCTGCTTGCGCAACAGCGCGAAGCCGAGGCGCGTACCGATCAACGTATCCGAGCGATCGGACAGGGTCCGGCCGATCGTCACGCAATGCGGCGATTTCTCCGCGCAGCTTTTCATGAGCGCGGCAAAAGACTCGCTGCCCCCCATCGCGCTCATCGCTGCGAACACCGAAGCGGCCATCGCGGCGCGGTCGTCGGCGGGGAGCGCGACCTTCGCCGAGTCCGGCTCCGTCGAGACGAACCCGGCGAGATCGAGATCCGCGGGTGGCGGAGATTTCCTGACCGCCGCCAGCCACAAGTCAACGGCTTCCTTCACATGCTGTGAATGGCGGCGGCCCGATGCCATGCGCTCGAGTGTCTGCTTCGGCTCGATCGACGTGTCTGCGAACGACAGCGCCCAGGCCGCCGCATTGTCCGGTTCGAGCCGCTGCACACGGGTGCGCGCCGGTGCATCGCCCTGCGTGGCGGCCATCCACTGCACGAAGGCGTCATTGGGGTGCGCCGCGGCGAAGTCGGCCAGCGCGGTCTTCGCGTCGGCTGCGGGATCGGCGCCGGCATCGGACCTCGATGTG
Organism: Dokdonella sp.; assembly: GCF_051958935.1. Lineage (GTDB taxonomy): Bacteria > Pseudomonadota > Gammaproteobacteria > Xanthomonadales > Rhodanobacteraceae > Dokdonella_A. Next base: position 903 of record NZ_JBQCFP010000064.1, on the reverse strand, counting down.
GCCGCGACCATGATCGCGCGCATCGGCGCCGACGCGAGCGCCAGCACGCGCGTGCGCGCGTCGCTGCTCGCTTCCATCACGTCGAGCAGTTCGCGGGAGTAGTTCGCCCACGTGTGGGCCTGCGCTTCCGCTTCGGCCATGCGCGCCGTGTCGTGCTTCGCATCCCAGCCAGAGGGCGGCGTCGCGGGTTTGCCGAGGCGCTGGAGCCGGCGTTCCGTCGCCGCGACGTCGCCCTTCGCGCCGCGCCAGTCGGCAGCGATATCTGCCGGGGCGTCGGCAACCGCTTCGGAATTGCTCACCGGATTGGCCGAATTCGCCTTGAGCCAGTCTTGGCGGCGCTGCAGGTCGGCGAGGTCGGACGGCGTCGCGCCCGCCGCGGCGAGCATCTCGAGGCCCGCATCGCGCAAGGCGAAGCTGCTGCCCTTGCCGGCGAGGAGCACGCCTGCATCGACGCACCAGCCGAGGCGCTGCCACGTGCGTTCGCTGTCGCCATTGGGCGTGCATGCCTGGGCGAGGGCGGATTGGACGGGTGAGGCGCGATAGCTGGTCTGGTTCAGCGCGCCGAGCAGCGCACGCTCGGTCGCGGGCGCCTCGCTCCACATCGGAAGGACGAGGTTGCCTTCCGGATGCGCCATGTAGATCTTGCGCCATTCGGCGATCTCGTCGCCGAGATGATCGTCGGCGCGCGTCGCCGAGGCCATGCGGGCGAGCGCCTCGTCGAGCGCGGCATCGTCGTGTTTCGCCTGAGCGAGCGCGACCGCGTACTGCAGCGCGCCCGCGTTGTCCGGTTCCAGGCGCACGAGGCTGGCGACCTCGGCGACCGGCCACCGCGTCGGGCCGCACTGGCTGCTGTAGTAGCTGCCGGCGTCGGCGGCCATCCACTGCACGAAGGCGTCCTGCGGC
>NZ_JBQCFP010000063.1:0-2729 GCF_051958935.1 Dokdonella sp. | reverse complement strand
CCGGCGGCCATGCGGATCAGCTCGGCGAAGCCGCGATCGCCGAACACGCGTAGCAGCTTGGAGCTGCGGCCGGTGCCGGGTGCCGCGACCCACGGCAATGCCTCGGCCTGGCGTTCGTGGTGCGCGAGCAGGCCGTCGCGCAGCGCATCGAGCGACGGCGGCGAGGTCGGCGCGCCGCTCACGCGGCCACCGCGCGCAGGTGGCGCTCGAACGATGCATCGACCGCGGCGCGTGCGCCGCCGATGATGTTGCGGCCCCAGGTGTAGCCGTAGACATCCTCGAAGGCAAAACGCGCGAGCCGGTCGCGCATCGCTCGCACGTCACCGGTCGCCATCGGGATGAAGTTCGGATAGCTGTACATGAAGGTCACGTGGCGCCGGTCCATGACGACCTGCAGCGCGTCACCCGGGAACAGTGCGCCTCCGGCGCGCGGGCCGTCCTTCCAGTGCAATGCGGTGCTGCCGGGGAAATGCCCGCCGCAGCGGATCAGGGTCACGTCGTCGGACAGCGCGAGTTCGTCTCCGCTCCACCAGCGGATGCGCGGCGATGGCCGCTGCACCCATTCGCGGTCGGCTTCGTGCAGCAGGATCTCGACGCCGCCGAGCGCATCGCTCCAGTCGACCATCGCCGAATAGAAGTGGGGATGCGAGATGACGATGCGGTCGACGCCGCCGCGTTCACCCAATGCGGCGAGCGCGGCGTCATCGACGAGGCTCACGCACTCCCACAACAGGTTGCCGGCGCCGGTCGGCAGCAGCAGTGCGCGTTGCGGGATCGCGAAATCGGGCGTGATGCCGATGCCGAGCAGGCCTGCGTCGACGTCGATACGCAGGTGGTGTCGCACGGCGAGTTCGGCCGCCGTCGTCCAGCGCTGGCCACTCCAGCCGACGTACTGGCGATCGTCCTCGCAGATCGCACAGCGCACGGGCGGCACGGGGCTCCGGGCATGCTGGGTGCCGCAGGTTTCGCAGATATGGCACGGCATGGTCACAACTCCTTTCGGTGCAGGCGCAAGCATTCGGACGAGCCATAACGTACGCTTGCACTGGTTCTCCACCCGGACCAGTCGAGATGACTTCGCAGGAACCAGTCAGCCCGCCGTTCGCCTTCCCGCTGCAGCTCGACGGCCATGCCGGCGGTCGCATGCGCCAACTGCACGAACAACTGCGCGCGGCGATCCTCGACCGGCGCCTGCCCGCAGGCGCCGAACTGCCGTCGACGCGGCGCGTCGCGGGCGCGTATGCCGTCACGCGCAACACGGTCATCGCCGCCTACGACCTGCTCATCGCCGAGGGCTACGTGATCCCGCGCGCCGGCGCCAAGGCGGTCGTCGCCGAACTCGCCGCGGCGAGCGCCGCCGCGCGGCGTGGTGCCAGGCCGCGGCCGCTGCCGCTCGGCCTCGAGGATCCGCGCCTCAATCCGCTGTGGCGTACGCCGTTCCTCGTCGGCTCGTCGCCGCGCGGCCTGCCGCCGCGCTCGTTCCGCCTCGGCGTGCCCGAACACCGCCACTTCCCGCACGAGGTCTGGCGCAAGCTTTCCACGCACGCATTGCGCGCGTGGTCGAAGGCACCTTTCAGCTATCCGCCGTCGGAAGGCATCGCGGAACTGCGCGAAGCGATCGCGCAGCACGTCGCGTTCGCGCGCGCGGTCGCGTGCAAGGCCGACGACATCGTCGTCACCTCCGGCGCGCAGCAGGCGTTCGACCTGCTCGCGCGCCTGCTCGTGACGCCGGGCAAGACGCGTGTCGCGTTCGAGGAACCCGGCTACCCGCCCGTGCGCGCCGCGATGGCCGCGGCCGGCGCGCAGCTCGTCTCGATCCCGGTCGACGACGAGGGCCTGTGCGTCGATCGATTGCCGCCCGACGTGAAGGTCGTGAGTGTGACGCCCTCGCACCAGTCGCCGACCGGCGTCGCGTTGTCGATGCGCCGGCGCATCGCCCTGCTCGACTTCGCGCGCACGCACGGCGCGGTCGTGCTCGAGGACGATTACGACGGCGAATTCCGCTTCGGCAACCGCCCGCTCGATGCGCTGCAGACGCTCGACCGCGACGCGCTCGTGTTCTACATCGGTACCTTCTCGAAGAGCCTGTTCCCGGCACTGCGCAAGGGTTTCGTGGTCGCGCCCGCGTGGGCGCGCGACGCGCTCGTCACGGTCAAGCACTGCACCGATTCGCACGGCGATGCGATCGCCCAGGCGACGCTCGCCGCCTTCATCCGCGACGGCCACCTCGCGCGCCACGTGCGGCGCATGCGGCCGCTCTATGCCGAACGGCGCGAGGCACTGCTCGACGGCCTGCGGCGCCACCTCGGCGACTGGTTCGAACCGATCCCGTCGGAAGCGGGCTTGCACCTCGCCGCGCGCATCCGCGAGCCCGCGCACGCCGACGCGATCTATGCGAAGGCGCGCGTGCACGTCCCCGGCGCGATGCCGGCCGGCGAGTACTCGCGTGAGCCGCTGCCGCAACCGGCGCTCACGTTCGGCTACGGCGTCATTGATGCGGACGAGATCGGGCCGGCGCTGCAGCGGTTTGCGCGGGCGCTTGCCGGTTGAGCGCGGCGGCACACGCTGCGCGCGTGCCGCCCTCGAGGGTGCGAGTCATCGCGCGAAGCGGTCGAAACCTCGCAGGGCGGGTCGAGCGCGCAGCGCGAGTCCCGCCGCAATCCCGCGACGGCCCGCGTCGACCGCGGCGCTTCGGCGGCACGCGCTGCGCGCGTACCGCCCTACACGAG
>NZ_JBQCFP010000062.1:0-33011 GCF_051958935.1 Dokdonella sp. | reverse complement strand
ACCCCCCGCGGGGTACCCCGCTTTGCCGCGGCCGAATCCGCGCACCCCGCGGCCGTCAGGGCCGAATGCGAGCACGCGATCCTGGCCGCTGGCGGCGATGAACCGGCGCTGCTCGTCGCCGAGCAGCCCGCCCGGGAACGCGAGCACGCTGCGCGGCTCCGGCCGCGCGACCGCTTCGGTCGGCTCGTACACACGCTGGTCGTGGGTCGCGGCTTCGTCGAGCAGCGAACCGATGTGGGCCTCGATCTCCGCACCGCGCCGCTCGCCGGCGTAGACCGCGACGAGTCGCCCGGTCGCATCGACGAGCGCGACGCTTGGCCAGGCGCCGACACCGTAATCCTGCCAGACGCGGAAGTCGCGGTCATTGGCGACCGGATGGCGCAGGCGCAGGCGATTGACGGCACGCAGCAGCACCTCGTCTTCGCGCTGGTGCGGATACTTGGGGCAGTGCACGCCGAGCACCGCGAGGCCGTCGTGGTGCAGCTCCTCGAGGCGGCGCAGGTCCGCGGCCAGGTTCCAGCTGTTGACGTTGTCGTAGCTCCAGAACCACAGCAGCACGACGCGCCCGCGCAAGGCTTCCAGCCGCGGAGGCATGGCGGTGTTCACCCACGCCAGATCGGCCGGCAACGGCGGCGCTTCGCGGTGCGTGTTCATGAAGCGTGCCGCGCTTTCGAACGCAATCGTCGGATCAACGCATCGACGCCCTTGCGCGCGAGTTCGACCGTGCGCTCGAAATCGCGCGCCTTGCCGTAATACGGGTCGGGCAGCTCGGTATCGCCGAGGAACAGCGTCGGCGCCGCGCCGATACCGCGATGGAAGCGCTGCAGCGCGAGCAGGTTCATGCGATCCATCGCGAACACGAGTTCGAAGCGCTCGAAATCGGCGCTCGTGACCTGGCGCGCGCGCAGGCCGGCGATGTCGTAGCCGTGCGCGGCAGCGGCGCGGATCGCGCGTTCGTCCGGGGGTTCACCGACGTGATAGTCCTCGGTACCGGCCGAATCGACGTCGATGTCGAGGCCCGCACGCGCGAACTCGGCACGTGCAATGCCCTCGGCCGTCGGCGAACGGCAGATGTTGCCCATGCAGATGAAAAGGATCCGTCGTTTTTCGTTTTCGGCCATCGCTGTGCGGCAGAAATCGAGTCCATGGCCCCCGTCCCCGCGAGTGCCCGGCGCAGCCTAGCAGAATCGTCCGCGCAAGGCCGCATCTGCCGTGCGCGACCGGCGCAGCTCAGCGGTCCGTGAGAAAGCGCTCGACGCGCGCGAGATCCTCGGGCGTGTCGACACCGGCCGGGAACGGCTCGGGCGCGATACGCACGGCGATCGCGTGGCCGTGTTCGAGCGCGCGCAACTGTTCCAGCGATTCGCAGCGTTCGAGCGGCGTCGGCGCGAGCGTGGTGAAGCGACGCAGGAAACCGGCGCGATACGCGTAGATGCCGATGTGGCGCACGAACGGCACCTCGGGCGGCAGCGCGTCGCGGCTTCGCGCGAACGCGTCGCGCGGCCACGGCAGCGGTGCACGGCTGAAGTAGAGCGCACGCCCGTCGGCGCGACGGACGAGCTTGACGCAGTTGGGATCGAACAGTTCCTCGCTCGTGGCGAGCGGCGTCGCCAACGTCGCCATGGGCGCATCGTCCTCGACGAGCGCCTGCGCGACCGCGCGGATGCCGCTCGCCGGGGCGAGCGGTTCGTCGCCCTGCAGGTTCACCACGATCGCATCGTCGGGCCAGCCCAGCGTGCGCGCGACTTCGGCAAGGCGATCGCTGCCGGAGGCGTGGTCCGCACGCGTCATCACGACGCGCACGCCGCTGCCTGCGAGCGCGGCTTCGATGCGGCCGTCATCGGTCGCTACGACGACGTCGGTGGCACCCGCCGTGCGCGCGCGGCGTGCGACGTGCACGACCATCGGCTCACCGGCGATCGGCAGCAGCGGCTTGCCCGGCAGGCGTGTCGAGCCGTAGCGCGCGGGGATCGCGACGATGAAGGGGACGTCGGTCTGCATCGGCGGTGGTGTCGGGGAGGTCGGGCGCAGCCTAGCGGAGGGTGGAGCGCGTCGACAACCATGCGATGGTGATGGGGTCGAAACCTCCGCTGTCGTGCTCGACTACGTCCGCTTGCAGGCGGGAGACTCACGGTCCCGGCCTTCGCGAGGACGGCGGCTGATGGGGCGTGCGTAGACGTCTGGAGAAATGCACGCGGCCGGGCACCGCATCAGCAGTCCTTGCCCGCCTTCTCCTCGCGCGTGACCTCGATCACGAGGTCACCTGTCGCGGCAAACGGCAGTCTGGTCTTGACCGCATCGGTGGCGTAGTAGAAACCGCCCTGCGTCGGCGCCCTCACCGCCTCGCGCACTTCAGACTCGTACGACTTGCCGATCGCCTCGGGCGTGGTGGCGACTGCGAAGCGCTGCACCTTGTCGAGTTTGACGCAGCCGAGCAAGCGCGACTTGCGGAACGGGCGGATGTCCAGGTGCAATGGCTTCACTTCAACCGGCGCGCGGAAGTCGTCGCCATCGACCACGTACAGCACCGGCTTGAATACCACGTTGCCGTGCCCGGCGGGGTTCTTGCGCGCGATCACCTGCACGCGCACGGCCGCATGCTCGAGCTCCTCGGGCAACTCGATGACGCGGTAGCGGCTCCGGCCCTTGCTGAAGTCGTTCTCGGGATCCTTGTCGTCGATGCGGAAACTCACGCGCGTGCCCGGTGACAACGCGATCGGTCCGCTCGCAGGTGCACTCATCTCGGGCACCGGGTGCCTGGGCTTGCCGAACAGGCGGTCCTTCCAGTCTCCGAAGGTTTCGGTGACGAAGCTGAGCGGATTGGCCGCGTCGGCATGCGCGCAGGCGGCGAGGACGAGAGTGGCGAAAAGCGGCTTGTAACGCGGCATCGTTCGGGAGGTCGGAATTCTGTCGGTCGGATCGGTTGCAGCTCGCCGCGACGCGCGCCTCCACCAGCCCCAGGGGGCTCGCGCATCACGACCGGGCACGCCGCGGAAACGGCGTGCCCCGTTGCATCAGTGCCCGGCGGGCTCCGCGGCCGGCGCCGGCTCCGCAGCGGGCTGGCCGTCCGTCGCAGGCGGGTTCTCGATCGCGGGCGCCGCGGCCGGCCGCTCCGGCTGCGGGATTTCCTTGAGGTCGCCGCCGTACTGCTCGAACGACTTGAGGCCGAGCGTCTTGGCGATCGAACCGATCACGCGGCGCTGCTCGTCGCTGCCGCCGCGCTTGAGCACGACGCCGGTGATGTGGTCGTCGTCGCGCAGCCCGCCGATGTAGCCGTACAGCTCGGCCTTGCCCATGATCGCGCCGTCGATCGAGTACTTGTCACCCTTGACCGGCTGCACCATCGCATTGCCGTCGCGGATGTCCGAGCGCGCGAACGCGCTGCCAGCGGCGGCGAGGGAAAGAGCGAGCGCGAGTGCGCGCATGATCTGGGTCTTCATGTGTGGTCTCCATGGATTCGATGCAGGCCGTATGCGAAACGTCCGGCGGGGTGCAACGGGGTTGCGAACGAATCCACGCGGTTCGTTCGTGCTCGCCGCTGCGGCTCGGGTCCCGCGCGGCGACGCGATCATCGAGGCACATCGTGCCTCACTGCTTGTCGGCTTCTTCCTTGGTTTGCGCGCGCAGTTCGGAGATCGATCCGTCCTTCTCCTGCAGGAACGCGCTGAACTTCATCTCGTAGGCGATGCGCGCGAGCGCGATGATGTGCTCGTTCTTCACCTTTTCCTTCTCGCCGCGCTTGAGCAGCACGCTGCCCATCGGCAGTTTTTCTTCCTGGCGGTAGCGGAACGCGCTCTTCAGGTCTTCCGCATTGAGCGGCGCGCCGTCGAAATCGAACTGGTTGTCCTTGTCGGCGACGATCGTCACGTCGAAGGTCGACGGCACGTTCGGCGCGGGCACGGAGTCGGGGCGGGCGCGACCGCCGCCGCAGGCGACGAGGAGGCCGGCCAACAACGCGAGCGCGACGCCGCGCAGGATCGATCCGGTCGTGAAACTCCGCATGGCTCCAGGGACTCCGTAGGTAGTCGAGAAGATCAAGCCTATCACCACCGCCGCGCGCGCGGCAGGGCGGCGTTGCCGGCGGTTCACGTCGCAGGCTGCCGATCGGCCCCCCGCGGCTGATTCCTCCGTAGGCGCAGACGGCTTCGCCGTCATTCCCGCGAAAGCGGGAATCCATTTTTCTTTTCGCCCGTTAGTGGCGTCAAAAGCCAATGGAGTCCCGCTTTCGCGGAATGACGGCGGGAGGAGCGATTTCGCGCTCCTATCCCTGCTCCGCCGGGTCCCCTCGGCGCCGGCGGGCGGCCGAAACGGCCCAAGGCCACCCTGCTCACGCGGTAGGCAGGGTCACGCCCGTCTGCCCCATGTACTTGCCGCCACGATCCTTGTAGCTCGTCTCGCATTCCTCGTCGGATTCGAGGAACAGCATCTGCGCGACGCCCTCGTTGGCGTAGATGCGTGCCGGCAGCGGCGTCGTGTTGGAGAACTCGAGCGTGACGTGCCCTTCCCACTCGGGCTCCAGCGGCGTCACGTTGACGATGATGCCGCAGCGCGCGTACGTGCTCTTGCCGAGGCAGATCGTGAGCACCTTGCGCGGGATGCGGAAGTACTCGACCGTGCGCGCCAGCGCGAACGAGTTCGGCGGAATGATGCAGACATCAGACTTCACGTCGACGAAGCTGCGCTCGTCGAAGTGCTTGGGATCGACGATGGTCGAGTTGATGTTGGTGAACACCTTGAACTCGTCCGCGCATCGCACGTCGTAGCCGTAGCTCGACGTGCCGTACGAAACGAGCCGCTGGCCCGCATGCTGCTTCACCTGCTGCGGCGCGAACGGCGCGATCATGCCGTGCTGCTCGGCCATGCGGCGGATCCAACGGTCGGATTTGATGGACATGGGGAATGGGGAGTGGGGAATGGGGAATGGTCGCGGAGAATGGGACTTGGGATGGAGAAAGAACCGGGAAGCGGAGCGCTGAAAACTATTCCCTATTCCCCATTCCGGCTCCCGCTTCACGTGTTCTGCACCACGATCTTAGGAAACGCGATCGCCTTGTTGCGCGCACGCAGCGACAGGCGGCCGGCGGCGTTGCGCGCGATCTCGCGGTAGCGCGCGGCGAGGTCGGAGTCGGGCATCGCGGCGACCGTCGGCGTGCCGCCGTCGGCCTGTTCGCGGATGCGGATGTCGAGCGGCAGGCCGCCGAGCATCGGCACGCCGTACTGCGCGGCCATGCGCGCGCCGCCGCCTTCGCCGAACACGTGCTCCTCGTGGCCGCAGTGCGTGCAGATGTGCGTCGCCATGTTCTCGACGATGCCGAGCACGGGCACGTTGACCTTCTCGAACATCTTGAGCGCCTTCTTCGCGTCGAGCAGTGCGATGTCCTGCGGCGTCGTGACGATGACCGCGCCGGACACGGGAATGCGCTGGCACAGGGTCAGCTGGATGTCGCCGGTGCCGGGCGGCAGGTCGACGACGAGGTAGTCGAGGTCCGACCAGTTCGTTTCGCCGAGCATCTGCTGCAATGCCTGCGTGGCCATCGGCCCGCGCCAGATCATCGCGGTGTCTTCCTCGATCATCAGGCCGATCGACATCGCCTGCACGCCGTGGCTCACCTTCGGTTCGATGCGCTTGCCGTCCTTCGTGTCCGGCTTGCCTTCGAGGCCGAGCATGCGCACCTGGCTCGGGCCGTAGATGTCCGCGTCGAGCACGCCGACGCTCGCGCCTTCGGCCTTCAGCGCGAGCGCGAGGTTGGCCGCGACCGTCGACTTGCCGACGCCGCCCTTGCCCGACGCCACCGCGATCACGTTCTTCACGCCGGGCAGCGGCGTCAGCCCCTGCTGCACCTCGTGCGCGACGACGCGGCAGGCGACGCCGACCGCCGCATGCGCGATCGCCGCGTCCGCCTCGAGCGCGCGCTTGACCTCGTCGCCGAGCGCGGCCTGCGCCGACAGCGCCGGATAGCCAAGCACGATGTCGACCGAAACGTCGCTGCCGGACACACCGACGCCGCGCACGGCGCCGCTCGCGACGAGATCCTTGCCGGTGTGTGGGTCGACGATGCCGGCGAGGATCTGCCGGGCCCGGGCTTCGAGGGAGTCGCTCATTCTGGAAGGACGCGCGGGAGGAAACGCGCATTATGCCAGCGATGCCGGTGCGTCCGCTGCGCCGCGCCTTGACGGCCTTGCGACCACACGGCACCGTGCGGAGGACACATCCACGCCCGGAGACCGCGCCATGTCGTACCGCACGCCCGCCCTGCTCGCCCTCGCCCTGTTCGCCGGCGCGCCGGCCTTCGCCGCGGAAAACACGCCGGTCGGTACCTGGACCACGATCGACGATGCGACCGGCAAGCCGAAGTCGATCGTGCAGATCACCGAGGCCAACGGCAAGCTCGAAGGCAAGGTGCTCGAAGTGCTGCAGTCCGAACAGGGTCCGCACCCGGTCTGCAAGGCCTGCGACGGCGAACGCAAGGACCAGCCGGTCGAGGGCATGGTCATCCTCTGGGACGTCGCGAAGGACGGCGACGTCTGGGACGGCGGTCGCATCCTCGATCCGAAGAACGGCAAGACCTACAAGGTGAAGCTCACGATGCTCGACGGCGGGCAGAAGCTCGACGTGCACGGCTACATCGGCTTCGCCCTGCTCGGCCGCTCGCAGGTGTGGGAACGCAAGTCGCCGTAGCGCGGACCTCGGCTGCCGGACCCACCGCATTCGGTCGGTGGGCGCAGGCCATCTCACGCGGGGCCATCGCCCGGCGTGCCATAATTCCGCTTTGCAGCAACGAAGCGGAAGCCGCGACGCATGAGTGCGCCGAAACCCAAGCAGATCCTCGTCACCCACGCCCTGCCGTATGCGAACGGCCCGCTGCACATCGGCCATCTGCTCGGCTACATCCAGACCGACGTGTGGGTGCGTGCGCGGCGCATGGCGGGCGACACGGTGCATTTCGTCGCCGCCGACGACGTGCACGGCACGCCGATCATGCTCGCCGCGGAGAAGGCGGGACTGACGCCGGAAGCGTTCATCCGCGGCATGTACGACAGCCACGTCCGCGACTTCCGCGACTTCGGCATCGAGCACGACTGCTACCACACGACGCATTCGCCGGAGAACAAGGAACTCGCCGAGGAAATCTACCGCCGCCTCAAGGCCGGCGGCCACGTCGCCGCGCGTTCGATCCGCCAGCTGTACGACCCGGTGCGGCAGATGTTCCTGCCCGACCGCTAACTCAAGGGCATCTGCCCCAACTGCGGCACGCCTGACCATTACGGCGACAACTGCGATAACTGCGGTGCGACCTACGCGCCGACCGACCTCAAGGATCCGCGCTCGGTGCTCTCGGGCGCGACGCCGGAGCTGCGCGATTCGGAACACTACTTCTTCAAGGTCGGCGACTTCGCCGCGATGCTGCGCGACTGGCTCGCGGGCAAGCTCACCGACGGCGAGCCTGTCATGCATTCCTCGGTCGCGGCGAAGCTGCGCGAATGGCTGGACGCCGAGGGAGGCGTGCGTGACTGGGACATCTCCCGCGACGCGCCCTACTTCGGCTTCCCGATCCCCGACGCGCCGGGCAAGTTTTTCTACGTCTGGCTCGACGCGCCGATCGGCTACCTCGCAAGCTTCAAGAAGTACTGCGCCAGCGATGCGGGAGCGAAGCATGGCCTGACCCCCGCCTATTTCGACGAGTTCATGGCAGCCGCGCAGCCTTCGGCACTCGGCGCCCAGTCCTCTCCCAAGGAGATGCATCACTTCCTCGGCAAGGACATCGTGAACTTCCATGGCCTGTTCTGGCCGGCGATGCTCCACGGCGCGACCATGCGCACGCCGGATGCGCTGCACGTGAACGGCTACCTCACGGTCAACGGTGAGAAGATGTCGAAGTCGCGCGGCACGTTCGTGATGGCGCGCACCTACCTCGACGCGGGGCTCGATCCGGACTACCTGCGCTACTACTTCGCGACGATGCTCACCGCCGCGCCGGTCGACCTGGACCTCGACCTCAAAGCCTTCGAGGAGCGCGTCAACTCGCATCTCGTCGGCAAGTGGGTGAACCTCGCGAGCCGCTGCGCGGGCTTCGTGCACAAGTTCTTCGATGGCCGCCTCGCGACGGCGTTGCCGACCGCCGAACGCGCGATGTACGACGCCTGGGCGGAGAAGCTCGCGCCGTGCGCCGAGCTCTATCGCGCCTGCGACTACGCCGGCGTCGTGCGCCTGCTGGTCGAGGTCGCCGACGAGGCGAACGCGTACGTCGCGGCGAAGGCGCCATGGCTGCTCGCCAAGGACGAAGCGAAACGCGAGGAACTGCACGTCGCCTGCACGCTCGCGCTGAATGGGTTTCGGCTGCTGTCGATCTGGCTCTATCCGATCGTTCCAGGCATCGCACAACGATCGAAAGCGTTCCTCGGCGGAATCTGGCAGCGCTTCAGTGACGCAAACGAGCCTTCGCTCGGCGCTATTCTCAATGAATTCGTACCTCTTACCATTCGCGTGGACCCGAAGAAGGTCGAAATGATGATCGAAACTTCGAAGGAATCCCTCAAGCCCGCCGACAAGGCGGGCGATGCTGCCTCCGTGGGAGCGGCGTCAGCCGCGAGAGCCCCGGCCACCCCCCAGAAAAGCATCGCGGCGGAAGCCGCTCCCCCGCAAGGGGGAGAAGGTGCGCCGCTGGCCGCGACGATCGGCATCGACGACTTCGCCAAGCTCGACCTGCGCGTCGGCAAAGTGCTCGCCTGCGAATTCGTCGACGGCTCGGACAAGCTGTTGCGCTTCGAACTCGATGCGGGCGAACTCGGCAAGCGGCAGATCTTCTCGGGCATCCGCGGCGCCTACGGCGAACCCGGCAAGCTCGTCGGCCGCAACGTCGTGTTCATCGCGAACCTCGCGCCGCGCAAGATGCGCTTCGGTGTCTCCGAAGGCATGATCCTCTCCGCCGGGTCGGGCGGTGACGACCTGTTCCTGCTCGATGCCGACGCCGGTGCGCAGCCCGGCGCGACGGTGAAGTAAACGGAGGCGGCTTGCGACGCGCGTACTGGTCTGCGGATTTCGCCGAGGCGCACGTCGTCGAGGCGATGCTGCGCGCGCACGGCGTCCAGGCGTGGGTGTTCGATGCGCTGCTCGTGCGCCAGGACTGGTTCAAGACGCTGATGTTCGGCGGCTATCGCGTGATGGTCGCCGACGAGGATGGCATGCGCGCGGCCGACGTCATCGGCGAATACCGCGCAGGCACGCTCGCGATTGCCGACGACGCGGTCGAGCGGCCCGCGTGCCCGCGCTGCGCGACGCCGGGCCGCGATGATCCCGCACCCTTTCGTCGCGTATTCGCGCTGATGATCACGGCCGATCTGGTCCTTGCGTTGGGCTTCCGGCTCGCCACGGGCAGCAGTGCCGAGATGCTGGCGCTCGTGCTCGGCGGCAGTGTCGTCGTGGTGCCCGTCATCGCACTCGTGTTCACGCGATACCTCAAGGGCCGTTACGTCTGCCCGCAATGCGCGATGCGCTGGCGTGCGCTTTCCGCGTCGTTCGCGACGATGGCGCGCGAGGTGGATGCGGCGACGGACGTCGATGCTGGCGCAAAGGGCGAAGCCGCGCCGTGAGCGCACGTGATTCCGCGCCACTCGCCGCGCGCATCGATGCCCTGCTGCCGCAGACGCAGTGCACGCGCTGCGGCTTTCCGACCTGCCATGCGTACGCCGACGCGATCGCGGGCGGCGAGGCGGACATCGATCGCTGCCCGCCGGGTGGCGACGATGGCGTCATGGCGCTCGCGGGTCTGCTCGGCGTCGCCGCGAAGCCGCTCGATCCCGCGCACGGCGTGGAGGCGCCGCCGACCGTCGCGCTCATCGACGAGGACGTCTGCATCGGATGCACGAAGTGCATCCAGGCCTGCCCGGTCGATGCGATCGTCGGTGCGTCCAAGCGCATGCACACGGTGATCGCGAACGAATGCACCGGCTGCGAACTCTGCCTGCCACCCTGCCCGGTCGACTGCATCGCACTCGTGCCGGTCGCGGCGGCGCCGCTGCCGCGCGCCCGCGTGCTCGAACGCGCGGTGTCGGCGCGGGCGCGTTTCGATGCACGCAACACGCGCAAGGGACTCTTGCCCGTGGGAGCGGCTTCGGCCGCGATGCCCGCACCCGGGAGCGACAATGCTGGCGTCAGGAAGAGCATCGCGGCTGAAGCCGCTCCCACAACCGTCTGTCCGACCTCCGTCGCTGGCGACGAGGTCATCGCGGCTGAAGCCGCTGCCACGGAAGCCTCCCGTGGAGCCGCCGCCCCGACCGCAGGCACGCGACCGATCGACCGCGCGGCGGTGCTCGCGGCCATCGCTCGCGGCAAGGCGCGCCGCGCGAAGGACGCGCAGGGCTCATGAAGCGCGCGAAGATCGTCGAGCTGTTCCGCCGCCTGCGCGAACTCGATCCCCATCCGACCACCGAGCTCGACTACACGACGCCGTTCGAGCTGCTCGTCGCGGTGATCCTGTCGGCGCAGGCGACTGATGTCGGCGTCAACAAGGCGACCCGCAAACTGTTTCCGGTCGCGAACACGCCGCAGGCGATCCTCGACCTCGGCGAGGACGGGCTCAAGCGCTACATCAGCACGATCGGCCTGTTCAATGGCAAGGCGAAGAATCTCATCGCGACCTGCCGCATCCTCGTCGAGCAGCACGGCGCGGAGGTGCCGCGCTCGCGCGAAGCGCTCGAGGCATTGCCCGGCGTCGGCCGCAAGACCGCCAATGTCGTGCTCAACACGGCGTTCGGCGAACCGACGATCGCGGTCGACACGCACATCTTCCGCGTTTCCAATCGCACCGGGCTCGCGCGGGGTGAAACGGTGCGCGCCGTCGAAGACGCCTTGAACAAGGTCGTACCCGACGAATTCCGCAAGGACGCGCACCACTGGCTGATCCTTCACGGGCGTTACGTGTGCAAGGCACGCAGGCCCGATTGCCCTTCGTGCGCGATCAACGACCTGTGCGCGTATCGACACAAGACCGTCACGCACGCCGCCTGATCGAGTCGAATTTCCACGATGGCGCGTTAAATGGGCGTTCGCGTGTCATCGGAACGTAACAGGGACTGGCCAGACTTCGCGCCAGTTTCGACGCCCCCGAGGACACCATGACATTGCGACATGCGATCGCCGCTGCGCTGCTGTGCGGTTGCGCCACCAACGCGCTGGCCTATGACCTGCTCAACGACTGGCCGACCAAGTGGAAGCCTGCAGACGGCTACGAGTTCGGCTTCAAGGGCCTCTACCAGTACGACTACAACGGCTTCTCGGGCGACACGACCAACCCGGCGACGGGCGCGGAATTGCTGCCGGACGCGAACGCATGGCGCCGCAAGGAATTCAACGTCTACGGCAAGCTGCCGGGCGGTTGGGACTTCAACGTCGGCTACGACTTCACCGTGAGCGGTTTCAAGACGACGCCCTCCGGTGCCGGCGTGCACGGCAAGTGGATCGACAACTTCGTCCGCTACAGCAACAAGGAAGCCGGCGACTTCCGCATCGGCCAGTTCAAGACGCCGGTTGGCTGGGAAGAAACGATCAGCTCGAGCGCGACGACGTTCCTCGAGCGCGCGCTGCCGGTGCAGGCGGTCAACATGGACCGCCGCATCGGTGCGGACTGGACGTACACCGCAATTCCGAACTGGCTGCTCTATCTCGCCTGGTTCAAGGGCGGCGACCTCAACGGCGACAACGACGGCGACGGCCCGGCGGCCCGCATCGTGTGGAATCCGTTCAACCGCCAGCCGGGCGCCGGCTCGCGCGAGGAGAGCAACGTGCTCCACCTCGGCCTCGCCTGGTCGACCGAAGACCGCGACGCGACCACCGACGGACGCGGCGTGCTGTCCAATCCCGCGGCGCGCTTCCGCGCGCGTCCGGAAGCGGGCCTGACCAACCGTCTCGTCGATACCGGCAACCTCGCCTTCCCGGGCACGATCAAGCGCCTCGGCCTCGAAGCGGCCTGGATCCACGGTCCGCTGCTGCTGCAGGGCGAATACCTGACCGTGAGCGCGGATCCGCGCGACAAGCCGAGCTTCGAAGGCGACGGCTACTATGTGCAGGGTTCGTGGGTGCTTAC
Organism: Dokdonella sp.; assembly: GCF_051958935.1. Taxonomy (GTDB): domain Bacteria; phylum Pseudomonadota; class Gammaproteobacteria; order Xanthomonadales; family Rhodanobacteraceae; genus Dokdonella_A. The sequence goes on along the minus strand of NZ_JBQCFP010000062.1, from coordinate 20,928 downwards.
AGGCGAAAGTCGCCCGTACAGCAAAGGTACGATCGGCAACGTGCGCCCGATGCACGATTACGGAGCGTTCGAAATCGCAGTGCGCTACAGCACCGTCGATCTCGATGACGGTCCCGTCCACGGCGGCAAGCAGGACGACTGGACCGTCGGCGCCAACTGGTACCTCGGCCAGCACTTCAAGCTGCAGGCGAACTACGTCTGGGCGGACAGCACCAAACGCTACGGCGCGCCGATCGATGGCAATGCCGACGTGGACCCGCGTGTATTCGAGGTCAGGGCGCAGGTGATGTTCTGAGGGAAGACCGGCCCCGAAGCATGACGGCGTGTGGATGGTGGCTGAAAGCTGCGGAGGGTTGCGACACGCGCGCTCGGCCGTTGCGGGAACAACTGTTTTTGAACGCATCGCAATGCAGGAGCGGCTTCAGCCGTGACCCTGCCTCGCATGATGAACGCTTGGCGTTCCCGTAGGAGCCCACCCTGTGGGCAGCGACGCAGCGATGTACCGAGCGCCGCGGTCGCGCACGGGGTGCGCTCTTACAGGTGATGGGTGTGTCGCGCCGGGTGTGGGCGGCGGAAGCCGCTACGCTCGGCTTCGCCGTCGCCACCCCGATCGCACCTCGGGCTATCGGCCTCTGCCCTCGCTAGATGCATCGTGGCTCCCGCCGCTGCCGCGGATGGGGGCATCAAGTGGCGCCGGCGTCACCGAGGATGCGGTCGATCGAATACGCACCCGGTGCCTGGCCGGCGATCCAGCGCGCGGCGACCACGGCGCCGCGCGCGAACACCTCGCGGTCGGTCGCACGGTGCGCGAGTTCGATGCGTTCACCGGGACCGGCGAACACGAGCGTGTGCTCGCCGACGACGTCGCCGCCGCGCAGCGCATGGAAACCGATTTCGCCTTCGGGACGCTCACCGGTCCGTCCGCTGCGGCCGTGCACGGCGCAGCCACCGAGCGCGACGCCGCGCCCCTCGGCTACCGCTTCGCCGAGCGAAAGCGCGGTGCCCGATGGCGCATCGAGTTTGCGCCGGTGATGCATCTCGACGATCTCGCAGTCCCACGAGGGCAACGCCTGCGCGGCGCTGCGCGCGAGGCGCACGAGCAGAGCGACGCCGAGGCTGAAGTTGGATGCCCAGAGCACCGCGATGTCCGCGGCGGCGCGATCGAGCGCGCGACGCTGCGCGTCCCTGAGGCCAGTCGTGCCGCTCACGAACGCGGCGCGGCGTTCGCGTGCGAGCGCAAGCGCGGCATCGAACGCGTGTGCACCGCTGAAATCGACGAGCACGTCGACCGGCGTATCCGGATCGAGCACGGCGGAGAATTCCAGATCGGGGGCGCCCGCGCCGTGGATGGCGCGCAACCTGCGCCCCGCAAGTTCGGAGCCCGCTCGCACCAGCGCCGCGGAAACGCGCAGGCGCGGGTCGGCGCCGGCCGCACGCACGATCGCCTGCCCCATGCGCCCGGCGGCGCCGTACACCGCCATCTGGATCGTCGTCGCCGGCATGCGCGTTCCCGTGTCGAGAGAATGCGCCGATTGTAGACCGTGCTTGCGCGCGGGCGCCGCAGGTGCCGATTTGATGCGAGACTCGGGGAGCCGATGCTTTCACGCCCCCGGCCTTCAGCCCTGAGCGAAAAAGCATCACGCCTCGTTGGGCGACGTCAGGACGTGACGCGATCCCAGAAGCGCTTCACGCCGTCGAGCCAGTTGCTGCCACGCGGCGAATGCGCGGCGGCGTCGGCGCCGGCGAAGGTCGCTTCGAACTGCTGCAGCAGCTCGCGTTGCGCGGTGGTGAGGCGTACCGGTGTCTCGACGACCGCGCGGCAGATGAGATCGCCCATGCGGCCACTGCGCACGGATTTCACGCCCTTGCCACGCAGGCGGAACACCTTGCCGGTCTGCGTCTCGGCGGGAATGCGGATCTCGGCTTCGCCCTCGAGCGTGGGCACCTTGATCTCGGCGCCGAGCGCGGCCTGGCCGAAGCGCAGCGGGATCTCGCAATGGAGATCGTCGCCGTCGCGCTGGAAGATCGCATGCTCGCGCACGCGCACTTCCACGTAGAGGTCGCCGGGCACGGTGCCGCTCGGCCCCGCTTCGCCCTGGCCGGCGAGGCGGATGCGATCGCCGTTGTCGACGCCCGCGGGGATCTTGATCGACAGCGTGCGCTCGTCGTGCACGCGGCCCTCGCCATGGCATTCCTTGCACGGGTTGCTCACGACCTTGCCGCTGCCGGCACAGTGCGGGCAGGCCTGCTGAATCGAGAAGATGCCGTTCTGCATGCGCACGCGACCATGGCCCTTGCAGGTCGAGCAGGTCGAGGTCTTGCCGTCGGCCGAGCCGCTCCCGGTGCACGAGCCGCATTCGACCAGGGTCGGCACTTCGATCTGCTTGTCGACGCCGAATACCGCTTCCTCGAGATCGAGTTCGATGAGATAGCGCAGGTCCGAGCCGCGCCGCGCGCGGCCGCGACCGCCGCCCATGCCGAAGATGTCGGAGAAGATGTCGCCGAAGATGTCGCCGACGTCGCCATTGAAGCCACCGGCGCCGCGACCGCCCATGCCGTGCTCGAACGCCGCGTGGCCGTGCTGGTCGTACAACGCGCGCTTCTGCGCATCGGACAGGACCTCGTAGGCCTCCTTGGCTTCCTTGAACTTCTCCTGCGCGGCAGGATCGTCCGGGCACCGGTCGGGATGGAATTTCATCGCGAGGCGACGGAACGATTTCTTGAGTTGCTCGTCGTTGGCGGTGCGCTCGACGCTGAGCACCTCGTAGTAGCAGCGCTTGCTCATGGGGACGTCATGTCATCGTGTCGATGCGATCCCTGGGGGATCTGCCGGGCCGCGGCGGCGGCGTGGAGGATGCACGCAACTATGGGCATGGAAAACGCAAAGGCAATGGGTGCGCGCGGGAATGCCGTGCCGGACCGGCGCCTCGACGCCACGTGGTCGAACAACGGGCCGACGCTACGCGCCAGCGAACCCTGCCGGATCCGGCGTCGATGAAATGATGCAAATGCATCGCCCTTCCCCCTCGAGCGGACCGCTGCGCTGACCGCATGCCGCGTTTTGCCTTGTCGTGCGCGCAGGCGGAGTGGTGCTCCGCCTGCGCCGTCGATCCTTACTTCTTGTCGTCCTTGACCTCGGTGAATTCGGCATCGACGACGTCGTCGTTGTTGGCCGAACCACCCTGCGCGCCGGCGTCACCCGCCGGGCCACCCTGCTGCGCGGCCGCGAACAGGGGCTGCGCGACCTGCTCGAGCGCGGTCGTGCGGGCCTCGATCTGCGCCTTGTCCTCGCCCTTCATGGCCTTCTCGAGCTCGGACAGCGCTTCCTCGATGCGACCGATCTCGCCGGCGACCTTGCCGCCGTGCTGCTTGATCGCATCGCGCGTCGCGTGCACGAGCTGGTCGGCCTTGTTGCGCGCGCCGACGAGCTCGTGGAACTTCTTGTCGTCTTCCTTGTTCGTCTCGGCGTCGCGCACCATGCGCTGGATCTCGTCCTCGGACAGGCCCGAGCTGCCCTTGATCTCGATGCGCTGCTCCTTGCCGGTGTTCTTGTCCTTCGCGCCGACGTGCAGGATGCCGTTCGCGTCGATGTCGAAGGTGACTTCGATCTGCGGCATGCCGCGCGGCGCGGGCTGGATACCCTGCAGATCGAACTTGCCGAGCGACTTGTTGTAACGCGCCTGCTCGCGTTCGCCCTGCAGCACGTGCACGGTGACCGCGTTCTGGTTGTCCTCGGCGGTCGAGAACACCTGCGACGCCTTGGTCGGGATCGTCGTGTTCTTCTCGATCAGCTTGGTGAACACGCCGCCGAGCGTCTCGATGCCGAGCGAAAGCGGCGTCACGTCGAGCAGCAGCACGTCCTTGACCGTGCCGGACAGCACGCCGCCCTGGATCGCCGCCCCGACCGCGACGGCCTCATCCGGGTTGACGTCCTTGCGCGGCTCCTTGCCGAAGAAGTCCTTCACCGCCTCCTGCACCTTCGGCATGCGCGTCTGGCCACCGACGAGGATGACCTCGCCGATGTCGGACACCTTGAGGCCCGCGTCGTTGAGCGCGGTGCGGCAGGGCGCGATCGTCTTCTCGACGAGGTCGCCGACCAGCGCCTCGAGCTTGGCGCGCGTGAGCTTGATGTTGAGGTGCTTCGGGCCCGAGGCATCCGCCGTGATGTACGGCAGGTTCACTTCGGTCTGGTGCGAGGAGCTGAGCTCGATCTTCGCGCGCTCGGCTGCGTCCTTCAGGCGCTGCAGCGCGAGCGGATCATTCTTGAGGTCGACGCCCTGGTCCTTCTTGAATTCCTCGACGAGGTAGTCGATGACGCGCTTGTCGAAGTCCTCGCCGCCGAGGAACGTGTCGCCATTCGTCGCCAGCACTTCGAACTGCTTTTCGCCGTCGACTTCGGCGATCTCGATGATCGAGATGTCGAACGTGCCGCCGCCGAGGTCGTACACGGCGATCTTTCGGTCGCCGCCCTTCTTGTCGAGGCCGTAGGCGAGCGCGGCCGCGGTCGGCTCGTTGATGATGCGCTTGACCTCGAGGCCGGCGATGCGGCCGGCGTCCTTGGTCGCCTGGCGCTGCGAATCGTTGAAGTAGGCCGGCACCGTGATCACCGCTTCGGTGACCGGTTCGCCAAGGAAGTCCTCGGCCGTCTTCTTCATCTTCATGAGCACCTTCGCCGAGACTTCCGGCGGAGCCATCTTCTTGCCGTCGGCCGTCTCGACCCATGCGTCGCCGTTGTCGTGCGCATTGATCTTGTACGGCACGAGGCCGATGTCCTTCTGCACTTCGGCATCGGTGAACTTGCGGCCGATGAGGCGCTTCACCGCGTAGAAGGTGTTCTTCGGATTGGTGACGGACTGGCGCTTCGCGGTCGCGCCGACCACGACTTCGTTGTCCTTGAACGCGACCACCGACGGCGTCGTGCGATCGCCTTCAGAGTTCTCGATCACGCGTGCCGAGTTGCCTTCCATGACCGCCACGCACGAGTTCGTCGTGCCGAGGTCGATGCCGATGATCTTGCCCATTTCTGTACTCTCCCGCTCTGAATTTGCGTACTGTGGTTGCGGCGGCGGCGCCGGTTTGGAGGTCGGCAGCCGATGGCCGCGGCTGGCGCGAAATCTGGGGTTGCGCGCCCCTGTTTCAAGCAATGGCGCGCAAATCGTGCTACCTGGAAACCGATACGAGCGCGGGGCGCAGCAGGCGATCGTTCAGCACGTAGCCCTTCTGCATGACCGCCACGACCTTGCCCGATCCGAGTTCGGCGGCATCGACCATCGACATCGCCTGGTGGCGCTCGGGGTCGAACACCTCGCCGACGACGCCGACGGCCTTGAGGCCGTTCCCTTCGACGACGCGACCGAGTTCGCGCAAGGTCAGCTCCACCCCCGCGCGCAGCGCCGCCGCGTCGCTCCCCTCGGCGGCGAGGCCGCGTTCGAGATTGTCGACGACGGGCAGCAGGTCGGCCAGCAGTTTTTCATTGGCGAAGCGGCGGGCCTGCTCGAGGTCGCGCTGCAGGCGCTTGCGCTGGTTGTCCAGTTCCGCGCGTTCGCGCAGGACGGTTTCGCGCATTTCCGCGAGTTTGGTTTCGGCTTCGCCGAGCTGGCGCGACAGGGTTTCCAGTTCGCCGTCGATCGCCTGGTCGTTGCCGGCGGGCGCCTGCGGCGTCGCGTTCGGGTCCGTGCTTTGCATACCTTCCTCCACGTCAAAACAAGGCCGTCCGCTCTGGGCGGAAAGCCGTCGATACTGCGCTGGGCCGGCCGTGCCGGCGCGCCGCGAGGCGGCGCGAGCCCCCGCTCCGGTCCGCACTATAGGGGTGGCTGGCCCCGCTTCAAGGCACCGGAGATGATCTGCGCCGTCGCCTGAACCACGGGGATCACGCGCTCGTAGGCCATGCGGGTCGGGCCGATCACGCCGAGCACGCCGAGCACGCGGCTGCCGACGCCGTACGGCGCGGTCACGAGGCTGTAGCTGTCCAGCGCCGCGAAGCCCGATTCCTCGCCGATGAACAGGCGCACGCCTTCGGCGCGCGAGCAGCGTTCCAGCAGCTGCAGCAGGTCGCGCTTGCGCTGGAATGCCTCGAACAGGTCGCGCAGGCGGTCGACGTCGGCGCCGTCCTGCCGCCCCATGAGGTTGGTCTGGCCGGCGACGAGCATGTCGTTGCCGGCACTGTCCTGGAACGCCGCCTGGGCGACCTCGACGGCGGCGCTCAGGAGCCGGTTGAGGCGCGCGCCTTCGTCCTGCATTTCGCGCAGCAGGCGCGCACGGATCTCGTCGATGCGCATGCCGGCGTAGTTCGCGTTGAGGTAGTTCGCGACCTGTTCGAGTTCGGACGGCGAGTACGCGCGCTGCGGCGATATCACGCGGTTCTGCACCTGGCCGTCGGTGAAGACGAGGATGACGAGCACGCGCCCGCCGTCCAGCTGCACGAAATCGATGTGGCGGAACGGAAATTCCTCGCGCCGCGGCACGCTTACGACGCCGACGAAATGGGTCATTTCCGACAGCAGCGAGGTCGCGCTGCCGAGCAGGTCCGGTGTCGCTGCATCGGTCGGGAGTTCCCGCCGCAGCTGGTCGACCTCGGGTTCACCGAGCGGGCGCATCTCGAGCAGGCTGTCGACGAAGACGCGGTAGCCCTGCGCCGTCGGTACGCGCCCGGCCGAGGTGTGCGGCGCGGCGACGAGGCCGAATTCCTCGAGGTCGGACATGATGTTGCGGATCGTCGCCGGGCTCACGTCGAGGCCGGACGCCTTGGCGAGCGTGCGCGAGCCGACCGGCTGGCCTTCGGCGATGTAGCGTGCGATCAGCGTGCGCAGCAATTGGCGGGCGCGGGCGTCGAGATGCTGGGACGGGCTGTTCATCGGGTTCCGTTGGTGCCTTTGCGCCGGGCATCGACGCACGCTAACAAGCGCCTACGGACCGATCAATAGGGTCGCCAGGGGTGGATTTCCACCTCGATGGCGCGGCGCAAGCGACGGCTGTCTCCCGCCATGCGACGACACGCGCACAGGATCGCGCCGTCGCCTTGGCCGCGGCATGTGCGCATGCTAGCGTTCGGCGGTTTCGAGGACAGCTCGCGCGCCCATGCTGGAAAGTCTCTACGTGAAGGATTTCGCGATCGTCGGCGAGGCCGAGATTGTATTCGGACCGGGCATGACCGTCGTCACCGGCGAAACCGGCGCCGGCAAGTCACTGCTCGTCGACGCGCTGCTGCTGCTCGCCGGCGGCCGCGCCGACGCGGCGATGGTGCACCACGGCTGCGAGCGCGCCGAACTCTCGGCGACATTCGACCTCGCCGGCCGCGCCGACCTGCGTGACTGGCTCGTCGCCGAGGATCTCGACGAGGACGGCGCGTGCCAGCTGCGCCGGGTCGTGCGCAGCGAAGGCAGCTCGCGCGCCTGGATCAACGGCCGGCCGGTCACGCTGACCCAGCTCAAGGCGCTCGCCGCGGCGCTGATCGAGATCCATGGCCAGCACGAGCACCAGGCGTTGCTCGACCGCAGCCAGCAGCTGGCCCTGCTCGACACGTTCGGCGGGTACGAGACCGAACGGGACGACGTCGCGCGCACCGCCCGCGCGTGGCGCGAGACGAGCGCGCGCATCGCCGAACTATCACGCGGCGAAGACCATGCCGAGCGCATCGAATGGCTCGGCCACCAGGTCGAGGAGCTCGACCGTCACGCGCTCGCGCCCGACGACCTCGCCGCGCTCGAAGAACGCCATCGCCGCCTGGCCAATTCCGGCCAGCTGTTGCAGGGTTGCGCCGCGCTTGCCGAGCGCCTCGATGGCGACGGCGAATTCGCCTTGCTGCGCCTCGCCTCCCGTGCGCAGCACGAAATCGCCCAGCTCGCTGCGCTGGACGAGCGCCTCGCCCCGATCGGCGAACTCGTCGATGCGGCGCAGATCCAGCTCACCGAAGCGAACGATGCGCTCGCACGCTACCAGAGCGCGCTCGACCTCGACCCCGACAGCCTCGCCGAAGCCGAAGCCCAACTCGGCAAGTTGCACGAACTCGCGCGCAAGCACCGCGTGCGCATGGCCGATCTCAAGGCGCATGCGGACGCGCTGCGCGACGAACTGGAGACATTGCGCGGCGCCGGTGCGAGCATCGCTTCGCTGCGCGAGCAGCAGCTGCGCCAGCGCAAGGCCTGGGACGCGGCCGCGAAGGCGCTCGGCACGCGGCGTGCCGCGTCCGCCAGGGCGTTGTCGGATGCCGTGTCCGCGCTGAGGGGCGAACTTGGCATGCGCGGCGGACGCTTCGAGGTGCAACTGGAGGCGAACTCCGAAGCGGATCCCGATCCGCAAGGCGCCGAGCGCTGCGAGTTCCTCGTCAGCGCGAACCCCGGCCAGCCGCCGCGCGCGCTGCGCAAGGTCGCGTCAGGGGGCGAGCTGTCGCGCATCAGCCTGGCGATCGAAGTCGCCGCGCTCGGCAGCGACACGATCGGCACGATGGTGTTCGACGAGGTCGATTCCGGCATCGGCGGCGCGGTCGCCGAAGTGGTCGGCCAGAAGCTGCATGCACTCGGCGCGCGCGCGCAGGTGCTGTGCGTCACCCACCTGCCGCAGGTTGCGGCACAGGGCGACCGCCACTTGCGCGTGAGCAAGTCGAGCGATGGCGCGTCGACCGAAACCCGCATCGAGGCGCTCGACGGCAAGCCGCGCCAGGAAGAAGTCGCACGCATGCTCGGCGGCATCGAGATCACGCGCGAGACGCTGGCGCATGCGAAGCAGATGTTGGGGAAGCGAGGGTTGAGGGCTGAGGGCTGATGGCCGCGGAGCCGGCCTCGCAGTGCTCGGCTCTCGATGGTGTGGGAGCGGCTTTAGCCGCGATCGTGCCGGCGATTCCCTACAGGCTAGCGCGCGTACAACCTATCGCCTGAGCGGGCAATCCACGCCATCTTCATCGCATGCCCTACCCGCCTGCAGGAAGCGAGCGGCTACGCTGCGGACGCCACAGCGAGCAGGGGCGCACCTACCTCGTCACGTTCGCAACGAAAGGACGAGAACCCATCTTCGCCGCCTGGGAGCCCGCCTACGCTGCCGCACGCACCTTCGCTGCACTGCCCGCTCCAGGTTTTCGCTTGCTTTGCTGGGTTTTGATGCCGGATCACTGGCACGGTCTTCTCGAGCTCTCCGGCGGCAACCTCTCTACCGCGGTCCGATGCCTCAAGGGCCGTTCCGCGCGCGCCGCAAATGGCGTATTGCTGCGAACAGGCCGCTCCGTCTGGGCCGATGGATTCCACGACCGCGCCCTGCGCGCAGAAGATGACTTGCTCGATACCGCTCGCTACATCATCCGCAACCCGGTCCGTGCGGGCATTGTCACGAGGTGCGGCGCGTATTCGTTCTGGAATGCGGCCTGGCTGGACCGGGGCGTGAAGCATCGCGGCTGAAGCCGCTCCCACGACAAGCCTATCCACCTGCCTATCGCTTCTTGAGCGGCCGCACGTAGAGGACGAGGCTGTGGTCTTCTATCGCATAGCCGTGCTTGGCCGCGATTTCGTGCTGCAGGCGCTCGATTTCCTCGCTGGTGAACTCGATCACCTTGCCGGACTCGACGTCGACCATGTGGTCGTGGTGCTTGCCGCGGTCGAGCTCGTAGACGGCCTGGCCGCCTTCGAAGTTGTGCTTGAGCACCATCCCGGCCGCCTCGAACTGGGTCAGCACGCGATAGACGGTGGCAAGGCCGATGTCGTCGTGGTGTTCGAGCAGCTGGCGGTAGATGTCCTCCGCCGAGAAATGGCGACCATCCTGGCTGTCGAGGATCTCGAGGATCCGCATGCGCGGATGGGTGACCTTGAGGCCCGCCTTGCGCAGTTCGGTCGATTCCATGTTCATGCCTCCGGCTGCCCTTCCCTGTCGTTGGCCTTGCGATTCAGGCCGCTAGTGTATCATCGGCATCTTTCACGGCTTCCGGATCCACCGCGCATGCGTCTTCGCTGGCTCGCCCTGCTCGCCCTCGCTCCGCTGTCCGGCTGCGGCCTGATCTACAAGGTCGATGCCCAGCAGGGCAACCTGTTCGACAAGGCGACGGTCGAGTCGCTCAAGCCCGGCATGAGCAAGCGCCAGGTGCTGCTCGTCATGGGCTCGCCCTCGGTGATCAGCCCGTTCGACCAGGACCGCTGGGACTACGTCTCGACGATCCGCCGCGGCCGCAACAAGATGGCGAGCAAGGACCTCACGCTCTATTTCGAGAACGACCAGCTCGCGAAGATCGACGGGGACTACTTTCCCGAGGACCCGGACCAGCTGATCAAGGATGCGCGCAAGTACAAGCGCGAGTATCCGGACGAGAAGCGCTCCGACGAGGAACGCAAGAAGAAGCGCCGCGGCGGTGAGCAAGGCCAAGGCTGATCGGCCGGGTCAACGCTTCGTCGATCGCGCGCGCTCGGCACGGCGCCGGCGAGATTCCTTCGGGTCAGCCTTGAGCGCGCGGTAGAGTTCGACGCGATCGCCGTCGTGCAGCAGCGCCGTGCGCGGCACCGGTTTCGACCAGATCCCGCAGGCCAGCGACGACGGTTCGATCGCGCAGGCCGCCGCAACCCCGGATGCTTCGATCGCGTCGCCGACCGTCGCGCCCGCATCGAGTTCGACGCGACGCAGGAATTGCCGCGACGGCTCGGCGTAAGCGACTTCGACGAAGATGCGCTCAGGCATCGGCTTTCATCGCCGCGGCGCAGAAGTCGTCGACCATGCGGTTGGCGAGACCCTGGAAACCGAGTCGCAGCGCACCGCCGGTGAGGCGGCCCGAGTAGTCGAAATCGAGCGCGAGCGCGATCTTGCAGCCGTCGTCGCCGAGCGCGGTGAAGGTCCACTCACCCTCGAGCGCGCGCAGCGGCCCGTCGACGAGCTGCATGCGCAACCGCCGCGGGCGGTCGAGCGTGTTGCGCGTGGTGAAACCCTGCGTGATGCCGGCGAAGCGCAGTTCGAGCCGAGCCACCAGCACGGCGTCGCCGTCGCGCTCCAGGACGCGTGCGCCGGCGCACCACGGGAAGCGGCTCGGGTATGCTTCGACGTCGTTGACGAGATCGAACATGCGTTCGGGCGTCCGTCGAACCAGGGCGTGGCGGCGAATCACGATCATGCTTTCGATTGAGCGCGGCAGGGTCGCCGCTCATGGCTTCGCGTCGGGAAGGAACGCAAAATAACAACCCACATGGCAAAGACCAAGTCCAGCGACAAGAAAGGCGACTCGACCATCGCGCTGAACAAGCGCGCGCGGCACGAGTACCACATCGACCAGCATTTCGAAGCCGGCATCGCGCTGCAGGGCTGGGAAGTGAAGAGCCTGCGCGCCGGCCGCGCGAACCTCGGCGACGCTTATGCGATCGTCAAGGGCGGCGAGATCTTCCTGTTCGGCGCCTCGATCGTGCCGCTGATCTCCGCCTCTACCCACGTCGTGCCCGAGGACCGGCGCACGCGCAAGCTGCTGCTGCATCGCGAGGAGATCGACAAGCTGGTCGGCGCGATCGAACGCAAGGGTTACACGTTGATCCCCCTCGCGATGTACTGGAAGAACAACCGCGCCAAGCTCGACCTCGGCCTCGCGCGCGGCAAGCAGGAGCACGACAAGCGCGACACCGAGAAGGAACGCGACTGGAACCGCGAGAAGCAGCGCGTCATGCGCGCGAAGAACAAGCAGGCCTGATCGGTCCACCGCGATCCTGGCCCTCGTCCTGCATCGGAGGTATCGACATGCATGCAGTCCGTTCTGATCGACGTTCGATCGTGCGATGGCTTGCAGCAATCTCCCTCATCATCTGCCGGGCTTGGCACGACGCCTCCGCGCAGGTACCACTTCCCGCCCCGGACCTCGAACTCGTCGGCAACGGCCGGGTACTGGCGATGTTGCGCCAGGCGGACGGCGGCCTGATCATCGGCGGCGACTTTCAATCCATCAACGGCGTGCCGCGACGGCATCTTGCGCGTCTGCTTCCCGATCGCACGCTCGACACGGCCTGGGATCCCTCGCCCGACAGTTCGGTGACGGTACTTGCGCAAGCTCCCGGCGGGAACGTCTATGTCGGCGGCTACTTCGACACCATCGGCGGTATCGAGCGCCCCGGCCTGGCACGGCTCGATGGAGTCGCGGGCAGCGTCGATTCGGCTTGGGTGCCCGGCGTATCCGATGGCGTGGTCGCCATCGCCGTCGACATCGACGGTTCGGTATTGCTTGCCATCCCGTTCGGTTCACTCAGCCCGCGGATTGCCAAGCTGTCCGGCGCCGACGGCTCCCCGCTTCCATGGAGCGCCCCCCTCGAACGGGTCGAGTACCTGGTACCCGATGGCCACGGCGCCCTTTACGCCGCGGCGCGTGAATTCGCTTGGGACGGCCCCAGCTCGACATTTCGCGCAACGATCATCAAGCTCGCCGCCGCGACAGGTGAACCCGACGACCAATGGTCATTCGATCTGCGTGGCTCCCAGAATTCCACGCTGGACGCGCTGCTCGTCGATGGCGATGCCGTCTATGTCGGCGGGAGCTTCGGATTGCGCAAGTTCTCCGCGTCGACGGGCCAGGGCATCGAAACGTGGAACGCACCCGACGCGGGCATCGCAGAGATCGCCATGGACACGACGGGCCATCTACTGGTCGGTGGGGATTTCGAATCGATCCACGGCCAACCGCACAGGCATCTTGCACGATTGTCCGCGACCACCGGCTTGCCTTCGCCCGGATGGAATCCGTCGGCTGACGGAACGGTGGATCTCATCCGGGTCGACCCAATGGGTGACATCGACATCGCGGGGGCCTTCCAATCGGTCGACCAGGAGCAACGCATCGGGCTCGCGCGACTTCTTGCGAGTACCACACTCTCTCCATCGCGAAACGATGTCGAGTCGCCATCGCACCCATTCGTAGTATCGCGCGGAGGCGACGGTGGAATGATCGTCGGCGGCCCATTCCATCGAGCGAACGGGTTTGCGCGCAGGAACATCTTGCGCCTGAACGCCGACGGCACCCTCGATGCCGGCTGGAACCCCTCCTTGCCATCGCCGCCCTGGGTACTGGCTGCCGCTCCCGATGGGAATGTTTACACAGCGATGAATCACTGGCTCGGAAACGAACGCTCCAGTTCCGCGTTGTCCCGGATCGACGGGTCGGGCCACCTCGACGTCGATTGGTCCGTCCGCGCGGACGGCGCGGTTCATGCCCTGAGCGTCGCACCCGACGGCTCCGTCTTCGTCGGCGGCGACTTCTCCGTGATCGACAGTTTGCCGCGTCGCGCCGCCGCCAAGATCGATGCGAAAAGTGGCGTACCCCTACCGGGATGGGACGCGCACATCGACTGCTGTGCGGTCCGCGCGATCGAGTCAGGCGCGGACGACCATCTGTTCATCGGAGGAACCTTCCAATCCGTAGGCAGCCAACCGCATGCATTCATCGCCAAGGTCTCCGCGTCGAATGGTCTCGTCGACCCTGACTGGAATCCTGACATCGCGGGCTGGGGTGTCCTGGCCCTCGCGCGTGATTCCGCAGGCGCGCTCTATATCGGAGGCCAGTTCGGCGGCGTCAACGGCATGCCCCGTCGGCACGTGGCCAAATTACGATCGGACGGAGCCGGCGGGACCGTGTTGGAATGGCATCCCGACTTCTGCTGGGGAAACGATTGGAATTATTTGTACTATGCCGTCGGAAATCTGGCCGTCGATGGTAATGGGACGGTTTACGCAACCGGCTACTTCTGCTCCATCGACGTCCTTGAGCGCGGACTGGTGCGATTGTCGGGTGACAACGGCGCGATCGATGCCAGCTGGGATCCCTTGCCGTGGTATGCGGAACCCCACTCCGTCACCGTCTCTTCATCCGGGCCAATCTATGTCGCCGGTTATTTCGACCAAGCTGGCGGCTTACCGAGATCCGGGCTCGCCGCGTTCTCACCGACGTTGCCCGACCGATTGTTCATCGACGGCTTCGAGGAGCTGTAGCGATCACCCGTATCCTGCGGGCACGTAGCCGAACCGCTGCATCTGCTCGCGATGCGCGCCGATCACGCGCTGCACCTGCTCGCGGCTCAACGCCTCGCGCCACTCGTTGACGCGCCCCCTGCGGAAGAAGCGCGCGCCCTTGTCGGACGCCTCGACGAAACCGTGCTTCTTCTCCATCGCGGCGAGGCTCTGGAAACCCGCATGGCGGATCGCACGCTCGATGCGCGAGCGGTCCTGGCCGATGCCGACGAGCCTGGCGATCTTCGCGAACGCCTTCGCGGGCTTGTCGAGCATGTCCTCGTAGCGCAGCACGAGAACGCGCTCGTTCGCCATGTCGGCCCAGCCTTGCACGTGCAGCGACCATGAGCCGAGGATCTGGCTCACGAACAGCGCATCGTTGCCGGTCGCGACGTCGGGATCGGCGAGGCGCGCGATCGCCTCGTCCAGGCCGATGCCGAAGTGGTGCGTCATGCTCACCGCGACGTCGAGCGGATTGCGCACGACGACGATCGCACCCGCACTCACCTGCCAGTTGTGCAGCGGATGGCCGTCGAAGCTGCCGGCCATGTTGTGCGTCTTGACGAAGCGCGTGCCCTGCGCGCGCTGCGCGATCGCCGCGTGCACTCGCGGTCGCAGCGCGGCGATCTCGCCGAGGTCGAGCTCCGAGCTCGGCCTCCCCGCGAGCGCGGAGAACAAGTCCGGGTTGGCTTCGTCCTCGGCGTAGCGCGACAGCTCGTTCAGCGGCACCGGATCGGCCCTGTTGGCGACGAGGTTGGCGAGGAATGCGCGCACCCACGTATTGCCGGATTTCGGATACGACGCGAGCCAGACGATGTTGCCCATGGACACGGTTTCGATGAACGGAAACCGCGCATCCTAGCAGCTCGACTTGATTTCCCGGCGCCGCGCCGCCAACATGGGTGTTCCCCGGGGGCGACATGGTTTCGACGGGGGACGCGAAGTAGTCTGGAGCATGCCGAGGGCGTCATCTTCCTCGTTAATCCGGTGGCAAAAAACTAGACGCGAACGACGACGTCTACGCTCTGGCCGCTTAAGGCCTAGCCCCGAACCCACTTGTGCCTGTGCTCGTGGATGTAGGGTCACTATCACAGGATCGCCCGTGCCGGCGCCTTTCGGTTACGGGCCAAATCCAAGAGGCTGGTTCGGCGGTGCGCCTCGCACGTTGTGTTGCCGCCGGACGAGATCAAACAGCGTGACAAGCATGTAGCGCCGGGCGCGGAGCGCCTTCGGACGCGGGTTCAATTCCCGCCGCCTCCACCAAAACGCAGAAGGGCCGCCGAAAGGCGGCCCTTCTGCGTTTTTGGCGGTGACGACGTGGATGCGATCCCTAGCGCGCGCGCAGCGCGCCGCGGGTTCACTGCGCAGGCAGTACTGCCTGCGCGAACATCGCCGCAGGCGATGGCCCTCGCGCAATGCGCGAGGGTGAGCGCCAAGGATGGCGCGAATCATTCCCGCCGCCCGCCGAAAGGCGGCCCTTCTGCGTTTTTGGTGGTGACGACGTGGATGCGATCCCTAGCGCGCCCGCAGCGCGCCGCGGGTTCACTGCGCAGGCAGGACAGCCTGCGCGAACATCGCCGCAGGCGATGGCCCTCGCGCAACGCGCGAGGGTGAGCGCCAAGGATGGCGCGAATCATTCCCGCCGCCCCGCCGAAAGCCGGCCCTACTGCGTTTTTGATGGTGACGACGTGTATGCGATCCCCTAGCGCGCGCGCAGCGCGCCGCGGGTTCACTGCGCAGGCAGGACTGCCTGCGCGAACATCGCCGCAGGCGATGGCCCTCGCGCAATGCGCGAGGGTGAGCGCCAAGGATGGCGCGAATCATTCCCGCCGCCCCGCGGAAAGGCGGCCCTTCTGCGTTTTTGGCGGTGACGACGTGGATGCGATCCCTAGCGCGCGCGCAGCGCGCCGCGGGTTCACTGCGCAGCCAGGACTGCCTGCGCGAATGTCGCCGCAGGCGATGGCCTTCGCGCGCAGCGCGAGGGTGAGCGCCATGGATGGCGCGAAGCATTCCCGCCACCAATGCCTACCAAAGCGTTCCGGAGCCCGGTAAAGGGCAAGCAGCAAAACGGCCACCTCGCGGTGACCGTCCTGCGTGCATCCGGCGGTCGTGACTACTTGCGCTCGGTTGCCGTCGCGTCGCGCGTCGCGCGGAACTCGGAATCCTGCGCCCAGTTCGGCCAGCGCGTCGAGTTGGCGAGGTCGCTGCCGACCTTGTAGAGCAGCGGCAGGTCGTGCGCCATGCCCGCGAACGTCCAGCTCGCCTGCCATTCGTCGGCCGGCTGGTGGTAGCGGTTCTTCACGTAGTCCTTGCCCGCCGCCTCGCCCGCGGCGGCGCCGCCGGCGACGAGATCATTGCCCGACTCGTAGGAAAGCGCCGGCACGCCACGCTTGGCGAACGGGAAATGATCGGAGCGGAAGAAGTGGCCCGCTTCCGGATGCTGGTCCGGCACGTAGGCGAGGTCGAAGCTCTTCGCAGTGGTGACGAGTTCGTCGAGCAGGTCGGACTTGGCGCTGCCCGAGGTCGAGAAGTTGCGCGCGACGCCTTCCGGGCCGAGCGCGTCGGTATTGAGCACGGCGACCGTCTTGGCGAGCGGATAGAGCGGCTTGGCCGAATAGTATTCTGAACCGAGCAGGCCCTTCTCCTCCGCCGTGACGTTGAGGAAAACGATCGAGCGCTGCGGCTTGGGGCCGTTCGCGAACGCTCGGCCCATCTCGATCAGTGCGGCCGTGCCGGTCGCATTGTCGACCGCGCCGTTGTAGATGCGATCGCCCTTCGCATCCGGCGCGCCGACGCCGAGGTGGTCCCAGTGCGCGCTGTAGATCACGGTCTCGTCGGGGCGCGTCGAGCCTTCGATGCGGCCGACGATGTTCTGCGAGGTGATCACCTTGCTGTCGACCGCGTAGTCGGCCGAGAACGTGGAACCCTTCAGTTCCACCGGCTTGAACTCGCGCGTCTGCGCCTGCTTCTTCAGCGCGGCGAAATCGAGGCCGCTGCGCTTGAACAGGTCGACTGCGAATTCGCGCGTGATCCAGCCTTCGACAGGCACGTGCTCGGCCTCGGGATGATCGCGCACGATGTCGAACATCGTATTCGTGTTCGAATTCTTCACGGTCGCCCATCCGTACGAGGCCGGATCGGTCTCGTGCACGATCAGGAGGCCCGCGGCGCCGCGGCGCGCGGCTTCCTCGTACTTGTAGGTCCAGCGGCCGTAGTAGGTCATCGCCTTGCCGCCGAAGTCACCCTTGCCGCTCTCGAAGTCCGGATCGTTGATGAGCACGACCGCGACCTTGCCCTTGAGGTCCAGGCCCTTGAAGTCGTCCCAGTTGCGCTCGGGCGCGTTCACTCCGTAACCGGCGAACACGAGCGGCGCATCCTTGATCGACACCGACTTGGCGCCGTTGAGCGGCGCGCGCACGGCGATCTCGGTCCCCTGCGTGAGCGCCTGCGCCTTGCCGCCCTGGCTGACCGAAAGCTTGGGCTGGCCGCTGATCTCGGCGCGCAGCAGCGGCACCGCCTGGGTCCAGGCGCGCTGGCCGTCCTTCAGGTCGCCACCCGGCGAAAGGCCTGCGGCCTTCATCTGCTCGACGACGTACTCGACCGTCTTGGTCTCGCCGGCAGTGGCGGGGGCGCGGCCCTCGAACGCGTCGGAGGACAGCACCTTGACCTCGTCCGAGAGGCGCTTGGGATCGAAGTTCGGTGCGTCCGCGGCGGCCGCGACCAGAGGCAGAGCGAGCGCGATCGCGATCGCGAGGGTGTTCTTCATGGAGAGGACTCCTTGCGGGTAATCGGTCGATCCTAGCAAAGGACGCGTCGGCGCGGTCCATGACTTTACACACCCTTGCGCTTGCCCGTGGATGCGGTTCCAGCCTGTTCGGCCGCGGCCTCCGGATGACGCTCGAGCCACGCGGCGAGCGCGTGCTCGTAGCGTTCGAGTGCGTCCTCGTGCACGTCGTAGATGCAGCGCACGCAGCCGCCGCCGCAACAGTCGGCAGGATCCGGTTCGGGCGGCCGGTGCGGCCGGGGATCGGCTTCGCTCAGCATGCTGCCACCCCGCTCCCTCTCGCGCAGCGTGCGCGCGCCGCGTCGCCGGCTGGCGTCGCGTTCGGCGCTGCTGCTACCGTGGCGATGCACCCAGGACGGAGTCGCGCATGCAGATCCACTTCCACGGCGCCGCCGGCGGCGAGGTCACCGGTTCGTGCCATCTCGTCGAAGCCGCGGGCCACCGCGTGCTGCTCGACTGCGGCATGATCCAGGGCAGCCGCGAAGCCGAAGCGCGCAACCTCGCGCCGTTCGACTTCGACGCCGCCTCGATCGATGCGCTGGTGTTGAGCCATGCCCATATCGACCATATCGGGCGTGTGCCGCTGCTCGTCAAGCGTGGCTTTCGCGGACCGATCTGGGCGCAACGGGCCACCTGCGACCTGCTGCCGGTCATGCTGCTCGACGCGGCGTCGCTCGCCGAACAGGCGGCCGAGCGCGCGAACCGCGACCGCGCGCGGGGCGAGCCGGAAATCCAGCCGCTGTACACGCGCGAAGACGTCGAAGCGACGCGCAAGCGGGTGCGACCGCTTCCCTACCACGAGTGGCACACGATCCTGCCCGGTGTTTCGCTGCGCCTGCACGACGCCGGGCACATCCTCGGCTCGAGCATCGTCGAGCTGCGCGAGGAAGGCGCGACCCCGCGCACGCTGGTGTTCTCCGGCGACATCGGCATGAAAGGCACGCCGATCCTGCGCGACCCCGAGCCGCCGCCGCTCGCGGACTTGCTGCTCATGGAATCGACCTACGGCGATCGCGACCACAAGGAACGCCTCGCAACCGTGGCCGAACTCGGTCGCATCTTCGATGAAGCGCACGACGGCGGCGGCAACGTGGTGATTCCCGCGTTCGCGGTCGGGCGCAGCCAGGAGCTCCTGTACTGGTTCGCCGCGCATCACGACGACTGGCAGCTCGCGCGCTGGCGCATCTTCCTCGACAGCCCGATGGCGGCGAAGGTGATGGCGGTGTATGACGGCCACGAGGAACTGTTCGATGCGCAGGCGGCCAAGGTCTGGCGAGGCCGCATCCGTCCGTTCGCGTTGCCGAACCTGCACGTCGCCGAGACCGTCGAGGAGAGCAAGGCGATCAACCGCCTGCGCGGCGGCGCGATCATCGTCGCGGGTTCCGGCATGGCGAACGGCGGACGCGTGCGCCACCACCTCGCCAACAACCTCGCGCAACGCGGCGCGCACGTGATCTTCGTCGGTTATCAGGCGCGCGGCACGCTCGGCCGCCTGCTCGTCGACGGCGCCAGGCGCGTGCGCCTGTTCGGTGACGAGATCGAGGTGCGTGCGCGCATCCATACGGTCGGCGGTTTGTCCGCGCACGCGGACCAGCACGGCCTGCTCGAATGGTACGGCGCGGGCGCGTCGCGCCCGCCAGTCGTGCTCGTCCACGGCGAAGACCGCGCGCGCGACGTGCTCGCGTCCGAACTGCGTCGCCGCTACGGCGTCGACGTCATGCTGTCGCAGCCGGGCATGCGCCGCGACGTCTGATGCTCACGCGCCGACGCGTCTGCGCACCTGCTCGAAGTCGCGCACCGGGCGCACTTCGATGCAGCCCAGGCGCGCCCACGGGAATTCCATCGCCATGCGCATCGCCTCGTCGATGTCCGCGGCCTCGATGAGGTTGAAGCCGCCGAGGATTTCCTTCGTCTCGGCGAACGGGCCGTCGACGACGCTCGCGCGGCCGTTGCGCACGCGCAGCGACTTCGCCGTGTTCGCGCCTTCCAGCTGCTGCGAATCGAGCAACTTGCCCGCACCCTTGAGCTCGTCGGCGTGCGTGATGCAGCCGTGCATGAGGCGGTCGAATTCGCCCGCCGGCAATTCCTGCAGCATCGAATCGTCGGTGTACACGAGCATGAGGAACTTCACGGCGCCTCCTGGGCTTCGAGGAAGAACGGTTCGACCGCGCCTTTCAGCTTGATCGTCATCGGGTTGCCGTGGCGGTCGCGCGCACGACCCGCGGCGACGCGGATCCAGCCCTCGCTGACGCAGTACTCCTCGACGTCCATCCGCTGCCTGCCGTTGAAGCGGATGCCGATGCCGCGGGTGAGCAGCGCTTCGTCGTAATGGGGACTCTTCGGATTCACGCACAGGCGGTCGGGCAGCGTATCGGTCATCGTTCACCTCGGGATGCATTCCAGGCGCACTGCCCGCCGCGACGGGCGAGCACGCGAACGCGAAGCATAGCGGGCGCGGTGCACACTGGCGACCGTACAGCGTTGTGTTCGGCCGACCCGCGCAGGCACGCGGTCGTGCGCGTAGGACGGTACGCGCGCAGCGCGTGGCGCCGCTGCCGGGCGCCTCAAACCTCGCCGGCCACCCGCTTCGCCGCAACTTCGCGCCGCGGCGGCGCGCCGAACAGGCGCCGGTATTCGCGGCTGAACTGCGACGGGCTCTCGTAGCCGACGCGGTGCGCCGCGGCGGCGGCTTCGAGCCCCTCGACGAGCATGAGCCGTCGCGCTTCCTGCAGGCGCAGCTGCTTCTGGTACTGCAACGGCGTCGTCGCGGTCGCGGCACGGAAGCGCTGGTGCAGCGACGATGCGCTCATGTGCGCGGCGGCCGCGAGGTCCTCGATGCGCAGCGGCTCGGTGTAGCGCGCCTTCAGGAGCTCGATCGCGCGGGCGATGCGTTGCGACGGGCCGTCGGACTCGCACCGGCTGCGCAGGCGCCGGCCGAGTTCGCCGAGCAGCACGCGGTAGTGGATCTCGCGCAGCGCGAGCGGCGCGAGCACGGCCGCGTCGGCCGGCGCGTCGAGCAGCCGGATGAGGCGCAGCACCGCATCGAGCAGCGCGGCGTCCGTTCGCGCGAGGAACAGTGCGCGTTCGTCGTTCGCGCGGGCCGGGGCGGCCGCGCCGAGCTGCACGAGCAGTTCGTTGACGAGCCGCGGCTCGACGTCGATGCGCAGGCACAGGTACGGCCGCGCCGGCGTCGCTTCGATGAT
>NZ_JBQCFP010000061.1:0-13744 GCF_051958935.1 Dokdonella sp. | reverse complement strand
AGCGGCTCGGCTATTTCGTCGCCGACCTCGCCGACCACACCGACGGCAAGCCGGTATTCAACCGCACGGTCACCCTGCGCGATTCGTTCGCCAAGGGCTGAGGCGGCGCGCCCGCGCCGCGCGAGCGGCGACGGGCGCAGGCCCGCTCACGCAGGCTGTGCGATGCGGCCGAAGCGGCCGCTGTTGAAATCCTCGACCGCCTGCCGGATCTCGGCGGCGCTGTTCATCACGAACGGGCCGTAGCCGACGATCGGCTCGTCGATCGGTTCGCCCGCGAGCAGCAGGAACGTCGCGTCGCTGTTCGCCTCCACCTCGATCGTCGCACCAGTGCGGTCGAACACGACGAGCTGCGCCTCGCGCGCGATCTCGCTGCCGTTGACGAGCACGGTGCCGCGCAGCACGACGAGCGCAGTCGTGTGGCCATCGCGCAGGTCGAACCTCGCGCGACGGCCGGCGGCGAGGCGCACGTCCCAGACGTCGACCGGCGTGAACGTGCGCGCAGGGCCGCGCCGGCCTGCGTACTCGCCGGCGATCACGCGCACGCTGCCGGCGTCGCCGGGCAGCGCGACGCGCGGAATCTGTGCGTCGAGCAGGGTCTGGTAGCCGGGCGCGGACATCTTGTCCTTCGCGGGCAGGTTGACCCACAGCTGCACCATCTCGAGCAGGCCGCCGCTGCGCGTGAACGCCTCGGAATGGAACTCTTCGTGCAGGATGCCCGATGCCGCCGTCATCCACTGCACGTCGCCCGGGCCGATGCGCCCGCCCGCGCCGGTCGAGTCGCGGTGCGCGACCTCGCCTTCGTAGACGATCGTGACCGTCTCGAAGCCGCGGTGCGGATGCTCGCCGACGCCGCGCGGGCGCGCGGCCGGCTCGAACGTCATCGGCCCCGCGTAGTCGAGCAGCAGGAACGGGCTCAGCGCCTGGCCGTGGCTGTCGTACGAGAACATCGAGCGCGCGGGGAACCCGTCGCCCACCCAGTGCGGCCGCGGCGCGGCCTGCACGGCAAGAACCTTCTTCATCGCGATCTCCAACGGCTCGCCCGAACGGGCGGCCTTCTCCTGATGCCAACATAGGGCTTCGCGGCGCGCCGCAGTAGTGGCCGCCGCCGCGACGCGCCGTTGCCGTGGGGAAACGACCGCTGCCGGCGTCGCGCACGCACCGCTATGATCCCGCGATGTCCACCACGACCCCCGAACAGGCCCTCGCCCGCTGCGCCGACTGGCTGCTGCTGCACCCCGCGCAGGCGGCTGCGCTCGCGGCGATTCCCGCCTCCGATACGTTCCGCGACGCCCTGCTCGCGGCGAACGCCGTGCATGGCCACGCCGACGATGCGCCCGTGCTCGCCGCCCTCGCCTACCATCAGGCGGCGCCGGCGCAGCCGGCGCGCGCGGCATGGCCGAGCGCGCAGCGACGCGACTGGCAGCCGCTCGCGCTCGAATGGAGCATGCACGGCGCGGAACTCGTCTGGGGCTGCGGCGACGTGCCCGATGCGCCGTTCCACGAGCATGTCGTCGCGGCGCTGCGCTACCGGCCGTTCAACCGCTGGTTCGCGCAGCGCACGCCGGTCACGCCCACGCTGGTCGCCGAACTCGAGGCCGAGGCGTTGCCACTCGCCGGACTGATCGTGCACGAATCGCGCTGCGGATCCACCCTGATCGCGCAGGCGCTCAAGGCATGGCCCGGCACGCGCGTGGTGAGCGAACCCGGCCTGCTCGACACCGCGCTGATGGCGGCGCTGTCCGGCATGGATCCTGAAGCGCTCACGTTCCGCGCGGCACTCGCAGCGCTGTGCCAGCCCAGGCGCGACGATGCGCGCGTCATCATCAAGCTCGATGCCTGGCATGCGCTCGCGCTCGGTGCGCTGCAGTCGCTGCTGCCCGGCGTGCCGTGGCTGTTCGCGTATCGCGCGCCGCACGAAGTGCTCGTCTCGCACGCGCGCGAGTCGGGGCGTCACACGGTGCCCGGCATGCTGCCCGAGCCATGGCTCGCGCCAGCGCCTGCGGACGCTCCGTTCTCGATGACCGAACACGCGGCACGCGTGCTCGGCTCGATCTGCGCGGCCGTCGTACCCCACGTGCGACCGGAGCAGCTCGTCAACTACAGCGAACTCGCCGATGCGTCGTCGGATGCGCTCCCGACACGCATCCCGCGCCTGTTCGGACTCGACCCCGCGGCCGTCGACGCGGACCGCTACGCGGCCACGTTCACGCGGCACGCGAAGCGGCCGCACATCGCGTTCACCGATGATCGCGCCGACAAGAACGACGCCGTCGACGACGCGCTGCGCGCGGCGGCGTCGCGGTGGATGGAGCCGTCGTACCTCGCGCTGGAGGCGATTCGGATGAAGCGATGGCTGAGGGCTGGGAGCTGAGGGCCGGAGAGCATCCCGGCCGAAGCCGCTCCTGCAGAGGCACGCCGCAGGTCGCGTACCCGCTTGCGGTGGGAGCGGCTTCAGCCGCGATGCCGTCGGCGAACGCCATGTTCACGGCGCCGAAGTGAACACGAGGCTGCAACACGTCACCGCCCCTTCCGCCTTCTGCAACTCCGATACGTCGACCGCGACGACCTCGACGCCCGCGACGCGGATGCGCGCATGCGTGCGCGGGAAGCATGCGGGCGAGATCACGCGATCGCCGATGCGCAGCACGTTCGCCGCATGCTCCTCGGCCGTGTCGACCTCGACGATGCGATAGCCGGCGAACGCCGCGCGGTCGACCCATGCCGGCTGCACCAGCACGGTGTCGTCGGCGAGGGCGGTGACCGCGGACTTGAGATGCAGGCAACCGTGGATCGGCACGCCCTGCACCGTGTATCCATGGGGCGCGAGCAGCGCGCGCAACTGCGCGATGCCCGCCGCATTGCTGCGCGCCGATTCACCCACGCAGACGCGCCGGCCGATGCGCAACACGTCGCCGCCATCGAGCGTGCCCGGCGCTTCGATCGCGCGCAGGCTACGCCAGCGCGCGAGCAGCGGCGCCACCGTCGCGCCTTCGCCGCGGCGCGACGGGGCGCCGGGGCGCGTCATCACCGCGATCTCGTCGACGACGATCGCGACATCCTCGACGAACACCGCGTCCGGAAATTCCGCCTGCGCGGGCAGGTCATGCACCTCGCAGCCGAGCGCCGCGAGCGCGCTGCGATAGGCGCGATGCTGTTCGACCGCGCGGTCGAGATCGATCGGCGCGCGCTCGACGAACGACAGTTCGCACGCGGCGAGGCTGGGGCTGACGTCGCGCGTGATCGCAATGAGGGACGAGGGGTGCATCGGCCGCCTTTCGATGGAAACGGAAGGAGCCTATTCTCGCGCAAATCGGCGCGATGGCACCGCCGAAGTGGACCTGTCGCCCGCGACGCGGGCGCGGCAGAATGCGCGCCTCCTGCCCGGAGCCGTTCATGACGCTGCCCCACGCGACGCTCGGTTTCAGCCTGCTCTGCCTCGGCATGGCGCTCACGCCGGGGCCGAACATGATCTATCTCACCTCGCGCTCGATCAGCCAGGGGCCCGCCGCCGGGCTCACCTCGCTCGCCGGCACCGCGCTCGGCTTCGTCGTCTATTCGCTGCTCGCCGCGTTCGGCCTCACCGCGCTGCTGTTCACGGTGCCGATCGCCTACGACGTGCTGCGCTTCGGCGGCGCGCTCTACCTCGGCTGGCTCGCCTGGCAGGCGCTCAAGCCCGGCGGCCGCTCGCCGTTCGCGCCGCGCGAGCTGCCGAAGGATTCGCGCCGCAAGCTCGTCACGATGGGCCTCATGACCAACCTGCTCAACCCGAAGGCGGCGCTGCTCTATCTCTCGCTGCTGCCGCAGTTCATCGACGTGGCCGCTGGCCACGTGTTCGCGCAGTCGCTGCTGCTGTGCGCGATCCAGATCACGATCAGCATGCTCGTCAACGGCAGCGTCGTGCTGCTCGCCGGTTCCATCGCGAGCTTCCTCGCGCAGCGCCCGACCTGGCTCACGGTGCAGCGCTGGTTCATGGGCAGCGTGCTCGGCGGCCTCGCGATCCAAATGGCGACGCAGGCGCGGGCGCGCTGAGGCAGGGGTCGCCAGGCAGCCCCGCGCGACCTAGCGCTCGCGAAGCCGGTCGAGCACGGTCTTGATGTCGAGCACCGGCGTGCCGTCGAACGCCTCGAGATCGGCGATCTCGAGCTCCGCCGGCCCCACGATGCTCGTCACGCGCACGCGGTGCACGCCGATGGGATTGGGCCGATCCTGGGAACGCGTGCTGAAGACGCCGGTCAACGGCAGCCGCGGGTCGTCACGCGGATGCACCTGCAACGTGTCGCGATCCGCCTCGTGCAGCCAGGTCAGTACGAGCAGTTCGTCGCCGCGCTGCACGTTCGCGAGCGCCAGGATGACGCGCGGCTCGAACACGAGCCGCGCGACCGGCGCGCCCTCGTGGCCCTGTTTGGGCGCGTGCTCGCGGCGCGTGAGCGTCGAGCGCACGTGTCCGATCGGATCGAGGCTGATCATGCTTCCTCCACGTCGCTGGCGTACGCGCCACGCCAGCGGGCCTGCTGCGATGCCGAGCCGGGACGCGCGGTCAAGCCGGTCGCCCGTTCCACGCGACACGACCGACAGCGATGCCCGCGCGGATCGTGTTATGCACCTCGGCGCGCCGGTCGGTTTCCGCGAGCAGGTGCTCGACCTCGGCAGGGGCGGCCGAGGACTCGACCGTCGCGGCATAGGTGATCGATCGTGCGGGCTGCCCGATACCGTCGAACACCGCGCTCGCAATCACTTCGCAGCCGTCGATGCCGATGCCGAGTCGAGCCGCCTCGCGGTAGAGATCGTTGCAATAGCAGGTCGCCAGCGCGGCCATGAGCAGCTCGCCCCCATTGACCGCGCCGCCGCGCCCATTCGCCTTCGCAGCAACGACCAACGGTCGCTCGTTGCCCGCGGTCGATACCCGCACATCATGTTGGCCCGCGCGGTCGCGCAGGTGGGCCGAAATCTCCATGCAGCATTCCTCCCGACGATCGAAGGCGTCGATGGGACGATGGACGAGCGCGTGCGCGCGGACGGCGTGCGCGCGCCCTGGCTTGCCTGCAACCTCTCAGTTGCCCGCAGGCGGCTGCCACAGCTCGAACTTGTTGCCGTCGGGGTCGACGGCCCAACCGAACGTGCCGTACTCCGACTCCTCGACCCTGTCCTCGACCTGCACGCCTTCGGCGCGCAGGGCCGCGAGCAACGCATGCAGGTCGTCGACACGGTAGTTGATCATGAACGACGCGGTGCTCGGCGCGAAGTAGCCGGTGTCTTCGGGGAACGGATTCCATGCCGTCGTGCCGACGCCATCGGGGTTGTCGGGGCCGTTCCAGCGGAACGCAGCGCCGCCCCACGCCTGCACGTCGATGCCGAGGTGCCGCTTGTACCAGGCGCCGAGCGCCTTCGGGTCCCTGGACTTGAAGAAGATGCCGCCAATGCCGGTGACGCGCTTCATGAAGATTCCCGTGCTCGCCGATCGAGACGCGCACTCTACCGGAACGCGCCGACGGCCGGGCGGCGGCGACGCGGCGACGCATCCGTGCCACCATGCCTGCCTGTCCTACGTGCGAGGAGAGCGTGCATGGAACGAGTCACCGGTGGCTGCCTCTGCGGCGACGTGCGCGTCATCGCGACCGGACGCCCGTATCGCGTCGGCCTGTGCCATTGCCTCGATTGCCGCAAGCATCACGGCGCCCTGTTCCACGCGTCGGCGATCTTCCCCGAGGACGCGGTGACGATCGAAGGCGAAACGCGCGGCTACGCCGGGCGGCATTTCTGCCCGCGCTGCGGTTCTTCCGTGTTCGGGCGCAGTGGCGACGAAATCGAAATCAGCCTCGGCGCATTCGACGCACCCGACGCGTTCAAGCCCACCTACGAGCTCTGGACGATCCGCCGCGAAGCGTGGTTGCCGCCGTTCCCCCTCGCGCGACACTACGAGCGCGATCGCCCCGATACGAGCCGCTTCGAGGATTGAGGTGCCCGCGTTGGCGCGGCCCGCGCGCGCGGTCGCGGCGCATCAGCGCCCGAAGCGCTTCGCCGAAGCGATCACGAGCTTCGCGCGCTCGACCTCGCGGTTCCTCGGCGTGCTCAGCGTGAACAGCGAATGGATGAGCGTCGTCGCCGCCTCGCTCACCTGTTCGACCGCGGCGTTGAATACGGCTTCGTTCGCCTTGGAGGGCGTATTGAACCCGCTCAGCTTGCGCACGAACTGCAGCGCCGATGCGCGGATCTCGTCCTGCGTCGCCGGCGGATCGAAGTTGTACAGCGTCTTGATGTTCCTGCACATGCAAGCCTCCAACGTTCGTCGCGCGATCGCGGCGCCGATCCGGCGCCACCTCGGACCATCATGATGGTAGCGCACGGTCACTTGCGCCGGAGCAAATGCACCGGCGAACTGATCAACGATGATGATCAACTCGCCGGCCGCAATGATCAGTCCCGTGCCGGCGAGTGACTGCTTACGAGCCAAAGCGGACCTAACGGCCTATGCTCGGTAGCAGCGCAGTGGATAGGCCCGTCAAGCGACGTACGGCGTTCACGGGCGAAGTCGATATGATTTCCGCCTCAGCGCAGTCCGACGCGTCAGTATCTGGCGATCGTCGAAGGAGTTTCCAGTGGACAGAGGCAGCGCATGAACGAGATGAGCGTCACTCGACAGGCAATCTTTATCTCTCACGCGACGCCAGAGGATAACGCCTTCGTGCGCTGGCTCGGCGCTAAGCTGACCGCCTTGGGGTATGAGGTCTGGGCGGACCTGTTCGTGCTGCATGGAGGCTCGGACTGGGCGCGAAAGCTGGAAGATGCGCTTCGGCACCGATCGCTAAAAATGCTGTTGGTGTGCACCCCTGACGGACTAGAGAAGCAGGGAGTTCGCAACGAAGTCGAGATCGCGACCGCCGTTGGAAAATCAATCTCGGACCCCGAGTTCATCATCCCGCTTCGCTTGGCGGCCTTCGATGCGCCGTTTCGAATCGCGCACCTGCAGTACATCGACTTCGCGCGGGGCTGGTCGCAGGGCTTCATCGAACTGTCGGAGCTGCTTTCGGCGAACCCAGCAATCCCGCGAACGGGCGCCGGCAACGCGCTGGAGGCGTGGCTGGAGGATCAGACCCGTGGAGCGACCCGATTGATCGCGCGCGACGAGTACCTGATGTCGAACTGGCTTCCGTTCAAGTCGTTTCCGGAGACGCTCTACTATTGCGAACCACCGTTCGGATTCGACATCGCGCGCTTTCATATGCGCGATCTCGCGGCCTATCCGCTCGTGCCCTATCGCAATGGCGCCCTGACGTTCGTTTCGCCTAACGCCGCGGGTGAAGTGCGTCCTGGCGTTCCTGCGGGGGTGGTCGGGGCGATTCCCTTGGCCCGATTCCTAGCCGACGGCTGGCCGGAGCAAGGCATCGAAAGCTACGTCGCCCGACGTCACTTCTCCGACTTGGGCAATCAAGCCTTCGATCTGTCCATGCATCGTATGGAGATGTCGGGGATGGTCAACTCCCGCGGCCGGCGCACTTGGTGGGCGGACATTCGCAGGGCTCCCAAGACCAAAGTGTCCTTCGACTGGAAGCATGCGAAAGGATCGCGCCAGATCATGGGGCAGTCCGAGAAGCGCAAGGTATTCTGGCACTACGGCTTGAATGCCCAAGTTCGCGATTTCCCCAAGCCGCACCTGCGGCTCGCGCCCCGCCTGCTGTTCTCCACGAACGGCATGGATGTGATCGACGATCCTAAGAAAGCTCATCGCCTTCGCCGATCCTTTGCGGCGAGCTGGCGAAACGCACGTTGGCGCGACATGTTGCTGGCGTACTTGTGGTGGGTTTCCGGCGGAACCGACGAGATTGTCTTCCCGGTGTCGCCGACCGAGAGTTTGGTTGCGTCTCTGCCACCGTACACACCGCGCGCTCGATTCGGCGTGTCCGAAAGCGGTGACGCGGAAGCTGATGAGGACGATCCGGACATCGATTACGGCGACTGGAATGAAGAGGAGGGCGACGGCAATGAAGAATCGCCTTGAGCTTCTGCACATCGAGGAGCCGTCGCTGGAATTTCGTTTTGGCCAGCGTGCGACCTATCCCCGCGACGGCTTGTACCTGTTTGGACCCTCGGATGCCGACGCCGTCCCGCGCTCGATCCGCTATGGCTTTATCGGGACAGCTCAGTCCCTTGCGTGCTTTCAGGAATGGGCGTCGCAGGTATCGAGGTTCATTCCGGTACCGCCACGCGGACGCGCCGCCAAGGAGAACGCTCCGCACCATGTCCCGTTTCCCGGCTTCGCGGAGGCGTACTTCGCTCACTGGTCCGACACGCCGGCCTGCGTAATCAGCGACCTATCGGAGGATGACCTCCGGCAGAAGGCACATATTGGCAACCGCCACGAGGCGATTAAGGAACTGGTCGACACCTACGTCGATCGACTCATCGCCGAATCCAAGCGCCTCGAGGATCCACCACAGTTCTGGTACGTGGTCATTCCGGAGTTCGTCTATGAGCTCGGGCGCCCCCAGTCCGCGGTGTCGAAGCTCGATCGGATGCCTGGAAAGATTCTCTTGAGCGAGAAGCAAGCAAAGAAGATGGCGTATCAATCCTCGCTGTTCGCCCAGGACGAGAAGGACGCCGAGGTCTACCAATACGAGAAGAACTTTCGTCGCCAGCTGAAGGCGCGTCTGCTCGATCATAAGGTCGTGACTCAGATCGTCCGTGAGACGACGCTAGCGCCGAGCCGATTCCTCAAGGCCGGCACGGACCAACCGAAGCGCCGCGTGGAGGACCCGGCGACGATTGCTTGGAAGCTCTCCACCGGGTCTTACTACAAGTCAGGCGGACGTCCCTGGCAACTTGCCGGGGTGCGACCGGGCGTGTGTTACGTGGGACTCGTCTATAAGCAGCAGCCACAGGGCGAGGACCAGCGCTACGCGTGCTGTGCCGCGCAGATGTTCCTCGCCGATGGCGAAGGCATCGTTTTCCGCGGCGCACTAGGCCCCTGGTACAACCCCGAGACCAAGCAATATCATCTGGACGCCGAGGCGGCGCACCGGCTCGCAACGACGGTGATTGCCGAGTATCGAAACAAGCATGGCCACGATCCGGCCGAACTGTTCATCCATGCGCAGTCGCGCTTTGACGATGACGAGTGGGATGGATTTCGCAGTGCATGCAGCGGGGACACCAATCCTGTTGGCGTGCAGATCACGGATTCCTGGGATGACTTGAAGTTGTTCCGACCAGGCGACTACCCGGTCATCCGAGGCACCGCTCTGGTCGCCAACAAGCGCGCGGGATACCTTTGGACCTCGGGTTACGTCCCTCGCCTGGATACCTACATGGGCCCGGACACCCCGAACCCACTGCACGTCGCCATCCGTCGAGGCGAGGCCCCAGTACTGACGGTGATGGCAGATGTCCTAGCCTTGAGCAAGATCAATTTCAACAGCTGTCTTTTCAATGATCGATTTCCAGTGACCCTTCGCTTCGCGAATGCGATTGGCGAAATTCTGGTCGCCGCACCGTTGCGCTCCGAACCGATGTTGCCCTTCAAGCACTACATCTAGAGCTAGTGCGGGCGTGGACGGTCGACTGGCTTAGGTCCGCGCGCTCCCGAATTCCGCACTACGTTTTTGTTGGGCTGGCGGTTGCTATTTTGATTCGAGAAGGCAAGAGGTGTCCGCTTCTGGCTGGATTGCGATTGACGCTATGCGACCCAAAGCGGACCTAGGCCAACTGGGATCGATTAGCTGAGCGTCTCGCCGTACGGCCAGCGCTGACATCGCGCTAGAGATTTGAGAGCCTGAGGGGGTGAGATAGACTTTTCACCGATGATCTTTGACACCACTCCTAGGACCGATGCATCGCCGAAGCTGCATGCCGAGACGGAATTCGCTTTCCTGAACCGATCTGCGCGCGAGGAGATGCATCTCGCAAGGTCGCGGCTTGAAGCACTGGTTGCGATCTACCCCGATCCCGACGATCTCGTCCGTCGTTTCCAAAGTGGCAACGACACTCACTTCCACTCGGCAGAATTCGAACTGTTGTTGTTCGCGCTGTTGTCCAACCGAGGATTCAAGCTGGCCCCTCATCCAGCTCTACCTGGACGGACGTCACGGCCGGACTTCCTGGTTGAATCGCCTAGCGGCGACGAGTTCTATCTCGAAGCGGTGCTTGCCAGCGAAGACCAAGGCGGCGGCCTTTACCAACATCCGCTCGTAGCTACGACCCTGGATATCTTTTCGAGCAATTACCATCGGAATTTTCTGGTAATGGTTTCGACGAGCGGCCAGCCGACTACGCAACCGAGTCGAAATGCGCTGCTTCGCAAGACATTAGCGTGGCTCGACGGATTGGATCCGGACGCGGTACTAGAGGCCATGGAAGCCGGTGGCCACGAGATGCTGCCGTCGCTGGACTGGGCGCATGAGGACTTAATGATCTCGCTGAAAGCGTTTCCGTTATCGAAAGGCGCACGCGGTCAATCGACTCGCCTGTTGGCCGGGCAGATGGGTAGGGCTGGTTGGGTGGATTCCTGGAGCCCGATTCGTGACGCCATTCGATTTAAGGGCTCCAAGTACGGAACATTCGATCGGCCGTTCGTCGTCGCCGTAAACTTCGGCGGCTACTTCCTAAACCGCATCGATGAAATGCAGGCCTTGTTCGGGCAAGAGCAGGTCACGGTATCGATCACGGATCGCGATGCGCCAGCGCGATTGTCCCGCGCTCCTAATGGAGCGTGGATCGGAAATTCGGGTCCACAATTCAAGCGGGTGAGCGCCGCGTGGCTGTTCGATGGCTTGAACGTCTACAACCTAGAATCGCGCAAGCCCACTCTCTATCTACATCCTTGGGCCAACTACCCTGTGACTGCCGATCTCCTTCAGTTCCCCCATGCCATCGGAGAAGACGGAACCATGTCCTGGCATGAAGGAACACGGCCCGGGCCCCTCTTCCCGGACTTGTAGCAGTTCCCAAGCCAACTGAAGTGGCATCGCGATATCCATGCAAGGATATCGAACTAATGAACTGGAACGCGCGCGTTGGCGATGCGCCACCTGCGGGCGTCCGCTTCTGGCCGGAAGCCGCCATTCCTATAGCTGCAGAGCGGTATCGGCCAGCCGATCGAAGCGCACGATGGGCCCAGGGCACGTCGACGGGCGGCGCATGCATCTGTGACGCGTCGTAGAGCAAGCGTCCGGCACCGTCGTCGCCACGAGCCACAGAACCTTTGCCTACGTCTCGCGCAGGTGCTTAGCTGTGGGTTCGCCGCGGATGCGCGCGACGATAAACTCCCCGACCTTTTCCGCCGACGCGCAACCGCTCACGCATTAATCCCATCGCGTGCCATACGCGCGGCGTCGCCGTGCGGCGTCAGTCTACCGCAGCCGCTTAGGTGCGCGCTCGCCAGCACGTCGTCTGACCGCACGCACACTAAGACGCGAACTAGCCTACGCCTCATCGGGCGTTGCGGACCTACAAGTGGCGTCAGACATTTCTTACATGCTTGCATGATGTCTGTCGGCATCCGCCTGATTCAGCTCGTGGATACTACCCTCCGACCCGCCGAGTCAGCGAATTCGCGCCCGTGCACAGGGACGCCGGCGAAAGCCACTAAGCGATGACGCGGGTCGACTTCCAACGATGTGAAGCTGCCACAGTCACTTCAGACGCGCATCGTCTCTCAAGGCGATCGTGTATGATTCCGCGCACATTGAGCACGGAGACGTCGTGTGAACAAAGCAGACTTTGTGACCGGCACACCCGTTCGAGTATTAGGTACCCAGCAAGTCATGATCCTTGGCGGCACTCCCGATAGATGGGTCTGCACATGGGATGAGAATGGCCAGCTCGTTTCGCGGCAATTCGACCCAGCGAGCTTAGAGCGCGTGTCGAGCGATCAGACTAGCACGAAGTAGCGGAGCTTTCGATGGGGCGGGCGTTGTCCGTCATGCATCGCGGGACAGCGGCTCGTCGTTCCCAATAGGCCGCTCTCGAATCGCGAGCCAGATGCCCGTCGCCGCGGAAACCGCAGCGGGGGCGAAGAACACGAGCTGGCCGAGTGGGGCGTTGCCGTGCGTCGCGATCAGCGTGATTGCGACCTCGCTGCTGCCGATCGCGAGCGCAGCGACGACGGGGCTCGCGAGCCAGCGCGTAGGCTCCCCCGTCAAGCAGACGGTTTGAAAGTAGAACCGCTGGTGTGCTGTTGGCGAACTTCGATCGGTGTCTGGCCGCCGAGCGCATCATGGGGACGTCGCTCGTTGTACTCGATCGTCCACCAGTAGGCGGCCTCGCGCAGGTCTTCGACGCGCAGGAACAGGTACGGATCGAGAACCTCCTCGCGGAACGTCCGGTTGAAGCGTTCGATGTAGGCGTTCTGGTTGGGCTTTCCCGGTTGGATGTATTGGATTGCCAGAAGCGAAATCACTCGGTCACTTGCAAGGGGAGTCCATACACGAATTGTTAGCCAACAGTCGACTTCAACGAGGGGACCAGATTCTTTATCGAGTCGAGATCGGCTTTGCTTAATGGAGAAGCGTGAAGGGTGTTACCTGCCCAGTTTGACATGAAGCTATCCCAGCGGTCGGCCCTAGTATCGAAGAGGCGCGTGCGAAAACCTTGGTTATCGGGGTTCTGCAACAGCCATTCGCGCAAAAGATTGAGATAGAAAGACCGCCTGTCCAGTTTCGCCAGAACGTATCCGTCAATCGCTGCAACAAAGTTATGCGAAGCGCCGATAAGTGAAGCAGTTTCTTTAAAGGTCAGATCAGCTCCCGTCTCCGCCTTCTTTACGAGGTTCTCTGGATTCAAGCCGCGATAGGACTGTGCAATTTCATGTGCGTGCGTTTCAAAAGTGTCCTTAGAGCTGTCCGACACAAGATTGTCGGCCAATTCGTGCATGACGTTGTTGCGCCAGGCAATTAGCACTTCAACAAGAGCCGATTCGACAGTAGTGCCCGGCACCCAGCTGGCAAATGCCGTGGCCTTCTTGTGAACCGATCGCCCGCAAGCTTGAAGGGCCTGAGAGAAACCCGCGTCCTGAATAAAGTCGGGCTTTCGGTTTAGCAGAGAAAAGTACACATCGAGGGCGTCGACCGCGGTGCCAAGGAACGAATGCAGGATGAAGACCCGGGATCGTTGGATTGAATGGGGCACACTCTTTGGAGACCAAGCGGCGCGTAGGCCCGCGGCTTCGTGCCGCGGATTCTTATCCAAGCAATGGAGTGCCACCAACGTTGTGACAAGAAAGTGGTTCGCTTGTCCCAATTGTTGCTTGAACGCCTTTCGAGCCAACGTTTGCTTCATCGCGGCGCACCAGGCAGGAGTCGAACCTGCTTCTCTCCATCTAAAGATGGTCTAAGCGACCATTTTGAAGTGGAGCGTCTGTACCCAATCGACCGCTGGTGCATATGCGAGAGTGTACCTGCTGTTGGCTAACGCCTGAGTTAAGCCGCGCCGCGAAGCGGTGTCGGCTTGAACGAATAGTTAGCTGGCATTTGCGTGATCTGCCTCAAGTGCCGCGAGTAGCCTCCGGAACGTGCGTACAACCCGCCGGTGAAATTCGTCGTTGTATGCATTTATGTACTCGAGACGCTCAAGTTGAAAGAGATGCATGTTGTTTCGCATGTCCCAAAGCCAATCAAGATCGTCTCTCAGTGGTTCATCAATGATGCCTTGCTCCAGCATCCAGGCATTTCGACGCTTGTAGTTTTGCCCGCACCTACCATGCAGGTAGTTCTTTGTGATGCTTTCACATAGTGAGCCGATCAAGAACCCGTAC
>NZ_JBQCFP010000060.1:0-2600 GCF_051958935.1 Dokdonella sp. | reverse complement strand
ATGCGGCCCCAGTAGTAACGGCCCATCAGGTCGAAGTCGCTCGGGTCCGTGTTCGCGTTCAGCGTGTTGTTCGCGTACAGGAACGGCGGCTGCTTGTCGCCGACATTGTTCACGCCGATGTCGAAGCGCGTGTTGAGCGATTCGAGGTTGTAGCCGAACTGGATGTCGTGATAGATGGTCGAGCCGTAGTCGGTGTACAGGCCGTCGAGCGACGGGTTGCCGGTGCCGTACGGATGCGTGTCCTGCGACGGCGACGGCGAACCCATGCGGAAGCGATGGATGTAGCGCATCGCCCACGACGCATCGAACGGGCCCATCTGCCAGCCGACCTGGCTCTGCGCACGCCAGCGCGGGAACAGGCACACGCCGCCGCCTGCGCCCGGGCACGCGCCTGCCTGCGCCGAACCGTAGTTCATGAAGTGGCCGGCGTAGTTGTACGTCGAACCGCCCTCGAGGCCCGGCGCCGTCTGCAGGTCGTAGTTCTTCAGGTACGTCGCGTTGATGCCGACGTTGAAGCGGCCGAACGAGAATTCCGGCAGGCGGTAGTTCAACGCGAAGTCGACGCCACCGACATCCACGCGACCGAGGTTGCCGGTCGGCTCGATCAGGGTCTGGATCTGGCCCTGGTTCGGACCGCTCGCGTAACGGCGGATCAGCGGGCAGTAGGCGGTCTGGCCGGCTGCGCACAGGTCGATCACGCTCTGCGCACGCACCGTCGTGATGTTGTCGTTGAGGTAGAGGCGCCAGAGGTCGGCGCTGACCGACAGGCCTTCCAGCCAGTGCGGGTCGTACACGATGCCGAAGTCGAACGACTTGCCCTTCTCCGGACCGATCGGGAAGCCGGCGAACGCGGCACCCGACAGGATCGCGTTGAGCTGCACCGCCTGCGCGACGTTCTGGTTGCGGAAGCTGCCGTCGGTCGGCACGTTGACGCAGGCCGGATTGCCGCCCCCGGTGTAACCGTCGCACGGGTCGCGCGAGATCTTCGGCGCATCGCTGCCCGCGCCGCCGAAGATGTTGGCGACGGTCGGCGCGCGGAACACCTTCGACATCGTGCCGCGCAGCAGCAGGTCCTCGATCGGACGGTACTCGAGCGCGATCTTCGTGTTGTTGGTGCTGCCGAAGGTCGAGTACTTCGACCAGCGGTCACCCACGGTGAGGTTCAACGCGTGCACGAACGGCAGATCCTTGAGGATCGGCACGAACAGTTCGGCATACGCTTCCTTGACGTTGTAGCCACCCTGCAGGGCGGAGCCGCACTGGCTGCCGAGCGTGCAGTTGCCGTTGAAGTCGACGATGAGGCCGGTGTCGACGTTCGAGTGCGTGTACTCGGTGCGATAGTTGTATCCGACGGCGAGCTGCATCGTGCCGGCCGGCAGGTCGAACAGGCCGCCGTTGAGGTCGACGCGCTTGACCGTTTCCTTGGTCATGAAGCTGTTGACGCCCGGCGATGCGGCGGCCTGCAGCGCGGCGATGCTGTTCGGATCGTCGAGGTTGAACGGATTGAATGGCGTACAGCCGTCGATGATGTCGTCCGGGCCGGTGCCGCAGTGCACGATGCCATCGTCACCGAGGAAGGACGGGCCGGTCGCCTGGTTGAGGACCGACATGTTCGGCAGGCCGTACGTCGTGGTGCTCAGATGCACATGGCCGTAGTCGAAGCCGACCTCCCAGTTCCACTGCTGGTCGTTCAGGATCGAGAACGAGCCCTTGAAGCCGGTCGACAGCTGATCGTTCGCCGTGCCATTCGAGGCGCGACGGTTGCCGAGCGAGGAGAGGCGCGCGGTGAACGTGTTCGCGCCCGGGCCGAAGTCGACGCCGAACGGGTTGTAGTAGCTGTCGGCAGAAACCACCGTGCCGTAAGGCGTGCCGTACACCGCCGGCGCGAGCTGGAACGACGCCGAGGTCTTGTTGTGCATCACCGACAGGTACGCTTCGACGCTGTCGGTCAGCTTGTAGTTGCCGTTGAGGAACAGGCCCGTGCGTTCCTGCGGGGTCATCACCAGGTTGACCGTCGCATAGTTGTACTTGTCGCTCGGGCCGTCCGGGCCCGCATTGTTGCGGTAGCAATGGTAATCGGTCGCGACATTCAAGCCGCTCGCGCCCGGATTGCGCGCGAGGTAACCCGAGCTGCAGCCCGGGAACAGATCGGCCATGCCTTCGGGGATCTGCACGTGGCCGAAGGGCGACGAGGTCGAACCGCCGACGAACGTGCCGATCGGGCTGCTGGTCGAACCGAGGCGCGACACCGAGTCCTTGGAGAACTCGCGATGGCCCGACAGCACGCCGTCGATCTTCTTGTAGTTGACGCCGGCCATGATGGAGCCCTTGTCGGAGCTCTGGCCGAACGTGAAGGAGTAGCCCTTCGACACGCCGTCGTCACGGTCGGAGATGCCGTAATCGGCCGAGAACTCCGCACCCTGGTAGTCGCTGCGCAGGATGAAATTGACGACGCCCGCGATCGCGTCGGAGCCGTATACCGACGACGCGCCGTCGGTGAGCACTTCGATGCGCTCGACCATGTTCGCCGGGATCGCGTTCGGATCGCCCGACAGGTAACGATGGCCGTTGATCAGCACCAGCGTACGCGGCGAGCCGAG
>NZ_JBQCFP010000059.1:0-41826 GCF_051958935.1 Dokdonella sp. | reverse complement strand
CCGGGCCCAGACCAGCCGCGACTGCAGCGGAAAATCCTCCAAAGACCCCGTGCTGAGAAACCACCCCCCCTGACGCACGTCGCCGGGGGGGGCGCTGGAGCGCACCCCCGCGGCTCGAATCGGTAAGGCAACGGAAGCGTCGATCGCTTCCGTTGTCGTGTCCGGCCCTCGGAACGACGTGAACCCTGTGGGCGATCAGTGGTCCGAGGGGATCGCGGCGCGGGCGGCGACCCTGTGGCCCGGATACCTACCGTTTCCGATCAATTCTCTGGAGTTTCGATGAGCAATTTCGTGCGATTCGCGGTGGCCGTGGCCTTCCAGGCAGGCGCGCTGCTGTTCGTGCCGGCTTCGGCTCGCGCCGATTCCGCACGGGCCGATGCCAATGAAGTGATCGCGAGCCAGGGCGGCGCCAAGGTCACGTTCGGCGACATCGACGCATTCGCCGAGCCGATGCCTGCGCTCGACCGATCGCATTTCTTCGACAGCCCGCAGCGCATCCAGTCGCTGATCACGAACATGCTGCTCCAGCGCCAGCTCGCGGCGGACGCCCGCAAGCGCGGGCTGGACAAGGACCCGGACGTGCTCGCGTCGAAAGCCGGCGTCACCGACGCGGTGCTCGCCGCGGCCGAGGTCCGCCGTTTCCGCGACGAACTGGTCATCCCCGATTTCAGCGAACTCGCGCACGAGCGATACATCGCGTATCCGGAAAAGTACGCTGTCGGCGGCGTCTTCGACGTCAAGCAGATCCTCGTCTCCACCGGCATACGCAGCGACGACGACGCCAAGGCTCTCGCCGAGAAGGCGGCCGCCGAAGCGCATGCCGACCCGGCGCAGTTCGACGCACTGGTCGAAAAGTACTCCGACGACCCGGGCAAGTCGCGCGACCACGGCCTCGTGAAGCACGCGGACAGCATGGCTTACGACGAAACATTCCGCGCCGCCGCACGCGCGCTGCAGACGCCGGGCGCGGTGTCGCCGCTGGTCAAGACGGAATTCGGCTACCACGTCCTGCAGTTGGTCCAGCGCGAGCAGGCGCAGCGGCAGCCGTTCGAAAGCGTGCGCGAAGACGTGATCGCGGCGCTCAAGAGCGAGTACATCGAGAAGACCGTGCGCAACCATCTGGACACGCTGCGCAACAACCCGCTCGATGCGAACCCCGCTTACGTGGCCGCGCTGCGCACGCGCTACAAGATGGATGCGCCACCGGAAAGCCCTGCTCCTGCGGCGGCGACGAACGACAAGGCGAAGGCTGCCAAGACGAAGGGCGCCGCGCCGGCATCCAAGCCGTGAGCGCGCGCCCTTGGCCGGCGCGCACGTGCGACAACGCTGCGTGGGCGTGACCTGCGCTTGTCCGCGCTCCCGCTCCCGCTGATCCTGCGCTTCGCACGGCGCGAACTGGCCAACCGCTTCGCCGGAAGCCTGTCGGGCGCGCTGTGGACCCTGTTCCAGCCGCTACTGCAGCTCGCGGTGTACGCGTTCGTGTTCGTGCATGTGTTCAAGGCGCGCATCCCCGGCGCCGACGCGCCCGGCTACGTCCCGTTCCTCGTCACTGCGCTGTGGCCGTGGACCGCGTTTTCGGAAGCGATCCTGCGTTCGACCACGGCAATCCAGGACAATGCCGCGCTGATCGGCAAGGTCGCGCTGCCGCGCGAAGTCCTCGTCGTCGCGGTCGCCGGCACGAGTTTCGTCGTGCACGCGATGGGCTTCTGCGCGATCCTGCTCGTGATGCGCCTCGCCGGACAGCCGGTGAACCTGTGGCTGCTCGCGCCGGCGCTTGCGCTGTACCTGCCGCTGTTCGCGCTCGCGCTGGGCATCGCCTTCGCGTGCGCCGCCATCCAGGTCTTCGTGCGCGACCTCGTGCAACTGCTCGGCCAGATCCTTCCGCTGCTCATGTTCGGCGCACCGATCTTCTACGATCGCGCTTCGCTGCCGGCGGGCGTGCAGGGCCTGCTCGATCTCAATCCCTTCACGTACTACGCCGATGCGTTCCGCGCATTGCTGCTCGGCCACGGCTCGCTCGACTGGGCGCACCTCGGGATCATGCTCGTGGTCGCCGTGGCGGCGCTGGCGTTCGGACGCTGGCTGTTCCACCGCCTCGATCCGCACTTCGAGGACTTCCTGTGAGCGACCTGCTCGTCGAAGCGCGCGGTCTCGGCAAGGCCTATCCGAAGGTGCATCGCAGCGGCGACCGGCTGCGCGCCCTCAGCCGTTTGCTCTTCACCGGCTCCGACGCCGACCGCATCAGCGTGCTGCGCGACGTCGACCTCGAGGTGCGGCGCGGCGAATCGCTCGGCCTGATCGGCGCCAACGGGGCCGGCAAGTCGACCCTGCTCAAGCTCATCACGGGCGTGCTGACGCCGAGCACGGGAACGGTGCGCGTGCGCGGACAGGTCGGCGCGCTGCTCGAACTCGGCGCCGGCTTCCATCCCGAGTACAGCGGGCGCGACAACATCGTGATGGCCGCTGCGCTGCATGGCCTCGACGGCGCCGAGCTGCGTCGCCGCTTGCCGGAGATCATCGCCTTCGCCGACATCGGCGACTACATCGACGAACCGGTCAAGCACTACTCGTCGGGCATGGTCGTGCGCCTCGGTTTCGCGGTAATTGCCTCGCTCAAGCCCGACCTGCTCGTGACGGATGAAGTGCTCGCGGTCGGCGACGAGTCGTTCCAGAAGAAGTGCGTGCGTTGGATGCAGGATTACCTCGAGGGCGGCGGCACGCTGATCCTCGTGTCGCACAGCATGTACCACGTGCAGAAGCTGTGCCGGCATGCCTGCTGGCTGCGCGGCGGCGAAGTCGCCATGGCGGGCGACGTCTTCGACGTGACGCAGGCCTACCTCGCCTGGCACGAGCGCAAATCGGCACCACAGGCGGCGCCTTCGGCGAGCGACCGGCTCAATATCGAATTCAGCGTGCTCGGCATGAGCCTCAACGGCGAGGAGGGCGAGCAGCCGCTGCTGCAGGACGGCGGGGCCGCGCTCGAGGTCCGTTGCCGCATCCGCTCGCGCGAAGGCCGCGTTCCGTGCGTCGCCATAGGTGTCGCGCGCGCGGACGGCACGCCAGTCTACGGCGTCAGCACCGACATGGACGGCCTCGCGCCGCATCGCACCGGCCTGGACGAATATGCCTGCGTCCTGCGCTTCGACGCATTGCCCCTGCTGCCGGGCAGCTATACCGTACGCGTCCATCCGCTGGACCCCGAAGGTGTACGCGTGTTCGACACGATGGAACGCTCGTTGACGATCCGCGGCGCGACGCGCGAATTCGGCCTGGTGCGCCTCGCGCATCGCTGGATCGATCCGGGCCACGAGGGTTCGCCGCGTGAGTGACGATTCCGCGCTGCCGTTCACCGGAGAGCGATTCACGCCCGAGTGCGTGCGCGAGATCTGGTACGAGCACTGGCACCGTTATGCATTCGCGCGCCGATTCGCCGCTGGCCGGCGCGTGCTCGACGCCGCCTGCGGCGAGGGCTACGGATCGGCGCTGCTCGCCTCGACGGCGGCCGAGGTCGTGGGGGTGGACATCGACGCGGCGTCCGTCGCCCATGCGCGCGCCCGCTACGGCGATCGGCCCCGCCTGCGTTACGAGCAGGGCGACGCCACCGCGCTGCCATTCGCCGACGCTTCGTTCGACCTCGTCGTCTCCTTCGAGACGCTCGAGCATCTCGCCGCCCAGGAAGCGCTGCTCGAAGGCTTCGCGCGCGTCCTCGCCGAAGACGGCCTGCTGCTCATTTCCTCGCCGGACAAGCGCACCTACAGCGAGCAGGCGGGCTTCCGCAACGAATTCCACGTACGGGAACTGTATCGCGAGGAATTGATCGCATTGCTGCGACCGCATTTCCCGCATGTGCGCCTGTACGGCCAGAAACTGCTGTTCCAGTCCGCGCTGTGGTCGCTCGACGGCGCGCCGACGGCCAACTGCGAGACGCTGACGGCCGACGGGCGCGCGGAACAGGTCGAGAGCGGCCTTGCCTATGCGCCGCTCTATTTCGTCGCGTTGTGCAGCCGGAGGGCGCTGCCGGCCGATGCCCCCGCACTGTCGCTGTTCGGCGACGGCGGCGAGTCCGTCTACGCGCACTACAATCACGAAATCCGCAAGAACATCAGCGCCGGCGGGCGCATCGCCGAACTCGAAGCCGAGCTCGAGCGACTGCGCGCGCAGGCTCGGCCTGCACCGAGAAACAGCTGGCGCTGGTGGCGACGAAACGACGAATCATGAGCAGCCATTTCAACTACCAGATCAACTATGGCGCGGCGACCACCGCGGCTCCCGCGCCGGCGCGTGTCGACCCGGCAGCGCCGCTGTACGCGTCCGAGGACGGCGTCGTCGCCTCGCTGTCCAACAACGAATGCATCTTCCAGGTCAAGCGCAGCGGCGAAACGCACGTGATGACCTTCCAGGTACTGCAGGCGCTCGACC
The DNA here is from genome assembly GCF_051958935.1 of Dokdonella sp. Taxonomy (GTDB): domain Bacteria; phylum Pseudomonadota; class Gammaproteobacteria; order Xanthomonadales; family Rhodanobacteraceae; genus Dokdonella_A. The sequence goes on along the minus strand of NZ_JBQCFP010000059.1, from coordinate 37,407 downwards.
AGGTGCGCGAGTTCCGCTCGCTCGACGAGCACGTCTCGCGCATCCTCGCGACCGTTCCCGGCCTCAACGTGCAGCGCGACGACGTTGCCCGCGTGCTGGACAGCCTGATCAAGCGCCGCCTGCTCGTGTCGGACCGCAGCTTCCTCGAACGCGCGGGCGCCGCCGTGGATCGGGAGCCGGCGCCGCTGCGCGCGGTGTTCATCCGCGCATGCGATCGCCCGGACCAGGCGGCCCACCTGCTCGCGTCCCTGGCCGACAACGAGCGCCGACACCGCGCGAACCGCCACTACGTGCTGATCGACGATTCCACCTCGCGCGACGCGGCGAATCGTCATCGCGATCTGCTGCGTGAATTCGCGCGCGCGACCGGCTGCAAGCTCACTTACATCGGGTCGGCCGAACGCGAGCGCCTGATCGAGAAGCTCGCACGCGCCGTGCCCCAGGCGGCAGCGCACCTGCCGGCGCTGGTCGGCGCCGGCGAGCGTGGCCGCTTCGGAGGCGGCCGCGGCTGGAATCTCGCATTGCTGCTGTCGGCCGGCGCACGCGCCGTGCTGCTCGACGACGACCATCGCCTGCCGCTGCGCCGGCTCGAGGATGCACGCGACGGGCTCGATCCGAATCCCGCCGGTACGGCCACGACGCGCTTCTATCGCAACATCGAGAACGCACTCGGCGCGGGCGAGGAAGTCGACGAAGACCCGTTCGAACTGCATCTCGCGGTGGCGGGCCATCCGCTCGGCGCCGCGGTCGGGCGCCAGCGCTACGCGATCGACCCGCAGGCGTTGCGTGGGCTCACCCTGAGCCGCCTCGATCACCTGCACGGTGATGCGCCCGTGCTCGCGACCCATCACGGCGCATACGGCAGTTCGCGATCGGAGTCGGGCCAATGGCTCTATCACCTTTCGGCGGAAGACCGCGCCGAGTTCACGCGTGACCGCGACAGCTACCTGCGCAACGTCGAGGTCGGCAGCATCTGGTACGGCTACCGGCAGGCGCGCGCGACCGGCGTGGCGACGTTCACGCCGTTCGCGCTCGACAACAGCGTGATGCTTCCGTGCACGAACCCGCTCGGTCGCGGCGAGGACGCGCTGTTCTCACGCGTGACCGAGCTGTGCCACACGGGCGCTTTGATGTTCGAGCTGCCGGTCGCGGTCGGCCACGTGCAGGAAACCCAGCGCCGCCGCTCGTCCGTCACCCTCGCGGCGCACACGCCGCGCTTCAACTATTTCGTCGCGGATTTCATCCGCACGCGCCTGCCCGAGTTCAGCGCCGACGACCCGGCACAGCGCCTCGGCCTGCTCGCCGCCCACCTGCGCGACGTCGCCGGCGCGAGCGAGCAGGGACGTGTGCGCCAGCTGCAGGAATACCTCGCCTATGCGCGCGCCGACCTCATCGAGCGTTTGCAGGGGCAGTACGACAACGCGCCGGATGCGCCGATCTACTGGCAGGCCGACGTGCGCTCGATCATCGAGGCGAACGGCCGCAGCCTGATCACGCCCGGCGTACCGCGCCTCGCCGACTGGCCCGAGAACATCGACGGCGCCGGCTGCGCGGAGCGCCTGCGTGCCGAAACCAGCGAGCTCGCCGGCTTCTTCGAGGCATGGCCAGCGCTGTGGAACTACGCGCGCGAACAGGGCGAGCGTCTGCTCGGCGCGGTCTGATTGCGTCGTGACCGCGACCGGCAGCGACCTCACGAGCATCGTCGTCGTCGCCGCCGACAGCGGCCCGCTGCTCGGCGATTGCATCGAGTCGGTGCTCGCCGCCCGGGATGCCCTCGAGCTCGTGCTCGTCGACAATGCCTCCGGTGACGGCAGCGTCGAGCGCGTGCTCGCCGTGCACGCGCACGATCCCAGGCTGCGCGTGCTGCGCAATCAGTCCAATCTCGGCTTCGGCCCCGCATGCAACCGCGGCGCGGCCGTCGCACGCGGCGACGTGTTCGTGTTCCTCAACCCCGACTGCATCGTGCGGCGCGATCTCTGCGCGGCGTTGCGCGCGACGCTCGCGTCGGATCCGGAGATCGGCCTGCTCGGTGTCCAGGTCACCGATCCGGACGGTGCGCCGGCGCGCGGGAATCGCCGCCGCGAACCGACCTTGCGCCGGGCGCTGTGCTCGCTCGCCGGCCTCGCGCGCCTCGAATCGCGCTGGCCCGCGCTGCAGGGCGTGGAAATGCCACCGGCCGCAGGCGAAGGGATGGAAACGGTCGAAGCCGTGTCCGGCGCCTGCCTGGTGCTGCCGCGCGCCGCGTTCGAGCGCATCGGCGGTTTCGACGAAGGCTATTTCCTGCACGCTGAAGACCTCGACCTGTGCCGGCGCGTACGCGACGGGGGGTGGCGCGTCGCGATCGATCCGCGCATCCGCGTCGCGCATGCGCAGGGCGCATCGAGCCGCTCACGCCCGTTGTTCGTTGCGCGACACAAGCACCGCAGCCTGTGGCGCTACTTCACGAAGTTCGACCCGGCCGCCCGGAATCCGCTGCTGCGCGCGGTCGTCTTCGCGGGCATTTGGGCGCATTTCGCGCTGCAGGCGCCGCTGCTCGCGCTGCGCGGCCGGCGCCGCGCAGCACGATGAGCGATCAGGCGGACTTCTTCGCCGCGCTGCGGTAGAGCAGCCAGCCGACGAACGCGAGCACGACGAGGCCGACGTACTTGTTGAAGTGCAGGGCCTCGGGCGCGGCGAGCACGTCCGCACGGCTCGACACGACGATCGGGATCGCGATGAGGATGCCCATGAGCGCCTCGCCGGTGATGAGACCGGCCGAGAACAGGGTGCCCGGGCGATGCACGCGATCGCGCTCGGCTTCGTCGTGCGGGTGCACGCCATGCGCACGTTCGACGAACCACGAGATCAGGCCGCCGAGGAAGATCGGCACCATGAGTTCGATCGGCAGGTAGATGCCGATCGCGGCGCCGAGCACGGGCACGCGGAAATGCGAGCCGCGACGCTTGAGCCACTCGTCGAGCGCGATGATCGCCGCGCCGATGAGCGCGCCGATGCCGATCATGTCCCACGGCAGGTGGCCGCCGAACAGCCCCTCGGCGACCGACTTCATGAGCATCGCCTGCGGCGCTTCGAGCGAGTTCGGATGATCGGGCGTCTTCGGGCCGATGCCGTACGCGGCCGACAGCAGGTTGAGCACCGGTGCCATCACGAGCGCGCAGGAGAACGCGCCGATCATCAGCATGAGCTGCTGCTTCCATGGCGTCGCGCCGACGAGGTAGCCGGCCTTGAGGTCCTGCAGGTTGTCGCCGCCGACCGCGGCCGCGCAGCACACCACCGCGCCGATCATGATCGCGGCGACCGGGCCGATCTTCGATTCGTGGCCGAGCAGCAGCATGAGCACGACCGAGGCGAACAGGATCGTCGCGATCGTGATGCCCGAAACCGGATTGTTCGACGAACCGACGAGTCCGGCGAGGTAGCCCGACACCGACACGAACAGGAACCCGGCGACGATCATGATGATCGTCATCGGCACGCTCACCGTCCACATGCCGACGATCGCCTGGTACAGCGCGAGCAGCGGCAGGGTGAACGCGACGAGGGCGATCAGCATCCACTTCATCGGCAGGTCGCGTTCGGTTTCGGCGACCACGACCGCGCCGCCGCTCTTGCGTGCCGCGGCGATGCCGCTCCGGATGCCGGAGACGAGCGATTTGCGCAGCGAGAACAGCGTCCAGACGCCGCCGATGAGCATCGCGCCGACGCCGAGGTAGCGCACCTGCGCCGAGCGGATCAGGGCGGCTGCGTCGGCGGCGCTCGCGCCCGCGAGCTGCGCGGCGAGCGCGGGATCGTGGTTCATGAAAAACGCGTGGTAGAGAGGGATCGCTATGTTGTAGGACAGGATGCTGCCCGACACGACGACGATGCTGACGTTGAGGCCGATGATGTAACCGACGCCGAGCAACGCAGGCGACAGGTTCGTGCCCATGTAGCCGAGGAACTTGCCGAAGAATCCGGACCAGGTCGCGTTGTCGGGGATGAGGCGCATGCCGCTTTCGGCCGCAAGCTTGACCACGGCACCGATCGCGCCCGCGACGGCGAGGATCTTCACGCCGGGACCCGGGTTCTCGCCCGCGCGCAGCACTTCGGCGGCCGCCTTGCCTTCGGGGAACGCGAGCGGCTCCTCGATGATCATCGAACGGCGCAGCGGGACCGAGAACAGCACGCCGAGAAGGCCGCCGAGGCCGGCGATCGCGAGCACCCAGGAATACTTGAAGTCCTGCCAGGCGCCGAGCATGACCAAGGCGGGGATCGTGAAGATCACGCCCGCCGCGATCGACGAGCCGGCCGAGGCGCCGGTCTGCACGATGTTGTTCTCGAGGATCGTGCCGCCGCCGAGCAGGCGCAGCACCGCCATCGACACGACCGCGGCCGGGATCGCGGTCGCGATGGTCAGGCCGGCGAACAGGCCGAGGTAGGCGTTCGCCGCGGCGAGGATCACCGCGAGGATGACGGATAGGATCACCGCACGGACGGTGAGCTGCGCGACGGGCTGGGCCGCGGCGGGTTGGGAACTCATTCGATACCCCTTCAAATCGGCGACGGCCAGCGGTCGCGACCCGTAATCAAAGCACACCGCGCGGCGGCCGTCACGCCGCGGGCGGGGTGGCGCGGGGGGCGACGCCCGGCCAGCAGCGGAGCAAAGCCTGAAACAGGAAGGACACGAAGGCCACGAAGGAAAAGCCTTGTAAAGATTGAAACACGGAGCACACGGAGCACCGGAGGAACAGGGGGAGTGCGCATTGGCGTTCTCCTATGCCCCGCGCTTCAAGCCCGTTTTCCGTTCGCTTCGTGTCCTTCGTGTTTCAATCCCGGGCTCTGGCTCCCGCTGATGGATGGAGGTGGCAGGTGATTCGGGAAATCCTCAGGATGGGCGATCCGCGCCTGTTGCGCGTGGCCCCGCCGGTGCCGCCGGAGATGGTCGGCGCTGCCGAACTCGAAGCGCTGATCGCGGACATGTTCGACACGATGCGCGCGGCCGGCGGCGTGGGTCTCGCCGCGCCGCAGATCGGCGTCGACCTCCAGCTCGTGATCTTCGGCTTCGAGCGCAGCGAGCGCTATCCGGACGCGCCCGCGGTACCCCGCACGATCCTGCTCAATCCGACGATTACACCCTTGTCGGACGAGCAGGAAGAGGGCTGGGAAGGGTGCCTTTCGGTCCCGGGCCTGCGCGGCGCCGTGCCGCGCTGGAAACGCATCCGCTACACCGGCATCGACGCCGCCGGCGGACCGATCGACCGCGTCGCCGAGTACTTCCATGCGCGTGTCGTGCAGCACGAGTGCGACCACCTGATCGGCCGTCTCTACCCGTCACGCATCGTCGATTTCACGAAGTTCGGCTACACCGACGTGTTGTTCCCCGGCCTCGACCCCGCCGACGATTGACGCAGTCGAGCACGTAAGGCGGGCCGGTCGCGGAGGGCGGGTCGAGCGCGTAGGGCGGGTCGAGCGCGCAGCGCGAGTCCCGCCATGGATTGCGGCAAGGCTTCGTGGTGTGCGAACGGCGGCACGCGCTCCGCGCGTACCGCCCTACGCCTTGCGGGAGGTGTTGATCGCGTCGCGCAAGGCGCTGGCGGCATCGCGCGCGGCGTCGGCGAAATCGTCGCCCCGGCTTGCGTACAGGATCGCGCGCGATGAACTCACGAGCAGGCCGGTGCCGTCCGCGGTGCGGCCGTTCGCGACCACGGCCTCGACGTCGCCACCCTGCGCGCCGACGCCGGGCACGAGGAAGGGCACGTCGCCGGAGATCGCACGGACCTCGCCGAGCTGCTGCGGCCAGGTCGCACCCACGACGAGCAGGCAGTTGCGGTTCGCGTTCCACTCCTGCGCGACCTTGGCCGCGACGTGCTGGTACAGCGGCCGGCCGTCGACGACGAGGTCCTGCAGGTCTCCCGCGCCCGGATTCGACGTGCGGCACAGGACCACCACGCCCTTGTCGGCACGCTCGAGGAACGGCTGCAGCGAATCGTGGCCGAGATACGGGTTGACCGTGATCGCGTCGGCGCCGTAGCGGTCGAACGCCTCGATCGCGTAGTTCTGCGCGGTCGAACCGATGTCGCCGCGCTTGGCATCGAGGATCACGGGAACGCCCGGGTGCGCGTCGTGGACGTGCGCGATGAGCCGACGCAACGCATCCTCGGCGCCGAGCGCGGCGAAATGTGCGATCTGCGGCTTGAACGCGCAGACGAAGTCCGCGGTCGCATCGACGATCGCCCGGCAGAACCCGAACACCGCATCGGCATCGCCGGCGAAGCGCGCCGGGAACTTGGCCGGCTCGGGATCCAGACCGACGCAGACGAGCGAGTCGTTGCGCCGCCACGCCGCCCGCAGCGATTGCATGAACGTCACGGCAATCCTACTCGACAGACAGGAGCAGGAGCCTTCGACACGAAGCGCACCGAGCACACGGAGAAACGAACGAGAAGGAAAATGATCATGCCTCCTTCGTGTGCTCGGTGTGCTTCGTGGTCCAGGCTTTTCGTTATGGCGTCAGGCGAGTTTCTTGTAGCGCAGGCGGTGCGGCTGGGCGGCCTCGTCGCCGAGGCGGCGCTTCTTGTCTTCCTCGTACTCGCGGTAGTTGCCCTGGAAGAACTCGACGTGCGAGTCGCCTTCGAAGGCGAGGATGTGCGTGGCGATGCGGTCGAGGAACCAGCGGTCGTGCGAGATCACGAACGCGTTGCCCGGGAACTCGAGCAGGGCGTCCTCGAGCGCGCGCAGGGTTTCGATGTCGAGGTCGTTCGACGGTTCGTCGAGCAGCAGCACGTTGCCACCCTGCAGCAGGGTCTTGGCGAGATGCAGGCGGCCGCGTTCACCGCCGGACAGCGAGCCGACGAGTTTCTGCTGGTCGGGACCCTTGAAATTGAAGCGACCGATGTACGCGCGCGACTGGATCTCGATGCCGTTGATGTTGAGGATGTCGGCGCCGCCGGACACTTCCTGGAACACGTTGTGGTTGCCTTCGAGCTTCTCGCGGCTCTGGTCGACGTAGGCGATGTTGACGGTCGGTCCGACGAGGATCTCGCCCTTGTCCGGCTTTTCCTGGCCCGTGATCATCTTGAACAGGGTCGACTTGCCGGCGCCGTTCGGGCCGATGATGCCGACGATCGAGCCCGGGGGCACGATGAAGCTGAGGTCGTCGATGAGGAGGCGGTCGCCGAACGACTTCGAGACGTTCCTGAACTCCATCACCGAGCTGCCGAGGCGCTCGCCCGGCGGGATGAAGATTTCATTGGTCTCGTTGCGCTTCTGGTACTCGACCGACTGCAGCTCCTCGATGCGCGCGAGGCGCGCCTTGCCCTTGGAGCGGCCACCCTTGGCGTTCTGGCGCGCCCACTCGAGTTCGCGCTGGATCGCCTTCTGGCGCGCCTTTTCCTGGTTCTCTTCCTGCTTGAGGCGCTCGTCCTTCTGCTCGAGCCACGAGGAATAGTTGCCCTTCCACGGGATGCCGCGGCCGCGGTCGAGCTCGAGGATCCACTCGGCAGCGTTGTCGAGGAAATAGCGGTCGTGGGTGACCGCGACGACGGTGCCGGGGAAATCGGCGAGGAAGTGCTCGAGCCACTCGACCGATTCGGCGTCGAGGTGGTTGGTCGGCTCGTCGAGCAGCAGCATGTCGGGCTTGGACAGCATCAGGCGGCACAGCGCGACGCGGCGCTTCTCGCCGCCCGACAGCTTGCCGACGACCGCGTCCCACGGCGGCAGGCGCAGCGCGTCGGCGGCGACCTCGAGCTGGCGCTCGAGCGCATGCGCGTCGGACGCGGCGAGGATGTTCTCGAGGCGCTGCTGCTCGGCGGCGAGCTTGTCGAAATCGGCGCCTTCCTCGCCGTACGCGGCGTAGACCTCTTCGAGGCGCTTCTGCGCGTCGAGCACTTCCGACACGCCTTCCTCGACGGCTTCGCGCACGGTCTTGCCCGGGTCGATCTGCGGTTCCTGCGCGAGATAGCCGACCTTGATGCCCGGCTGCGGGCGTGCTTCGCCCTGGAAGTCGGTGTCGACGCCGGCCATGATCTTCAGCACCGTCGACTTGCCGGCGCCGTTCAGGCCGAGCAGGCCGATCTTCGCGCCCGGGAAGAACGACAGGGAAATGTCCTTGATGATCTGGCGCTTGGGCGGGACGACCTTGCTGACGCCGATCATCGTGTAGATGTATTGCATGCCTGGACTCCGGGCGTGGACGCTCCGGGGCCGCGAGGGCGCTCCGGGCGTGAAATCTGCGGGATAGCCGTGCATTATCGCCGATCGGCGGGGCGCCCGTCATGCCTTCCGTTCGGACGGCCAAATCCGTGCGCCGGCAAAGCCGCCGCGACGCGCATAAACCGGTAAAATGAACGGTTCCCTCGTCCTGCCCAGGTGACGCGCCGATGTTTTCCAAGGATGCCCGTATCGAAGGCTTCGATCCCGAACTCGCCCAGGCGATCGCCGCCGAGCGCCGCCGCCAGGAGGACCACGTCGAGCTGATCGCCTCGGAGAACTACGCGAGCCCGCGCGTGCTCGAGGCGCAGGGCTCGGTGCTGACCAACAAGTACGCCGAGGGCTATCCGGGCAAGCGCTACTACGGCGGCTGCGAATACGTCGACATCGCCGAGTCGCTCGCGATCGAGCGCGTCAAGCAGCTGTTCGACGCCGACTACGCGAACGTGCAGCCGCATTCGGGTTCGCAGGCGAACCAGGCGGTCTACTTCGCGCTGCTGAGCCCGGGCGACACGATCCTCGGCATGAGCCTCGCCCACGGCGGCCACCTCACGCACGGCGCGAAGGTCAACCTCAGCGGCAAGATCTTCAACGCCGTTCAGTACGGCATCGACCCGGCCACCGGCCGCGTCGACTACGACGAGATCGAGAAGCTCGCACTCGAGCACAAGCCGAAGATGGTCGTCGCCGGTTTCTCGGCCTATTCGCAGGTGCTCGACTGGGCCCGCTTCCGCGCCATCGCCGACAAGGTGGGAGCCTACCTGTTCGTCGACATGGCGCACGTCGCCGGCCTCGTCGCCGCGGGGGTCTACCCGAGCCCGCTGCCGCACGCGCACGTGGTGACCTCGACCACGCACAAGACCCTGCGCGGTCCGCGCGGCGGCATCATCGTCGCGAAGAACGCGTCGGAAGACCTCGTCAAGAAGCTGCAGAGCGTGGTGTTCCCGGGCATCCAGGGCGGTCCTCTCATGCACGTGATCGCGGCCAAGGCGGTCGCGTTCAAGGAAGCGCTCGAACCTGCGTTCAAGGACTACCAGCACCAGGTCGTGAAGAACGCGCAGGCGATGGCCGGTGCGTTCATCGCGCGCGGCTACCGGATCGTCTCCGGCGGCACCGAGAACCATCTCATGCTGATCGACCTGATCGGCCGCGACGTGACCGGCAAGGACGCCGAAGCCGCGCTCGGCGAGGCGCACATCACGGTCAACAAGAACGCGGTGCCGAACGATCCGCGCTCGCCGTTCGTGACCTCGGGCCTGCGCGTGGGCACGCCCGCGGTGACCACGCGCGGCTACGTGGAGCAGGATTGCGTCGACCTCGCCAACTGGATCTGCGACGTGCTCGACGCACCGGGTGACGCCGGCGTGATCGCGCGCGTGCGCGAGCAGGTCACCGCGCAGTGCCGCAAGTACCCGGTGTACGGCTGAGGAGCCCGATGATGCGACCGCTGCGCATCGGCCTGGTCGGCGACCGCGACGACGCGGTCGTCGCGCATCGGGCGATCCCGCGCGCACTCGCACTCGCGGGTGCGGCCGGTGGGCACGTGCTCGAGGTCGAATGGGTCGGCACGCACACCATCGACGGCAGGCAAAGGCTGGCCGGCTTCGATGGCCTCTGGTGCGTCCCGGCGAGCCCGTATCGCGACATGGATGGCGCGTTGCGCGCGATCACCCATGCGCGCGAATCGGGCGTGCCGTTCCTCGGTACCTGCGGCGGTTTCCAGCACGCGGTCGTCGAATACGCGCGCGACGTGCTCGGCTGGGCCGACGCCGACCATGCGGAAACGGCGCCGGATGCCGCGCGCGCGGTGATCGTGCCGCTCAGCTGCGCGCTGGTCGAGGTGCGCGACGCCGTGCATCCCGTTTCCGGGTCGCGCTGCGAGCGTGCGTATGGCGTCGCGCGCATCGAGGAGGCCTACCACTGCCGCTACGGCCTCGGCGCGGCCTTCCGCGCGGCGATCGAGGGCGGGCCGCTGCGCATCGCCGCGTTCGACGACGCGGGCGACGTGCGCGCACTCGAACTCGACGGCCATCCGTTCTTCGTCGCGACCCTGTTCCAGCACGAGCGCGCTGCGCTCGACGGGCGTTGCCCGCCGCTCGTGCGCGCGTTCGTCGACGCGGCCGCCGGGCGCGCACGCATCGGGTGGGCCGCCTGATGCATTGCCCGTTCTGCCAGCACGAAGACACCCGCGTGATCGACTCGCGCGTTTCCGACGACGGCAGCACGATCCGCCGCCGGCGCGAATGCGAGGCCTGCGGCGAGCGGTTCAACACGTTCGAAACCGCCGAAATCAAGCTGCCGAACGTCGTCAAGGGTGACGGCCGGCGCGAAGCGTTCGACGAAGGCAAGCTGCGCACCGGCTTCATGCGCGCGCTGCAGAAGCGCCCGGTCGGCAGCGAGCAGGTCGATGCCGCCGTGCGCGCGGTGGTCGAGAGCCTGCGCCGCAGCGGCGAACGCGAAGTGCCGTCGATGCGCATCGGCGAACTCGTCATGCGCGAGCTGAAGACGCTCGACCACGTCGCCTACGTGCGGTTCGCTTCCGTCTACCGCAGCTTCGAGGACGTGCAGGCGTTCCGCGAGGAAATCGAACGGCTCGAGCGCGACCTGCCTTCGCTCGAGGGCCTGCAACTGTCGCTGCTCGGCGACCCCAAGCCGGGCAAGGCCAAGAGCTGACGTGTCCGCACCGCACGACCACGCGCTGATGGCGCATGCGCTGCGCCTCGCCGCGCATGGCCTCGCGACGACCCAGCCGAACCCGCGTGTCGGCTGCGTGATTGCGCGTGGCGACACCATCGTCGGCGAAGGCTGGCACCGTCGTGAGCGCGAGCCACACGCGGAAGTGCTCGCGCTGGAGGCCGCTGGTGCGGAGGCACGCGGCGCGACCGCCTACGTGACGCTCGAACCGTGCGGCCTGTACGGCCGCACGCCGCCGTGCGCCGATGCGCTCATCGATGCGGGCGTCGCGCGCGTGGTGGTCGCGTCCGAGGATGCGTCGCAGCGCGGCGGCGGCGCGCTCGAGCGCCTGCGCGCCGCCGGGGTCGCGGTCGAAACCGGTCTCATGCGCGACGCCGCGCGTGAACTCAACCGCGGCTTTTTCGCGCGCGTCGAACGCCGGCGGCCGTGGCTGCGCCTCAAGCTCGCAATGAGCCTCGACGGCCGCACCGCACTCGCGAGCGGCGAGTCGAAATGGATCACCGGCGACGCGGCGCGCGCCGACGTGCAGCGCTGGCGCGCGCGCAGTTCCGCCCTACTCACGGGCAGCGGCACCGTGCTCGCCGACGACCCGCGCCTTACCGTGCGGCTCGACGACGCACCGGTCGGCGCCGTCGCGCCGCTGCGCGTCGTGCTCGACTCCACCTTGCGCACGCCGCGCGGCGCGCACGTTCTCGACGGCAGCGCACCGACCCTGGTGCTGCATGCGGCCGGCGCGCACGCGAGGGACGATCGCTTCGCCGCGGTCGAACGCGTCGCGCTCGATCGCGATGGCGACGGACTCGACCGCGGCGCGGTGCTCGCGCTGCTCGCCGCGCGCGGCATGAACGAAGTCCAGGTCGAAGCGGGACCGACCTTGTGTGGCGCCTTGTTCGCGGCCGGCTTCGTCGACGAAATGCTGCTGTACGTCGCGCCCGTGTTGCTCGGCGACGACGCGCGCGCGCTGCTCGCATTGCCGGCGCTCGCGCGCATGTGCGATCGCGCGCGCCTGCGCGTGCACGAGCAACGCATGGTCGGCGACGACATGCGCCTGTTGCTGCGGCCTGCCGACGCCTGACGTCGCCTCAACTTGCCGCCCGCGCGGGTGGCCCCACGAGGGAGATGCACGCGTGTTCACCGGAATCATCCAGGCCGTCGGACGCATCGCCTCGCGCGAGGAGCGCGGCGGCGATGCGCGCCTCGTCGTCGACGCGGGGCGCCTCGACCTTTCGGACGTCGCGATCGGCGACAGCATCGCGGTCGCCGGCGTCTGCCTCACGGTCGTCGCGATCGACGGCACGCATTGGGCCGCCGACGTCTCGATCGAAACGCTCGCACGCACGACGCTCGGCGGGCTCGCGGTGGGCGCCGGCGTCAACCTCGAGAAGGCGCTGCGCCTCGCCGACCGCCTCGGCGGACATCTCGTCTCGGGCCATGTCGACGGCGTCGGTCAGGTGCTCGGCATCGACGACGACGGCGCGTCGCAGCGCTGGCGCTTCGGCCTGCCGCGCCCGCTCGCGCGCTATGTCGCGGTCAAGGGTTCGATATCGGTCGACGGCACGAGCCTAACCGTCAATGCAGCCGGCGAGGCCGATTTCGGCGTGACGCTGATCCCGCATACGCTCGCGGCGACGACGTTCGGCGAACGCGTGGTCGGCGACGCGGTGAACATCGAAGTCGACCTCATCGCACGCTACGCCGAACGCCTCGCGGGCTCCGGCTCCGCGTGACGACGCATCCCTGCACGGGCGCCGAGCGCGCGCGACCGCACCACGAACCAGGCTGCCACCATGTCCTTCGCCACCATCCCTGAACTCCTCGCCGACATCCGCGCGGGCCGCATGGTCGTCATCGTCGACGACGAAGACCGCGAGAACGAGGGCGACCTCATCATGGCCGCGGAAAAAGTGCGTCCCGAGGACGTCAATTTCATGGCGCGTGAAGGCCGCGGACTGATCTGCCTGTCGATGACCCGCGCGCGCTGCCGCCAGCTCGGCCTCAAACCCATGGTCGAGACGAACACGTCGCCGCACCACACCAACTTCACCGTGTCGATCGAAGCGGCCGAGGGCGTCACGACCGGCATTTCGGCCTACGACCGCGCACACACGATCCGCACCGCGGTGCGCGCCGATGCGGGGCCGCTCGATATCGTCCAGCCCGGGCACATCTTCCCACTGGCGGCCGCGCCGGGCGGCGTACTCGCGCGCGCAGGACACACCGAGGCGGCGAGTGATCTCGCCGCGCTCGCCGGCCTCGAGCCGGCGGGCGTGCTGGTCGAGGTGCTCAGTGACGACGGCACGATGGCGCGCCGCCCCGAACTCGAGGCATTTGCGGCGAAGCACGGCCTGCGCATCGGCACGATCGCCGACCTGATCCGCTACCGCCTCGAAACCGAAAAGACGATCGAGCGCGTGCACGAAGCGACGGTCGACACCGAGTTCGGCCGCTTCCGGCTCGTCGCCTGGCGCGACATGCTCGCGCGTGAGCTCCATTTCGCGCTCGTGCGTGGCGTCGTCGACGACGGCGCCGCCGTGCTCACGCGCGTCCACGTGCGCAACACGCTCTCGGACGTGCTGCATCTCGAGCGCGACGACCTCGGCCTGACCGTGACCGCGGCATTGCGGCGGATTGCCGCCGAGGAGCGCGGCGTCGTCGTCGTGCTGGCCGGCGAGGACGGCGCCGACGCGCTGCTCGGGCGCCTGCGCGGCGAAGGGCCTGCCGACGCCGGCACGCCCGCACAATGGCGCCGGCTCGGCCTCGGCGCGCAGATCCTCGTCGACCTCGGCGTGCGCCGCCTGCGCGTGCTCGGCACGCCGCGCAAGCTCGTCGCGCTGGCCGGATTCGGGCTCGAGGTCGAGGGTTATGTGGGGGAGAACGAGGGCTGAGGGCCGAAGCGCATCGCGGCTTCCGCCGCTCGGCAGTTGCGCAACGGTCCTGGTAGGGCGGCTCGAGGCCGAAGGCCGGAGCCGCCGTTCGACCGTGCGGAGCGCTGAAGGCGGATCCGCCTTTGCGCGGCTCGATCCGCCCTGCGGGCCGGCATTTTTGTGGGAGCGGCGCAAGCCGCGGTGCTTTCATGCGGTTCGCTGCCCCGGCGCCCGCGCAACCACCTCGTTGCCCCGCTAAACTCCAGCCCTTGGGGTGGGATGCAGCGGCGCCAAATCGCGCCCGGAGGCAACACGCTCCACCGCGAGCCCCACCATCCGCGCGGCACGCGTAGCGCTCGCTGCTGCGCGGCCGCATCCCACCGTACGTGTCTTGAGGGTGGCGGCGTCGCGCAACCACCACGACGCCCCGCTAAACTCCAGCCCTCGACCCCTCAACCCTCGCTCCCGCCATGCCCATCCTCACCGGCGAACTGCGCCCCGTCGCGCAAGCGCGCTACGCGATCATCGCGAGCCGCTGGAACCCGCGCATCGTCGATGCGTTGGTCGACGGCGCGCGCCGCGCGCTGCAGGAGCACGGTGTCGCCGACGACAGGGTCGACTTGGTGCGCGTGCCCGGCGCCTGGGAGATCCCGCAGGCGGCGGCGAGGCTAGCGGAAGGCGGCCGCGTTGCGGCGATCCTTGCGCTCGGCTGCGTGGTGCGCGGGGATACGCGCCACTACGAACACGTCGCGGACGGTTGCGCCCAAGGGCTCATGCGCGTCGCGCTCGAACACCGCCTGCCGGTGCTGAACGGCGTGCTGGCGGTCGAGCGGCATGCCGATGCCGAGGCGCGCGCCGGTGGCGCGCACGGCAACAAGGGCGAGGAAGTCGCGCTCGCCGCGCTGGAAATGGTCGATCTGTGGAGACAGCTGTGACGAACACCCCGCCCCCCGCCGGCATCGATCCGGCCGCGCGTTCGCGTGCGCGCCGCCGCGCGCTGCAGGCGATCTACGCCTGGCAGCTCAGCGGCAACCGCATCGACGGCGTGATCGACCAGTTCCGCCACGAGCAGGACATGCAGATCGCCGACCTCGAGTACTTCGAGGAACTCGTGCGCGGCGTCGTGCGCTCGCACAGGGAATTGGACGCCGTGATCGCGCCGTTCCTCGATCGCGAGATCGCGCGTGTCGACCCGATCGAACGCGCCGTGCTGCGCATCGCCGCGTACGAGCTGCGCGACCGCGTGGACGTGCCGTATCGCGTCGTCATCAACGAGGCGGTCGAGACGACCAAGCGGTTCGGCGCGGAGCATGGCCACACCTACGTCAACGGCGTGCTCGACAAGCTCGCCGCGACGTGCCGCGCCGCCGAGTACGGCGCACGCAAGTAGAAGGACCGGCCGCGCGTGGAGTTCGATCTCATCGAGCTGATCCGCACGCGTTGCACGGTCGCCCGCGCGGACGTGCGCCTCGGCGTCGGCGACGATGCCGCCGTGCTCGCGGTGCCGCCGGGCCACGAACTCGCGGTGAGCACCGACACGCTCGTCGCGGGCGTGCATTTCCCGTCCGGAACGGCGGCGCGCGACCTCGGCTGGAAGGCGCTCGCGGTGAACCTGTCCGACCTTGCCGCGATGGGCGCGATACCGGCGTGGTCGCTGCTCTCCCTGACCTTGCCCGATGCGGACCGTGAGTTCGTCGCCGGCTTCATCGAGGGCTACGCCGAACTCGCCGCGCAGCATGGCGTCGCGCTGGTCGGCGGCGACACCACGCGCGGGCCGCTCGCGGTCGGCGTGACCGTGCACGGTTTCGTCGCGCCGGGGCGCGCACTGCGCCGCGAGGGTGCGCAGGTGGGCGATCTCGTGTTCGTGACCGGCACGCTCGGCGACGCCGCCGCCGGCCTGCGGTGCCTCGATCGCCGCGACGCACATGCGCATGCGTTGTTCAATGCGCCACCGGACACGCGCGAGGCGCTGGTCGAGCGCCTGAACCGGCCGATCCCGCGGATTGCCGCGGGCACCGCGTTGCGCGACGTCGCGAGCGCATGCATCGACGTGTCCGACGGCCTGCTGGCCGACCTCGGCCACATCGCCGAACGCAGCGGCGTGGGTCTGGAAATCGACGCCGGCGCACTGCCGGCGTCGTCGGCGCTGCTCGCCCTGTTCGAGCGCGACGAGCGCCTCGTGCTGCAGGCGACCGGTGGCGACGACTACGAACTCGCGTTCTGCGTGCCGCCCGCGCGTGCGGGGGAGGTGCACCGCGATCTCGCGCGCCTCGGCTGCGGCGCGACGCGCATCGGCCGGGTCGTCGCGGGCGAACGCGTGCGAATGTTCGACGGCGATGGCAGCGAGCTCGTGCCGGAACACTCCGGCTGGGACCACTTCGCGTGAGCCTCGACGTTGCGCAGCGGCGCGCGTTGCTCGGTCATCCGGGCGGGTGGATCGCGACCGGCTTCGGCTCGGGCCTCAGCCCGTTAGCCCCGGGCACGGTCGGCTCGGGCGCGGCGCTGCTGCCATGGCTCGCATTGCGCGAACTTCCATGGCCCGCTTACGTCGGTCTCGTCGTGATCGCCTTCGCGGTCGGCGTCTGGGCGTCCAACGTCGCCGTCTCGCGCCTGCGCATCGACGACCCCGGTGCCGTCGTCTGGGACGAGTTCGTCGGCCAGTGGATCGCGCTGCTGCCGCTCGTCGTCGCGCCGCGCGGGTGGCTGTGGATACTCGCCGGCTTCGCGCTGTTCCGCCTGTTCGACGTGTGCAAACCATGGCCCGTGTCCTGGGCCGATCGACGCATCGCCGGTGGGTTCGGGGTCATGGTCGATGACGTGATCGCCGGCGCCTATGCGGCGATCGTGTTGTGGCTGGCCGGATGCGCCATCGCCTGAAGGTGGATGCGGCGCAGGCGCGGCGGATCGGGAGCATCGCGCGTCCGCGCGCGGCGCAACGCGTTAGGGACAGGCGTGGATGCCCGCCGTGCTGCACCCGACCGTGGAGCGGTGTGCGAATACGCCGCTGTAGTTGGCGAGCTTGCCGGGCTGCGCATTCGCGTTGATCACGTTGTAGGCCATGAAGCCGGTAACCGGAAGGCCGGACAGTTCGACGACGCTACCGTCTTCGCGACGGCCACCCGCCAAGGCGTGGCTGCCGCCACCGTTGGCGAGATCGAGATCCACCCAGCCCGCGTCGATCGGCGGCAGATCCTCACCCGCCGGGAAGCCGTACGGCAGCAGCACCGTCGACAGCGTGGAACCGAACACCTCACTCGGCTGCACGATCGTGTGTTGCGGCAGGATGCGCATGACGTTGACGGCATACGACAGCGACAGCGGCATTCCACCGACACAAATGAACCCGCAGCCGTCCGGCGGTGGGGAGGTCGAGAAGGCGCCTTCTTCCTGGTCGAAGAAGTCCGCTCGCACTTGGACGTCGGAGCGCCCGGGCGCCGCGAAAGCTTCTTCGAACAGGCCTTGCGCTGCCGGGCCGAGTGCGCCGTCGACGTAGTACTGCTTGGTCGGGAATGTCACGACCCAGTCCGTCGCTGCGCCCAGGCCGGCTGCGTCGAGGAACTCGTTGCGCAGCGTCTGCGCCATGTAGACGGCGCTGACGGCATCTTCGCCGCGCGCATAGTCGAGCATGAGCACGCCCTTGCCCGTGGACACGTAGGCACGCGCAACGCCATGCGTGGCCTCGTCCGAATTCGCGGAGCGCAGGTCCGGTTCCAGCGTGGCGAGTGGCGTATACAGCACGTGCGCGGTGAAGCCGGCGAGTGCGTCCGCATTGTAGGGGTAGTACGTACCGATGCCCACGTTGATGACCCCGGCCGCGCCGAACAGGTCGTCGCCGGGCACCTCGAGGTCGGTCGCGATGTTCGTCGCCGTGAGTTCGGCGCATCCCGGAGGAACCCCGTCATGCGGTTGGCCGTGCCCGACGTGCGTGATGCGCAGCTCCGTCTCGCTGCCGCGGACGACGTCACCCAGCGCGATCATCTCGATCGATCCCTCGCGCGTGCGTGCGATGGTCGTCGGCCCGCCGTCGGTGCTGGCGCCCGCGTAGCCGCTACTCGAAAACGCGATACCCGCCGAAGGAAGCGCAGGCAGCGTACAGGAATGGTCGACACTGACCAGCCGCGCGCCGCCTGCCGCATCGGCGCTGATGGCGCCGGTCCACGCGTCGCGGGGAGACAGGAACAGGTTGAAGTCGAGCACGACCCGGTGGTTGTATCCCTCGCGGAAACGAACCTTCACGACCTTCGCCGCATCGCCCGCGTTGGCCACGGAAACGAGCGTGTCCTGCCCGATGTTGACCGTGTAGTACGGGTAGATCAGCGCCTGGCCGAGGCCGCGCGGGTTGAGCGCAACGGCTCCGGCGCTGCCGGCGGAGATGGCCGCGAATGCGAGCATGGACACGTGGAGGGACGATCGGATGCGCATGGCGCGGCCTCGCTGCAGGTTTCCTTCATTCGCACGGCGTCGCATCGACCGCCGACGTCGTGCAGGACACGATCGAGCGATACGGGAACGTGCCGCCGTAGTTGGCGAGCTTCCCGGGCGCCGCGTTCGCGTTGATGATGTTGTAGACCATGAATCCGGTGGCGGGCAGGCCGTGCAGCACGCGACCGTCGGCCGCCGTGATCACATGCGTCTCGTCGCCACCGTGCGCAAGGTCGAGTGTCATCGTACCGGACTCGGCGAACGGCGCGACCGGAATCGCGAGTGCGCTGCCGAGCACACCGGACGCCTCGTGGCTCGCCTCCCGGAAGCTGATCACGTTGACGACCCAAGGCAGGGTCAGCGCCGTCGTCGCGCCGTGCCCTTCTTCCTGATCGTACTGGACGGCGTCGGCGAGCACGTTCGAGGCGCCCGGTGCGCCGAACGTTTCGACGAAGGGCGCTCGTACGGAATCGAGGTAGAACGGGTCGGTGTAGAGGGCTTTGGTCGGGAACGTAATCACCCAGTCGGTGTTCGCACCGAGGCCTGCGGCGACGAGGTAATCGTTGGAGATCGACTCCTGCATGAAGACGGCGCTGACGGCGTCGATGCCCTGCTCGTAGTCGATGGCGAAATGTTCGTCGCCGCTTGCGACATGGGCAACCGCGCCGGTGGGGAAGGCCGAAGCCGCGCTGTTGGCGAATCGCAGCGGGTTTGCTTCGATGTTCGCGCTCCCGCTGAACAGCACCTGCTCGGTAAAGTCGAGTGCGTTTGCCGCATAGGCGAAGAAGGTGCCTTCGCCTACATTGACGATCGCGGCGGAGCCGCCGAGCGTGTCAGCCACCGGGGGCGCCAGATGGCTGCCCGCCGAACTGTCGGCATTCGCGCAGGTGGGCGCCGCTCCGGGTGAGGGATGGCGTATTCCGAGATCGAGGGGGCTCTCCGGAATCACCGCGCCGAGCGCGACGACCTGGATGAACCCTTCGCGCGTGCGCGTGATCGAGCTGGGGCCGCCATCGGGCGGGAAGATGCTTCCACCGGCATAGGCCGAACTCACCAGCGGAAAACCGCCTGGCGGAATCGGCGGCCAAGTGCAGCTCGTGTCCGCGCTGTACAGTGCGGCGCCGCCAGTCTCGCCGAGCGCGCTCACGCGGGCGGTCCATACGTCGTGTGGCGCCAGGAACAAATTGAAGAACTTCACCGCGCGCCCGTTGTAACCCTCGTCGACGATGACGAGCGCGAGCGCGCCGAGCGCGCCGTCATTGACGACGGTGATCAGCGTATCCTGCCCCCTGTTGACCGTGTAGTACGGATAAACCAGCGCCTGGCCGAGGCCGCGCGCATTGAAAGCGACGGCGTGCGCGGGGTTCGGGAGAGACATGACCGCGGAGAGTGCAAGCAGGGCGAGCGGGCGCTCGAACATGGCAGGTCCTTGTCCATCGGATATTGCTATTGGCAGAAGGCCGGATCGATCGCCGGGACCGTGCAGAACGCGGAGGAGCGGTACGGGAACACACCGCCATAGTTGGCGAGCTTCCCGGGCGCCGCGTTCGCGTTGATGATGTTGTAGACCATGAATCCGGTGGCGGGCAGGCCGTGCAGCATGCGGCCGTCAGGCGCCGTGAGTGTGTGCGATTCGTCGCCGCCATGGGCAAGGTCGAGCGTCATCGTGCCCGCCTCGGAGAATGGCGCGACCGGAACGGTGAGCGCGCTGCCAAGCACGCCGGAAACGTCATGGCTTGCATCCTGGAAGCCGATCACATTGACGACCCAAGGCAGGGTCAGCGCGGACGTCTCGCCGTGTCCTTCTTCCTGGTCGTACTGCGTCGCGTTCGCCAGCACGTTCGAAACGCCCGGCGAGTGGAATGGTTCGACGAACGGAGCGCGTGGGTCGTCGCCGACATAGAACGGATCGGTATGGAACGCCTTGGTCGGGAACGTCAGGACCCAGTCCGTATGTGCGCCCAGGCCCGCGGCGACGAGGTAATCATTCGAGACGGAATCGGCCATGAACACCGCGCTGAATGCGTCGAGGCCGAAACTGAAATCGAGCGCGACGTCGCGATCGCCCATCGGGAGGTGCGCGACGGCCCCTTGCGGATACGTCGAATCGGACGAATTGGTCATTCTCGGGCCCGTGTAAAAGACCCACTCGTTGTAGCAGCACAGTGCCTGGTCGGTGAACCCCGCGAGGGCCTGGGGCGAGTAGGAGAAGAATGTGCCCTCTCCGACGTTCACGATGGCCACCGAACCCGACAACCGACCATCCGGAGGCGTCAGGTACTCGCTCGCGAGGACAATGAGCTGCGCGGCGGAGCAGGTCGGTGCGACCTGGCCGTCTTGGCGGCGAATTTCAAGGTCGAGCGGGCTGCCGGACATCACCGTCCCGACTTCGTAGATTTCGAAGAATCCCTCGCGGGTGCGGAACGCGCCGGTCGGGCCACCGTCGCCCGGGTATATCGAGCCACCCGCGTACGCGGACGCGTCGAACGCGCGCCCGGCGCCGATGGCAGGATAAGTACAGCTGTGATCGCTCGTGTACACCGAAGCGACGCCGTCCGCCTCGCTCGCGCTGACCCGTGCAGTCCAGACGTCATGCGGCGCGAGGAAAAGCGCGAAATCCATGACGGGGCGACCGTTCGTCCCCTCGTTGAAGCGGACCAAGGCCATGCGACTGGCATCGGACGCGTTCGCGACCGAGATGAGGGTGTCCTGCCCTTTGTTCGTCGTGTAGTACGGAAAGATCAGCGCCTGGCCGATGCCATGGGGATCGAGGCTGATCGCGCGCGCCGTCGCGGCGAGCGAAACTAGGGCGCCGGCAAAAGCGAGTTTCGAAAGCATACGCATCGAACGACTCCTTCCGGGAAGCGCAGCGTACACAATGCGACCGCGTGACGAAAGTCGCGGAATTCAGGGCAGCAGCTTGCCCGGATTCAGGATGCCGTCGGGATCGAACTGTGCCTTGACCGAGCGCATCAGCGCGAGCGCGTGCGCATCGAGCGCGCGCGGCATGAAGTCACGCTTGGCGAGGCCGATGCCGTGCTCGCCCGAAAGCGTGCCGTCGAGGCCGATCACGACGTCGAACAGTTCGTCGAGCGCGCGTGCCGCACGGGCCTGTTCGGCGTCGTCGCGCGGCAGCAGGTTCACGTGCAGGTTGCCGTTGCCGGCGTGGCCGAAGCAGACGATCGGCAGGGCGTGGCTCGCGGCGATCGCGCGCGTCGCCGCGACGAGTTCGGGCACGCGGCTCACCGGCACGACGACGTCCTCGTTGATCTTGTTCGGCGACAGCGTGCGCAGCGCGGGCGACAACGCCTTGCGCGCGGCCCACAGGGCGGCGACCTCGGCATCGCCGTCGGCGATCGCGAGATCCTCGAGCCCGGCGCCGCGCGCGGCACGTACGATCGCGTCGGCCGCAACGGGCAGCGTGTCCGCTTCGCCGTCGACTTCGATCACGAGCATCGCGCCCGCGAGCGGGATCGCCTCGCCGCCGTGGTCGCGTGCGAGGCGCAGGCATGCGTCGTCGAGGAACTCGAGCGCGCACGGCGTGACCGGCTGCGCCATGATGCGTGCGACCGCTTTCGCGGCCGCGCCCACGTCGGCGTAGGTCGCGCGCAGGGTGCGTTTCGACGAGGCGAGTGGAGCGAGCTTCAGCGTCGCCTCGGTGACGAGCGCGAGCGTGCCTTCCGAGCCGACCAGCAGGCGCACGAGGTCGTAACCGGTCGAGCCCTTCGTCGTCGGCGTGCCGCAACGGAAGTCCATGCCGTTGCCGGCGACCGCACGCAGCGCGAGCACGTTGTCGCGCGTCGCTCCGTACTTCACCGCACGAGGACCGCCCGCGTTGCAGGCGATGTTGCCGCCGATGGTACAGAACGGCGCCGAGGTCGGATCCGGTGCCCAGAACAAGCCGTGGGGCGCGATCGCGGCCTGCAGGTCGCCATTGAGCAGGCCCGGTTCGACCACGGCGATGCGATCGTCGACGTCGATGCGCAGGATGCGGTTCATGCGTTCGAAGCTCGCGACGATGCCACCGCCGCTCGGCACGCTCGCGCCGGTCGTGTTGGTGCCGCGCCCGCGCGCGACCAGCGGCTGGCGAGGCTCGTGCGCGATGCGCACGAGCGAGACGACCTCATCGTGCGAGGTCGGGAACACGACCGCATCCGGCATCGCCTGGCGCCGCGAGTTGTCGTAGCCGTAGACGAGGCACTCGGCCGGGTCGGTGCTCAACGCATCGCCCGCGAAGACGCGCTGAAGTCCGGCGAGGGCGGCGGCAGGCAGCATGGCGTCAGTCGACGTACTCGAACACCTTGACCACCTTGTCGACGCCACTGACGTCGCGCGCGATGCCGGTCACGGCCTCGTCTTCCTCGCGCGTGACCTTGCCCATGAGATAGACGACGCGATGCGCGGTGGTGACGTTCACGCGCGTGGGGTCGAAACCTTCGAGGCTGGTCAGGTCGAGCAACGCGGTCTTCACGTGCAGCGAGATCGTGTTGTCGCGGCGGCGCGACCAGAAGCCTTCGGGTTCCTGCACGGCGAGTTCGTTGACGATGCGCCGCGTGCCTTCGAAACCGCTCACGAGCCGCTCCGCGCGCGCCTTGAGCTCGTCCGTGTGCACTTCGCCGGCGAGCAGGATCACGCCGTTGTAAACGACGATGCGCACGTCGTTGCGCAGGGCCAGTTCCTTGTCCCTGTTGAACGCGTCGTGCACGCCGAGCGAAAGGCGCTTGTCGTCGACGTAGGTGCCGACGTCGCGGCGATCGTGCGCGGCGCTCGCGCCGACCGCAGCGCCGCCGACGACGGCAGCGACGCAGCCGCCGAACAGCGGCAGGGCGGCGAGCAACAGGAAACGCGACCAGGGGAGGCGATGGTGCATGCGGTGGAATCCTCAGGAGGCTTCGAAGGCGTTGCGCAGCCAGTGCAGTTCGGCAGCGGGAGCGTCGCCGGCGATCGAGACGACGTCGAAGCGGCAGGCCGAAGTGGCGAATGCGGGATGCTGCGCGAGGAACATCGCAGCGGCGCGCTGCAACCGCGTGCGTTTCATCGAACCGATCGAATCGGCGCCGTCGCCGTAGCGGCTGGTGCCGCCACCGCGCCGGTAGCGCACCTCGACGAACACGAGCGTCGCGGCATCGCGCATCACGAGGTCGATCTCGCCGTAGCGGCACGTGTAGTTGCGCGCGAGCAGCGCGAGTCCGGCGCGCTCGAGATGCACGCGGGCGAAGTCTTCGTAGCGGGCGCCCGCCTCGCGTCGCGTGGCGGTGCGCACGGTCATTGCTGCAACGGCGCGCTGTCGAGGGCGCCGTCGACGGGCAGAGCGATGCCGTTCTGGAAGCGTGCCCAGCCGACCAGCCGATGGATGCGCCCGAAGTTGTCCGCGGTGAGCTCGCCGGTCGCGCCGTTGAGGTAGGAGTCGGGATGCGCGAGCAGCCAGTCCATGTACGGCAGCAGCGCGTACGCGTCCATGCCGAACGCGAACAGGCGCCCGCCGAGCCCATTGGCGGTGTCGACGCGCGTGGCGACGCGGTTGCGGTCGGGACGCCCCGGGATGCTGCCGAACAACCAAGGCGCGTCGCAGAACTCGACGCCGTCGAGGTCGCGATCGAGCGCGGCATTGGCGTCGCCCGAGTACACGTGGGACGTCGCGTAAACCGGCACGTTCACGCCTGCGACCTTGAGCTGCGGCAGCAGCAGCCGCGCCTGTTGTGGCCGCATGCTGACGAAGACGCCAGCGTCGGCGCCGCTGCCGAGGGTGCCGGTCGCCTGCAGGATCGGCGTCGAGAAATTGACGTCCTTGTCCGGGATGCGCGTTTCGCCGACGACCATGCCGCCGGCGGCCTCGAACTGGGCACGGAATGCGCGCGCGGCGCGTTCGGCCCAGTCCGCGTTGGCGGCGAGGATCGCCGCGCGCGTGTCGCCGCGCGCGATCATGCGTTCGGCCACCTGCGCGCCTTCGGCGTCGGGCAGGAGGCCGAACTCGGCGCTGCCCGGCGGCGGCACCTCGCCGGTGTCGGGGTGGTTGAGCGCGAGCACGCGCGCGCGCAGCGACTGGTGGAACAGCTCGCCGACCGATTCGCGCTGCAGCGGCCCGACCACATGGTCGGCACCGTCGGCGACCGCGCGGTCGTAGGCGGCGATCGCGTCGGCCGGCGTCCTGCCCGAATCGTAGATGCGCAGCTCCGGGCGGCGTTCGCGCGCATCGGAGTAGTACGCCGTGAGGAAGCCGTCGCGGATGGATTGCGACACGGTGGCGAACTGCGCGCTGAGCGGCAGCAGCAGCGCGACCTGGTGCAGCGTGCGGTAACCCTCGTTCTCGAGCGAACCGTTGCCGCCGGGCTGCATCGTCCCGACCGGCCGGCTCGGCTTCGGCAGTGCGCGCGGCAGCGGCTGGCCCTTGCCGCGCAACGCCTGTTCCACCCACGGACGCAGCGCATCGTCGGCGGCAAGCCGTTCCGCGCCGCCGCGCAGCGCGTCGACGTCGAGACCGGCGAGCGCCTCGACGAGCTGGCGCCGGTTCTGCTCGCGGTCGGCACCGGCGAGGTCGCGGTCGAGCACCGCACGCGAACGCGCCGACGCGAAGCGGTCGCCGCGCGCGAGGTCGGCGCGTGCACGCAGTTCCAGCGCGCGGATGCGCACCGCCTCGGACGGATCGTCGCCGAGGCCGGCGAGCAGCGCGTCGGCCTGGCCGATGTCGCCGTGCCTGATCGCGATCTCCGCATCGAGCAGGTCCAGTCGCTGTGGCTCGTCACCGCGCAGGCGGCGACGCTTGATGTCGCCGAGCGCACGCGCGGCGCCGTCGAGATCGCCGCGATCGCGCAGCACTTCGGCGGCGCGCAGGCGGTAGTGCGCGGCGGCGTCGCCGCGCGCGCCCGCGGCGAGCGCGAGGAACTCGTTCGCCGCCTGGTCGAGCTGGCCGTCCGCATAGAGCTGTTCGGCGTGGTCGGCTCGCGCGGTCGCCGCGGCGGAGCCGCCGGCGCCGACCTGTTCCGACAGCTCGCTCATCGTCGCGCAGGCGCCGAGCGCCGCGCACAGCAGGGCCATGGTCACGCAGCGGGCGCGGCGCGCGATCGCGGTTCCATCGAATCGGCGAAGCATGGGTGGCGTCCCTCCGGCGGCGTGATGCGCTACGCTGGAATGATAGCCGATCGCGCGGACGCCCCTGTCGCGACGGCGCGGGATCGAACACGATGGAACGAAAACGCGGCCGGCTGTGGGTGGTGGCGACGCCGATCGGCAACCTCGACGACCTCTCGCCGCGTGCGCGCGAGGTATTGCGCACCGTGGCCCTCGTCGCCGCCGAGGACACCCGCCACTCCGCGCCGTTGCTCGCGCAGGCAGGCAGTCGCGCACGCACGTTCGCGCTGCATGAACACAACGAACGTGAACAGGCCGAACGCATCGTCGAACGCCTGCTCGGCGGCGACGACGTGGCGCTCGTTTCCGACGCCGGTACGCCGCTCGTCAGCGACCCCGGCTTCCGGCTCGTGCGCGCCGCGCGCGAGGCGGGTTGCGACGTCTCGCCGGTGCCCGGTCCCTGCGCGGCGATCGCGGCGCTGTCGGTCGCCGGTCTCGCCAGCGACCGTTTCGTGTTCGAAGGCTTCCTGCCGACGAAGGCGGCCGCGCGGCGCGAGCGCCTCGCCGAGCTCGCCGCCGAATCGCGCACGCGGATCTTCTACGTCTCGTGCCATCGCATCGCCGAGGCGCGAGCCGATTTCGTCGCTGTCTTCGGCGGTGCGCGTGCGGCCGTGCTCGCGCGCGAACTGACCAAGCTGTTCGAAACCGTGATCGCGGCGCCGCTCGCCGACGTCGCTGCACGCGTGCTCGCCGACCCGAACCAGCAGCGCGGCGAATTCGTGCTGGTCGTCGCCGGCGCCGAAGGCGACGACGCGGACGCGACGCTCGCCGAAGGGAGGCGCGTCTTCGCGCTGTTGCGCGAGGAACTCCCGCCGGCGCGCGCGGCGAAACTCGCGGCGGCGATCACCGGCGCACCGCGCAAGATGCTGTACGAACAACAGGGGACGTGAACGCCGGGACGGCAGGTGCCGCGAGCCCACGCGCGGTGCTGTTAGACTATGCGTGGAGTCGGCCAGGCAGCCGCGAGGCCGCAAGGCTTCGAGGAAAGTCCGGGCTCCACAGGGCAGGGTGCCAGGTAACGCCTGGGCGGCGCGAGCCGACGGAAAGTGCAACAGAGAGCAGACCGCCGATGGCCTCGCGAGAGGATCAGGCAAGGGTGAAACGGTGCGGTAAGAGCGCACCGCGAGTCCGGCAACGGACCGGCACGGCAAACCCCACCCGGAGCAAGACCGAATAGGGGGACCATGGCGCGGCCCGCGTCGTCCCCGGGTTGGTTGCTCGAGCCGTGCGGCGACGCACGGCCTAGAGGAATGGCTGCCCACGACAGAACCCGGCTTATCGGCCGACTTCACTCCTTCGCGCACGTCCGCGCACGGTTTCGCCGTGCGCGGACGGACGCGCGGGCGTGAGCGGGTGTCAGGCCGGTGACGCGTCCGGACGCAGGCGATAGAAACGCTGGCGCGTGCCGAACAGGAGTTTGATGCGCCCGGCATGCACGCGTTCGAACGCATCGATCGCGGCCTTCGGGCTTGCGCCCGGTTCTCCCGGATCGGTCGGCGAAGTCCACAAGTAATCGTCGAAGCCGATGATGCCGCCCGGCTTCAGCAGGCGCAGCGCGAGCACCGCGTCCTCGAGCACGTGGCGGGCGAGGTGGCTGCCGTCGATGTAGACGACGTCGAACGACGCCTGCGCCATCTGCGGCAGCAGGTCGAAGCTGCTGCCCTGCAGCAGCTTGATGCGGCCTTCATGGCCGCCGAGGCGCGCGTTGCGCAGGAAGGTGTCGCACGTCGAGGCGTCGACCTCGGGCGTGGTCGGGTCGGGCCGGTATGGATCGATCGCGACCACCTGCGACTGCGGGTGCGTGAAGATCGCATCGAGCATCATGTTCGCCGAAACGCCGTCGAAGGCGCCGATCTCGAGCACGCGCACGGGTGCATCGGTCGACAGATGCTCGCGCCAGGCGTCGAACTGGTCGACGTACCACCCCCAGTGCTTGAGGCCATCGTACTTGTCCCATGGCCGCGCGGCCGCAGCGGTCGCCGATGTCGCTGCGGGCGCGGTGGCGGGTTGGCTCTCGCAATAGGCGAGGTTGCGCGCGATGCGCTCGCGCTCGCTCGCCGGTACGAGCGTGAGCAGTTCGTGGTTCAGCGAGGCGGCCGCGGAACGCCGGCCGAGCCAATAGAGCGCGACCGCATCGAGATCCTTCAGGCGCCAGGCGTAGACGTCCGTTTCGACGAACAGAGCGTCGCGCGGCGCGGCGATCGCGCGTCCCGCTTCGGCGACGAGGTGCACGAGCCGATGCTGGCCCTTGCGCTGGTATTGCAGTGCGAGTGCGTGCAGCGGCTCGGCGCGCCCGGGGAAGCGCTGCCAGGTGTCCAGCAGGCGCGCGGCTGCCTCGTCCTCGCGCGCGAGGCGTTGCAGGCACAGGCCGATGCGATAAGACGAATAGAAGATTTCCTCTTCCCATCCGCCCATCGCTTCGCGCCGTTCGTACCAGGCGATCGCGCTCGCGCAATCGCCGAGGTCGTAGTACGAATTGGCGAGGTAGAAGCAGTAGCGGGCGTTATCGGGCTCGCCGCGCAGTGCTTCGGAAAGCAGCGCGATGTCGCGCTCGTACTTGCCGGCGCGATTGGCGCCCGAGGCGTGGTCGAGGAACGCGACGCCGTCGAGCAGCGGGCGCGGCCGGTCGCCGACGTCGAGGTACTCGTGCGTGACGCCGCGGTAGCGCGCAGGGACGTCGCGTCGCAGCAGGCGCACGTTCGGGTACGCGAAGCCTTCGGCGCTGCGCTGCACGATCGAGTAGACCTCGCCGCCGAGCCGGTCGCGGAAGTCACCGCGCGCGACGTCGAGGTCCATGTCGGCGTCGCAGAACAGCAGGTAGTCGAAATCGAGTCCGCTCGCGAGTGCGAGGTCGAGCGCGTCGTTGCGCGCCTGCTCGAAATTGCGGAACGTGCCTTCACCGACCACGCCGGGGACGCCCTGGCGCTCGAAGAGCGAGCGGATGCGCTCGACCGTGTCGTCGCCGGAGCCGGTGTCGAGGATCGCGTAGCAGTCGATGTGGGGCGCCGCGGCCGCGAGGCAGCGCTCGATGATCGCCGCCTCGTTCTTCACGATCATGTTGAGGCAAAGCCGTGCCATGCGCACTCCGTCGCCGATGCTGCGCCGGAACGTATCAGTACGCGGGCGCGCGGTGCCAGCGCCAGGCGGACTCGACGATCGCTTCGAGCGCCGGTGTCGCCGGCTTCCATCCGAGCCCGGCGCGCACGCGATCGGTGCAGGCGACGAGCCGAGCGGGGTCACCTGCACGCCGGCCTGCGACGCGCACGTCGACGGCTCTGCCGGTCACCGCGCGCACGGCGGCGATCACTTCGCGCACCGAGCACCCGTTGCCGTTGCCGAGATTGAAGGCGTGGAAGCCGGCGCGCGCGTCGAGGTGGTCGAGCGCGGCGAGGTGCGCGCTGCAAAGGTCGTCGACGTGCACGTAGTCGCGGATGCAGGTGCCGTCGGGCGTGGGGTGGTCGTCGCCGTAGATCTCCACCTGCAAGCCGTCGCGCGCGGCGCGCAGCAGTCGCGGGATCAGGTGCGTTTCCGGTTCGTGCGATTCGCCGATCGTGGCCGAGGGTTCCGCGCCGGCCGCGTTGAAATAGCGCAGCGCGACGGCGCCGATCCCGTACGCGCTCGCGGCGTCCTGCAGCATTCTCTCGACCATCGCCTTGCTGCGGCCATAGGGGCTGATCGGGTCGATCGGGTGTGCTTCGTCGATGAATGCCTGGCGTGGTTCGCCGAAGATCGCCGCGCTCGACGAGAACACGATGCGTCGCACGTCGGCGTCGCGCATCGCGCGCAGCAGGTTGAGGCTGCCGCCGACGTTGATCGCATAGTGCCTGAGCGGATCGTCGACCGACTCGCCGACCGCGATCGCGCCGGCGAAGTGGATCACCGCGTCGCAGCGCGCATCGCGCAGCGCGAGCGACAAGGCCGGTGCGTCGAGCAGCGAGCATTGCACGAGGCGTCCCCAGCGCACGGCCTCGCGGTGGCCGCTTGAGAGATCGTCGATGACGATCACGTCGTGGCCGTGGTCCGCCAACTGCTTGCACATGTGCGAACCGATGTAGCCGGCGCCGCCGGTGACCGCCACTCTCCTCATGTCGCTCCGCTGACTGGTTGCCGATGGTCAGGTTGTACGCTGTCGTCAAACGCCTTGGGAAGGCGGGCCGACGGGTGCAGCGAACGGTGGCACGAGGCCAACCCGGAGGCGCGCGAAGGAGTGCGAGGCGGTGCCTGCGGCGGGGTGCCAGCGGCGGTACCGTTTCAACCTCAGCCCTCCGACAGGGCCGGCATCGCGGAATGTCAGTCGCCGCAGCATGTCGTGGCGTGGTGACCGCGGTCGGCCGGCTGGGTGGGCGGTCACGTAGGGCGCGTCTGTCCCGAGGGACAGGCGTTGCATCAAAGGGTTGCCGTAGACACTTCAGAATTGGCATCAACTACGCGTCGGCCACGCTTCGCCGATTCGATACAAATGCTTGCCTGAACAGGATTTTTTTCCCGAAATTCCTTGACAGTCCGCGCCTCGCCACCTAATGTGGGTTCAAGTGGTTTTTTGTGGTGAGACGTGGGTCATGTTTCAAGGCGAAACCGCGGTCACGCTGGACGACAAGGGTCGGGTGGCCATCCCCGCAGCCCATCGCGACCTCGTCGCGAAGTCCGGCAACCGCCTCGTCGTGACCTACAACCCGTTCGAGCACGGCTGCCTGTGGATTTTCCCGCAGGAGGAATGGGAGCGCGTGCGCGACGAGGTGAACGCATTGCCGTCGGTGAAGGCCGTGCACCGCAACTTGCAGATGAAGCTCGTCGGCGCCGCGGCGCACGTCGAGCCCGATGCGAACGGGCGGATCTCCCTGCCGGCCAGCCAGCGTGGCGCGAGCGGCATCGAGAAGCGCGCGGTGCTGCTCGGCATGGGCAACAAGTTCGAGCTGTGGAGCGAACAGGCGCATCTCGCGAAGATCCGCGAAACGATCGGCGAGGAGCAGATCACGGAGGACATGCTCGAGCTGAAGCTGTGAGCGGGGCTCTCCGATGAGCGCGCCGCAACTCCGGCACGTGCCGGTGATGCTGGCGGAGGTGCTGGAAGGCCTCCGGGTGAGGGAGAAGGGAAGCTGGCTGGACGGAACGTTCGGGCGCGGCGGGCATGCGCGCGAAGTGCTGAAGCGGTTGGGGCCGGAAGGGCGGTTGCTGCTGATGGATCGCGATCCGGAGGCGATCGCGGCCGCGCAGGCGGAGTTCGCGCAGGATCCGCGCGTTTCGATCCGCCACGCGAATTTCGCCGGGATGGCGGCGTGGCCGGAGGCGGCGGCGGGTCTGGACGGCGTGCTGCTCGATCTCGGCGTGTCGTCGCCGCAACTCGACGACCCGGCGCGCGGTTTCAGTTTCCAGAGTGAAGGACCACTCGACATGCGCATGGACCCGACGCAGGGAACGAGCGCGGCGCAGTGGCTGGCGACGGCGGACGAGAAGGAGATCGCCGATGTGCTGTGGCGGCATGGTGAGGAAAGGATGAGTCGACGCATCGCGCGAGCCATCGTGGAACGCGAACGCGAGCAGCCGCTGGCGACGACGCGCGACCTCGCCGAACTCGTCGCGAAGACGATCGGCCACCGCGAGCGCAACAAGCATCCGGCCACGCGCACGTTCCAGGCGCTGCGCATCCACGTCAACGACGAATTCGGCGCGCTCGAGCGGGGCCTCGATGCCGCGCTGCGCTGCCTCAAGCCGGGCGGGCGCCTGGCCGTGATCAGCTTCCATTCGCTCGAGGACCGCGTCGTCAAGCAGTTCATCCGCGGCGAAGTCGCGCGGCCGGTGCGGCGCGGGCTGCCGCTGCCGGACGTCGCGCCGCCACCGCTCGTCGCGATCGGCAAGGCGCAGTTCGCCGGCGAGGCGGAACTCGCGACCAATCCCCGCGCGCGCAGCGCCGTGCTGCGCGTCGCCGAGAAGCGAGCCGATCGCGCGGAGGCGCCGTGAGCCTGCGCATCGCCGCTCTCGCGCTGCTCCTGCTCGCGACGATCGCGACCGCGATCGGCGTCGTTTACGCGCGCCAGCAGAGCCGCCTCGCATTCATCGAACTCAGCCGGCTCGGCAACGAGCGCGACAACCTCAATTTCGAGTTCGGCCGCCTGCAACTGGAACAGGCGACGTGGGCGGAGAACAACCGCATCGACCAGATCGCGCGCGCGCGCCTGGGCATGCTGCCCCCCGCCGTGGCGCAGACCCTGGTGATCCAGCGATGAACGCGCGCACGAAGCCGGCCAACACGCGCACGCGGCTGTACGCCGTGTTCGCGGTGCTCGGCCTCGCGTCCAGCGCGCTCGTCGTGCGCGCGGTCGACCTGCAGGTCGTGCGCAAGGACTTCTACCAGGAGCAGGGCGACGCGCGTTACCTGCGCGACATCGAGATCCCGGTCTCGCGCGGTACGATCTTCGACCGCAATGGCGAGCCGCTCGCGGTGTCGACGCCGGTCGAATCGATCTGGGCGAACCCGCAGGAACTGCTCGAACACGCCGATCGCATCGGCGAACTCGCGCGTGCGGCCGGCCTCGACGAGGACTCGCTCAAGCAACGCCTGGTCGAGCGCTCCGACAAGGAGTTCTATTACGTCAAGCGCCACCTGAACCCGGATGCCGCCCAGGCGATCCTCGATCTCGGCATCCCGGGCGTGGCGAGCCAGCGCGAATTCCGCCGCTACTACCCGAGCGGCGAGGTCATCGCGCACGTGCTCGGCTTCACCAACATCGACGATGCGGGCCAGGAAGGACTCGAACTCGCGTTCGACCAGTGGCTCGCGGGCGACAAGGGTGTCAAGCGCGTGATCCGCGACCGCCTCGGCCACGAGGTCGAGAACGTCGAACTCGTGCGCGAGGCGCGCCCGGGCAAGGACCTCACGATCTCGATCGACCGGCGCATCCAGTACCTCGCCTATCGCGAGCTCAAGGCGGCGCTCGTCGAGCACCATGCGAGCTCGGGCTCGATGGTGATCCTCGACGTGCCGACCGGCGAAATCCTCGCGATGGTCAACCAGCCCTCGTTCAACCCGAACGCGCGTGGCAACGTCGACCCGGCCTACCGGCGCAACCGCGCGGCGACCGACGTGGTCGAGCCCGGTTCGACGATGAAGGCGTTCACGATCGCGACCGCGCTCGAAAGCGGCAAATGGAAGCCGCACACGCCGATCGACACCTCGCCCGGCACCTACACGCTGTACGGCCACACGATCAGCGACGTGCACAACAAGGGCCTGATCGACGTCACCGGCGTGATCACGTACTCGAGCAATGTCGGAGCGGCGAAGATCGCCGCGACGCTCGGCCGCGACCAGATGTACGACGTGTTCCACCGCTTCGGCTTCGGCGAGGTCACCGGCTGCGGCTTCCCGGGCGAATCGCCCGGCAACCTGCCGATCGCGAAGAACTGGGGCCCGGTCGAACAGGCGACGATCGCCTATGGCTACGGCCTCAGCGTGACGCCGTTGCAGCTCGCCCAGGGCTACGCCGCGCTCGCCAATGACGGCCGCTTGCGTCCGCCGACATTCGTCAAGGGCGGCCAGTCGAAGGACCGCGCGGTCATCGATCCGCAGATCGCGGCGACCCTGCGCGGGATGCTGGAAACCGTGGTGCATCCGCCCGGTGGCGGCATCAAGGCCGCGATCACCAACTACCGCGTCGCCGGCAAGACCGGTACCTCGCGCACCGCGATCGGCGGCGGGTACCAGAAGAAGTACATCTCGCTGTTCGCCGGCATGGTGCCGGCGAGCGCGCCACGCCTCGTCGGCGTCGTCGTGATCCACGACCCGCAAGGCGCGTACTACGGCGCGCTCGTTTCGGCGCCGGTGTTCAGCAAGGTCATGGACGGCGCGCTGCGCCTGCTCGACGTCCCGCCCGACGACGTGCAGAACTGGTACACCGCATCGCCCGATCCCGGGCACACCGTACGCACGGCACGGCAGGCGCCCGACGGCGCCCAGGCCGAGCCCGACTATACGGAGGGTGTACCCGAATGAGCAGGCAATACCGGATGAGCGTGCGCGACCTGCTGCACGGCCACGCCGATGCAGGCGGTGCCGGCGACATCGTCGTGCGCGGCCTCGCGCTCGACTCGCGGCGCGTGGACCAGGACGACGCCTTCTTCGCACTCGCCGGCGCGCATGCGCACGGCATCACGTTTGCCCCGGCCGCGTCGGCGCGCGGCGCAGCGGTGATCCTGGCCGACACGGCAGGCACCGAGGCGCCCGCGTCCGGCGCGCCCTCACCCGAAACGGTCGCGCCCGTGGTGTGGATCGATGGCCTGCGCCATCGCGTCGGCGCCATCGCCGCACGCTTCTTCGGCGAGCCGTCGCGCGCGCTGCACGTGGTCGGCGTGACCGGCACCAACGGCAAGACGTCCACCGTGCAACTGCTCGCCCAGGCGCTGCATCATGCGGGCCGCGCCGTCGCGACGATCGGTACGCTCGGCGCCGGCATGCACGGCGGCGTGCGCGAAGGCGAGCGCACGACGCCCGATGCGATCGCCGTGCACGCACTGCTCGCGCAGTTCCGCGATGCGGGCGCGAGCCACGTCGCGATGGAAGTCTCCTCGCATGCGCTCGACCAGGGCCGCGTCAACGCGGTCGCCTTCGAGCTCGCGGTGTTCACCAACCTCACGCGCGACCACCTCGACTACCACGGCACGATGCAGGCGTACGGCGCCGCGAAACAGCGCCTGTTCTCGTGGCCCGGACTTCGCGCCGCGATCCTCAACGTCGACGACGCTTTCGGGCGAGTACTCGCCAAGGTCGTCGGCGACGGCGTCGAGCTCGTGCGTTACGGCATCGAGCGCGACGATGCGGACGTCGTCGCGCGCGAGATCCGCTCGGATGCGACCGGCCTCGGCTTCCGCCTCGTCACGCCCTGGGGCGAAGGGCGGGTGGCTTCGCGTCTGCTCGGTCGTTTCAACGTGTCCAACCTGCTCGCCGTCGCCGCCTGCCTCGGGCGGCTCGGCTTCGCGTTCGACCAGATCCGCGACGCGCTCGCCGTGCTCGAACCGGTGGCGGGCCGCATGAACCGCCTCGGCGGCGACGGCCGGCAGCCGCTCGTGGTGATCGACTATGCGCACACGCCCGACGCCCTCGAACAGGCGCTGGCGAGTTTGCGCGCGCATTGCGAAGGACGGCTTATCTGCGTGTTCGGCTGCGGCGGCGAGCGCGATGCGGGCAAGCGCCCGCAGATGGCGGCGATCGCCGAGACGCTGGCGGACCGCGTCGTGGTCACCGACGACAATCCGCGTGGCGAGGACGGCGACGCGATCGTTGCGCAGATCCTCGCCGGGTTCACGCGACCCGCGCTCGCGACGGTCGAGCGCGACCGCGCCTCCGCAATCGCGCTCGCGATCGACATGGCGCGGGCGGGCGATGTCGTGCTCGTCGCCGGCAAGGGGCACGAGCCGTACCAGGAAAGCGCCGGCGTGAAGCGGCCGTTCGACGACGTCGCCGTCGCCCGCAACGTGTTGGAGGACCGCGCATGCTGAACCTCCGGCTCGAAGACATCGCGCGCTGGACCGGTGGTCGCCTGCACGGCGATGGCGTCGTCGTCGACACGGTGTCGACCGATACACGCACGCTCGGCGCGGGTGCATTGTTCGTCGCGCTCCGGGGCGAACGCCACGATGCGCACGAATTCACCGACGCAGCGCGCGAACGCGGCGCACGGGCGCTGCTGGTCGAACGCGAACTCGCCACGCCCCTGCCGCAGGTCGTCGTCGCCGACACGCTCGCCGCGCTCGGCGAACTCGCTCGCGCCGTGCGTGCGCGCAGCGAGGCGCGGGTAGTCGGCATCACCGGTTCGAACGGCAAGACGACGGTGAAGACGCTGGTCGCTTCGATCCTGCAGCGCCACGGTCGCACGCACGTCAGCGCCGGCAACTTCAACAACGAGATCGGCCTGCCGCTGACGTTGCTCGCGATGCCCGCGGACACCCAGTTCGCGGTGCTCGAAATGGGCGCGGGCAAGCCGGGCGACATCGCCTACCTCGCGCGCATCGCGCGCCCCGACGTCGCCCTCGTCAACAACGTCGCCGCCGCGCATCTCGAGCGCATGGGCACGCTGCAGGGTGTCGCCGAAACGAAGGGGGCGATCTACCGCGCGCTGCCCGACGACGGCGTCGCGATCATCAACGCCGACGACGCGTTCGCCGAATACTTCGGCGTACTCGCGGGAACGCGTCGCACGCTGCGCTTCGGCCTGCTGCGTCGCGCCGACGTCGGTGCCAATCTCGAGATCGAAGGAGCGGCCGAAGGCCGCTTGCGCCTGCTCGCGCCGGCCGGCGCGATCGAGATCGCATCGCCGCTGCAGGGGCGCCACAACGTCATGAACGTGCTCGCCGCGGCGACGATCGCGCTGGCCCTCGGCGTGCCGCCCGCGACGATCAAGGCAGGCATCGAGGCGGCGCCGACGGTCGCGGGACGCCTCGCGCGGCGCACGCACGCATCGGGCGCGGTCGTCATCGACGACAGTTACAACGCCAACCCGGGTTCGTTCGCGGCAGCCATCGCGACGCTCGCCGCGGAGCGCGGCGAGCGCGTGCTCGTGATGGGCGACATGGCCGAACTTGGCAGCGACGCCGAGCGCCTGCACGCCGACATCGGCGCGCTGGCACGGCGAAGCGGCATCCAGCGCCTGCGCGCTGTCGGCCGGCTGAGCCGCGTGGCGGTCGATGCCTTCGGTGCCGGCGCGGCGCACTTCGCAAGCCAAGCCGAGCTCGTCGACGCGCTGCGCGCGGAACTGCGCGCCGGCGTGGTGTTGCTCGTCAAGGGCTCGCGATCGTCGGCGATGGACCGCGTCGTGCTCGCGCTCGGCGGCGATGAAGACGGCAACGGAGGCGAACGCCATGCTGCTTGAACTCGCCGAGCTTCTGAAAGGTTGGATCAGCGCGTTCCACCTGTTCCAGTACCTGACCTTCCGCACGATCATGGGCACGCTGACCGCACTCGCGGTGTCGCTGCTCGCCGGGCCGTGGATCATCCGCAAGCTCGCCGAGGTCAAGGCCGGGCAGGTGATCCGCAGCGACGGCCCGCAGACGCACCTGTCGAAGGCGGGCACGCCGACGATGGGCGGCGCGCTGATCATCGCCTCGATCACCGTGTCGACCCTGCTCTGGGCGGATCTGCGCAACCGCTATGTCTGGCTCGTGCTCGGCGTGACGATCGCGTTCGGCGCGATCGGCTTCTACGACGACTACAAGAAGCTCGTCCTCAAGGACAGCCGCGGGCTCGCCGCGCGCTGGAAGTACTTCTGGCAATCGGTGTTCGGCCTCGCGGTCGCGCTGTACCTCTACTTCAGCGCCGACACACCCGCGGCGACGACGTTCTACCTGCCGCTGATCAAGCAGGCGCAGGTGCCGCTTGGGCACCTCGCCGACGTGGCGACGCAGGCACCGTGGTGGAGCCTGTTCGGCGCGGTGGTGTTCGTCGGCCTCGCCTACTTCATCGTCGTCGGCTTCTCCAACGCGGTGAACCTCACCGACGGCCTCGATGGCCTCGCGATCATGCCGAGCGTGCTGGTCGCGACCGCGCTGGGCGTGTTCGCCTACCTCGCCGGCAACAAGGTGTTCTCCGAGTACCTCGGCATCCCGGCGATTCCTGGCGCGGGCGAACTCGCGATCTTCTGCAGCGCACTCGCCGGCGCCGGCCTTGGCTTCCTGTGGTTCAACACGTATCCGGCGCAGGTGTTCATGGGCGACGTCGGCGCGCTCGCGATCGGTGCCGCGCTCGGCTGCGTCGCGGTGATCGTGCGCCAGGAGATCGTCCTCCTGATCATGGGCGGCGTCTTCGTGATGGAAACCGCCTCGGTGATGTTGCAGGTGGCGAGCTTCAAGCTCACCGGCAAGCGCATCTTCCGGATGGCGCCCATCCACCATCACTTCGAGCTCAAGGGCTGGCCCGAGCCGCGCGTGATCGTGCGCTTCTGGATCATCAGCGTGGTGTTGGTGCTGATTGGCCTTGCTACTTTGAAGGTGCGCTGATGGCGGCGCTCCGGATTCCCCTCACCCCACCCTTTGCTCCGCAAAGGGTCCCCCCCACTCCCCCGAGGCGGGCGAGGGGCGGTGGGGGGGGGGGCGCGGGCCGCCCCAGCCGGCCGGGGGGGGGGGG